>BPGC01000005.1 GCA_026002835.1 Candidatus Nitrosocaldaceae archaeon
TTTTTATTTTATAATATGGTAATACCTAAACATTTAGAGCTATTTTTACTAGCATATCTGTAAGCTTCTGGAATATGCATTCTTTTATTAAATCTACACTATATCTCTTTTAGATATACAAAAAATACTGTTTTGGAACTCCTCTATAATGATATAACCATACCTTAGCATAACTCCAGAACATTAAACATTGTGATATTGTAAACTAGACTAGGGTTCAAATATATCACGTTTTAGCAAAAGTATTATTCTCTAAAATTTTTGATAGATTAATAGGGTAAGGGCAATCTAAGGGCAAGGGTAAGATATGTAATCTTATAGCACAATTAATACAATAATACTTATACCTATACTTACCAGATTTGCTAACTAGATAAGCATGTCTTAAAAGATTAGTATTGCAATTGTTACAATAAGGGTTCTTTACTAACTTGTATCTAATATATCTTAACTCTATTATCTTAGCACCCATTATTAGCACCTTTATCTAGCAATGCTAAAAGATCGGTAATGTAATGTTGCAATTTGATAACATTCTCTTTTGCTAATTCTATCTCATTCCATGTTATCTCTTTCTCTATATGATCTAATAGTATTTTACTTGCTAATATTGTAGCAAATGTATCTGCTAATAACTCTCTATTGAGTTCTTTATTAGATATTTTAGCAGCTAATTCTTGTGCTAAGCCTATTCTAATTTCATCTATATACTTTGTAATATCTTTATCCTTCATAATCATCTACCTTTAAAACTACTTCTGAATGGTTAGTTTTCTCAAAATGGGCATTGAATTCTATTCTAGCAGCCTCATAATCTTTTACTATCTTCTTAAATTTGCATCTACTACATTCTACTCTATACCTATCTTTACTAACTATCGCTTCAATAGTTTGATAATCATATTCTTGGCATAAGCATTTACATTCCTTATTCCTAGTCTTTGTGCCAAAAGGAGTTTGATATCTTACTGATACTATCTGCTTACATTTATCATGCTTACCTATTTTACAATTTAAACAAATGTAATCTTTATCTATATTTCTAGCTACTCTAAACCTTGGCATCATTTAACACCTTTTTCATTGCTTGTTTAGTTTCGTCAGGATGCTTATCCCAGCAATGCTTTCTAGCATCGCTCCATTCTACTAGCCAAGTTCCACATAGATAGCATTTACAATCATATCTATCAATTAGATAAGAATAGACTTCATCCCATTCTGCATCTGTTAATTTCCTATACTTGTTAGATTCTACTCTATTCTCAATTGTTATAGGTTTAGCTTTAAGTTTAATTACTCTCTCGCAATTATTACAATATTGTTTTAATGTCTTAATATCAATATTTGGAAGATTAGTCCTAACTGGACATGAGTAATCTTTCTCCCATAAACCTTTATCATTCTTATACGGTTTATAATAACCATAAACACACTTGTTATTATTAGTATCTATATCATCTTTATTCAGTTTCTCTCTTAATTCATCAATACTATATACATCAAAATGCTTACATAACTTGATAAAATCTTCTTTAGATAAATAAAAGATCCCTTTATTTGGATAATTATATCCATTCATGAGAATAACACCTTTTCTACAGTTTTATCAAAATGCTCTTTACTCATCTTACCATACCATTGTCTGAGAGTATTGATATCTTCCCATCCCATCTCTGCTACAAAATCATAATCATAGTTAGTTGCTTGTAGCCAATGTTGAACACCTATATGCCTAAATGCATAATTAGTATCTTCATAAAATGCTCTTTCTCTACATCCTATCTTCTTAAATATCTCTTTGAATATATTACCGTCTTTTACTCTAAGATATTTTACTAATCTATCATAGGTTTCGAATTCAAAATTTTTATTATCATCATAGAATAGATATCTATAACCTTTAGATCTTCTGTCATTAACATAATCCTCTAACTCTCTAACTACTTCATCATCATAAATTCTCTTTTGATACCATCGTTGAGTTTTAAACTCAAATACTTTTAATCTACATGCTCTTTCTATCTTCTCTTTAATCCCATATCTATCTTTTAATAATTCTATAATCTGGTTATCTGTTATCTTTCTACCATTTGGTAATTCTATATAAGTAACTTTCCTATCATAAAACTCAATATTATCTAGTTCAATTGTATAAATAGTTGAGGGTCTTGCAAAAGTCCAAAACTTTACCCAAAACTTTAACCTAACTATCTTAGGCTCATTCTTAAGTATTTGTTTGGCTCTTTCATACTGCTCTTTAGTAAAAGATACATCTGCATAATTACCTATGCTATCTTTTGCTCCAGTAATTCCTAACTCTAAAGCTTCATCTTTGCCTAATGGTAAGCCTAAACCAAATTTAATAAAACGTCTGATACATGACCTTATATACGATGGTAATTTAACTTTGTTAAAATGTCTAAGTAAAATATCTACTACTTGTTCTGTGGTCTCTGGGTGCATCCATCTATCTGGGTTAATCTTGAATTCGCTAGTTATTTCTCCTAAACATAATCTTCTAAATGTAGAAATTGCTCTCATCTCATGCTTAACTTTATTGGCATGCTTTAACCATCTCTGTATAGTTTCGCAGTTATAAAACTCATCTTCTGAAGTTATTATTAGTGCTGCTTTTCTAGCATCATAATTCTGATTAACAAGTTTATACTTGTTAGTCCCTTCTATCTTCTCAACTTTACCATCTTTAACCAAAGGATATAGATATCGCCTAGATAAATGCTCTCTAGTTAAGCCTAATGCTTGTGCTAACTCTGTAGGAGTTAAAGGTTTATCTTTTAATAATTTTAGAATTGTATCTATTCTATCTTTATGATCTACTCTTTTACCATTTAAACGCATATAACTACTCTTCATCATCTTGGATTACACCTCTAGTTTCCACTTGTTCTAGTAGATACTCTAATAATGAAGGGATAGACGATTTGCCTAACTCCTTCCTTTTACTATCTAATCTAATCCAAAATTCTCTATTCACCGTTATTGACTTTTGATTTGGTTTAGGCATTAACTGTCCTCACCCATATATAGTAACAGTTAATTGCTATATAAAGATAACTGTCCGTATTATGTCTATGTAACAGTTACATTTAAGTAATTGCATAGTAACAGTTACTATATGGTAAAAGCAGGTCAAGCAGCTTTAACTATGCGTAAGGATACTTATGAGAGGTTTATAGAGGCTAGAGATAGAGTTCGTAAATTAAATCCAAAAATAACTACTGATATATTTGTAAGTATGTTATTAGATACTTTTGAGGAAGCAAAGAGAGTATTGCCTCCTATACAATTAATAGGATTTGAAGCAAATGAGATTCATCTATATGATAGGTTAAAAGAGAAGTTGATAGTAGTTAGAATAAAAGACTCTGAATTAATATGCGAGTTTTGCGAATCAAAAGAATGCTTGCATATAGGTTATGCTTATAGTTTAGATGAAGTTAGAGGATTGATAATTAGTGGTATTATTAAGAAATCTGATATAATAAAAAAATCGTTTGGTTGATTATGGTGTATAACTACAGTTATAGCCATATACATAGCAGTCATATACTCTTAATGCTTGTGCTATAGTTATTGAGGTCTCTGTATTTGTTGGTTTTATATCAGCATGTTCATCTGGTTGATTGAACATATCTGCTATTTGTTGCAAAATGGATTTCTTTGCTACATAATTATATCCATTCCATGCTGTATAGAATCCACCTTTATATTGTGGTCTGTATAATGTTGAGGTTGAACCATCTTCATTCTCTCTGTATACATAACCATTCTTTACTTGTGGATTAAGCAATGCATTAGCAGCTTTATCTGCATAAGTCTTACTTGTATTATCTCCATAACCATAGCCTAGGATTGTCTCTAATACTAAGAAAGCTGCTGTTCTTACACCACTTGCATGAGTTGATGAATATGGAGATCTTACTCCATAATCTGCTATCCATTTACTTTCTACCATCCTAGCTATATCCCTTGCACTTCTCCAGTAACTACCATCCCATCTATCTTGGTCTGGGTTTACTCCTTTGTTAAGCAAGTGTATAGCCCATAATGTAGGAACTAGCCAGTCTTGTTCCCTTGATATAACTATGTAATTATCAACTCCTATTGTGCATACTTTGCTATGATATTGATATGATAATGCATACATAGGTGGTTCGTCATAGCAGTCTCTATATACTCCACTACTACCACTTTCATATAGATAGTTTTGAGCAAAGTTACTGCCTTCTCCAAACATAGGAGCATAGATATCTTTCTTTAATGTATAGCCTCTATAACTTAACCAGTTTGCTATCTCATTAGCCTTTGATGAATCTCCATTTGCTAGATACCATAAATAACCTAGTTGAGCTCCATGTCTCTCTATATATCTATGAGCTCTAAAGTCATCATGTGGTTGACTATAATTGTATATGTATATAGTCCATGAATTCCCTACAGTGCTACTGCTAGCCCTTCCTACATATCTATCTCCAAAGTATATATCGGCATAGCTAACATAAGGATGATTACTCCATGCTAGATGTGTTACTGTTATCTTTGTATAACTATTGCCATAGTAAATCTGTATCTTTAATGTTGGTATATTATGGCTTAACATACCATATTCTCCAGTTCTAAATCTTAGTTTGTATTCTACATTTCTGCTTCCACTTTCAACTACATCATAAACTTCTGTAGATCTCCATGAAGTATATTCAGCATAGGTATCTTCTCCTACTCTTATCCTTTTACCAGTATTATATTCTACCATGAATGGAAATGATGGATATTCTGCTAATACAGCTCTATAACTACTGCCAGTCTCATCATAGCCATCTTTGTATAGGCTATTAATCAATGGCTTTACTAGATTTATTGTATTCTGTATATCTGTATGGCTTGGTTTTGTAGCAAATGCTTGTAATGGCATTGTTGCTATTATTATACCCATGAATAACACTGCTAATCCTATCTTTGAGTTCTTGCTCAGCATTGATTCTATTATACATAATTTGCATTCCTTGTTTGATATTAAATTATTTTAACTAGAAATCAGCACTATTTTATCAAATAATTATCACATAGTTTGTGATAAATTAAGTTTAATGAATATGTTAAGAATTACTGCTAACTAGTTATCTTCCTTATAAAGAATGCGGTAATAGCAGATAATATAGTTCCTAATACTAAGATCTTTACTGTATTATCATCTTCATTATCTTCAATTACTTTAGGTTCACTATTATAAGCCATTATTATTAATGCTGTAGTCTCTGTATTAGTTAAGCCTACTGGCTTTAGATCTGCAGTATAATGGGTATATATGCCACCAGTCTTACTATTTTGTAAATAAGGAATAATCTTTAATGCTTCAGTAGCATTTCCATATCCAGTTAGATCGCTTGCTAACTTCCATAATGCTAGTTTATAAGTTGTATAGTAACCATCTGTATAATAGGCTTTATCTTTAAACCCTATACCATCAAACATATTATTTCCTTGAGTATAGCATTTTAATGCTAGATCGTATTTTTGGGCTTTATAATAGTATATTGCTTTATAGAATGCTATATCAGCATAATACTTACATTCTAATTCTATACCATCACTATCTGAATACCATACATTGTCTATAACTTGTTTGTTAGTTACTGCATTAAAGTATGCTATTTGGTCTAATAATGCACCTATTGGATGTCTATAGTCTAAATCGTATTGCTCGTTATAATATCTAATAGTATTCGTTATATTGCTAGCAATCTGATAATCATAATCTCTTAATACATTACTTGCTAACAAGTTATCAGTCCATAACCAGTATTTATCTATAGTTTCACTCTCTTTTATTAAGCCTAATGTAGTATTATAATTACTAATAATATATTGGTATGCTAATGCTTCATTAAACTCTACTTTTTGAGATTTATAGCCTATCTCTAATAATCCTAGTTCTCTATTAGGAACTGCGAACCATTGAGTTCCGTTATGATACATTAGATAAGCATTATTTATAACATCGTTAGTTTCATAAGTTACTACTTTATTGCTATTAGTTCCTTGTGTGTATTTTATTCCTATCATATCATTTGCTTGTATGGTATAATTGTTAAAATAGAATTCATATCTTTGTGAATACCAGTCAAATGTGCTAGCCTCTAATCTTCCAATTTCATGTTTAAGATTTAATGCTGAATCAAACACACCTATTAAAACATCTCCTACTGGAGAACCATCTTTCTCTAAATAAATACTAAGATAATTTATGGTCTTACCTACTAATTCACTATCTGGTTCTACAAATTCTACAAATGCTATTCTATCATCTCTTAAATAGAGTCTTATAGACAAATTATCGCTTGTATCATAATAAAGAATAGCATAAGCATTCGAGATTAACAATAATGGTATTATTAAGACTAACAGTTTAAGCATATATTATAATTGGTAACTGTTAAATAAAAATATGTGGTATTAAATTCTATTTCTTAGCTTTGTAACTAGTCCTAATACTATCCCTAGACTTACCATTGCTACTATTAATGGCATTATAGAGTTCATGCTAGTATTAACACTAACTGCTGGATTTAATCCGCCAATATATACAGTATAATAACCATCTCCTGCTACTTGCACATCATTACCATATGCACTTATTGCAACTATCTTAAAATCTGTAGGTAATACAAAGTCTTCAACTACTAATGTTCCATCAGCTAGACTCACGCTTAATGAAGTGCCACTATTAGTTATCGTTATCTCTCTGGGTATCTCTTGTAATTCAGTTCCATCAATGCCTCCTATCTTAGTAGTGCTACCAGTTGCTTTATCAGTCCAATTGATATCTATCGCTTTTGTATTATATACTATGATCTCTAATGCATTCATTGATCCAGTAGTAGCATCTTGTAGTTTGATTATAGCTCCTTTTGTTCCAGTAGTATTATATGTTAATCTATTATTTAGGAATACTTCAAATGGTGCCTTTTGAGGATTATCCAATTCATATACTGTAGCAGTTGTGCTATTGAATACATCCCATGTTATAGATCTCTGAAAGTTAATAGGTGCTGGCAGAGCGTAGACTAATGGTATTGATATCACTAGTAACATTATAGATACAGCTACTACAGCACTTACCTTCATTTTATCACCTCTATTTTAGTCTGCCTAACAGCTTATCTAGCAATGCTATAACTATGAACGCTGGTATTACTGCTATAATTACACTCACTATAGGTGTCATATCAAAGTTTGTGCTAGAGGTTTGAGCAAATGCCAAATTGCTTCCTAATCCAAATATACCTAGAATGCTTGCTATGCTAAGTATTGCAAATCTCTTTATCTTCCATCTTATTCCTCTCTTTTTATTATCTTCCATCTCATAATTATTAAAGAGTAACAGTTAAATTTAAATATACTTTATAAAAGTTGAGTCGAAATATTAATGATAAATTATTTTCCTACTTTCTTACCTTGACTGCAATTATACTTGGTCTAAATGTTAATAGAGTTTATCAGGCTTATGCGTCATATACTATTCTAAATTAATTAATACTTTTCAGCATCTTAGCTAATGCTTCATCTGCATATCTTTTCCTAATATCCCTATACCATTCATAATCATCATCTTCCATAAACCTAGGATACAAGTCTTCAAATGTTAATTTAACAAGCCTCATCAAATTTGCTTGCATGCTACTAACATAACCTTTTGCTAATGATACGCTCTTATCATCTCTCTTATATACACATTTTATAGTTAGCATATCCATAGCTCTCAAATTACTTACTAGCATCCTAAGGCTTATTGTAGTCCCAATAATTGCACCTACTACAGTTCTAGCAACATTAAAGAATTTAACTGCAGATTTTACAAATGGATCGTTAAAATCTAAATTATACATCCATACACCAATATCATCCCATATCAATGCTGGTATCCTTTTATTATGTTCTCTAAGCCATCTAATCTTATCTATAAACTCGCTAGGCTTAAAGACTATACATTCTCTATAATTCTTATCTACTTGTTTTAATGATTGAATAGCATAACTGCTTTTACCTACTCCACCAGTACCATAGATAACTACAAATCTAAATTCATCGTTATAATACCAATTCTTGATTAGTCTTGCTAATACTCTTTCTTGCTTCCTTAACTCTTCTAATCTCTCACTCTTCATAACCTTCATCTATGTTAGATCTTATTGTTTTATACCTCTGCATCTGTATATTCTGCATTAACCTACTCATGCCTCTACCTAATGCATTTATCAATGCTCTTTCTCCCTTTCTCTCTTTACTCCTTTTTAGTCTAGCATAATTTATAGCCATGTCTCTCAATAATTCGCTATCCAAAGCTTTTGATAATGTTAATAGATTTGCTAATAGGCTAATCTCTCCAGCATTCAATTCTGTTAGATTTAAAACTTCATTATCATTAGGATTAGTTAATGCTTTTATTGCTATTGTATTACTCTCCCATGGTTATCTTCTTTCATAATAACACCTATGGATTAGTTAGGCTAGGGATATATTGTTGCAATATCATTAATACAAACATACCCATAAAGAATATCATTATGCTAATGAATGGGTCTTGTTTTATTCCTAACAATTTTCTTATCAGCATGCTATTAGTAAATACTTTAAGGGTTTTAGGATCTGTTAGCGTTGGTTCTATATTCAAATCTTTAAACCTATACTCTATATGGTTATTCTCATCTAATATTACTAACTCATCCTTCTTAATGCCTTCTATTAGAGTATAAGGATTTATCTTATCTAAAGTCCATACCTTGCCATCTGCTACTATAGTCTTACCATCAATAAAGCCTTTAGCAAGTTTAATTATCTTACCATTCCTTATCAATACCCTTATTGAGTTCTTTTTCTTGAATAGCATACTCTCACCATGGTCTAATCAATTTGAAGAAGTTAATGAATGCATTAGCAATACTTGATATAACATGCCATACTGTTAGTATATGATTAATTAATGGTTCTGGGTTACCTTCTCTTATAGCTCTTATTACTAACCATATCCAATAAAGCATGTATAAGATACCCCACGCTTCTATGCCTTGCATTAATATCTGAATAAGCGAATCTAATACTATGAATAATCCATCAAATGCTTCTCCTAACCAGCAAAATCCTACTGGGCATAATAGATCAGCACCTAAACCCATGAAATTATTAAGGATAACAGTTATTTATCAATCTTGATAGCAGTCCTAGGAATATATATACGGTAATAATATAATCAAATAATAAAATACGGCTAACTGTTACAATCACACAATGGAATTAGGAATCTATAACCTTATGCTTATAGCGTGATATTACTTATGAATAACTTAAGTAAAAAACGTGATTAACCTTATGAATAACCTTATGGAGAGTTTTGACTTTTAGAAAATATCACGCATACTATCACGCTATTTGTGATAATCTAAGCATAGGTTTTATGTTCCAGAATCCTTCTATGCCATTAATATGTGCATCATCTCTAACATATTCTTCTGATATATGAGATATGGTTTATTCTTACCTCTTAACTTTAATGATGCATATGCTATATGTTCATCTGTATAGTATAACGAACCTTCTTTTGTATGCTTTTCTATCAATGACATTAATGTATCATATCTTCTATTAGATGCTAAACGTTATTACCTTACCATTTCTTTGATATATACCAAATACCATATGCTTGCCTTCGGCTCCCCATCCACATTTTCCTTTCCTATGACCTCCAAATAGTGCTTCATCGATCTCTAACTCTTCAGATAATTGTAACTCTTTTAACTCATCTAATGATAGGTCATATATTGCTTGCCTAAATATTCTAATATGTTCTTTCTATAGTTGATAAGCTTATTGGTATATAAAATCTTATTCTATATGCATGGACTCCTAATGCGAATAGATAGAGTAGATGAGCTGTTATATTAGCTGAAATCCTTAACATGTCAAGATATGTATCAATAAACTCACCAAAGTTATATCTACAACGTTTGCAACTATATCTATCAGTAAGATAATAGAGATATCTATACTTACATCTCGGACATATCCTCTTACCGTGCCATCTTGTATGCCGAAAATAGCTATGCTCACTATTTGCAAGCTTTAATGGTTCTACTTTACGCATAAGTTATGCATAAACAACTCATAGATATTTCTTATTTACAGCTTCAAATAGTTGTGTATTACCTATATTTATGCTAAAGATAGCATATATCCTAGTCAATAAGCAGTATAAAAGATGTCATGCTTGCTATAATAAACTTTATTTTATTACTTTAATGATCATTCGTATTAACGATCTTATTTCTGCCATTGTAGTTGTTTTTGTAGCAAATATTATGGCTATATACAAACCAATTAGTATAGTTAGCATAAGAATCGTATCTAGATTGAGCATACTGAACAATAAATGACCAATTACAACTACTACAATTATGGCAATTGTAGGTTTTGTTAATGCATTTATTGATAATGATAACTCTTTAAACTGAAATAGGTGATATACATATAAACCTATATTTATTGTGGAACCTATTAGCATGGCTAGTGCTGCACCTTCAATACCCATAATTGGTATAAATATTATACTAGATATTATAGATACTGGAGCATAGATCATTGCTGTTTTTGCAACAATGTCAGCCTTTCCTATACCATTGATTACATATATTATGAATAAAGATAGAGAACTCATTATAGATGCTATTACCAATGTCTGGAGAGTATTGGTTGCTACTGTATAATCTTTAGAGAATATAGATAATATCTCTTCTGGCATTACAAATAATACTATATACACCAACCCACTAACTATGAGCATCAATCTAAGCACATCATTGATGATAACAAATTTCTTGCCTTGATTTAATTCATGTGAGATTGTGGGAAGGAGAGCCCTAGCTATTGGATATGATAAGCCTCCAGCAACACCAGCAATTAATGCTGCAATTCCAAAGAATGCGGCTGAATCAAAGCCATTAACACCTAACAATATATAATTTACTTGTGTTGTTAGTCTATTCAATCCTATAGCCAAATAGTTGAAACCAGAGAACTTGATTATTCCTTTTACAACCTCACCACTCTTTACTTTTATCAGTTTGTTAAGAAATAATGATAAGCCTATGATTATTGCTATAATTGAACCTAAAGTAAAACCTGCCATGACTCCCATACTTCCAAATCCTATTAGTAGTATTGCTATGACTAACTTTAGGGATTGGAATGTCGTTGTTGTTATAGCTGTATACTTCATCTTATGTAAGCCATTATATGCGCCCATAAAACTCTGCATAACTGTGTGAGATGGTAAGAAAGCTATGGCAGCTAGTATTATCAATGGAGCTAGCGATGGTTCATTATATGCCATTGCTATATTATTAGAGAATATTGCTAGGATAGCACCTGTTGATAGACTTACAATTAATCCTAGTTTTACTCCGTTTTTCAATACATATTTTGCAGCTGATAGATTATTGTTTGCAACGAATTCCGAGATATATTTTGATAACATGGTCTGAGCTCCAAAAGCAGAAAAGCCTAAGATTGTATTCATTATTGCAAGTATCACCATTATATGCCCAACCTCTGTTGTAGTTAATATGTTTGCTATTATAAGCCAGAAGAGCAAGCCTAGCCCATAATTGGCTGCTTGATCCAATATCAAGAAATACGAACTTTTGATTAATCTCTCGCTACTCTTTACCATGTCAACCAGATTTTATACTTTACATATTGATACTTATCACCGCTATTTATGTCTACATTCACTATATCAATTAATGTTAATATAAATATCACTAACAATATTTGGAATAGTTTGTAACTTATTATCTCTTGTATGTTAAGATTATTCATACCTGCTCATCGCCCCCATTATTTAAGATTTTATACCACATTTTCTTTCTTAAAGTGTTATTACACAAGTAGTTAAGCACATATATAATATTAATCAAATTATTTTTAGATATGACATACATCATACTGTATTTACTTAATGTACTATTAAATCTTATGTCTGTTATTATTTAGTAATTATTTAGCTAAAATAGATGAGTAACTAAAGTACTAATAAGATGCTTATGGAAAAAATTTTGTAATTTGTTATTGACATAAGAGATAAATTATTGGACGACATAATTTAGATTATGAGAGATTCTTGGAAACCAAATCTATTCGTACCAGCCTTTCCTAAATGTGGGACTACTGCATTATGTGATTATTTAGCACAGCATCCAGATATCTATGTTACTGAGGATAAAGAGCCTAGAACGCTAGTTATGCAGGATGACTTTGCTAGTAATTTCTTGAAGAATTATCCTTACTGGGATAGATTAAAGAAGATGATAGATAGAGCATCTCCAAGTTTTGAGGAATATAAGCATAGATTTGAGAAATATGCAGATAAGAAGTATAAGGTTGATGGATCTCAGATCTATAGTGATAAAGAAGATAATATAATTGTGATAAAAGATTTTAACCCATCTGCAAAGATACTGATTATGATAAGAAGCCCTAGAAATAGATTAATATCATTTTACTACTATGATTATAGATATCATAAATATGATTTCAATCAATATATTAACAATCTAGTTAGACCTAATATAGACTATCTATTATTCTTTAAGAGGATCGCGATGTTTATAAAACTTTTTGGGGAAGATAACGTTAGAGTTATAGACAATAAAGCATTACTTAAAGAGCCAAATCTGATTATGAACAAGGTATTCGATTTTCTAAAGTTGTGCAGAATTGATATCGAACCTATACTTTCAAACCCAACCATCTCTGGTCCATTATTATTACGAATGAATAATCTCATAAGCGACCTGTCATATAGGACGACGAATATCTTAGAGAAGAGAGGTCTGCTAGATACAAAGCTGTACTCTACACTAGGCAAAATTAGCAAGACTGTAAAGACAGTACTTAAGAGTATAGAGAAGAATAGAGATAAGAGCAATTATTATAAACTACTAATATTAATTCCAGATGATGTGGCTGAGATATTAGATAACGATTACAAGAGAACTATAGATTATTGTAGTACTAAAGGTATTTTAATAAGATAACATTGATAATCGCCGTCTATGAACAACTAAATTATTATAGCATATATAAGCATAATTAATAAACAGATATTATATTTCGTCGTTTTAAGAGTATATTTAAATATATCAAAACGGTAATATGTAATGATACAATTTTATCGCTATATATATGAATGAACAGGTAAGTATATAATTATATATCTAATTAACGAGATGCTAATTAGAATATTTATAATAAATTGTTGTGATAATTAATTTATGAGAATTTTCAAATATAATTCCAAAACTACTATTAGTACTAATAGTAGTTATCAGAATGCAGTATTAATAAATAGGATAAATTTGAATGAATCATTACTACTACTTCATAATACGGATAACAATAACTCAATATTATATAGAATCTACGCTTCATTAGAAGATGCCTTTCCAGATGTTGATACCGAGTCTACTAATAGCAGTTGGTATAATCTATTGAAAGAACAGACATTACAACCTGGCGAGAAGGCACTATACAAATTAAATGATCCTTGGAGATGGCTGTTGATCCAGGTTAAAAGTAAAGTACCAAACAATGATGCAATAATAAACATATATCATGGAGGAAGATAAGATGAATGAAACCTTTAAGAGTCTTGATGTAATAAAAGATCGTGCAATATATATATATATAAATATCAAAGATTTTGGCGCAAAAGGAGATGGTATAACTGATGATACAGCTGCGATACAAGCAGCTATTGATTATGCAGTAACTACAAATACAAAACACATTTTTATTCCTAATGGCGTGTATAGAATAAGTAATGGTTTTCAATTTGGGACCACACAAGGCATGGATTTTGTTATTGAGGGTGCTGGTTGGAATAGTATTATTAAAGTTGACTCTAATTTATCATCCCCAATAGAAGCAGTTTTTGAGGTTGTTAATTTAGATGCTAAGAGATTTCAATTAAAGAACTTTTACATAGATTGTAATAACAAGGCTAAGCATGGGTTTAAGTATAGTGGTTCAAATGATGCTGGGGCTATAAAACTAATTAATATGAGAATTCGTGAAGCTACACTATATGGAATAGACAATGGGAAGATAGAAGATACAGTAATACATAACTCTAATATTCAAGACAATGTTAGAGGAATTAGAGCTGCTAATCATGGTGGGACTATAACAATATCCAATACACGATTATTAGGAAATGATGAATTCGATTTAGTAATGGAAGGTGCAAATCATGTAAAGATGACGAATGTTGAAATGGTAAGTAGACCAAATAGGGCAAATATTCTAGTAACTGGTTACTATGATGGAGCTACAAAACGTGTCCCACAGTATTTAGAAATACATAATGCATGGATGGAAGCAGAGTCAGATACACTAAATGGCAAAGAAGGCTATGGAATTTGGATAGCAGATACTAATCCAATAACATTAGATACTGATGTTATGCCAAATAATTTCATGTTATGGTATAATGGTTATTTACATAGTGATATTGCTGCTATTCATATAGATGAGAATACTAATAAAAGATTATATCTATTCTTGCCACATATTAAAATTGGTTCATTGCCAAATCAATCAACTCCTAGAACGTTAATAAACATTGCTGGAAATGGAATAGATAAAGATTCAGTAATAGTAATTGGTAATATGTATGCATCAGATGCTAATGGAATAGAAGTTATAAAACCTTATGAGGCAATTGCTAAATATCATGTTAAAAGAATTGGTTATGATAGTAGTATCAGAATTGGGAAAAGTATAGCAAATGCAGAATTTGGACCATGGATACCAAATACAACAACAGAAGGTTTTGCAGAAGCGTTATCATTTGCATCACAAGTTGCTGGAACTGAGCATGACCCAGTAAACAAAGCAGTAGTAGAAATCTTACCAGGGCATTATAATCTTACATCAAAAGTATCAGTATTAATGGAAGAAAATAGTAGAGTTATCATCGAAGGAGCTGGTGAAAGAAATACAATAATTGAAGGTTTTATAGATGATTATGTGTTAGAATTTAAGACAGCAAGCATGTCTGGACAGGATTATGGTTATTTAGAGATTAGAGGTTTAACGATAGTTAATAGAGGTAATGTAGGAGTAGGGCATGGATTACATACACTTGATCTAAACAGTGTTAAGTTAGAAAAAGTGTGGATAGGAGGCAAATTTGTAGATATAAACACAGATCAGTTACAAGTCACCAATTCTGAATCGGTTCCAAATAGTATAGGTTTGTTCTTAGAAGGACAAGGAGCTGAACAAATGACAACAATAGATACTATGGTTGCTGGGTTTGATATAGCATATAAGATAAATGTAGATCATTTAACAATGATAAATCCACAAGCAAGGAAGATAGGGAATACAATGTTTTGGTTTGAAACATGTTTTGATATATTGTTATTGAATCCACATGGTTTTCAGATAGGCAGAAGAGATATTAATACATCTGGTATGTTCTATTTCAATGGTAGTGTTGGCAATATAACTGCAATTAATGCACACCTTGAGGAATATTCTTCTGGTTCTTACCAAACTGCAATGTCACCTTTAATTAATGTAGGAACAATAACTAACCAAAAAATGAGTATTATAAATGGTAGAATAGATACTGGTGTAGATAATACATGTATTATCTTTAAACAAAATCGTTCAAGTGTTGGTAAGCATTGGTTTAATGGATTTAATATAGAAAACTTGAGAATAGACGATGCTGCAACTACCATATATCTATATTATGCAGACGCATTAAATAATGTCATAAATAATGATATTCATATATTAAACCATAGAGGCTTTGGAGTATATGGTTCTGGTGCAAATGCAAGATTACCACATAACTTTGTAGGCGATTTGCGAAGCGATGCATTTGAAAGAGTTAAGATAAAAACAGAGTTTGATAATACATTTATCTCTTTAAGTGGAACTACTGAAGCTAGTATATATACTACATCAACTGGACAAACTTATTTTGGCAAATATGAGATAGTAGGAAGATTTTTAATTAGAGTAAATACAATACCATCTACAAATACAGAACTTAATTTGAGATTAAAAGTTGATGATATAGAACAAGATACAGAAACTATAAGGATACCAATGGCAGTAGGCGATTATGTATATGAAGTAAGGAAAGAGATTACAGCACCTAAAAATACAGATAGTAATATAAAATTTACAGCACAAGCATTAGCCGATAATGGCCAAGCAATAGATATAAGAATATTAAATACTGAAATATATGGAGTAATAGGAACATAATAGTTATTGCATTAATGGTACATATTAGAAGCAGATCTTAATAACGAATATATTCTTCATTTTTTTATATATTAACATTCATAGCGAAATATGCCGTATGCATGTTCACTGTTAGATTAGCAAAGACCTTGATATTTGTTGCTAGAAATGTATGCTCAGAGTTTAACGACAATGTTATTTATTACCTCATCATATATTTTTGTGGTATCATCTGACATTCTTTTAGCGGTAAATCTTTGCTCAATTGTATCTCTAGCATTTTTACGAAGTTTATTTCTTAACCTATAGTCGTTTGTAAGCAATGATATATACTCGGCTAATGTTTTATGGTCATTGGGCTTAAACAGAAACCCATTAAAACCGTCTCTTATAACCTCTGGAACACCTCCTATATCAGTAGCAATAACTGGAACTCCACAACTCATGGCCTCTAGTAATCTAAATCCTAAAAGATCTTCAAATGATGTAGAGATGAAGATAGATGCTTTCTTGTATATCATTGGTAGATCTGTATAATTCTCTACAAATCCTATGTACTCAGCATTCTTGTTAGGCAAGACCTTTTTCAACTTATCTATTGTATATTTATTATCTGTATTACCAGCTATCATAATTTTGGCATCTGGTATCTCTCTAAGAATTAATGGTATTGCATCTAATAATACTCTGATACCTTTATGTAAAGCAAATCTACTTATGAATAAAATTGAGATATGTTCATCCTTATTTTCCTTATAACTGAATAGATTAGGATCTATGCCATGATGAACAACACTAACATTGTTGACCGATAATAAAGATTTTGCATATTCCGATACAGCAATAAAATGATCTACATGTTTTATATACAATTTCTCTGCTATGTTTAGGAATTTATTATACCTTAGTATTGCCTTCTCAGACGCATCTAGATATAACCTATTGTCTGTAGAATTGTTTAATGCTTTAATTATTGTATCTTTTAGCATATTTATTGTTCCATGTATAGTAGCAATAACAGGTATCTTTGCATTTTTTAATAATAGATACAAGAGATCTGGTGATGAAGGAAAGTTGCTATGAATTAAATCAAACTTGTATTTACTATTCAATTTATCAAATTCTTTCATAATCTTGAACTGAAATTTTAGATGAGAAAATAATGTATCATTAGATTCTACCAATCTATGTATATGTAGAGAGCTATTGTTTATATATTCGAGATCCTTTTCTGGTTCTTTACCTCTAATTGTAGTTATAACATGCACTTCGTTATCATTTAATAGATGCTTAATTAAGTTTAATGAGTATACCGATACTCCTCCTCTTACTGGAAGAAATTCTGGAGTTATAAATGCTATTCTATACTTCTTTACCATCTTATATACTTATTTATTGTCTTGATCGTCCAATGTATATGTTTCTTGTTTAAAATATTAATTTGACATTAGATAGCGTTTATATGTATTTACAAGTCTATGCATTAGTACGTCACGAGCACTCGTGTCTACCGCATCTAGATAGTTCTCTACAAATCTTGTTCGTGATAAATATTCTACGTTTATGATGACCTATTAGATGTATCTCTATATTTTATTAAGATTTATCATAATACTTTAGTACTAACCCCTTTCAATTATAAATATATAATATCTTCCTCCAGAACTTACAAGATTTACTTCTGGATATAATGGTATATCATCACTAAATCTTTCAGATTTTATTATGAATATATTTTCTGGAGCTCTTATTACTTTGAATGTATCTAGTCTACCATCAGTAAAGTTCTGAATAACCGTTCTAATAACTTTATAGCTGATTGTATATCCAAACTTCAACTCAGATGATTTTAGCCTATCAAATGGAAGTACATCGTTATCACTGTATATGAAACTTCTATCTTTAAATGCATATGCTAAATCCTCTATCTGTATAGAATCTTTAGAATATCTTAGAGCCTCAAATGTTCTATTTTCTAATGGAGCAAACTCTGGTGATTGCGAGCCTATGTAAATATTAATCATCAGCAATGCAATTAAGCCAATTGCTATGTAGTTCCTTGAATGTTTTATCAAGAATCCTATACAAATACTAGATGAGATTACTAATACAAAATAGGCTGCAGTTGTTATATATCGTTCTACACCAGCTTGTGGAGACGATATAAAACTTATAAATGCTATGAATGGTAATGATATACCTACTAATGATGCTAGAAATGCAATATAATATTCTAAACCAATGAGGTGATTATAGCGTCTAAAGTAATGTATAATATATACTACTGCATAAGCAAATGATATACCATATGGTACCCCCCAGGATATGCCATATATATCGAATTCTTCTCCTAAGTAAGGTGCCCATAACTGAACATCTGTAGTTTCAACGCTGAACGTTTTGAGGAATATACTACCACTAATTCCTATAGATGCTAAAGCAGCCTCGTTATATACCCAGTGTGCTAATGGTATTATTATAGCTATCATAGATAAAGCAGTAATCTTTCTACTTATTGTATTTGAACGGATTAATAATACTGTTAATGCTATAGTTATCATAGATAAAGTAATTAGTATAACTGGACCTACTACATGGTATATAACACTACCAAATAATAATAATGCAAATAGGCTTATGTCAACTACAGTAATACGTCGATTCTTGATATAATTGATAAGCAATAACGTTGTAACGGCTATTAGTGCTAATGATAAAGTTTGCGGGATAATCTCAATGAATGTTAATCTCGGTGTTGATAATATTATAAATATACTGATCCAAGGAATTATGCTATTGTTTGTTAATCTTTGCAAAGCAATATACATGCTAAATACAAACGTAAGTGCAGCAGCTATGCCAATTATAAATAACAATTTGAATGTTTGTATTCCTGTTATTAGGGCTAATACACTTATATCTATAGGTAATGCTGGTATTAACAGATAATATGTGCTGAATGCCCTTAACACATCTCTAGCTTTTTCTATATCTTCATTTACAATTATATTGTTTGCCACCAATATATCTCTCGGTTCATCAGCTCCTAATGGCAAGAAATCGTTATTACCTCTAGTAGTTAATATATTTAATACTACTATAATTAATATTGTTAATATCATTAAATTATTAGTGTGTGTATAACGTTTAGTAAGTAGTATAAGTATACCACTACCAAACAAGGCTGTTTGGAAAACGAAATAAAAGATACTTCTATGCTCATATTGAAATGATAATATAGATGTTATTATAAACGCTGTTAGAATTGATATATGTATAAGTACTAATATATTCGGATCGACAGATATAGTAAATGTAACTAGTCTATTCCTTAGATCTCTGAAAGTTAATAATAGAATAACTATTACTGTTGCAGCTACTATTACACTACTTGATATAAGAAAAGTTATGAACGACATCTATTTCGTTATATATATAACCTCATACGGTTTTAGAACAATCTCTATTCCATCATTACTAACTTTATACTCTTTAGAGGAATCTTCTAAAAGCGAGTATATAGATTGTATTATATCAAGATCGTTTATAGTTACACTCTGTTCTTGTGGAGTTCTATTAGATACAAGTAATATCTCGTTTGTATTGATAAACGAACCTATAACTACAGCATCGTCAGTCATAGAAAGATTAAAGTCCTTAAGGAATCTTTCACTAGTAAATACATAATCATTTGTAGTTAATAAAGGAGGTTTTATAGCTTTGTAGTAAAGCAGTTCTGGAATTACTCTTTTAAGATTTATAGCTTGCTTTAATACAAGTAGAGATTCATCATCAATATTATCAAGTTGTCGTATGGTTGGTACTACTCCTCCAGGTATAGTTCCAGTTACTATCGCATTAGATACTGCCCAGTTATAAAGATCTTTATCTACCGCAAGAATATAGTCGCTTCTTACACTTTCAAATGTATAACCATGATAGACATATGTAAATAGAGGAACTGCCTCTAATAACAAATTTCTAAGCATGGATGTATATTGCCCGCCAGTCCAGAATATATCAATGTATGGAATATATACTTCATTAGCTCTTTCGGTAGCAAGTATGATATCTTTATATGGTTTAGTATTTTCTTTTATAGATTTCAATATCTTTGATTCTGCAGCAGACCATCCATAACCTCCAACTATTACTTTGCCATCTATAGTATAGTTGTAATCTATCCTAGCTGGTGCAGTCAGCATCTGATCTAGATACATAGCATCTATATCATAATCTTTAACTGCTTTCATAGCCAGTTCAGTTAATGTATCTTTCCACCATTCATACCTAGGATTTGGAACTGCAAATGTTCTTCCATTAAATAGAGTTGATAGATGATATTCACCATGCTCATTTACTACCATATATTTTTTATTTTCTTTGAATGTTTGTGTATCAATATCAACTATGTAGCCATTAAAGTATAGCATAACTTTTAGACCCTTGCTATGAGCATAATCTATAGCATCCTTTAATGCTTCTCCATCTCTAGGAGGGAAATATTCTGGATAACCATTATCAAAACCATATTGATTCCAACCCCACCATTCTATCAATATATTAGTATTATTCAACCCAATTACTGATAATTTATCTAATAGGATATCAGTATATTCTGGGAACTGATCTGCGGTTATACCTCTTAACGTTACTGTACCATTATTATCTGTATTATATGATGAAACCTTCCATATCAGTTCTAACTCTTTTAGCCATGATGGAATGCCATCTCTATTTTCAATTAATCCTTTTACCCATCTCTGTTTCAATGCCCATTCTCTATAAAGTTCAGCTGCGTCTTCCCAATTCCCTTTATACGCACTTATTATAACTGGGTATAATAATCTTAGATCGTTCTCATTATCCAATAGAAATGGAAAATGCTCCCATGTCAACTTGACAGCATCCACATCAAATGTTTTGCCACTAAGAAATATACCTTTGACCATAGATCTAGGATCATGAGCTGCAAAATAGAATCCTCCAATATTCTCTTGGTAAAGAGTAAAGAATTGCATGCTTAAACCTCCAGGATATTTATGACTAATACTAGTAACTCCAGATTTCAACTTTTCTAATACATTTGTTATACTATAGCCTAAACCATCTGGGACTGCAATTATATCTGGTTTACTGCCACTAATCTTATCAATTCCTCCAATGTATGGGAATGCTACTTCCTTTATTACTAAAGTAGAGTTATTATTATCTATATCTAGCCATGCCGCTATGCCTTTAGTATTACTGTCATACTCGAATTTTGCAGTTACATTAACACCATCGAAGGTCCAGTCCATGAATAATGTATCATTTATAATATTATATGCAAAAGATTTAGCACTAGAGGATGATAGATCGTAATCCTCTCCGTCTATAAGGAATAGATTATACGGTCTAACGATCTCTAATTCTTGTCCCGTTATTTGATTTGCTAATTCAGTTATCCTACCTTTAGAGTTGATATCAAATACAATTTTTACAGAAGGAGTAATAAAATGTATCTTTTTATCTCTTAAATCTATACTAACTTCTTGAGCATATGTTTTAATAGGAAATTGATTAACTACAATAATAGACAATAATAATAAAATCAATATAGAACCTTTCTTAACTAATGACATTTTTACCACCATAAATAGATCTAACTACTAGAAATAATGTTATTGAAGATACTAATACTATAATAGCTAATGGAAACTCAGGTATAGCATTAGTTCCTATAATCTCGATCATCTCTGCATTACTTGGAACTTTTATTGATAATGTTCTATTTATTTCATCGTTACCTATCTCTTCAAATATAGCATAGTCTCCATCTATTAATACTATAAACTCATTATCTTCACTAGACATTCCTAACCTTTTCTTAGAATCAAGCATCTCTCTAGGTATGCTTATCTCTAGTATACCATCATCATCCATATCTACATTTATTATAAGACTTGTGAGCTCTGGTTTTAATTCCATAGATACTATATCACCATTAGATAAAGATGATGATAATACAAACTCATAGCCATTATAATTTATAGTTGTATCTTGAGCATATGCATATATAGGAATTAGTAACAATGATAGTATTATATATTTCACAGAATAACTTATTTTATGATTCAATTTATTTCTTTCGAAGCATAAGATCTGATAAGATATGATGTTTTATCTATATCATACTTGCTAGTGTCTATTATATATGCATTAAACTGTTTTGCAAATATATTATATAATTCACGTTGAGCATTTATGAATTCTAATGAATCTGCATCATCCTTCCTTCTACTAATTATAGTATCGTAATCCGCATCTATGTATATTAATATAGCATCATGTGGTATGAACTTTAATAAGAATTTAGCATATCTGCTATCTAATATACTATTATCTCTAAATAGATATGCCATCATTACTATCCAGTCTATTATGAACCTCTCTGCAACTATACTATATCCTAACTTTGATGGAATGTATGCTTTAATTATTATCAATGGTATAATACTGATAAATTCTATAGGCAACCATATCTTTTTGAACCATTTTTTGCATCTATACCTCATCCTAAAGTCAGTTATTTTAATGCCTAACAACTTTGCAAATAACCATGATAAAAGAAATGCTAGTGTATGTAATGATCTGAACCATACTTTTCTAACCTTTACTCCTTTTCCTCTTAGATATTTCACTAATAGATCTGCTTGAGTAGTTTTACCAGAGCCATCGGGTCCAAAGAAGATTACCGTTATTTTCATCTCAATTAAATAACTTTGCTACACTAGATATAGAAAACCTTTTCTCAATAATGTTTCTAAGTTCTTTACCAATATCAGATTCTAATACAAATTTGAATCTGCTATACAATTCATCTTTTGTAAGTTTATCAATTAATAGATCATTAAAATTAGCATTTAATACATCGCTTATACTAAGCACATTGGATGTTATAACTGGTAATTCACAAGCCATAGATTCTAGTAATATTATTGGTGGATCTACTATTGGTGGATTAAACCGCTTATTTAATAATGGTAAAAACAATGCATTGGATGCATTAAGAATCTGCACTTTTTCTCTCTCATTCAACTCTTTCAATACTACAGATATGTTATTCTCTATACCTAAGCGTTTAGCTTCTCTTATTATTGCATTAGCATTCCCTTCTTCATTATAAAACTTTTCACTCTCTCGACCTATTATGAGTAATAATGCATTACTATGCTCTAGAAGCAATCTCTTGAATGCATCTAAAACTATATCATATGGCATCCTCTCATAGACTAACCAGCCCATATATAGTATGATCTCTTTAGCATCTCTTATGTTATCTATGCCATATCTATAATTAGCTTTTGATAATATGTCTATGATATCATTATTAACATTATACCTTCTGAACATTTCCGTATCTATAGTTGGAGGTATGATAAGCATATTTTTTCTAGTGAATCTGTATTGTTGTGCTGAGTTATTTGATGTAAATGCTATCTTTAGATTTGGATTTCGTAATGATTCTAAATGGTAAACCATGCTAGTAAGCAAACCTCTAGCAAATGATGGTGGTGGAACATAAACATATTTTGTCACATATTTTGTAATACTATACAGTTTATTTGGTAATAGATTAGGATATATTAGATGTATCTCTTCATAGTTAGTGTCATTGCTTATAAATCTAAGAGGATCTTGTACAAACACATTATGATCAATCTCTATATATTCACCATCTGTAACTTTTAATATATCTTTAAAATTCTCTATATCTTCTTTATCTGCTCTTGGAATCCTATGCATATCTACAGTCGAGATCAATTTTACATCATTGTTAATTAATAACGATCTAAGGACTCCTCTAGCATATGATGCTTCTCCTGTAGCCCATGGAGGATGTAAACCTTTTGCTATGAATAATATTTTAGACATTTTTAATATTTATAGTTCTAACTATCTCTTTAATCTTATTTTCATATATAGTTCTATCGAATCTGGATGCTATAGAAGCAGACCTTTCTGCTTCTTTGATATCCCATTTAGCAAGTGCATAATCCAATTTATCTACAACCTCTTCAATACTATTATATCTATATTCATCTGGCACGAACTCTTTAGGTCCTCCTGCATTATATGTTACTGCAGAACAACCAGCTGCTAAAGCTTCAACTATTGATATTCCAAAATGTTCGTATCTCTTTAGATGTAGATATACTTTTGATCTGCATAACTCTCTAAATTTGATCTCATTAGTTGCATTTGGGATCAATATTATTTTATCACTAACACCTAATTCCTCAGCCCTTCTCTTAATTGTCATTATTATATTATCTGCTCCATAACCTTTTGTTCCGATTATAACAAATCTAGCCTTAAGCCTCTTTGCAAGTTCTGGTATAAGTATGAGATTTTTATCTGGCGTAAAACGTGATATTACTAGTATTTGATCCGTATTATCTGCTAATTCGTATTTATACATTAAGGCTTGTTTATATATTGATGTATCAACTGGAGGATATACAACTATAGAATCTCTTCCTAATACTTCCCTTATCTTTCCTCTTGTAAAATTACTATTTGTTAGTATTATATTATCATTAGTTCTTTTTGCTAACAAACGATGCATTATCCTTACTGGAGCATAATAAATATCCCATAAGATTCCATTATACTCCCATGCATTATTGTTAGCATAAAGTTTTAATGGTAGAGGATAATGGATATAAGTTATATCATCATGTATAAAAGGAATTGTATCACCATTAGTATTGAATACAAGATCAAATCTATCATCTAGTTTTTTGAGCACTACAGCTATAGATCTATAGGTTTTTGGAATAAATGATAATGGAGTATATATTATATCGTCTATTTTTACATCCTCATTGGTTAACATCTTTATTCTATCTATATCTGGTTTTGTTGATGTTACTAGCGTTATATGAGAATCTCTTAAAGCGTTCATTGTAACTAAGGCAAGTTTCTCTGCTCCACCACATAGGTTTAGGTTATCATGAAGTATTGCTATCTTCAATATGTATCCCTTCTAATATGATCTATTACTTTTAATATCTGCGATGGATGAAGTGTGTGTGTAAAAGCTTTTAACAATTCGCTTGTACTATAACCATCGTTTCTCAATTTTGCAAAAAGATCTAGCATGACATTTTTGATCTGGAATTTATAAGGCATAGAGTCTATATTAATCATCGTATAGCCTAATTTATCTGCAAGTAAGTTGATCTTTAGATCTAGTTCTCCAAATGCTTCATTAGTTATAGTTTTACATATCGATACATATATTGTTAATAGTTTGTTTATATTAGCATCATCTGCTAACTTTATTATATCATCAATATTAGCCATTTCTGCTAATAAAACCAATGCATAATAATCATTGAGAGTAACCATCTGTTCTTTAAAGTAACTATGACTTATTATACCTACAATCTCAGCCTCTGGTTTTAGAAATGTTACATTTATACCATTATATTCTATATCTCTTATATTCTCTAATAATAGATCTGTTCTGAGATAGGCTATATTAGATACAGAAGGTTCTATATACAAATCTATTGTTACATCTCTTCTTATGCTTATACAGAACTTGTTCTTCTCTAATAATGTATATCTTTTATTGTAAAGCAACTTATTGATCTTTTCTATATCCCTTCTCCTTACTAGAATGTCTATATCAGATGGTATGTAAGGAAATGGTTTTAATGTCTTGAATATAGCATAATCGACTGTATTATTAAATAGTTCAGCAAACTCACAAACCGTATCTATTATCATTTTATACTTCTGCTCCTCTTTTACCATACTTCTATTACATCTCTTGTTATAAAACATCTCGATCTTGTTTTGTCTAGATAATTCTTTAAGACTATCATTATAGTTATAACTGCCTTCTATTATATTAGGAATTCCTATAATCCTTAAAAGTTCTATATAACCTTTCATATTCGTTGATATTTTACCAATTCTTCATATAAGTAGATAAGCCTTTCTACAACTTCATCCCATGTTAGTATATCTTTCATTCTTTTAGGTTTCTCTGGATTAGAGTATACTTGTAATATCTTCTCTGCTATCTTCTCTGGTGTTATTGGTAGATCTATGCCTATTGCAGAACCGTTCTCAACTAGATCATTAAGAGCAGTTGCTTTTGCAACTATAGTAGGAATGCCCATAACTATAGCCTCTATAGCTGCTATACCATATGCTTCATGCAACGATGGAAGTATGAATACATCTGACTTACTATATTCTAACAACAACTCTTCTCTAGAAAGTCTATTCTTAATAATTATACGAGATTCCAAGTTTAATCTCTTAATTAGATGCATTATATATTCTCTATAAGAGCCATCTCCTATTAAAGTCAATTTATAATTAGGTATATGCTTCTCTATCAATCTCATAGATAATATTAAATTATGAGCATTCTTGTATTTTTCAAATCTTCCTACGAATAAGATATTAAAGGTATCATCATTCTTACTTCTCTTGTATCTAGTCAACTCTTCTAGATTCAATCCATTTGGTATATACACAATCTTGTTTGTTTCTACACCAAACTTAGATATAAGCACCCTTTGTTCATAATTAGATACACTTATGATTTTATCGGCTTTTTTGATAGCATGTTTTATCAAAGGTGTGTATAAAGCGAATAATATACTTCTTACTAATGTAGCTGGCCCATGATAATGTGGTGTTATTACAAATCTCCATCTATCATTTTTGGCTAATGCTGCATAAAGTAAAGGAAATGCTTGTATGGTATGTGCATGAACTATATCTGTAGAATGATTCTTTATTGCATTATAAAACTCTAAAGTAGGTATGTAATATGCTTCTTTTGGGGCAAATGATCTAAACCTTCTAATGTATACATCATTTATAACATCTTCCTTTTCTAACTTATTAGATGGATCTGTAGTAAATACCTTAACGACATAACCATGCTTTGCAAGTATCTCAGATATCATCTTAACATGCGTCTCTACTCCGCCTATATACGGATAGTAACGTTGAACAACAAATGTTATATGCATACTCTCATTTAGTTATTATCAAACCAATATACATACTATAGGACTCAACATATTTGCAATTATAAGCCAGAACAATGAACCTAATCCATAGTTAGATATCTGATCTAGAATAAGGAAATACGAGCTTTTTATTAGACGTTTACTACTATCATTCATATTTATCGTTTGTAACTTCTATACACACTTATGCTGATTGCTGTTATACTTATTATACTTGATAGCATTATCATCGAGTTTAGATTTATACTATCAAAACTATCAAGTAATAATACTTCTAATGGAATTAATATTAAACTCAAACCTAACCCAAGCACTATTATTGTTAAACTATTAGCTTTTCTAATAAATAACGCACTAATTATAGAATAAGATGGCAGAAATATGAATATGCTACCAATGATTGAGCGTACTAATGAAAATGAAGATTCGGTTGGAATCAGATATATTGATGCTAATGTTATTAGAATTGTACTTAATACTGTCCAAAATGGGACTGATTTAATGCTACTCAAATAATCTAATAATGAGTAATCATCATACAATTCTATCTTGTTTTCTGCTTCCAATTCAGCAAGTATAGTTCTTATTGTATTTATGTCAAGTTTGGATTTCTTTACCAACTCTTTTACAGTAGAGCATTTCTGCTCAGATATTAGAGTTAATATATACTCTTTTAATTTCTCAATCTCTATTCTATTCTGAACCAGATCTCGTTCCATCTTACCTTATCACCATATTCAAATTTATTTGTGTTCTCATTATATCTTAATAATTCTATTACAGCTCTAAAGTCAGTACCATTTGTATTCATTATATTTACATTCACCTCATTATTATTTATAACAATCTGCTTTATCATACTATACGTATTATTATCTCGAGTTTCTATATCTGCAGCTTTAATGTGCCATTTAAGCGGAAGTAGATATGTAGAATTGTTCGCTATTAGTTGTATCTCTTCGTATAAAACTTGCTTATTAGTCGCATTAGCTATTCCAAATCGCAATTGTACAAGTTCGCTCTTACCCATTTTATTGTATATCTGAACATTCCAGTTTACCTCTTCACCAACTCTTATAAATGGACTCTCTGAAGGATAGTAATCTGCTATACTCATATTTTGACCAAATGTAGTTAATCTTAAAATTGGTTCATTAATATCTGTGCTAGTGTATACATATGAGATACTAATAGCTATTGATAGAAAGATTATTAATGATACTATAAACAAGCGTGAACTTACTATATCATAGAGATTTATATTACTCATCTTCTTTTATCCTAATTCTTTTCATCATAAAGTTTCTTGTCCTATAGTATACAAGCATCTTGTATGATAAGGTCAATGCGAAAGATGCTATTATTGCTGCTATTATTGCATATATAAATATAGAGAGATCAGTTGCTTGTTTACTAGGCAAATTAACATTATTAATCTCTTCCAGTATATTATTAATCTCTTCCATGCAAATATCATAAGATGGACAAGATACGAATTCATTGCTATTAATCTCATTCAATATAGATAAAGCTCTATTGTATTTCTCAACTAGATCTTTTACATCAGCACCATTACTTTCGGCATTTCTAATGTTCTTTAACGTTTCTGTGAATTCATCTGGTAATTCATCTAATATAATACCTGATACTAATAAGATCAAGATAGTTAAAACAATCATGTTACTCTAGTATATTACTCCTATTATTATCATTATTATATTCTATTACTTTCCATACAAATCTAGGTTCATCGTCAATGTTTATTACATCTTTATTTAAAAGATCGTTATCGCTTGCTAACATAAGTTTATCTAAAATTTCTTTATATGATATGTTTTTACCACTAATTCTGATATACTCTCTTAATATGTTTTCAGTAGTTGGTGGTTTTGCTGCTCTAACTGCATCTATAAGCATCTTATCATCGCTCGCTAATCTACTGTATAATCTATATATCATGTGATTAGCCTTTTTTGTAGTATTATAAGTATTTAATGTGAATGCCAATGCTGGTATCGAGATCATAAATGCTACTAAAGGAGAGTAAGATATTAGAGTTTCACTTATTCTTTCTTGAACTAATGATACAAATGTAGTTGACCAATGCTTATCTATCGGCCTAGCAAGCGATAAATATAATTCTCTAATAGCATCAACATCAGTAGTACTATTTATTAAACCACTTCTTACTAAATTATCAGCATAACTCCATAATACTATCTGCACATTCCTAGACTCAAAGTTTTGACCAAAACGTAACGGAACTCTTTCAAACCAATAAAGAACAGCTTCTGTTAAATTAGAACCGGGTCTTTTATATATGAATAATCTTCCTATCTGACTTTCGCTTATCTCTATATTAGTCAATTCTATAACTTCTGCGGAGGGTCTTCCAACTCTTGATGGTTGGACTACAAGTGATGATTCCCATGCATGTCTTCCAGTAGATATCTGTATCCCAGCATATATAGTAGGATTGATATCATTAGTTCCATTCTTTATATATCTATAAGAAAGAGCAGCATCTTGGTTCAAAACACTTTCTATTCTCTTATCTCTGTATGCGTATTGTAGATCCCATCCTTCTATATTTGGCAAAAAGTATTTGGTAGTTTCGGGTCCTTCTATAGTTGATATATCAAGCTCAGTTATAGTATTATTATCGGTATTATTTTCATTAGATAATAAAGCATTAGCACTTGTATATTCTTTTAATGAGATTCCAGATATTAATATTAATGCAATAAATGCTATCCTTGTATAATCTTTAGTGCTAATCTTTGTTACTCCATTAAGAAACCTACCGCATAGTAAACAGAAATACTCCCCTAACTGTTTATATTCATGACATGTATTGCAAACTGCCTTTCTTACATTAATTATTCTTACATTCATCTTCATAACTTTATCACTAAATAATAGTAATGCTATGCTACCTATAGATACCATAACTATTCCAGAGACTGCATGAAATGCCTCTGATACATCAAGACCATAGTTATACCATAATACAAGAATTATAATTATTCTGAATACATTCAAAATAAAGAATACTGGAAAGCCTATTCCAAAGATAGATAACCTTTTCCAGAATTCACCTTTTACTAGATATGCTACAAACAATCCAAATAATGATAATCCTATTATAGAATATACTCCAGAACTAGGCTCACCTACATAGAATGGTATTTTCGAACCATCTTTTTCTACTACTAACGCTGGAGCACCATAACTGGTTTCTAATGATATTGGCATTCCAAAAGTGCTAAGGAATGATTCAGTCATAGAAGCAGAGATCCATGAAAGATCCGCAGCTAGATCAGTGACCAATTCTCCTGGAGGAGGTTGCAAGTATATTAAGATAATAAGCACGAAAAATAATTGTCTAAGAACTTTCAAATTAAACAATAAAGTTGTTGAACCAGCTACAAATAACGGAAGTGAATACATATGATACTCAGCAGCGTATAATGTAGATGAACCTATAATATAGATAAATATAGCTAATGCACATAAAGTAATTCCTATCAATATCTCTAGCTTGAGATTTTTTCTACTTGTTATTGACGATAATGCAACCAAAACGTATCTTTTCCTATATAATACGAATAGTATTAGTAATGGTATTAACAATATATAATTTGTAAGATTGCCAGCGCTAAATGTTAAAGCTTTGCTAAATACTAATGATAAATCATACCAGTAGAGAAGTATTATAGCAGCAACTATTATAACTGATTTTATGACAACTGGTGCATTTATTACTTGAGTACTCATAGCATCTTACCTATTAGAGCATTTCGCAAATAACAATCTTTCGCATTATCGAAAATTAATATTTATCTAGTTTCTAACTTATGCTAGTAATTATCTTAAATATTGCTATTATTATAAATAAGATTCCTAATCCGATTGCTGTATGTCTTATACTCTTGGATTTTAATAACACATCTCTCTTCCCATAATAAGGAACAATAACTTCCGATGTTATAAACAATACAACAGATATAACAGCACTAAAAAGCCCTAGATCCAATATATCTATATCAAACGCCATTCTCTAACAACCTGTATACAATCTTTACTTTCTCTAATCCAACATTAGTATCTTCTATAGTAACTGGTATGCCAGTAACCTTACTTATCATCAACGCTAAAGATGCACATAACGGACATCCAATATTATTGATATCGAAACTCTTTATATGCTTGCATATATCTACTATAGTATTTCCTTCAATTACAACAGTTATAATATCTTCTTTGATGCTAAACCTTATACTATCTATAATTCTCAACTCTTCAACGAAGAACTGTTCTACTCTATTCTGTAACTCTGCAAGTTCTAACATCAATAGGTTTGTATTGAATTCTTCTTCTAATAACTTGACTATACTTTGAGCATGCGCTGGTATTAATAAACCATCATCTATCTTACTCTCTTCATTTAGGATAGTTATATCTGGCATTACATTGTGATCTGAAGGTATAAACATATAGCCATTTGCCAATCCACTTAATGTATTAGGATAGAAGAATATAGCTTTTCCTTTATAACCCATGGCATTTATGGCGTATGATAAAGACTTTATAATGCTTATAGATTCTACCAAACTTTTCTCATCAACGAATCTCTTTGGTAACGAATAAAACAATATAGAACCCCATACTACTAAACCTAATCCTATGAATGTTAAAATCAGAGATTCATAAGCATATGAGAAGAGTAACAATAATCCTCCTATGGATAATAATATTATGCTTAATGGTAGAGAACCTCGATATTCTAACTTTGCTAATCGTGACTTTAATAGTCTATTCTCTTTCTCAAGATTATTTATCTTATCTAGAAGATCGTGTTCTTTACTCCTCCTTGCTTCTTTAATATCTACAACATCACTGTTATTTTTTAGTTTACTCAAATCTAACGGATCCATATATATCACTTCATTATAGTGGCTTTATACATACCAAACCATAGTATTATTAAATCATCAAACCATTCACTTACATTCCAATTGACTAAACTAGCAGATATAGCCCATTTATTAACAGTATCTAACCCTAAACCAATCAACTTTCTTATAAATGATCCTTTAATAACACTAAATAATTTTCCTATAATCTTTGCTATTACAGTTGCTAATGTAGCATTCCTTACTATTCTAACATGCTTTACTATCATATTTATTAAAATTCTTTCTTTATTATTTAATGTTTTATGCCATAGGCCTTTTCTTAATGCTTTTGTTTTTAATGCATTTAATACATCTATAAGGTTTGAGTTATTGCTAATTCTAGACATAATTCTTGTTATATCAATTGTATTATTAAACGTTATGACAGTCTAATTATGTAATTACACATACCAAAATTATTTTTCCATCATAATAAAGTTATTGTTATTTTAGTATGTTAAAGCTCTGTTAACTTTAGATCATAGTTATACAAACTATAATAATGTAATAATAATATCAAACTATATGCAATATATACTATTGTTCAAAAAGATTAGCATTTAAATGCTTAGAACTATTGATAAACAGCATGTATTGATATTAATATCTCAATTATCAGAAAAGAGTATATCAAAGCTGTAATAATATAAACCAATAATAATGATATAGGATATATAATTCAATATATAAAAGATAGAACTGAGTGCTTTGATAATAACTTAAGGATGATTGTAAGAGTTGTATATATGCTATATACCAGAACGTCTTATGAAAGGCTAAGCATATATTTATATAATGAAGGAGATCGGCATAAATAACCGAACATTATCTATTGACATCAAATGAAAAGTCTAATGTAAATATAACTTATGTCTTAGGATAATAAGCATAGAGATCATAGAGATAGTTATTATAAATACACTAGTTGGAAACTCTGGAACCACAACAATCTCTATTTGTCTCTCTTCTCCTAGCATTTTTATCTGCATATCTATAACACCTTCATCCTCAAATGTATAAGTTATAGTATCTATACCATTAATTGCAATCCTATCAAGATCTAATATAACATCATTATTATGTATCAGTTTTATATTATAATCTATATCTTTCATAAGTTCATAATTTGTTAGGTTATAGAATGCTAATCTTATCTCGCTTTCTTCCATAGGCATAATCTCTCTAGGTATCTGTGCTATTACTCTAGTATTGTTAGTATCTAATTTTATATATTTATAGTTAGGTTCTGCAAATCCTGTTATCTTTATTTCATGTATGTATGTAATTGGAGGATAATCAAATGATAAATGCCAACGCATACCATCTTGATCCATACTCTGAAATGCATCAGTTTGTTTATCGTTAAGATAAACCTTAAAACGCTCATCAAGAGATGATAATGGTAACATCAATGATATTCTAAATGGCAATGGCACAGAATTATTTGTAGAATTGATATATAAAATATTATTATCTTCGTCAAATTTTGGATTATACAGCCATATATAACCTTCAGCATACACTTCGAATTGTTCATTATATCTAGTTGTAGTTAGATTCATTATCAAAGGATCAGATGGAGCAAAACAACTGAAATATGCTACTTTGCCAGCAAATATAGGATCTATATACATGGTAAACTCTTTGATCTCATTAGGTTTAAGATCTAAAGTTTCTATGCTCATAGCAACATCTAACAGTTCTCCTTCAGAACCATGTGCTACTGCATACATCCTAACATTATTAATAGTTTCATTGCTAAGGTTTATAGCTCTAGCCTTTACATGATCTTCATACACTCTTAAAGTATCATCATATAATGTCATAACACTAATTGGCTTCCTATCTAATGTTTGAAACTCTACATCTATGCTTCGTATTATAGGATTGTCTCCTTTAACCTCTGGAATGATTATCTTGAATGGTATCTCTTTTGCTAGTGATGATGGATTTAAGATGGGAACCCATTCGATGCTCTTCTTTATTATATTACTCGTATCATCTATCTCTAAATGGATTATAGGTTTTACTGGCTTTTCTTCTGAACTTTTTATTACTCCAACTACAGTATACAAGCCTTCAGAATTATAATATCCTTTATACTCATTATCTGGAATGTAAACTTCGGCATAAGCATTAGATAATGCTATTACAAATGTTATACCTAAAATGATTGCAACATACATATTCATGCTAAAACTTGAGCTATTCGATATTTAATAGTTACCTATCTTCTTAATATATAATAACTTTGAGTTGCTCAGATCTTTTAGATCTTCTAAAGATTGAGTTAATCTAACAGCATCGTCTTTAGAGCCAAATGCCAATGATATTAGCAAATCATTAAAATGTATATCTTCACATATATCCCATATCAGATATACAATCTTAAAGTTTCACCATCTTCATTTCTAAGTATTGCTGAATCACCATCAATCTTCTGAGCACATCCTTTCTTGAATAAGAATGCATAAATATGACAGTATCTATAACATAGCATATTAAGATTCTCTTAAAACAAAAATTAAAAATTGAAGTCTTCATTAAACTATAGTTACATTTGTGTTTATTATATGTGTCATACTATAGATTGCTGGACATCGTTCTTCTGCCATCTTTACCAATTCTTCTAATCTAGATTTATCAGCATTCTCACTCTCTGCTTCAATTTCAAAGTTTATTGCTTCAGTAATAGGTTCATCTGCTATATCTAGAGTCTTTGCAAAGTTTATTGAACAATTGCTTCTAACTCTCAACTTTGTTAATTTAACTCCTTGTGCAGCTGCTATGCTAGCAAACGTTGCTATGAAGCATGATGTTAATCCAGCAATACAATATTGCATTGGACCTAATCTATTACCTTGGCCTCCTAGGAAAGATGGTGAGTCTATCTCTAAAACCTCTTTACCTTTCTCATAAGATACTTCTGCAGAGAATTGATATCCTTTATTAGGATCTAGATGCCACTCGCCTTCTAATACTATCTTCTTCTTCAATGCATCTTTATTACTCTTCCCATTCTCTATAGTCTTATTAACTTTATCGAGATCTACATTATTTATTATCATAAGACTATTTAGAAGATGCTAATACTAAAACCTTCTTATTAATCTCATTAGAATGATGAAAAGGTTTATTTGATAAATATTGAATAGTAACTTTATGAAGATATATGCTTTGATATCTATAATGCTTATTGTTATGATAAGTAATGCTTATGCTCACTCTTTATTCAACTCAGAAACGCATAGAATTGCTGGATACAAGATACAGATTGCTACAGATCCAGAGATCCCTTCAGAAGGAGAGAATACAAAGATAATGTTAGCAGTAACTGGAAGTAATGATGAGGATCTAGGAGAAGTTATTCTAGGTTTAAGGTTAATGCAAGGAGAGAATGTTGTATTTGAGTTCGGTCCTCAACTAATACAAAATGGACATGTTAATATAGATCATGTATTTGATAAACCTGGACAGTATATAGCAGAGGTTAGCATATACGAGAATGATAGAATAATAGATACAAAATTCAATATTGGTGTTACAAGAACGGTTAGTATGATCTTCATATCTATGGTTATAATTGGTGTATTCACACCAGTAGGACTGATATTAGGTATAAAATTATTCAAAAAGAAATAAAAGGTTTTATAAAGACTTGCTTATCTCTTTCTTACTCAACGCATGAGCTCTTAATGCAGTCAATAGCACTGATGCGAACAGTAATACTCCAACCGCCAAGTGCACCGCCACCAGCACTGGATGTAATCTAGAATCGATTACTATAACTCCTAGTGTTACTTGTGTAAAGACAAAGGCTACTGCTAGTGATGCTGTTAACTTTATTCTGTTATCTTTGGTCCTTAATGCTAGGATTAGTGTAATAACTGCAAATGATGCTGCTAGTAAGCCAAAGAATCTATGGATCCATTCTACGAATATCTCTTCAGTTGGTAATACATTCCCTCTACATAGTGGCCAGTCTGTGCACGATAAACCTAAGCCGCTTGCACTTACATAACTTCCTAATACCATCACAGCATATGTTGATACCAGCGCTGCTAGCGATGCATATCTTATCATCATCTCTATCACTCTACTATAAAGTTACCTTTCATTCCTTGTAATGTATGTCCTGGAACTAAGCAGATGTAATAATAAGTACCTGGTGTATCGGCAGTAAATGTTATCGAGCCATTTTTGCCAGCTAATACAGGAGAACTTGCACTCCCTATTGCTGAATTAAATACTACTGAATTTACATCATCTGGGTTAGTTACTACTCCAAATGCATGAGGCATTACTCCTTCATTTACTATATTTATTGTAACTTGTGTACCAGCTTTTACTTTAATAGTTGGATTTTTTTGGCCATTAACTTCAAACCATAGATTTACTAGATCTGCACTCTCCTTGAATGCCATGTTTATTGTTAATGAACCTTCACCAGTTATTGCTGCTTCTTCAGATGTTGCTCCTGTTTCAGCACTTGCTCCTGCTTCTTCAACTATAAAGTTACCTTGCATTCCTTGTAATGCATGTCCTGGAACTAAGCAGATGTAATAAAACTCTCCTACTTGAGTTACAGTAAATGTTACTGATTTACTCTCACCTGGTGCTAGAGGAGAACTTGCACTCCCTATTGCTGAATTAAATACTACTGAATTGACATCATCTGGGTTAGTTACTACTCCAAATGCATGAGGCATTACTCCTTCATTTACTATATTTATTGTAACCTTATCTCCTAGATTGACAACTATATCTGGATTCTTTTCACCATTAACTTCAAACCATAGATTTACTAGATCTGCACTCTCCTTAAATGCCATGTTTATTGTTATCTCTTTACCAGGTGGTATAGTTTCAGTAGGTGGTGCTGCTCTTTGCTGTTCTTGTTGAAGCAATACTCTATTTGGAGGATATTTTACCCATACATCCTCAAATGCAATATGTATTGCTGCTCCTACAGCCATAACTATTATTATGATGGCTATTCCTTTAGCCATCCTTCCTCCAGTAGTTCTAATGATGTGGCTCCTTGGCTCTGTAGTCATAATATTGCTCACCTATCTCGAATGGATCCTCCATATTTGCTTCTTTACCTCTAGCAGCTGCGATTGCTAGATGTGCTACCATTATTGCTATACCTATGCCTATCATATATGCTCCTATAGATGCTAACTGGTTACCAATTATAAGCTCTGGATCTGCTACATAATCGAATATCCTTCTTGGCATTCCTAGCAATCCTAGTATATGCTGCGTTATGAATACGAGTATATTTCCTATGAATATTAGCCAGAATGTTACAGTTGCTACTCTCTCATTATACATCCTTCCAGTTATGAATGGGTAGATGTAATATGTAAAGCCTAGGAAGATCATAGATACTGTACCCATCAGCATTAGATGGAAGTGTCCTACTACCCAGTAACTATCATGTGTTATAAAGTCTAATGGCAGAGTTGTATTTACAACTCCTCCTGCACCAGATGCGAAGAATAGCATTATGCCTCCTATAACGAACTTCATAGGTGCTGCTAACTTTATCCTTCCTCCCCACATGGTTGCTATCCAATTAAAGATATGCATAGCAGATGCTGGTACAGCTGCTAATGTTCCTACCATGAATACTGTCTTCTCTGTAAATGACATGCCAGTTGCAAGCATATGGTGAGCCCATGACGCAAAGCCTATGATCATAAGCAATCCGAAAGCAGCTACTCCTGAGCCATAGCTGAATAACGGCTTCCTACTGAATTTAGGTATCAGTTCATATGCCATTCCTACAGCTGGTAATAGGAATATGTATACTTCTGGATGGAATGTGAACCAGAACAAGTGCTGGTATGCAATTGGGTCTCCTCCTACATTTGGATCGAAGAAGCCAGATACTCCCAATCTATCTGTATAAAGCATTATCAATCCCGCAGTAAATGTTGGAAGTGCTGCTAGAGTCATCATTGATGTTACCAATATAGCCCAAACTATGAACGATGTCTTCATCAATGGCAGATCTGGATGTTTACATTTTAGAATTGTAACTATGAAGTTTATTGATCCTAATATTGATGCCAAACCTAGAATCTTTAGTCCAAAGATCCACATATCTGCTGCTGGACCTGGTGCGCTTATAATTGAGTATGGTGGGTATGCATACCAACCTCCATCAAACCAGCCTAACCATACTAATGCTGCTCCAGGAGGTATCATCCAGTATGCTACAGCATTTACTCTAGGATATGCCATATCTTTGTATTTGATTAATATTGGGATTAGATAATTTCCTATAGCTGCTGTGAATGGTACTACCCATAAGAAGAGCATTGTAGTTCCATGAACTGTGAATATTCTATTAAATAGACTAGGATCATCTATTATAGTTGGTCCTGGAGTTAATAGCTCAGTTCTTATAGTTAATGCTAGTGCTCCTCCCATCAACAAGAATGCAAACGATGTTATAAAGTATAGCAAGGCTACATCAGTATGATGCGTTGAGAATAGTATCTCCCACAAAGGTCTTGGTCTCTTAATCTCTAGAACCATCCATTCTCACCTCACTCCTCAATTATAAGCATGGCTCTCATGTTATAGTGCAGCAAACCACAGTATTCTCTGCATTGTATTAGATATTCACCAGGAGTTATCGCTTCCATCCAAACTTCGTTTATCCTTCCTGGTACTGCATCTATCAAAACACCATGAGATGGTATGTTAAACGAGTGTATCACATCCTTTGATGTTACTTCAAATCTATAAGTTTTACCAGCCTTTAATGTTAGTTTACCAACTTCTCTGGTGCCATCTTCATGTTCAAACATCCAAAGCCATTGCTGACCTGTAACTTTGATTGTTTCAGCATCTTCTGGTATCTCTTCTAACACTTTCTCTCCAACCCATGCTTCTGCTCCAACCCATGCTAATATTGCAACTACAACTCCAACATAAACCCATTCTATTGTAGTGTGACCCATTATCTTCTCGCCTCCTTTTTCTTCTTCTCTCTGAATCTGAAAGTTACAAAGACTAGCGTACCTTGAACTGCTGCACCAACTATGAATGCTGCAGTCATCATCTTATAGAATAGATCCCATACAAACTTGCCTCTATCTAGATGCTTAGGTTCGCCTACTGGTTCTCCTACATTACAACCATCGATAATACATGGATATGTCTCTTCTGGAACTTGTGCAGATGCTGGCACTGTAACCGCTACTACCATCGATATCATCGCTAATGCTAACATTAGTTTTGTATCCATTCTTGAAGCTACTAGCCTTTATGTAATATTTAAAGATTCGGAATAGTCTAAGATCAAGGAAAGTTCAAAGTTTCATATATCTAGAAATATCCATAACATTCAAGGCTAAAAGTGAATAATCACTACTATGTTTCAATAATGTTAAAGATGCGTTTGGTATTAATAATTTGAATAACGCTTTACCAGATAATTCTAATATATTTGCTATAGCTGCTTTTATAGGATCTAGATGAGTTATAAGCAATACATTCTCATCTTCATGCTTCTCTGCTATATATCTAAGCATATCATCTACCCTCTTCTTTATATTACTAAACCTTTCAATCTTTAACTCTTCTATGATTGGATCTTTATCCTCATAAAATTTGCTGAATATATCACCATATCTATCCATAGCTTCATTATAACTCAAACCAGTTACCCTTCCCATATCTACCTCAATCAATCTATCATCTATAACATAATCTAATGATAATTCTTTACATACTATCTCTGCAGTCTCTCTAACTCTAGTTATAGGACTAGCATATACTGCTTTAATACCAGCATCTCTTAGATGTTTTGCTGCTTCTTTAACTTGTTCTATACCTTCTTCAGTAAGATGAAATTCTAACTCTCTTCCAGCTAGGATTCTGTTAACATTATTCCCTGCTTTACCATGTCTCATGAGAATAACTAATGCCATCCAATCACCTTATTATTAGATCGGTTGCTTTAATATACCTATATATGTATTATAGAGATTAAGAACTAGTAATATGGATATATGTAATAAATTGAAAGTATTGCTTAAAAATGCTATAGATTGTGATACTATACTATTAGGAGGATTAGACTCTAGCATACTAGCATCTATTAGCAATGATATAATAAAGAATGCTATAACAGTAGCATATTATAATGCTTATGATCTTCCTTATGCTAAATCTATTGCTAATAAGTATAAGTTAAATCATATAATTAGGCATATAGATGATAATACAGCATTATTATATGCTAGAGAGATAATAAAGATAATGCATGTATTTGATCCTATAGAGGTAAGGAATGATATTGTATTGTATGCATCTATGCAAGAGGCTAAGAAGCATAGAATTGATCATGTAATTACTGGTGATGGATCTGATGAACTCTTTGCTGGTTATAATTATATGCTAAAGTTTGATTATGCTAGATTAAACGAGGAGTTAGAAAGATTGTATAAGATAATGCACTTCTCATCATTAAAGATTGGCGAGGAACTTGATGTTAAAGTATCAGTGCCATATCTAACTGATGAGATTATAAAGTTGGCAAGAAGCATGCCTATAGATCTCAAGGTTAGAGAGTATAATGGAATTAGATATGGAAAATGGATCTTAAGAACATGCTTCAAAGATATGCTAGGAGAAGAGATAGTATTTAGGAGGAAAATGGCTATGGAAGAAGGTTCTGGGTTAAGTAGATTATCATTATTATTTGATGATATAATTAATGAACAAGAGTTTCTTAGAGGTATAAAGATGGCAGAAAACGATGGAGTAAAGATCAAGAGCAAAGAACATCTATATTATTACAATATATTTAGAGAAGAGTTCGGAGTGCCAAAGGTGTTATTTAGAAGATGTTCATTTAGATGTCCAGACTGTTTAGCATGTATAGATATGAAAGCAAAATTTTGTAGGGTATGTGGTGCTTTCCCAGTAACTCCTATGCGTACTTTTTAGGTTTCTTAAGGAATATCTTTTTGCATCCATCACAACAGAAATAATACTTTCTTCCTTCATATTCATACTCTATAGCATCTTCTTCTGCTAACTCTATACCACAAACTGGATCTATTGGCATATTTTTATTGTATAAGCTAAAGGATAAATATGTTATGCCTTATTTCTTGATTATTATTACTCTGTCTCCATATTCTCTAACTATTCCTTCATTCCATTCTTCCCAATACTTATCATTAACATCTATATCAAAAAGTACTATAAACAGATACTTATAATATTTCAGATATCTTAGGATCTTATCTGCTATAGTCTTGAGATCTCTTTCTGTAGTTGGACCTTTTATCTCTATTGCTATATTATCAATTATTATATCTGGTCTTGATGAACATGTCTGTTTCTCAATTACTGCTTGAGGAAAACTCTTTTTAAGATAACCATGAAGGTTGAGTTGATAATTATATTCATAATTAAATCTAGATCTAGTAGAATTTCTTTTACTCTTTCTACTCATTTAATATTATTTACTAGTATATCTATATTTTGGATTAGAGCGATAACATCAAATATACTATTGTTCTACCCTATGATATGGCAGAAGAGAGCGAAGAAGATCTAGTGAAATTATTTGAAGATCTAGTTAAAGAATATGGAAAAACTCAGAGTTTAAAGATGTTCAAACATTATCATAGACCTGGATTTGGACCAAAACATCCAATTGAGGTACAAGATAATATAGAGTATGTTATAGATGGAAGAAAAGTAAAGGTTAGATGCGCATGCGGTGCATCGCTAGATCTAACTGACTATAAAAAGCTTCAAGAATAGGTAAGATTTAAATTATAATTATACCTTCTCTCTAGTGATACACATGGTTAATTGGTTACAAAGAGTTGGTAGTGCAATTCCTAGAGGCTTCTCTAGGTATTATGTACTAACTTTATTAAAAGAGCAACCTATGACTGGTAAACAGATAATGGAAGCTGCCGCTAAAGATAGTGATGGAATATGGAAACCATCTGCTGGCTTGGTATATCCATTATTAGGTAGATTGCTACAAGAAGGTTTGATTGAAGAGGATGATAATGGAAAGTATAGAATAACTGAGAAAGGCTTAGAGACATTAAAGGATATGCAATCTATACAAGATGTTATAAAGAAGCAGTTAGATGTATTGCTAAGAGTTGGTAACATTGGTAGGTTTGTTGCAGCAGATCTACTAGAACGTTTGACTTCGATATCTGCTACACTAAGTGAGAATTTAGATAAGATGACTAAAGAGGAGAGAGAGAAGTATAAAGAATTCCTAGCTAGAGAACTTAAGAAGATAGAAGAAAGAGAGAGGAGAGAGAAGGTAGATATAGAATAGGTTTTTAGTTCTATAATTCTCTTAGCAACATTTTTATAAATTGTATTATTCAGCATCCTTATGAAGATATCTATAGTTGGAGGAACTGGAGGTATGGGCGAAGGCTTGGCATTACGCTGGGCTTTAAATCATGATATACTTATTGGATCTAGGAAAGAAGAAAGGGCAAAAGAGGCTGCTGAAGAGTATAGTAAGATCATCAAGGAGAGATATCAAGATCTAAGAGGTAGCATAGAAGGAGGAGATAATATAAAGATAGCAAGAGATTGCGATGTATTGATACTATCTATACCATATGAATATACTAGAGATACATGCGAAAAGATTGCTGAGATAATAAATGATGATACCATAGTTGTATCTCCAATAGTACCTATGAGGAAGAGTAAAGTAGGGTTTGAATATATCCCAATGCATGATAGAAGTGCTGATAGTGCTGCTGAGATAGTAGCAAGCATAATAAAGGATAGGAATAGGATAGTATCAACTTTACATACAATATCTGAAGTAAAGCTGAAGCATTTAGATCAATCATTAGATTGTGATGCTTATATCTGTGGAGATGATAAGGATAAAGTAAAGGTAATCAGTGATCTATTGAGCGAGATAAAAGGACTAAAGCCAATGTATGTAGGACCGCTAAGCCTATCATATCAGATCGAAGTATTAACTCCAATGCTATTAAATACAGCCATAAAGAATAAGTTAAAGCATCCAGGCTTTAGAATAGTTTAAGTGTAATTTAATACTAATAATAGTATGCGCTATAGAGCAAGAAACCCTAAGAACTGGATTACAGCTCTAGCCATACTTTTAGCTATTATAGCGACTTTAGCACTAGTATTCAGCTTTGCTATTTATGTTGCTAATAATGCTACTGAGATATTTATAGATGAATTGGTCAGACCAGAGTTTACTCAACAAAAGATAGCAATTATAACATATATCATAGCTGGTATAATGTTCTTGATAGGATATAGAAGAGAGGTTGAAATTTAATTAGTTAGGTTTTTATAAATTAAAGTATTAGTAATAATCATGGGATTAATAAATAGATTCTCATCGATAGTTAAACAGAAGGTAAATACTATGCTTAATAAGTTTGAAGATCCTAGAGAAGCTCTAGATTATTCGTATGAGAAGCAGAGAGAATTACTCATTAAGTTAAGAAGAGACATCGCTGAGGTTATTACTGCTAAAAAGAGGTTAGAGATGCAGAAGAGGAAGTTGATGGATAATATCTATAAACTTGAAGAACAGGCTAAAAAGGCTCTAGATATGAATAGAGAAGATCTTGCTAGACTAGCATTGAAGAGGAAGAATATGAACTTGCTGCAATTACAAGAGATAAATAATCAGATAAAAGAGATGGAGAGAGAACAGATAAAGTTAGAGGATACTGAGAGAAGGCTTGCTGCAAAAGTAGAAGAGTTCAAACTCAAGAAAGAGGTTATAAAAGCAAGGTATAGTGCTGCAAAGGCTGAGGTTAAAGTCAAGGAGAGTGTTACTGGCATATCTGAAGAGATGGCAGATGTTGGATTAGCTATGCAGAGAGCTGAAGAGAAGGTTGAGAACATGAAGGCTAAATCTCAAGCACTGGATGAGATGTTAGAAGTTGGCATGCTTGAAGATTATACTTCTAGCAAAGATGATATAGAGCGAGAGTTGGAAAAAGTTAGCATAGATGCATCTATTGAGGAAGAGTTGGAAAGGTTAAAGAAAAAGAAGAAGGTGAGTAAAGAGGTTGAGTAAAGAAGAGAAGATCATAGTTAGGATCCTAGGTAAAGGGCAGTATTCAATAAGTAAGGAGTTGTTGAAGGATCTTAACAGATTGGATAATAGAGCAGTTAGGTTATTGAAGAAAGATGGAGATGAAGATAAGTTAAGAGCAATAATCAGCGAGATGATCAAGTTGGTAAGGAGTAATGGTAGGAAGATAAATCCTAAAAGGATCATTCCATCACAATTTGTAATACCTAATGAAGATATTACTCTAGAAGAGGCTAAACAGATATTTCAAGGTGAAGGTATAATTCCTGAAGAGATGGTATCATAAATCATTTTCTTTCTAATCTGCGTTTCAATGCTATGAAGAGATTACGATATTAATGTGAATACTCTAATGAATATCTCAATTGTAAGAAGGTTATCTTCAAACCATTTACAATCTTTGAATTGTTCTGATTTATCTTCTTCATTTTGATCATTACATTCATCCATTATTAGATCATTTAATGATGATATCTGGAATGCTACAGCTGTAACCTTTTGTAAATGATCAATAAATTCTAATGATGGTGTTATTAATAACGCTCCTATGAAGATAACTCCAAGAATTCCTATTAATGGTCTATTTAGACTCGCCATACATCGATATCCAATCATATAAGAGATGAGCGATCTTCTCTGGACTTAACCTTTTTCTAGCATTCCTCATCTCTTTGATGTATAAATCTGATGCTTCAGTAAACATTCTATTTGCTTCTAAACATTTCCTAATTGTCTTATATTCTAGATTTAATGTCTCTCTATCTAGATATCCTTTTAATTCATTACAGTAGCAAGAGGATCTTCAGATCCTTGTGAATCTTTTCTTCTCTCAATATAATTTCATCGAGTATCTCTTTAGAATCTTTATTATGAATCAATGCTGTCCCATTGAGATCCGTATTAAGGAATGATACCTTATCTAATGATAGATTAATCAATTTTATTTCATTAGGTTTCTTAAAAGTTACCATATGAAATATTATATAGCCATTTCTCTAGGCTTCACGTATAGATGTTCTTCAAATATACTGAATGAAAAAGTCTAAAATTCCATTATTGATTATATCTAGATATACGGCTGCTGCTTTAAATTCTGTGCTTTGAAGTTTGCTTTTGATTGGAATGATGCTCCTATGAAATTGATTGGTTTATTAAACTTCTTTCTGGATAAATCAATCTTAGGAAATATGCAACCAGTAAAATCCAATTCTTTGATTTCTTCATCATTTAACATTCTATCAATCTCTTTATCCAACTCTTCTCGAAAGTTATCTGGTTTCTTATGAGAATGAAATATGCATAAACCATCATGATATGCCTCTCTTTCACATCTATAATCATCTCTATAGGGTAATAAAACTAAATTAATAGTGGTATCATCTTCAACCCTCTTTTTAAGTATACTTATAAGCATATTCTTATCAAACTTACACCTATTATCAGACACAACTTTTACTATCAGTATCCAAATATATTAATTATAAAGGCATATTCCATATAGGATACCATTTCTCCATATCTTCTTCCATAGGAAGTTCTTTCTTCATAACAGCATAGACTCTCATCTCTTCATCTACATTCCTATTACTATCATAGGGTATGAATGGATAAAATCTCTTACTCTTAAATCTATAAAATAGATACATCTTATGACTATTAACAAACTCAAATATAGCTGCTAGGATATTATCCTCAAAGCCATGCTCAATAACAATATCTGCAATTGCATCTATAGATGCTACCAACTCTTCAATACCATCAGCAGTAATTATGAACCATATATAGCCATATCTATCTTTAACCTCTCTATAGGATAGCTCTTTGCTAACCTCGAAGAATCCTCTTATCTCATCTAAAGCATATCTAAAGTTACCACTACTCTCCTTTATGCATATTGCAGCTCTATTGCTGCTTTTCAAACCAAGTTTGATATCTAATGATATACTAGCTGATGGTAAAGCAAATATATCTTTATCATCTCTCTTCTTCTTGAATATCAATACATCTTTTCCTCCATAGCCATAAGCCTTTTTATCCTTTCTTCAACTGGAGGATGTGTAGCAAATATATTTGCTAGAGAATCGCCCATAGCTGGAATTATAAAGAATGCATTCAATGACTCGACCTCTCTAAGATCTTTTGATGGTATCCTTCTCATCTTGCCACTTATCTTCATTAACGCATTTGCCAATTTAATAGGCTTGCCAGTTATTATTGCACCATCTCTATCTGCTACAAACTCTCTATACCTTGAGATAGCTCTAGTTATTAAGAAACTTATAAGCCATGTTATCAATGCTACTATTATTACTATAGCCATTCCTCCAGCATTATCTCTCCTCCCATATCCATAGCCCATTGAACCATACCAACCAAAATGCATAACATACCATGCTACAGTTGAGAATAGACTAGCCATTGTAATCGCTAGCATATCTCTATTCTTTATATGAGCAAGTTCATGTGCAATTACTCCTTCTAACTCTTCCTCATCCAATAGATCCAATAAACCAGTAGTTACTGCAACTATAGCACTACTTTGGCTCTTACCAGTAGCAAATGCATTTGGAATACTACTATGCATTACAGCTATCCTAGGCTTCTTCATGCCAGTCCTAGCAACTAGTCTATCAACTATCTCATGAAGTTTAGGATATTGCTCTCTACTAACTATCTTAGCTCCAGTACTCCATAATACAATCTTATCAGATGCAAAATACTGGAGTAATACCATAAATACTCCTATAGCAATTAATGCTATGCCTCCTACTCCTAGATATGCTAACACAGATAAGAAGATAAAGTATATTACTGCTAGTATAGCAAAGCATAGTATTATCCTAGCTGTTAAACCTGCATCTCTCTTTAATGCTCGTTGCATATTCTAATTATGCTTTATTATATTATTAACCTTTAGATCTTTTGTTCATGAATGCTTCTAATCTATCCATAGACTCTTCTAGTATATCCATTGGAGGAAGGTATACTATCCTAAAGAAGCCAGAGCCGTATTGTTTACCAAAACCAGAGCCATTTACAGTCAATACTCCAGTCTCTTCTAACAATTCCTTAACAAAATCCAGATCGTTCCTCCAATTGCCTATACTAAGATCGATCTTTGGAAATATATAAAATGCTCCTCTTGGTTTTATAGCATCTAACCCATTTATACCATCTAACCTCTTAACTATATAATCTCTCCTCTCTTTTAATTTCTCAACCATATCTTTTATGAAATAATCTTTATTACTTAATGCTTCTAGAGCAGCATATTGCACCGGCATGTTAGATGATACTCTCAGCCTTGCTAATTTTGGTAATTCTCTCTTTAGATCATCTGATACCTTATCATTCATGCATAGATAGCCTAATCTCCATCCTGTCATTAGATATACTTTAGAAAAACCATTAAGCATTATCAATGGAGCATCTTTTGCTATACTAGCTATGCTTGTAAATCTATCCTCAAATACAATCCTATCATAGATCTCATCGCATATTAGATAGATATTATTACTAGATGCTAGATCTGATATCTCCTTCAATACATCTTTATCGTAAACAGCTCCAGTAGGATTGTTAGGATTTATTATAACAATTGCTACTGTTTTCTCATTTATCTTTTGCTTTAGATCATCGATATCTGGCATCCAGTTATTCTCTGGAGAACATCTATACTCAATAGGCTTACCTCCAAAAAGCTTTGTATAAGATGAGTATGGAGGATAACAAGGTCCTGGAACTAATACCTCATCTCCTTCATCTACGATAGAAGCCATGAGCATGTATATGCCTTCAGATACACCATTCGTTATTATAACATCCTCTATAGATAGATCCATCCCTTTTCTCTTTTCTATATCTACTATCTTATTCCTTAACTCAATTATACCTTCAGATGCTGGATAATAGTTCTTATCACTTCTAACTGCATTGATCAATGCCTCTTTTATATGCTCTGGTGTCTTGAAATCGTATAATACTGGATCTCCAATATTAAGATATAATATATCTCTGCCTTTCTTCTCTAACTCTTTAGCATATAATGTAATATCTCTAATTGCATACTCTACTCCGCCTATCCTTTTGGATATCTTCATTCATTATTCTAATAAAGAACTGATTCATAAACGTTAGTGGGCCCGTAGCCTAGCAAGGATAAGGCGGCTGGCTTCGGACCAGCAGATCAGGGGTTCAAGTCCCCTCGGGCCCATTACTATTAATATGGATGCTTCAAGTATCCATAATTACAATCCATTAAGAGAATGGTTAGAAGAGCATCTAGATAAGAATAATTCTGAAACATACTTATGATACAGCAGAGTTATATAAGATTAATAATCGCTATAGTTAAATGACGAATGATTACAATAGATCTATAAACTTTCAGCGTTAGATTATAATAACAATGTTATTAACATCCTTGCTATGGAACCAAAGATAAAAGAGAAGAGATGGAATCCTTCAATAGAGCCAACTTTGCTAAAAAAGTGGAAGGATGAACAATTATACAAATTTGATATTAATAATCCTAACACATTTGTTATAGATACTCCTCCTCCATATCCTTCGGGGAGACCATGGCATATAGGAGCAGCTGCTCATTATTCTCAAATAGATATGATTGCTAGAACTGCTAGAATGCAAGGATATAATGTATTATTTCCAATAGGAATAGATAGAAATGGTTTACCAGTAGAGATCTATACAGAGAAGAAGTATAAGGTTAGAATGCACAATATGGATAGAGAAAAGTTCTTGGAATTATGCAAGACAGCATTAGATGAGTTGGAAGAAGAGATGATAAAGATAATGAAGAGGATGGGATTAAGTGGTAATTTTGATGAATATTATAGAACTGATAATGAGGAGTATAGAGCATTAACTCAAGATACGTTCATAGAGTTATGGAATAAAGGCTTGATATATGAGAGTAATAGACCAAACAATTACTGTCCAGTATGCCAAACCACGATAGCAGATGCTGAGGTATTTTATGAAGATATAAAGTCTAGGTTAGTATATATAAAATTCAAGTTTGTTGATAATGATAATTATTTAACAATAGCTACTACAAGACCAGAATTGCTATGCTCTTGCAGAGCAGTTATAGTAAATCCAGATGATGATAGATATAAGGATATTCATAATAAAAAGGTTATAGTCCCAATATATAATAGAAAGGTTCCAATAACTCCTCATCCAGCAGCAAATCCAGAGTTTGGTTCTGGCGCTGTAATGATCTGTAGTTATGGCGATCAGACTGATGTACAACTATTCAGAGAATTACAACTAGAAGAGATAGTAGCAATTACTGAAGATGGTAGGATGAGCAATAATGCTGGAAAATATGCTGGTATGAAGGTATTAGAAGCAAGAGATGCTATAATAAATGATCTTAAAGATAATGATCTATTAATAAAAGAAGAAGAGATAATGCATAGAACTCCAATATGTGAGAGAAGTAAGAATCCTATAGAGATAATACCTATGAAAGAGTATTACCTCAAACAAGTAGAATTTATTCCTAAACTTAAAGAGATAGCAAATGATCTGAGATTTCATCCTGAGATGCATAGACATATACTTCTTAATTGGCTCAACTCAATAACAATAGATTGGCCTATATCTAGAAGAAGGTATTATGCTACTGAAGTTCCTATATGGTATTGTAAAAATTGTAATAAACCCAATCTTCCCGATGGAGGTAGATATTATAAACCATGGAAAGAGAAGCCACCGTTTGATAAATGCAAGTATTGTAATCATGATGAGTTTGTTGGAGATACAAGAACGTTTGATACATGGATGGATTCTAGTATATCACCATTATTCATAAGCAGATACAAGAAAGATCAAAAGTTTTTTGAACTAACATATCCAAATACATTAAGACCACAAGCAAAGGATATTGTAAGAACATGGCTACATTATACAATATTGAGATGTTATCAGTTAACTGGTAAAGCACCATTTAGTCATGCATGGATAATGGGTTATGGTTTAGATGAGAAGGGTGAAAGGATGAGTAAGAGTAAAGGGAATGTCATGGATCCGTATCCAATCATAGATAAATATGGAGCAGATACATTTAGGTTTTGGAGCGCTAGTGAAGTCAACCTAGGCTATGATTTCAGATGCTCTGAACAAAAGATTGCGGGTATGCAAAAGTTCATGACCAAACTCTGGAATATTGCTCGATTTATATCATCATTTCCTATAGTCAAGAAAGCAGATCTCAAACCAGCAGATAGATGGATACTAGCAGAGTTATCAAATCTTATAGATAGATCTTTAGAAGGTTATAATGATTACAATTTCTTCATACCAGCTAATGCAATTAGAGAGTTTACATGGAATATATTTGCTGCACATTATATAGAGATGGTGAAGCCTAGAGCTTATGGTTTGATAGAGGGTAAAGAAGGAGCATGTTATACTTTGCATAAATGCTTGGCAACAATATTATTATTATCTGCGCCTATAATACCATTCATTACAGATCATCTATGGAGAGAATTATATTCTAACAAAAGCATACATCTAGAACGATTTCCAAAGGCTGAATGGGATAAAGAGTTTGCTAAATATACAAACGATATAATTGGATTCAACTCTCTAGTATGGAATGAGAAGAAGAGTAATGGTAGATCATTAAAAGATCCTATAGAGATAACAATACCAGATAATCTAACTATCTTCAAGGATGATCTAATAGCTATGCATAATATAATCTAAATGTCTAATAATCCTTTAACAACTTCAGTCCACGCTCTAGCAATATTATCCCTATTATATCCTCCACCGCCTAAGGCTACTATCTTTGCATTATGTTTATGAGCAAGTTTATGCAACTCTTTACTAGCATAATAATGAGCTTTTTCAGTATATGCTAGATGTGTTATTGGATCACCTTTTAAGCAGTCTGCGCCACATTGGAATATAATAAGTTCTGGTTTAGAGTTATCAATAAACTCTTTAGCTTTATCAAAGGCTTTGATAAATTCTTCATCATCAGCGTTAGGTTTCATACATATGTTCATCTTAGTGCCTTTTGCTTCTCCCTCTCCTTCTTCATACTCAAACCCAGTGCCAGGATATAGATAATTTGGATCTTCATGTATATCTGTAATTATAACATCTTTATCTCTAACATACTCATAGAATACACCATCTCCATGGTGTGCATCTATATCAACATATGCTATCCTTTTAATATTATAAGCATTTCTAGCACTTTCTATCAATACTCCTATATCATTAAATACACAAAAGCCTCCAGCTCTATCCCTTCTTGCATGATGCAAACCTCCAATAGGATTAAAAGTATGATAACCATTAACTGCTAGGTCTAATGCTTTTAGGCTTGTTCCTACTACATAAGCACTTGCTTCATAGACTCCTTTATATGCTGGTGTATCTCCATAGTCTAGGTATCCATAACCTAAACTAGATGCCTTTTTCACAAACTCTAGATATTCCTTATCATGAAATTGTAGGATTAATTCATCAGAAGCCATTATAGGCTCTTCTATCTTAACCAATTTATCATAGCCTTTATTAACAAAATATCTCCAAAAAGCATCTAACCTATCTCTTCCAAATGGATGAGGTGGATCAAATCCATAATTTGCTAATTCTTTACCATAAAATACTGCTACTTTATGCATACTTTTATTATTATATGCTGGATGATAAACTTATCTCTTCTTCCTTATCTTTAGTATCTCTTTAGCTATCTCTTGCATTATTACCTCTTTACTATCATCCTTCTCTATCATTATATAGCCAGATCTCTGATACCATCTCTTTGGATATCTAGCATTCTCATTAACCTCAATCTCTTTATATCCTAATGCTTTTGCCGCTCTTATCAACTCATCTATCTTTGGTTCGAATACTGCTAGATCTTTACTTACTCTTCTCCCTTCCTTTCTACTCAAACTTTTATTGAAATAATCTAACCATAGGATTACATGCTCATAATCCTTCATGTGATCACTTTAAGAGTATGGCATTTACAGTACCATCTTGTCCTGGTCTAGAGATTACCTTAGCATTACCAATCTCAGTCTCTATTATTGCTCCTTTTGTTATAACTCCTCTTCTAGCATAGTCTCTATTTGCTGGATTATCTGTAACTCTAACTATCTTTGCTCTTGTTACCTTATTATCAGTAGCAACATTAGCATAATTTATCTCTCTTACTGCTAGTTTTATATTACCACCTCTAACTCTCTTCTTTACTATATGTGCTTCTCCAACTATAGGTTCTGATGGATATCTATCTATCTCATACTTTCTTCTAGATCTATATGCTCTTCTCTTACCTCCAGTAAGCTTTCTCTTTGTTAGATTCTCAACACTCCTCTTCATACCATAAAGTAGAAAGATAGTATAATTAAGCCTTTTCCAATACTGGCATCTTTACCTTTAGGCTTTCTATACTATCTATACCAAAGTATTCTTGAAATTTTTTACTTGTTCTATATACCTTGTTCCTTCCAACCTTCTCATACTTTATAAATCCAGTCTGTAGCAATAATTTGAGATGAGCATATACTTGTGAGCCTCTTACCTCTGCTAACTGTTTAGCACTAATTGGCTGCATATATGCTATACATGATAATGTCTTTAATGCACCATTTGGCAAGAATGGTTTGCTAGCAAACCTTCTAACTATATTGTTATATTCTAACTTTAGTTGCATTACAAAAGATCCATCTTCTAATTCTATAACCTCTAAAGCTTGCATATTCTCATTGATCTTCTTAGCAATCATCCTAGCCAATTTTGCTGCTTTGCTAGCAGAGTTTGTTCCAGCAGCTTGCATGATCTCTTTTATGCTTAATGGCTTTCCAGCAGCATATAACGCTGCCTCAATCCTTGCCATCATCTCTCGCTCATCCATATTCATGATTATAAACTCCTAACGATTTAATATATGCTTTAACTATTATTAAGCATTAACTAAAATATATTATACTTGGTGCGTGCTAGCAGTAACCCTCCTTCTGTTTTAGGCAGGATTCGACTATGCAGCCTACCTGAGCCTCATGCAAGCTATTCATAGGCTCGGTTTGGCCTTGCTCCATCTGGGACGGCAGTTTCATTCCTTGCTAGGAACTTCAGCTTTTGGCATCATCATACCCTAGCTCGGATATCTTTTCTGTGCCGTTGCCAGCCATCTCTGGCTATCCATCGCTGGATCAGATGCTTGCATGGAGGGAGGAGTTTCCTCTGTTAGACAGTAACCTGCCCGCTAGCTCGCACCATTATATAATTTGTAATAATTGCTTTATTTACCTATGTTAGTTGTTATAGGCTTGTCTATCTTTAATACTACTGCTAAAATATTAGATATTATTATACCTAACAATATTCCTCCTATGACATCGGTAGGATAATGAGCTCCGATATACACTCTACTGATACCAACCATTATAGGTAATATCCATAATATATATGCGATCTTTACACCTTTAATCTTATAATTTCTTAATAGATATGCAGTTATATAAGCAAATATTGTAGACCATGTAGCATGTCCAGATGGATACGAACCTTTTGATCTCCCTAATACATCCTGCTCGTAAATAAATTCAAAGCCTACATTTGGTTTAAATTCATAATCTGGTCTTTCCCTATCTATGAACTGTTTTAATTGTGCTACTATAACAACTCCTACTACTAACGATATTAATAATATGGCTCCTGCTTTCCTGCTCTTTCTCTTTATCAGCATCATAATTGATATTATTATTATTGGTGAGAAGTAGAATGGAAATATATCTGCGATTGTGCTAAATATTATCATTATCATATCTGTTGCTGGATTTCCAGTGCTTGATACAGCATTTCTTACAATATTATCATCAAATTCATCTATAGCCTTAGTTGCTACTATTACTGTTAATGCTATAAATGCGATTACTAATGATAAGAATAATCTGGAGTTTATATGCATCAATCCATCTCTAATCATTCATTAATCATTCAATTCCTTCTTATTTAATTCATTAGTAAGTTTATTGCCTTTTCTTTATTATTGTATGAGCGAGCCTAACATAGCTGCTGATGTTCCTAAAAACGATTCTCTGATTATATAAAATCACTTTCTAAAATGCTCAAGAATTGTGAGCCTCATCTAACTATTGGAGTTAATTATCATTGTTCTTTCTCTCCCATTAACTGACTTATTTTCTCAATAGCCCATTTCCATTTAAAACCGGCGAATGCAGCACCTGCTATTATTACAAAATGGTTTAAATTATTTGATGTTTGTGTTCCTCCTTGTATTATTACCAGCCCTGCATGTGCTGTAATAAAGATTAATGCACCTAGTATTCCTCCTATAAATGGTGCAGATAGATACCATGTAAGCCATATCTTCCTAAATTCATTTCTATTAACTCTATACCACAACCACCATATACCTCTAAATATACTTCCAATAACTCCCCATACAGTAGCATCTAAAGCAAGCTGAGAGATCCCTATACTATCCTTAACTAAGGAATCTAGATCATAATAATAGAATAAGAATATCGTTACTAATACTGATGCTAAATATGCCCATATATGTATAGCATATTTGTATAATATTCTCCACATTCTAGGAGCATGTTCCATAGCTTCATAAAGAGTATCTTGTGCCGAAGATAAGAGCTTTCTACATTCTGAGATATTGCTATTGTCTAGTGCAACTTTTGCTTCTTTCAATTTGCATAGAATTTCATCAACTTTTATCTGATCTTGAACTTTAAACAATCCGTTTTCACTTGCTGTATTAACCCATGTATCTATATCATCCCATTCTTCTTTTAATTCTTCTATATCTTTTTCAACGTTCTTATTAGTTAAATACTTCTCACCATTCTTATTCTTCTTAGTTGGATCCTCTGATGTAGTATAAATCTGCTGCTGCAGTTCATCAACATTCTGTTGTTCATAAACATACATCTCTTTTGCCAAATCGAATTTTTCTAATTCTTGTCCATTGATCTTTAATGTTACTACTGAATTAATTTCATCAAGTTCAAATGTTATAGATTTACCTCCAGTTTTGATCTCTATAACATTATCCTTCTTTGTAAAAGAAGCATCTTTTATATCAATATCAAATCTATTTACTAAAAATAGTTCTAGTTTAGAGTAATCCTCTCCAGGAATTTTATTCCATCTAAAGAGATATCCATTACTCAACTTATTAATATCATTAATGATGTGTATATAAATATTTATGCTTTGTGGACTAACCGATAACCTTATTGATCAGTGATATATATACTATGATATGAATTGGCATGATATAGATGAAAGATTAATCAAAAGAGGTGAGATATTATTATCACTAGATTTTATTGATAACTATGATAAAGAGTTAGAAGAGTTAAATAAGCATAAGGTAGGAAGACCATATCAGATTACCAATAATTATGCACAATTCCTAGCAATAATAAGGTATATGCTAGATATACCATATAGACAGTTAGAAGGTTTTACTATAGCATTAAATAGATTAATACCTAAACTTAAACCAGTAGATTACTCTGAAATAAGGAAGAGGTTAATCAAACTAGATTATAAATTTGATATAAAGAATGATGATAATAAGCCTATAAGTATAGCATTAGACTCATCTGGTGTTAAAGTTCATAAATCATATGGATGGATTGAAAGGAAACATGGTATAAAGAAGCATTACATAAAGATACATTTTGCTGTTAATATCAATACTAAAGAGATTATAGATATGCAAATAACTAGAGATGATATAACAGATAGTAAAGCAGCATTAGATATTATGAATGATATAATTAATGATAAGATAGATAAGGTATATGCTGATGGTGCTTATGATACATTACCATTGTATAAGTTATTAGAAGATAATAATATAGAAGCAATTATCAAGCCTAGAAGGAATGCTAGATATACAAATTATAAAGATAGAAATGATAATGTTAGATGTATTAAGCAATTAGGATATAAGCAATGGTCTAAATTAAAAGGGTATGGCAAAAGATGGATGGTAGAAACTGTATATTCATCATTTAAAAGAATGTTTAATGAGTATTGTTTGGCAAGATCATTTGAGTATATAAAGAAGGAGATTATTACTAAGGTATGTATATACAATATGCTTATCAACCTTAGATGATTATTATAATAATAATTATCTAGTTATGTAGATGATAATTGATCCACAAAGCAAATATTTATATATACAGATATCCTAATTAAAATTGATGTATGAGGAAGATATTATTGAAGAAAAAGAGGAAAATGATATAGACATTAAAAGAAGACAAATAATAAAAAAGGCTCCTCCTTCTCCAGATCCTGACAGACCTGACAAAGATGATTAATATTATGAATCATAATAACTCAACCATCTCTTTTATCAAACTCTCATAATCGTTAAGCAATTTCTTAACCTTATTAGGATCATCAGACTCGATAGATAATCTTATTATATCTTCCGTATTTGAGCTTCGAATCAATATCCATGTATTATCATCAATATACCCTTTCAAGCCATCTAACCTATCTATATGATAAGAATCTTCTTCCAATCTATGCTCAAGAGCGTTGATAATATCATCATGCATATCACTAGGAGCAGCAACTTTAGTTCTAATTATATGATACTTATCAGATAATGCTAAATATTCATCAATCTCTTTGCTATCCATACTAGCAATCAAAGTACTTGCTAACAAGCCATCTCTACATAGATTGAATTTAGTATATACAAATCCTCCACTACTACCTTCTCCTCCAATGCTTATATCATTCTCAAGCATTACTCTAATCAGATTAGCCTCTCCAACCTTCGAATATATCAATGCTGAATTCTTCAACTCTGCTAGATCTCTAACTGCTAAACTTGTATCTATGCTAACTGCCATCTTATTATATGATATATTTGCTAATGCTAATAATAGAGTAGCATCTGGTTTCAATTTTCTACCATTATACATAACTACTAATCGATCTCCATCTAGATCGTAAGCAAATCCTAGATTACAAGCATTAGAATTCATAAGAGCAGCAAGCATTGATAAATCTTTAGTAGTAGGATCTGGATAGTCTGGCTTATCATAAGATAAGGAATAAACCTTACAACCTATCATAGATAATAACTCTTCAGCATAACTACTAGCAGCTCCTCCAGTAGTATCTACAGCAACTCTAGCATTGCTTTTAATGTTTAACTTTGATAGATCTTCTATATAACTAGGTTTGATAAAATCTTCTTTGCCTATATTTATATCTATTTTATCCATTAATAATAACAATGATAGTTCATGCTCGAACAAACCCCTTCCATCTATCACAAACTTTAAGCCATTCCATTCCAACGGATTATGAGACGAGGTTATCATCAAACCAGCATTATTCCTAGATTCTCTGAATAGGAATGGTGTTGGAACTATAGATAAGTTATGAATATTCATGCCATAGGATAGCAAAGTTGCTACAGCAACATCTTGGATTATCTTACTAGAATGCCTTGTATCTCTAGCAACAATTACATCTTTTATACCTTTACTATCTAATAAAGAAGCAAATTTACTAACATAATCTATAACATTATCTAACAAGAGATCGTTACCAAATATTCCTCTTATTCCAGATATTGATACCTTCATATTTTTTTATATCTAGAAATATATTATAAACCATATTATTGATGAGCAAGCCTCGGTAGCTCAGTATGGTAGAGCGAGTGCCTCGTAAGCACTAGGTCGCGGGATCGAAGCCCGCCCGAGGCTTAGAATTTTATATAATTGATTATAACGATAACTATGCGAATATGTGAAGAATGCACGGAACATAAGATGGTATACGATAGCATTACAAGCAAAGAAGAGTGCGAATGCTATTGTCATGCAGAAAGAGAAAGCGGATGTGCATGTGATCCATGTTGTCGATAATTGTTAATACTATGATTTATTTATTAGTGTGATTATTATAAAATTATGGATATAATCAGCCTCCTAAGCAATGATCTATTATCATTAAGCGGGTTATTAACTTCACAAGTAGCTATAGGAGGCATTGTAGGCTTCTTTATGGGCTTTGCTATAAAAAAGATAACAAAGATAGCGATATTCGCTCTAGGCTTCTTCTTCTTAATATTAGTATATTTAGAGTATCAAGGTTTTATATCAATAAATTATGATAAGATAACAGAAACGATACAGAATGTCGAGGGAGATGTAATAAATCCAGATAATATTACCAATGCATTACCATTTTTGCAACCCTTCTTCTTGAACATTCCTAGCATGGCAGGATTTGGAGCTGGATTTGTTCTAGGCTTGAAGAAAGGCTAGAATTATAAGTCTTTTATATCAATCTAGATACGTGAAACGTACTAGAAAGGAGAGTAAAAAGAATACAAAATTTATAATTATTGCTATAGGTTTAGCAGTTGTCCTTATTGCATCTCTAGCAGCAACCATAGGAATACCATCTAATCCTAATGTTCAAGAAGAAAAAGAAGAGAAGCAGTTAGCATCTTATGTTATAAATAGCAGATATATCAAAGAGTTTGAAGCACCAGAAAATTCTGAGCCAGTAGCGATCAATGTCAATAATGGTATAGTATGGTTTGCTGATTCAAAAGAGCGAAGGATAATAAAATTTGATCCTAGCACTCAAGAGTTCGAGGAATTTCCGCTTCCTAGTAATGCTAGAAGTAATATAATATCTATATGGTCATTGGTATTCGATAAAGATGGTAATCTATGGTTCCAAGATGCTGGAGCAAACTCTATCTGGAGGTTTTATATCAATGAGCAAAGGTTTGAACAATATATAATACCTACTCTTCCAGAAGGGTTTGGAACCTCATATCCAATAAATATTGTATTTGTTAATGATAAGGTATGGTTTAGTGAGATATATGGTAAAAAGATAGGAGTATTAGATCCATTGAAGGTTAAAGATAAGAGTAGTGAAGGTATTACTGAGATTGAAGTTGCTAGTGATCTAGAAACATTAGGACCGTTATCTGTTGATAAGGATAATAATATATGGTTTACAGCATTAACCTTTCCAATTAAAGGAGAATTATTTAAACTAGATCCAGATACTCTAGAATTTACAAAATATGATCTTCCTAAAAATATAGCATCGCCAGTAGGAATAGCGATAGATGATAATAATAGGTTATGGATAAATGATCATGGAACAAGTTCAATAATAATATTTGATCCAGTCAATAATGTAACATCTAGTATAGTTACTTCAATGCCTATAAAAGAGACCAGTCCTTATCTCTATGAAGAGTGTATAGCAACTAATAATATTGAAGAGTGTGGAGGATTAAGAGCATCTCTTCCATATTGGAATATCATTGTTGATGATAAGTTATGGTTTAATGAACATTATGGTAATGCTCTAGCCGTTTTAGATATCGATGATCTAACATTAATTGAATATATAATACCAACAATGAACCCAAATTACGCTAGGTGTGAAGGTTATGAACCATGTGGTATAGCAAATGTTTTGCAGTTTGATATCGAAGGTGATAAAGTATGGTTTACAGAATGGTCAGAAGGCAAGATCGGAGTTTTAGATGCTAGTATAGATATACCCATCTCATTAGAGATAGATGAGCCTATTACATTGATTAGAGGAAGCAATACACCAGTAAATATTAGGATAAATGCAGATGAACCATTGGAAGCAGAGATGCGTGTATCTGCTACTACATCACCATTTGGCACTCTAAGGAATTTAACAGCATCATTCGATGAGAGGATAGTAAAATTCGAGGATAAAGGTAGCAAAGATATAACACTTAACATATTAGCAGACCCAAATCTAGAGGCTAGTGATTACATGCTTACAATAACAGCAAAGCTTGATGATATAATGGTAGCAAAGATAGTAAAGGCTAGAGTCATCTAATGATCCCAGAGATAGATAAGAGTATAGGCATAGAGGTTTATTCTACACATTTTAAAGGTATAGGAGGAAGAATAAAATCAGATTACAATAGTTTCATAGTAGAAGAGGTTATTAAAGATGTAAGATTTCTTAATGAGGGTTACGCTTTATACAGATTGGAGAAAGTAGGAATAGATTCTAATAATGTATTAAACGATATAGAGAAGAAGCATAATCTCAGATTAAAGATATTTGGACTAAAAGATGCTAATGCTAAAACAATACAATACGCATTATCTAAGATAAGAGGAGAGTATAAAGAAGTAATGAGCAAAAATTATTCATTAAAGTTCATAGGTTATACAGATTATCTAACAAGAGATCTTCTAATAGGTAATAGATTTAAGATAAAGATATTAGATAGCAACGCTAGTAGAGATGATCTCGAATCGTTTAAAGAAGAGATAAGTAAGATAGCAAACTTTTATGGATATCAAAGATTTGGTTCAAATAAACCGATAACTCATATTATAGGAAAGCATATCATAAAAAGGAATTTTAAAGAGGCTGTAGAGTTATTGATCAGTAATAACAATAAAGGCTTTGAATATGAAGTAAAGAAAGAATACACAAATAGCAGAGATCCTATCAAGGCTTTAAGGAAAGTTCCTATAAGGATAAGGAGATTATTTATAGATGCTTATAAAGCATATATCTTCAATAAAACTCTTAGCAATATAATAAAAAATGGAGATGATTTAAAGGCTAAATCCAATGATGTCTGTTTTATACTGGATGGAAGAAATAGATTGGGAATATTTGATTACAAGTATCAATCAATCTTAGCAATACCTACTATAGGATATGGCTACAAATCAAATCATAGGTTTGCTGAAGTGATAGATGCCATAATGAGAGAAGAAGGGATAAACCATAAAGATTTCTACACAAAAGAGATGCAAGAGATCAGTAGCAGTAGTGGTTTTAGACAAGCATTACTTTACTGTAATGAATTTAATTATACTCTAGAACCGTTAACTATAAGTTTTACTTTACAAGTTGGAGGATATGCAACTATACTTTTGAGAGAGCTTATGAAACCAGAGGATCCTCTAGCATCTGGTTTTTAGCGTAACCGCTTATCTATCTCACTTGTTAATAATGAATATAACCTTCTAGTAAGTTTATCATTTGCATGCTTGAACATATATCGTTGCATGAGATTCTCTTCGGCCAATAACTCTTTTAATGTCATTTTACTATACACCAACTTTGCTCTTTGCATATATTCTCTATCAATACTCATAGAATATTATTTTAATAACTCGATAAAGTCTATTTGTATGTAATACATTATACATAATACTATTACATAATACTAATCTCTTATTTTTTATCCTTATCTAACTTATCAATATCTTTTATTCTATCCTCTGGTTCTATCTGGATTGTAACATGTGATATACCAAACTTTAGCAACCTACTCCTAATTCTATCTATGATTGAAGTACTCTCACTTATCATCTGATCTTTAACTATAACATGAGCGCTCAATGCTAAAAGATCTGTAGTTATACACCATACATGCAGATCGTGTACATCGCTAACGCCATCTATACTCTTAATAGTATCATAAAGTATGTTTAGATCTATACCTTTAGGTACTCCTTCAAGCAATATATGCACACTATCCTTCAATAATAGTATTGAACTCCTAATGATCAAACCAGATATTATTATGGCTAATATTGGATCTATTATAACTATACCAGTGAAATAGATAATTATGCCTGATATAATTATTGCTATCGATGATAGTGTATCTGATAATATATGTAGGAATGCACCTTTGACATTTATGTTCTTATGACTAGAATCTTTAAGAATAAATAACATTCCAATATTTGCAAACAAACCAATACTTGCTATAGTTACAAGCGTAGGAATTTCTATATCTAAACCTAGAAAGAATCTATTGTATGCTTCTATTATTATATATGCAGATACTATAAGCAAGACTATACCATTAGCTAGAGCTGCTAATACTTCTGCTCTATGATATCCATATGTTAATCTAGGAGTATGAGGTTTTAATGATATTCTTAGAGCAAACAAGCTCATGGCAATAGCTATAACATCAGTAAACATATGCCCAGCATCGCTTATTAATGCTATACTATTGCTTAGTATTCCTCCAACAACCTCTAATACTCCAATACTTGCTCCTATCAATAGAGCAAAACCTAATCTTTTACTAATGTCTCTTCTATGCATCGATAATTACTAGACATTTAGCTTATAAATTTTTGTCTTTATGTTTTTAATATTTGACTACGATTCTTTCTTGTCTAGCCATAATTCTATATTTTATACCAAATTTTATTATACTTCTTAATATTGTAAATCCATGTCTCCATGTAGATAACTTTTCTTTACCTAATCTAGGTCTATAGTTTACTGGCACTTCGGCTATTTTATCCATAACTGCTATCTGAGCAGCTATCTCCGCTTCTACATCAAATCCAGAACCCTCAAATCGCAATCTTCTTGCCACATCTGTTCTTAATACATATAATCCCGAACATAGATCCGATATATTGACTCCTAGTAATAGATTAAAGACAAAAGTTAATACTTTATTACCGAACTTATGCAATCTCGACATACTTTCTGGACTGGTTGGAACTCTAACGCCAATAACCTCCGCATGTGTGTCTGCGTATCTCAATAATTCATATATATTTGATGGATCATATGTATAATCACCATCTATTACTACCATATAAGGTGTAGTTACATTATCTATTGCTGTCTTTAATGCACCTGTCTTCCCACTCCCGAACTGGTGTATGACTCTTGCACCTTTTTTCTTAGCCAAATCTACAGTTTTATCTGTTGAATAACCGTCTACGACTAGGATATTTGCAAATCCTAGATCATGCAACTCATCTATAACACTCTCTATAGCATTCTCTTCATTCTTTGTTGGTATTACTATTGTAACGAGTTTATTTATATCCTTTAACTCTTCTTCTTGCATCTTCTCACCTCAAGAATTTTGCTAATAAAGTATATGCAGAATTAATATCATCCTCAGCTTCCTTTAATCTATCAAATAAATTTAGATACTCTCTACCTTTGTCTGTAATTTTATATATTGAATTATTATGTTCCAATAAACCTAAATCTAACGCATAATTGAGATATTTTTCAAGTTGGCTATAATTTAAGAATGAATTATACATTATTCTAGATTTTGTTGCACCATTAATAGAAGCATGTAATATATCTGCTAATATCTCTTCTTTATTTCGTCTTTTTTTATCCATAAGATCTTCACCTATGTTGCTATATAGATTAATTCTTATTAAATATTGTGACATTTTAACTATGAATTATAAAATATGGAATATAGAATATGTAATTTTAACTATGGAATCTGAGTTACATGTTTAGTAAACTTTATTATTTACGACTCCTAATTATTAACATGTTCTTCTTAGGACATATGGTATGGGCATATCTATTTGCCAAACCATTAAAGAATGTAAACATCCCACTAATACTATTCTTAGGAATAGTTCCAGATATAGATCTTTTATCTAGTTTCGTAGATCATAGGAGTTTTACACACAGCATACCAGTAATAACATTATTATTTATCCCATTTTTATATATATACAAAAAGAGAGCTTTACCATATTATATCGCTATAACACAACATATATTTTTTGGAGATCTTATAGTAGGCAAAACTCAACTATTTTGGCCTTTTGATTTAACAATAGGTTTGGGTTTAGAATTGACATCTATAGAGAATGTTATAATAGAGAGTTTAGGTTTAGGCTTATTTATTATTTTTATTATTAAAGATAGACATGAATTATTTACTAATAATAGAAATAATATATTTATGATCTTGCCTTTAATACCAGTAATAATATTTCCTCTAATATATGCACAATATGAGTTAGAACATACATCTATATCTGATCTTTCCTATAATATAGTCCAAGCAGATACAGCATTCCTAATATTCATATTGCATCTTTTACTTGCATCTATATTTATACTCTTTATTATAGATGGTTTGAAAGGTTATATGCTTAGGAGTAAGATCTCCAAATCTGGAGAAAAATAATTTATAATATCTCTATTTCGATATTCAAATATTTCTTTTCACTTATTACATATTACATAAATCTTATATAATCCAGATTCCATAATCTGTATGATAGAAAATGAGTGCTATAAAACGCGATAGACTTGATATAATGCTCAACATACTAGAGATAACAAAAGAACCTATAAAGAAGACTCACATACTGTATAGAGCCAATATAAACCACCAGCAACTAACAAAGTACTTAGCAATGCTAGAAGAGTTAGGCATGATAACAGAAAGCAATAACAGCGAATATGTTATTACTGATAAAGGCAGGATGTTTTTAGACATGTTTTCTAAACATGTTTTGTTAGAGCATTAAATCTTTATTCTTTTTATACCATCTAGCAAATAAATTTAATGCAATATATCTATGAGATATCTCATCCTTATTTTTTAATTCTGCATAAGTTAGATCATAACCTTTAGGAATAAAGATTGGATCATAACCCCAGGAATATCCTCTTTTATCATATGCTATAGATCCTTTAACTATACCTTTAAATAATTTATATGAACCATTAGAATATGCTATTATAGATATAAATTTAGCAGATCTATCATCTACATCTCTTAACAATTTTAAGATACCATCATTGCCTATAGTCTTAAAGACGTATGATGAATAAACCCCAGGAAATCCGTTTAAACTATTTATAAATAATCCATCATCCTCAACAATAACTTCATCATTTATTATCGAGTATGCATTGTTAACTTTATGCTTAGCAACGATTTCTAAACTATCTGATTGGATCTCTAATAATTCCAATCTTCTAAATTCTATATCTATATTATACTTGCCTAATATCCTCTTTACCTCTCTAAATTTATCAACATTGCTTGATACAAAGTATAGCATATCATCCTTATAAAACATATATAATTTAAACTACTCTAGCATATCTTCCTCTCTTCTCTATTTCTTTAACTTTCTCTAGTATAGGCTTAGCCTTTACAAATTTATTATAACCTTCTATGAATAATCTTAACGCATCTTCAAATATAGAAGCATGAGCACTGCTTAATATCTCTTTTATCAATCTTATATCAACTGCCTTATCCTCTATCCTCTTCGATTTAAATGCTAAACCGAAATCTATTAGAACTAACTTATCATAATAAAGTAGAAAATTAGATGTTGTAAGATCTCCATGAATTATATCAAATACATGCAATCTTCCAACTATCTCTCCCATCTTCATACTCAATTCTATATTATCTTCAATAATATTCTTCAATAACTTACCATCTATATACTGCATGATTATCTCAGCCTTCTTTGGATCAACAAAGTATATGCTAGGTGTGCTAACTCCAGCACGTTTTGCTTCATATAACATACGAGCCTCATGTAAAGTTCTGTGCTTTCTTATACTATTATCTAGAGTAGCATTCCTATATGGCTTTGCTAATCGTAATTTACTTACAGCCTTTTTGCCATACCATTCTACTAACCTTATCTCTGCTTCGGCTCCTCGCTTTATTAACACGATAAGGTTATAATTGATGTTAAATTAATATCTAATCATGAGCGATGAGGAAGAGATCATAAGGGATGAGGATTGTAATGAAGATAAGTTAGGACAAGGATGGCTAGTATTAACAAATAAGAGGTTGATATTTAGGAAGGAGAGGTCTAGGATGGCTACACTCTCAAAAGAACCAGGAGACACTTTACTTGATGTAACTTTAGACAAGATCAAGGATGTTAGGACTGAAGGGTTTATAGCTAAAAAGTTAGTAATTGAGATTGATGACAATGTTTACAAATTTGGAGTGTTAGGGACTAAAGGATGGATGAATGATGTGAAGGAAGCAATTGCTGATTATTCCAAGTGATATCTACTGTATCCAATCTCCATGATTGTCTAATACTAGCCTCCTCTGGTTTTACTGTTATACCAGCATAATACTCTAGCAATCCAGTCCATGCTATTTGTGCTCCGCAATCACCAGCAAATCTTGGAGGAACTATGAATAGTTTAGCATCATGTAATTTGCAGACATCTTCTAGGATAGAAGCTAGTCTCTGATTTGCAGCAACTCCACCAACTACTAACAACTCTTTCTTCTCAGAGAATGCTAGTGCTCTTTCTGCAGTCTCTGCAAGCATAGCAAATGCTGTCTCTTGCAAGGAGTAACATATATCCTCTAGTTTATGTTTATTCAATAACTTTTTTGCAGCTGTTAATAATCCAGAATAGGATACATCATTCCCTTTAACAATATATGGCAATCTTATATAATTATTTGATTGCTTTGCTAATTGTTCAATAATTGCACCGCATGGAGAAGCAAAACCAGCTGCTCTACCAAACTGATCCAACAATTGTCCTAGAGTAATGTCTAATGTTTCTCCAAATACCCTCCATCTCTTATTGTTCATTGCTAAGATCATACAATGCCCTCCAGAGATCAATAATGCTAAAGGATCTTTTGAATTTGTTAATAACATTCCTAACTCTAGATGACCAATTGCATGATTTACTGGAACCAATGGCTTATTATAATATGCTGCTATAGCCCTTGCTATAACTGCTCCAACTCTCAAACATGGACCTAAGCCTGGACCTTTGGAGTATGCTATTGCACCAACATCTTTAATATTAATACCTGCTTCCTTCAATGCTTGCATTAATACATCTTTACTATTATCTGCATGATGCTTTGCTGCTTCTCTTGGATGAATGCCTTTACCTTCTTCTGGTTTGTAGATGCTTCTAACATCTGATAATATTCCTTCTTCATTAACTATTGAACAAGAGAATGTATGTGCTGTGCTCTCTATACCTAAACAAAACATATTATCACCTTTTAGCAGATACAATCTGTATTACATCATTATGCTTTAACTTGTAATCCGCTCCTAATCTCTGCTTACTTCTAACATCTAGAGCATAGATGAAATGATCTCCTAGATCTGTATGAATAGCATATGCTAAATCTTTAGCTGTTGATCCTTCTGGCATTAGATGAGCATCTGGTAATACATTACCTTTCTTATCACTCAACTTTTCTGGATCTTCAACTGGATATACTACGATCATCTTTAATACATCTAAGCATATTTTATTTATAACTTCTTGTACACCAGTTGAGCCGTATCTATTCATAAACTCTTTAACCTTATCTAATGCTCTTCTTTGTTCTATTGTAAGATTGTTATCTCTAATTGTAAATGATGGATCTCCTGGTATATAATCTATAATACCTTTCTTTGCTGCTAATTTTAATAATAATTCTGCTTCTGCTGAGCATGGAACTGCTTGATACTTTTCTTGAATTCTTTTTATATTATCTTCTGCTTGTTTTATATCTGCTTTATTAGCTGCTATGATTATTGGCTTTGCTATCCTTCTTAACTCTTTTGCAAATGCTAGTATATCATTATCATCCCATTCAACTGGTTTCTTCTGCTTAAATTTATTTAATACTATACTAATTGCATCTTCTTTTATAGACAAACCGCTTAACTTTACTGCTAACATAGACTCTATCTTGCCTTTATGCTCAGCCTCTCTAGCTATCCTGTGCCAATCCTTGCTTATTATACCCTTTAACCAGAGATCGAACTCTTCTTCAACAAATTTTATATCATCCAATGGATCGTTTGTTCCAGGAGGACAAGGTCTTCCTTCGCTATCAGTAGATCCAGATGCATCAACTACATGAATCAATCCATCTGCTTGTCTAGCGTCATCTAGGAATTTATTTCCTAATCCTCTTCCTTGATGCGCTCCAGGAACCAAACCCGCTACATCAATAAGTTTGATTGGAACAAATCTATTACCATTTATGCATATAGAATGTATGGGATTATCTTTAATACCAAACTCTCTACAAACACAGTTTACTCTAGCATATGCTATACCAACATTAGGTTTGATTGTAGTAAATGGATGATTTGCTATTTGCACACTTAAAGCAGTAGCTGCGCTGAAGAATGTAGATTTACCTACATTGGTTTTACCAATCAATCCTATCTGCATACTATATCTAAAAATTATGTGTTTAATAAGTTATATAGGATGAGGATAGTTATAACTGGAACTCCAGGAGTAGGCAAACATACAATAGCAGATATACTTGCTAAGAGATTAAAGTATAAGATTATAGATATAAACTCTTTAGCATTCAAACATAATGCTATAATTGGAAAAGATTATGCATTCATCATAGATACAGAAAAGATGAAAGATATAATAAAAGATGAGTTGGATGATAATTGCATAATCGTAGGCCATGTAGCACCATATGTTTTAGAAAACGATTATATAGATTATGTTATTGTATTGAGAAGATCTCCATATGAATTAGAAGAGGTTTATAGAAATAGAGGCTATGATGCAAAAAAGATGAAAGATAACCTATCTAGCGAGATATTAGGAAGTATAGCATATGATTGCATTAATAAATTTGATAAAGTTATAGAGATAGATTGCACAAACAAGAAACCAGATCAGATTGTAGATGAGATAATGTATTACATTGATAAAAATGAGAAGAGGATAGGTATTGTAGATTGGTTAGAATTGGTTAAAGATGATATAAACAGATTCTTTGATTTATAAACTGCATATATTGATAAGATGATATGCAAGATATCCTAGAGGTTAGACATACAGATCTAAATGCTAGATTAGGAATATTATATACTAGTCATGGAAAGGTTGAGGTGCCAGCTTTTGTACCAGTTGTTCATCCAGTTAAGCAAGAAGTCCCAATAGATTTCATAAAAGAGTTAGGCTTTGATCTTGTTATAACTAATGCATATATAACTATGAAGAGGTACGGCAAAGATTATAGTAAAAGTATTCATCAAACGATAAACTTTGATAAAAGCATAATGACAGACTCTGGGGGTTATCAAGTGTTAGAGTATGGAGATCTAGATGTAAATTACGAAGAGGTAGCAAAGTTCGAAGAAAGGATCAGGAGTGATATTGCAGTTCCATTGGATAAACCTACTGGATTTAGATTGGATAGAGATACTGCTGAGAAATATGTAGAAAAGACTTTAGCAGCAGCTAGAGATACTATTAACATTATAAATAATGATGATATTATATGGGTAGGTCCTATACAAGGAGGGAAGTATCTAGATTTAGTAAGATATTCAGCAAAAAGGTTGAATGATCTAGGCTATCAAATGTTTGCTTTAGGTAGCCCTACAGAGGTTATGGAAGCGTATGAATTTAGAGTATTAGCAGAGATGATAACTGCTGCTAGAGAAAGCATACCTAGCAATAAGCCCTTACATCTATTTGGAGCAGGAAATCCTTTAACGATACCATTAGCAGTTGCTTTAGGATGTGATACATTCGATTCAGCATCTTACATGCTATATGCAAAAGATGATAGATACATGCTTCCAAATAGAACTGTAAATATTAAAGATCTTAGTTATCTTCCATGTAATTGCCCAGTATGCTCAAAATACAAACCATATGAACTTAAAGAGTTGGATAAGAAGAAGAGAATATTAGAGATTGCTAAACATAATCTATACATTATAAAGATGGAAGTAGATACTGTGAAAGAAGCTATAGTTGATGGAAGGTTATGGGAGTATATAATCCAGAAATCTTTTGCGCATCCTAAATTGTATGCTGCTAATGATGTATTGCTAAATATGGATTTTAATGCTACTCCTTTATATAAAGAGAATGCTATATTCTTCTTTAATGCTATTGATCAATATAGACCAGAAGCAGTAAGGTTTAGGGATATGGTTAAAAGAGTTAGATATAACGAAGAGTTATTGATACTAATACCAGAACAAGAGCAGCATCCGCTATATACAACTAGTATATATAATAAGATAAAATCTATGGTTAATGCTACTGTAGCATATTATTCTCCATTCCTATCTATTGTGCCAGAAGAATTATCTGATATATTTCCAGCAGCCCACCATTTATCAGCTAATATTAAATTTAAGGTTGATGACTTTCCTACATTCAAGGAGAGTTTTAATGCATTTATCAAGAATAATAGTTTTGCTAATATAATAATATTAGCGGATGATTTTATGAAAGATGCTATTGAAGAATTAGATATTAAATGTAAGATTGTTGAAAGTTATGAAGAATTATTAGATATGCTTTAATACATCATTATTTACAGCTAAGAGGCAATCTAAATTACTAGAAAATAAAAAAAGAGTTTGGGTTTATCCCTCAGCCCAGCCTTTGGTAAATCTACCAAACTTGTGTAGTGGTAGTGGCTGACCTGGGGTGTACTCCATTGGTCTCATCCAGAATATTGCCTTTGTTGGGCAAACACCAATGCATGCTCCGTCAGAGATGCATCTCTCTGGGTAGAAGATGAATGCTTTACCTCTCTTCCAACCCTCGACTGGCTTTACCCTTATGACATCTGGACCTAACGCTGTACATATCTCTACACAGAGTGCACAGCCTATACATGTTTGCTCGTCTACATCTGGTAATATTGCTACTGGCATCTACTTCACCTAGTGATAATACAGAATTGAAATATTTAAACTGTTTGCTCATGTTATAACACCGTTTTAGAATTAGTTATGCCTAATTCTTATATTATCTATATAATAAGCAATAAAATTGATATATTAATTTATATATTAGGTGTTATACCTAGATATTCTCCTACTAATCCTCCAAACACATACAAAGCAAGCGTTGCTCCAAATATTATAGCACTTGTTTCTCCTAACTCTCTGAAAAAGTTCCTATTATGCAATACATGAGAGTATAATGCAATATATGCTAAGATTGCTATGGATATTACTAATGATATAATTAATGCTTCAAGTATATCATGTATTATGAAATAGGGTAATGCTAACAATAATGCAGTTATTATATATGCTATTCCAGTATAAGTAGATGCTACTACTGGCTTTCCTATACCTCCAGTCTTTGCTTGATTGTAAGCTGCGGAAGCCATGGCTATGCTAGCAGCTACTCCTGCAATTAAGCCAGCTAAACCAGCATTGAATGTATTTGTATAAACTCCTAAAGTTCCAGCATGTATGCCAGCAATCTCTATTAAAGCATCAGATAATCCTAATACAGTAAAGCCTAGATACTTTATCCTCTCTTCTCCTAAACTAGCTAACAATGCTTCTTCATGTTTCTCCTCATCTAATATTATCTTCTCAAGTTCTTTTCTCTTTGCTTCATCAAGCATATGCATTATACTCTTGTAATTCTCTATAACCTTCTCCTCATGCTTCTCTAATATCTTTATAACAAATGTTATTCCCATTATCAATGCTAGAAATTTCATTAGGAGAATCTTTGTATTAGATATTCTAGGCTTATTATTAGTAAATTTACTCCAAAACTGATAATGCTTATACTCTTGCATAGCCATAACTTCCAATGTAGCTCTTAATCTATTTGGAGTAAAGAATGCATTAGATAATGTTTTATACATATTATAGTCTAGATATTCATCGTTAGAAGCATCTAATGCAACTTGTTCAATTCTGTTCATAAATATTATTTGTTTATAAGATTTAAAATAGCTTTGTATTTTAATAAATACATAACAAACATTATTTTTAACACATTATCATATTATTATATGCCAGAAGATATCAATATTATAATTTACTTTACAGTATTAGCATATGAAAGATCATTAGAATTCTAAAACTATAATAATAACTATACTAAACTATTTAATAGATTGAAAGCTGCAGTATTAAGAGAGATAGGAAAGTTAACAATAGAAGATATCAAAGAACCAAAACCTAATGATGATGAAGTATTGATCAAAGTAGATTCAATAGGCTTATGTCATACAGATCTGCATGTGTTAAAAGGACATATACCATTCCCTCTTCCAGCAGTATTAGGGCATGAGGTTTCTGGAGTAGTTGAACAAGTTGGAAAGAATGTAGATAATGTACAAGTAGGAGATAAGGTAGTAGGACCATTCATACTTCCTTGTGGTAAATGCAGATTATGTATAACAGGGCAAGAAGATCTCTGCGAAAAATTCTACAATTTTAATAGATTGAAAGGAGTCTATTACGATGGAAATACTAGATTATTCGATGCTAATGGCAATCCTATACATATGTACTCTATGGCAGCACATGCAGAGTACTCAGTAATACCATCAACATCAGTATTCAAGATACCAGATACATTAGAGCGAGATAAATCAGCAATTCTAGGATGTGCAATAATGACCGCATATGGAGCGTGTAGAAATGCTAGCCTAAAACCAGCAGAGACAGTAGCAGTATTTGGAACTGGAGGAGTTGGCACTAATGTTGTTCAGATAGCAGCAAAGGTATACAATGCTAATGTTATAGCTATAGATCTTAATGATGAAAAGTTAGAACATGCAAAGAGAATAGGAGCAGTTCATACAATAAATCCAAAGAATGAAGATGCTGTAAAAGCATTATTAGATTATACAGATGGTAGAGGAGTAGATGTTGCAATCGAGGTTATTGGCTTAAAAGTTACAATAGATTCAGCAATCAAGTCTGTAAGGTCTGGTGGTAGAGTTGTTCTAGTAGGTTTAGCAGCAAAAGGCAACGAAGCAAGTTTTGAGATAAACTCTATAGTTAGAAGAGGAGTAAAGATAATAGGATCTTATGGAGGCAAACCTAGGATAGATATGCCAGAGATCATATCGCTAGCAGACAAAGGTATAATAAATATCAAAGATGCGATATCTGCAGAATATAAATTAGAAGAGATCAACGAAGCTTTTGAAAAGTTAGAAAAAGGAGAGATATTAGGAAGGGCAATAATTAAAGTCTAAACACCAAAATTATTTTTACCAGTATTTTGTCTTTACCTTTTCTATAGCTTTCTCATACTCTTTACCTTTCTTCCTTGCATACTTTTCCATAGCCTTCAATGGTATTCCTCCTAATGCAGTTGCTAATCCTGTAAAGAAGAACCTTCTAATTGGATCATTACTTCCAACTTTATGCATAAACTTCATTATGCCATACTTGTAATTATGTTGCCATGTCTTATACATTATTGCTAACTTTCCTGGATCTATACTATTGCCTATATCATAGAATGTAGATTTTTGTAACAAACCTATTGGGACGAATGTCAATGGCGTTGTTGTAAATCTAGATTCTGGTTGTTCTACTTCTAACTCATGTATCAATTCTATAGTCTCCCAGCTATCTTCTTCAGTCTCATCATTATCCAATCCTAGAATTAGTGTAAAAGCAGGAACCCAATAATGTTCGTTCAATGTTTTAACACCTTCTTTGACTACCCAATGCCACTCATTAGGAGAGAACGGTGCTAACTTTCTATCAGCATATTTGCCTATCAATCTCTTACTTCCAGTCTCAAATCCACATTGTATCCCGATATGATTATCTGGTCCAGCTCTTATTATCTCTGATATCTCTGGTATCAGTCTTTCATCAGCAATTGAACCGGCTAATGTTCCATGCGTTGGATTCGTATGCTCAACACCAGTCTCCATTATAGCCTTGAATAACTCTACTAATGCTTCTCTATTAGGTTGCATATTCTTAGTCTTTCTAGGATTTAATCCATAGACAAATATATCATCGCTGTGTACCCATGCGTTCTTCAATCCTCCTTTCTTCATATTAACCATGATCTCTTCTTTTACTTTTTCTGGAGGGTAATATCTTAAAGGTCTAAGGGTTACATCACAGAATTTGCAACCTCTTCCACATCCCCTCATCACTTCAATCATACCGTGCATGCTAGGCTCGACTATATTTGGTATCTCGTCTATTGAGGGTTCATCCCAGTAATGTATGAACCTTCCATGATATGTTTTGCCATTCTTGAACTCTTTGATCTCTACTTTGAACTCGCTCTTCTTGAATGGATTCGCTTCATCAAACTCACCATTTATTAGATTATCAAAGAATACGCCAGCTATACCATCGATCTCTGGACATATGCCTCCTAGGTCACCTTCTAATATTGCATATAGATCATACTCTTCAATCTTTTTAGGATCATAATTATACTGCCAAGTTCCAGATGCTCCTACTACTATCTTTGCTTTACTATTATTTCTCTTCTTTGCCTCAATTATCTTATGATGTAATTGAGCGCTATAATACTCATCGTAAGAGATATGCTTCCTTCCATATGTAAATGTCATAGTCACTGGACCCATTCCTAGAGGATCCATCTCATACAAGCCAACTACTTCTGTCTCTGGACCGATGAATTTATCTATATGATCTGGATGTGCTACTACAACATCCTCTCTTCTATATCCATCTCTTAATAGACCAGCCTCTACCTTCCTTAATCCATATGGAGCATACCTAGCAACTCCATTATTATGTGGAGCAGAATTACATATGAAATCGAATAATACCTTTGGTGTTACCTGATTGCCTAGTATCCATTTTAGAAAACCAGCTTCTCTATGAGGATCTATTGCTGGTGCGCATCCAAAGAACGATGCTAAAGAGATTCCTCTATAGAATGACATTAATGTTCGATCAGCGCTTAATACAATCTTCGGATATCCCATGCTATCTGCTAATAAAATTAAGCATGATATAAAACTTATGACTATTTCATAAAGGTGAAAAGTATGAAAGCATGAATTGTATTTATATATTCTGTTATTAATTATACTTTGAATTGTTAACCATTTAGTACAAAGCATCTAAACTATCTGGTTATACTACAAGTAATTATTATAAGCATGAAAATAGAGTAAATAAAAGAGTAAATCTAGGTTATTAGGGAGAGTAGATAGCATTTAGAATATCTTATGGTATTAGAAGGATAACAACACTATTGAATAAAAGTATAAAGATTAATAAAAATTCATGCTTTGTGGATCAATTATAACATATTATTATCATTACAATATCTCATTATCTATACTTTCTCTTTTATACCATCCTAACTAACATATTGTATATCCATACCTTTGCTCTTAACTCTTTAACTATACCATTCATACTATTAGATAAACAATACTCATTAAATAATCTCTTAAATGTAGAGAATACTGATTCTACTATCCATCTCTTACCATATACTTAGACCATTCTTTATATCCTAATTGCTTAATACATCTAACATTCTCATTCCTAATATTACTAATACTATCATCTCTAGCATTCATTCTAGGTTTAATAATAGCCTCTATACCATTATCCTCTAATAACTTGTATAATGCTATATTATCATAAGCTCCATCAGCATATATCTTATCTATATTATTATCCTTTAACATATCTAATGCTGCTTTCATGAATATCATCATTAGTAATCCTCATATCTATTTAGTTTTAACATTAATAGCAAAATGTATCTTTATGTAATGCTTCTTTATACCATGCTTTCTAGCATATATGATTTATGAACTTTAGAGATGAGTCTAATGATATGCTTATATTATCATTCTTTATATCTAACTTCTTATAATCGATCTTCATGAGCCTCTTCCTTATCTCTGAATAGTCTACTGGTTTAAGTTCTGGTATTAATATATTTAATGCTAAAACCTTCTATTATCTGATATATCTAACATATATCTTATTATTGCTAAGAATTGTGCATAATTATTAGTAATCTTATATGGTCTTCCTAATTCATTAGTGCTAGCTCTTGCTCATAATTATCAACAAAATCTAATGATAATAATATCTCTCCCCTTTTTATTAATCTCTCATCTATATTATATGCTAATATCATTATTATTTGTTGTTAGGATCAATAAAGATATTAGTCTACAAAGCATAATAAATAGGATAATCAGAATGCTTTTAACTGCTAATGAGTAGTTAAAAGTATATGAATTCAATAGAGTTAGCAAAGAGGATAGATCATACATGCGTAAAGCCTGATGCTACAAAAGACGATATAAGAAGGTTATGCAGAGAAGCATTAGAGTATAATTTTAGGGCTGTATCAGTTAATCTATCGTATATACCATTAGTATATAAATTGTTAAAGAATAGTGGTATAAGAATAGGAAGTACTATAGGATTTCCATTTGGAAGCACATCTATAAAGAGTAAGGTATCAGAACTTAAAGAAGCAATAAGATTGGGAGCAGATGAATTAGATGCAGTCATTAATATAGGATATTTGAAATCTAACGATCTTGATTATCTAAGAAAAGAGGTTATATCAATAGTTGAGATGGCAAAGAGTTTTGGTAACATAACAGTAAAGATATTGATAGAGACAGGTTATCTAACAAAAGAGGAGATAATTGCTATTGCTAACATAGTTAAGGAGGCTAGAGCAGATTATATCAAGACTTCAACTGGATTTCTAACTAGAGGTGCTACTTTAGATGATATAAAGTTACTAAAAAGTGTTCTTAATAATGAGGTGAAGATAAAAGCATCTGGAGGGATTCATACATATCAAAAAGCCATAGAGATGATCAACGCTGGAGCTGATATAATAGGTTCTAGTCATGGAGTTGATATAATAAAAGGTATCAGATCTTGATCTTACTTATCTTGTAATTCATACTTTTTATTATCTCAAATACATCTCTATAAGCATCTTCTTTATTGCTAATAAATGAGGCTGCAGTAGGATGTCCTCCTCCTTTGTCACTTATCTTACTTGCTATATCAATACCTAGATGCAAATTTGTTAAAGAATAGAATCTATTACTAGCTCTCATACTAACTTTAATGATATCATCTTTATTGATAACTATGCTAAGATCTGCACCTAGATCTATTAACGCTTTTGCAGCAGAGGCATGATAAGAGCCAACTTTTGATACAGCTATGATAAGTTCTTTATTGATTATCTTATAAAGTTCCATCCTCTTAGCAGATTTTAATCTTGCCATACGCTCAGAATAATTCCTTTCTCTAGCTAATGCTCCTTTTATCTCTGATAATGATACATACTTGCTAAGATAATTTACACATCTGAGAGTATCTTCTTTTGCTAATGATAGATATTGAGAGTCTGTAAATATTCCTAGCAATAATGCACTAGCTATATCTTTGCTATATTTTATCTTACTCTTTCTAGTTAATCTACATATAATCTCACATGTAGATGATGCTTTTGTATCTATGAATTGTATTCCATCTATACTATTTTGCATCAAAGGATGGTGATCTATTATTATCTTCTTACTCTTACTTCCAATAACCTTATCGGTTATATCTGCTAGTAATGCTGGATTGTTTGTGTCTAATATTATTATAATATCATTATCTTCAAACATATCAATTCTATTTGTTAATGGCAATAACAATGAGATTCTCTTAGCATCTTCGTTTAATCCATTAGGAAAATAAACTTTTGATTTTATGCCTTTGATATCCAATATCTTAGATAAAGCATAAACTGAACAGTAAGCATCTATATCAGCATGTCTATGCGTTGTTATTAACACATTCTTATCTTTTTTAATATGCTGGAATAATCCTACTTTCTTCATTACTCTGCTCTTGGAGGTGCTCCTCCAGTCATACCTTTTAGCATCTCTTCCAACTTGCTTTGTGCTTCCTTCAAACTTTCTTTAATCCTACTCTCCTGTTTACTCAATACTGTATTCCTAGTATTTGCTAACTCTTTCTTCTCTTCCAACTCTTTAATAACCTCATCTTTATTAGCCTTGATCAATATTGGACCTGCTGCTTTATATACCGAATCTTCCTCTCCAGCCTTCTTCAACTCTTCCAATGCTTTATCTATCTCCGCAATCTCTATCTCTAACTGCTGCTTTTGCATGAGTATCGCTTGCAGATTCTGTTGTAGTTGATTAAATCTAGCAACTTGTTCTTTTAACCATGGCGGTAGATCTTGTTCACTCATAGCATATCAAAGATTGATGATAGTTATATATCTACTCTTTAGATAAATTTTAATTATATATACTTAAAGAGATGTTATGCATATAGCGTTAATTGGAGGTATTATAGCAGTTATTATAGCAGCAATAATCATAGTTGGAATATCATACAATATAGATGAACCTATAGTTCAAGAAAGAGTCATTAAAGATGTTATAAATGCCAGAATTGCGGTTACTGATAGTGTTAAAGAACCAGAATTTATTGATGAGTTTCAAATTGGCAATATAACTTTATCAGAATTAAGTATAATGATCGTAAATAAGAATGCTAAGAGTCCTCTAGATGTGTTTAATGAATTGGAAGATTCTACTATAATTATGAGTATAAAAAGTAGCGATGAATCAAAACAATATAAACTATCCTTTGGTGATTATAGTATAGAGTTAGAGAATAAAGGTAATGGAATATTTGTTAAAGAATGGAAAGGAGAGTTGCCATATAAGTTTGTTATTAGTGATACAGATGAAAGAATAGAGTTAACTATAAATCCATTACTTAAGGAAGTAATTAATGGAAAGATCTATTATTATGAATTGAAATGGGCTTTTATAAATGATAGAACACTATTAGTAGAGATAGCTGATACTAATGAAAAACGTGCATTAGGTTTGATGTATAGAGATTATCTCCCAGAAGATGCTGGGATGTTCTTTATATTGGATAGAGAAGCTAGAACTTCATTCTGGATGAAGAATATGATTATCAGTTTAGATATGATATGGATCAATTCAGATGGAAAGATTGTTCATATAACAAAGAATGCTCAACCATGCAAAGATGATATTGAAGCATGCACATATCAACCAGACGAACCAGCTAAATATGTGTTAGAGGTTAATGCTGGTTATACTGATAAATATAATATAAAAGAAGGTGATTATGTAGAATTGAAGCATTTAACAAGGATCATTGTTTAAACCTTGATAGCATATTCCTAATCTCTTCAATCCTCCATTCCAATTCATCTATATCTTCATCATCTAACTCATCATCCCATTTTTCTAATAATCTTCTTACTATCTCTATGCTATTATATAACATTCCCCAATATGGATGATGTTCAGCAGTTGTATATGCTAATTCCATTATATCATTTAATCCAGATAACGCTCTTTGTATTGGAGTTACATCAGAATTGTATAATTTTATAACACCTTCTTGATCTATAATCCTCATATCATACTTATCTGCTATAGCCTTTAATTCTTCAATTACATCTTGCATAGACTGTATTAGAGTATAATATAATTATAACTTTTTCATTCTACTTGAACTATCTTATCATTGCTCTTAAAACCAGATATTATCTTTACATTTTTATTATAATATTTTGTTAATACTAGAACTTGATTAGCTTTATTCTTTTTTGGTTTCTCTTTAAGCCTTTAATAACTCAATCTTCTTCCTCTATTGAGTAATCTCTTGCATTGAGAATTACTCTAACTTTTACTAACATATCTCTTTAGCATATTCAAGTATAATATACTCTTCTTATTTATGTTAGTATTAATTGCATATTTGAGATCTCTTATGCTATCTAGATCGTATGTAATTCTTGTATTTAATAATATTCTAACGTCTAACCCGTCTTCTAATGCTTTATTCATATGCAATAGATAACTATCCATATCATAATATGTATCAATTATAGATGATGGTTTCCTCAACAATATATTCGTGCCATCGAGTCTAGCTGATGGTGTTATTATAACTCCTTTATCGATATCTTCTGCTATATCATATAGCATTATAAGATCTATTGGTTCTAAGAGAATAAGATCTATTGGTATTACTAAACTAGCATCATAATCTTTAGCAACATCATCTGCTAACCTTACTGCTTCGTTAACTCCTTCATTTGCATCTTCTATGAAATAAGCATCAAATCTATCTGCTATCTCTTTAACCGCTTGATCAGAGCCTATAACTATAGGTTTAAAGATATTCCTATTAGCTATATCTATTACATTTAATAGATCTTCTAGCATATAGAGTGATAATCTTATCCTTTGATCTTTATTCAAGATGCTTGATAACCTACTTTTGGTATATTCTAACTTTTTTACTGGAATTATTATGCATATCATTAGATAACACTCTTTATGAACTCTGCTAATCTATCTTCATCTTCTTCATCTCTCATCATTATATCTGTTGTATAAACTTTAATTCCAAAATCATTCTCTATAGCATCTATATACCTTTTATCACTATCATCAATCACCAATTTACTTATATACGGAGAATAAAACTTGGCTATGCCATAAGGAGATATCTCATAGCCTAACGCTTGCATATACTTTGCTGCTGGACCACTAAATACATCTTCTCCAATGATAGGACTTATTGCTATACATTTGTCTTTATGCTTCTTTAATTCATAATTTATCTCTCTTATAGATATTATAGGATTTATACTAGATATGGGATTGGCTGGTGCTATAATTATAGCATCTGAATCCTCTATAAGATCTAATACTCTAGTAGTAGCTTTAGCATTATTCATTCCCTTATAGATTATATCTTTCACATTTAACATGCCTTTATGCTTTACCCAAAATTCTTGAAGATGGATTAAGCCTTGATCTGTTAGAATTAGAGTTTCTATATCATCTTCTGAAGCTGGGATTATATCTGCTTTAATTCCAAATTTATTGCTAAAGAATTTTGTTATATAGTATAATCTATTACCTTCTTTGAGCATCTTAGTTCTTAATACATGTATTGCTAGATCTTTATCTCCAATCTTGAACCACGGATCTAATCCTAATGACTTGAGTTGTGTTATAAAATTGAATGTATCATCTTTAATTCCCCAACCTCTTTCTCTATCTAATAAATTAGCAAGACCATATACTATTGTATCTATATCTGGACATATGTATAAGCCATATAGCCATATGTTATCTCCAACATTACATACTATACTAATCTCATCTTTCTTAAATCCTCGAACTAGTTTTACTGAACCAGTACCTCCAGCAAGTATAGTTAGCAATATTCTTCCTATTATGAATGGGAAATATTAATCTCTCTTATTGTTACAAATTTATTTGAGTTGCTGATTATCTGCATCTAGGGCCGGTAGCTCAGCTTGGCTGGAGCGTTCGGCTGATAACCGAAAGGTCATGGGTTCGAATCCCATCCGGCCCATTTGTTCCATAGTTTGAAGTAATTATTGACTACAAAAAATACTATGAAAAATAAAGAGATACCTACAAACTATCTTGTGTTTGCTATGGGAAGAGCATAATACCATTTCTAGTATTTAATGCTTGATAGACTATGTTCATAGTTATTAGACTGTTTATTGATCTACTCTTATCATTATATAATTTAGATGTAGTAGAATAATATTCTTAAAATCGGTGATAAATTCTTGCAAATTTGCTATTCACACTTGGCGGTATCCTTCCCAATAATAGTTATAGATACTTTTCATACCAATATATAATAACGCCGGGAGAGGGATTCGAACCCTCGCGAGCTATAAAGCTCACCGGCTCTCAAGGCCGGCGCATTAGTCCACTCTGCCTTCGGTTATTATAAAATCCCGGCTATCCCAGCGCATAACTAAATTATAATAGCTTACTTAAATGTCATTCTTTAGTTGAAACATATATCTATCTTAATACATTCTGTATGAACAGTATTCGTATTTATTATTTGCATACTCTTCAAAATAATGTCTTTATATGGCTCATGTGTGTTTAATATTACTTAAAAATATTATACATGAGTTCCTACGTAGTTTATTAAATCCTTCCTTATCATCAGAATATATAAAATATCTATATAATGTATATCAAATGGCACATCTTTTTTCATTCTATGTTATTATAATAACAGGTTTTCCTATGGTATGAGCTATACCTATTTCGTAGAATACATTTATATTCTTGTCTGTTATATCTGCTATTAGAACTTTGCTTTTTAAAATATATGACCATATATCAAGTATGGATATAGGCGAGAATGTATCATCTGCTCTAATACATTTAAAGCCTAACTCTTCAACTGTAGGTTTTATTTGTTCTCTATAAATTCTATCGAATCGTGGTTCAAAGACATTAGAACAAAGCACAGAACATCCTCTTGCTTTATATCTCTTGTATTAAAGATAGGAAAACTGTCAATGGTTCATTCTGTTTAACTATATACTTTCGATATATTATGGCTCATTACTAATAATTAATTTACCGTCGTCTCTATGTTGAATATTTATATGAATAAGTGCTAAGTTCATTCATAACTTTCCTGCGAATCTCTTCATTATCAATCCATTCTGTAGGTTCACAAAAAGTTTGAATAATTTTAGCTATATGATATTGACCATTAGATTCATCATTGAACTGTTTAAATATAGAATACAAACCTCAACTAAGTACTATTATCATGTTTTTATATGAGGATAACCAGTAATTTCAAAGTCTTGTAACCTACGAACCAGTTCTATAATTTGCTATAATCTTTGAGATATATTCAAGAACACTATCTGGAAATTTATTTAGATTAGCCATTATAGAATATATTTATTAAATTAAATGCTTTGTGGATTTATTGATAATTTCGTATAGACTATTCGAAAAGAGTGTCTATGAAACAATTTTAGAACGTTAATAGGCTATCTAATAACTAAAATGACAGCATAATGACTAATAATCGAAATTAAGCTACAAAGCATAATAGTTAAAAAACTTATAGAGTTTAAAGAGAAAAGAAAAGATAGAGTATCAGCAACTGATTTAGTAAATGAGTTATATAATAACATAGATGATAATAAAGTATCAAGTTTAGTAAGAAAGATAGGCCGTAGATTAACTAATTTTGGATTTAAGAAAGAGAAACATGAGGATAAGAATTACTATATAATAGATGATAAAACACTAGCAAGGGTAAAGAATACATATAGTATGTATGATATAGATAACTTTAACATAGATCTAGATGATTTTGGTATTTGCTGGAATTCTGGAATTTCTGGAATTTTAGATGTAGATACAAAGACTAAAGATAAGCATAACATTCCACTAGTACAAAGCATGATTTATAGAAATAATAATATAGATGCTAGTGGAACCTTCTCTAAATTAAACTTAGATAATACTAATAGTTCTAGAGATAAAATTCCAGAAATTCCAGAATTCCAGTTAATAGAAGCAAATAACATCTCTATAAACAATAGAACAATCAAGATACCAACGTGGCTTATACCTAACTATAAAGCAGATCCTAACAGAGCATACTGTGAGATATGTGGAGAAACATGCTATCATAGAATGGATATGCCTTTAGAACAATGGGCTAGAGAACATGCTAATCTATTTCATAAAGAGTTAGATGAAGAGTATAAAGAGATTGAAATAAGCAATACTAGCAGTAATGCAAGATTGTATGAATGTAATATATGTGGTGCTTTATATAAAGAAGAGAAGAATTATAGGAATCATTTAGCATTGTTGCATAAAAAAGAGTTATCCAAAGATGCACTTGGCATAATGCTTAATAATGATAACTATAATCTTTCAGATGATGAACATGCTAATTGTCTTATGCATAAAGTTATACAAGTAAGATAACTCATTCATAAAATAATAATGAATTAAACAGAAATCTTTAGCTTGTAATTACTTATATCTATAAGCAAACATTAACATATGATTTCAAACATAACATAATATATGTTATTATGTTATATAGTAAGTGTTTAGATCAAATAACTTTACAAGATATATATAACAAATGTAATGTGTTATCTAGCTTGCACATTAATCAAGCTAGAATTTTTATCCATTTTGAGTTGAAATGATACTAATTATCATGATTTATTAAAAATTAATATCTTGATTATCTTAGCTAATCAAGATTTAACTGTATGATAGTTTTAGACAAGATATAGGTAAAACTTATAATAAATTGAAATCTAAATATCAAGACAATTAATTATAAATGATAATTCACTAGCGATATTATATTTAAATAAAGAATAGATGAGATGATGACGAACATAACGATCTAAGATCGTTATGGGATAATGAAGACAAGTAAGGCAAGTATCTGAACGAACTGAGCTTAGATGTCATAATTCTATGCTTTGTGAATTTCGATTATTAGTCATTATGCTGTCATTTTAGTTATTAGATAGCCTATAACATTCTAAAATTGTTTCATAGACACTCTTTTCGAATAGTATATATGAAATTATCAATAAATCCACAAAGCATAATTCTACAAAAATATGGAAAGATGGCTATAGAAAACTGAATAATGGAACAAAAATACAGAGATACATTTGGAGAATACTGTTACAAATTTAGTAATTCTCCAAGAGAAATGAGACAAAAAGAATCTTTTAGATGAAGGGGGATATGATGAAGTTTCAGAACTTCTATGGAGTATGAAAAAAGATTGCTGAAGATACAATAAAATCAACTAAAAGGATACTTAATGAGTTGATAATGGCAAATGTTAACCTTCAAGATCCAGAGAATGTTAAGGAATACATTGCTAAACGTGATGATTGGAGCGAAGGAAGAAAGATGAATGTAGTTACTGCATATGATCGTTTTGCAAAGAAATACAAAATAGAATGGGATAAACCTAAGATAAGAAGAGAAGAAACATTACCGTATATACCTACTGAAAGAGAGATTGACGATCTAATAGCAGGATGCTCTAAATATGTTGCAGTTATGCTACAAATAATTAAAGAAACCGCTGCAAGATCTAGCGAATCATTTAATCTAAGATGGTCAGATATAGATCTTGAAAGAAAAATAATATACATAAAGGCAAAGGTAGCAATCACCGTATCTGTAAGATAAGTAATAAATTGATAAATATGTTAAACAACATTCCAAGAAACGGCGATAGAGTATTTTGGAAGTATAAAAATGTTAGTAATCTAAGAAGAACATTTGAGAGGCAAAGGAAAAAGATGGCTAATAAATTAGGAAATCCAAAGATACTATTAATCCACTTCCATACATTGAGACATTGGAAGGCTACTAATGAATACTATAAGACAAGAGATATAGTTCATGTTCAAAGAAATATAGTTGGGTATAAAGATATTAAAAATACATTAAAGTATGTACAGCTTATAAAGTTTGAAGAAGAAAGTGAGTATATAGTTAAAACTGCTAAAAATATAGATGAGCTTCAAGTATTGTTAGAACAAGGCTTTGAGTATGTTTGTGATCATGAAGGATATAAGGTCCTTAGAAAAAGAAAGTAAAATTGTCGCTAGTTAAGTTGTGATGCCGCCGGTGAGATTTGAACTCACGACAGCTCGGTCTTCAGCCGAGTGCTTTTGGGATCATCTCCCAGGCTGAGCTACGGCGGCATTAACATACATCTAACATCAACGTTTTAATAGTTTTACTAATAACTAATTTATAGAGGAGTAAATAAAACATTCATAATATGAGTATAACATATGAAGATTTTAGTAAGTTGGATATACGTGTAGCAAAGATAATCTCAGCAGAAAAGATCAAAGGATATAAGAAGATAGTAAAGGCTAGAGTTGATCTAGGGAATGAAGAAAGAGAATTAGTAGTAGGAGGTGCTGAATATTATGCGCCAGAAGAACTTGTTAATAAGATAGTAATAATATTAGCAAATCTCGAACCTAGAAAGATCGCTGGTATTGAATCACAAGGAATGCTTTTAGCAGCAGATGTAAATGGTAAGCCTATATGGTTAACTACTGATGGAGAGGCGCCGTTAGGAAGTAGAGTTAGATAGACTTTAGATGTAATTCATCATTGATCATTCTAGTCAATATCTTTATTATGCTTTTAGCAGCTCTAGGCTGTTCTATGTGAGGGTTATCTATCTCAGCAAATAATCCTATAGCATCTATATTATACTCATTAGCAATGCCTAGTATTAAACCATTGAACCATGTTATAGTACTAATCTCTCCTCCTAGTGTTAATATATCAAACCTATCCAGTATATTCAATAATCTAGGATTATTTACAGCTCCATATACCTTTGGTTCATCGATAACCTTATCCTTAAGATACCCTCCAGCTGTGTATATCATTCTAATATTACCAAAGTTTTTAACTAACTCAATCAGCATCTTGCATAGATTAAATACTTCAAACCCTTCTTGTGGTTGAGTATTACCAGTAAAAATCATTATAGCATTTTTATCATCTGAGTATAGATTATATATGTCAGTATGTAATCTCGCTACTCCATCCTTATATATAACCCAAGGCTTCTCTTTAGATTCTATACTAGCAACAAGTTTTGTATTTAATTCTCTTGCTAAATAAGATGATACTAACCCTCCTACTTTCCCCATATCTGGAAGAGATGCTATCAGTATTATCTCATCGTTTATCTCTGGCTTCCTATGTATTATACTCTTCATGTCTATCATTTACTAATAATCAAATTTCAATCTTGTGAATTAACCTTCTCTATGAATGCTAGTATGCCAGTATAATCAAGATCACCATATCCAAGATTTGTAGCCATTCTATATAGCTCTTCTGCAATACTACTCATAGGTAATGCTAGATTGAACTCTTTAGCAGTAAAGTTTATTGTATGCAAGTCTTTTAACATCATGCTTAATGCAAATGTCTTCTCAAAGTTATGCTTGATCATCTTCGGTCCTTTCCTCTCACTCATGCCAGTCTTAAAGTATGTAGAGTTTAATATCTCTAGAAACTTTTCTGGATCTAAATTTGCTCCTTTAACTAATGTTATACCTTCTGATAATGCTAATGCAAGCATAGCAATCTGCAAATTCATTGCTAGTTTCATTGAGGCTGCAGAACCATTAGAGCCTAAATAGAATATCTTCTTACTAATTGCTCTGAATACATCTTCATATCTATCAAATGCTTCTTTATTACCAGCAGCCATGACTACTAACTCACCTTTCTCTGCTAATGGCGGTCCTCCCATTACTGGAGTATCCAGCATTATTATGTTATAATTCTTAAGTTCATTAGCAATCTCTCTAGAATGTATCGGACTTATAGTACTAACATCTGCTAGCACTAGTTTTTTATTAGCACTAATTATCCCATCTTTACCAAAACAGACATTCTTTACAGCATTGGCATCTTTCAATACAGTAAGAATCAATTCGCATTCCTCAGCAACTTGCTTAGGAGTATCAGCAACTTTGGCATTGAACATCTTCAACTTTTCTGCTTTCTCTCTAGTTCTATTATATACTATCAATTCAAAACCTTCTGCTAATAATCTTCTTGCTATTGCTCCTCCCATTAACCCAGTTCCAATTAAACCTATCTGCATATTATCAATAAATTTAAAGATGGATATATTTTATTTGATTGATATTATATCTCCTTCAATCTTGTATCCAGAGCTTATCATCTCTATAGCATCATCTCTAACTATAAAATTCTCTTCATATAGTATCGGTCCATATTCAGTTGCCACAAACCATTCTGCAGCAAAAGCCATGTTTGGTTTTAATGTTAGATCTGCATCACTCCAACTTGCTAGGTATGGCTCTTCAACCATATTATAACCTAAACTGTGACCTATGAATATCTCTGGCTCTAATGGATTTATTGTATCATGTTTCTTCATAACTCTTCTTATATCATATGCTATATCTATAATCCTTCTATTTGGCTTGAAGTATTCAATACCTTCTTTGAACACATCTTGCATTATCTTATATGTTCTCTTATGCTTATCTGTAGGTTCTCCGAATACATAGATCATATCATAATCGCTTGAATAGCCATGATATACAGCTCCTCCATCTATCCATTGTAGATCTTGATCTCTCATAACTCTATCTGGATACTGTCTTCTGAAGAATGCATATCCTGGATGAGTCCATGGAACTGCAACACCGATCTCAGTTGATCCAGCATCAAACTGTGCATCAAACATAGCTCTAGTTATCTCTACTTCGCTCATACCTTTACTAATACTAGCAAAGAATTTGCTAAATGCTCTATTCTGTATATCTGTAGCAACTCTTATCTTTTCTAACTCTCTATCACTCTTTATCAATTTAAGATTCCTTAGTATGTTAGTAGCATCAACTAACTCTATATCATGTTTCGATAACCTCTCTTTAAGAATATTGAATTCATTAACAGTTATGCTTTCATACTCTCCTAGATCTATACCTACTTTCTTTGCTTTCTTATCTATAAGAGCATCTGCTATAGCATCTATCCTTTTATGAGGGTAATGTGTTATTATATCATCTATAAATGTCTCTTCTTTTATAGCATCTTCTTCTCCTCCAACCGCAACCATGCTTATACCTTGATCAATATTAAAGATCGCTCTTGGAAAAGCTGTTCCGCTAGCAAAGGCAGCATACCTTTTAGTATAAACCGTTCCTAGAAAACCAGTAAGCCATGTAACATTATTAGGATTGTATGCTATTATAGTATCTATATCAGCCATTGAACTTCTTAGCCTTTCATATCTATCATCATACTCTTGCTTTGGAAATACTCGCATATGATAGTATGATATCAAAAATTTATAAGGATATTGCTAGAGTCTGAATAGCCATATTATTCCTACTGCTGATAATAATATTAGTTCTGTTATTATAAACAATTTTATGAATTGTCTCTTCTCTCGCCATTGACATTTATGAGATCTACTCATCCATTCTTTATCTAATAACACTCCACATCTACATCTATATGGTTTATACATGCATTTTATAATACTATTAGATGATAAAATATGATGTATGTAATATGTATTACTGATATGAATTTAGTAATAATGTTATATATTTAGATCATCATTCCTAGCTATTAGTATAACTTCATCTCCTCTAAAAAAGTCTGGTATAACAGCAACTGGTTTTGCATTTAATGTTTTTTTATAAAGTCTTTGTGCTTGATTCTCAGTGCCAGTAGTTACTTTAACCAATTTGAGTCTAGATCCTCTTACCTCTAACTCTTTTATAATATCTTTGAGCGATTCTCTTATCAATCTTGAACCTAATCCTTTACCTTGTTCTTTAGGAGTTATAGCTATCTGTTCTAGTTCTATTACTGCATCTTTTCTAAAACCTCCTAACTCTATCCATAAAATATAACCTTTGATCTCATCATTCTCAATAATATAATATTTATTTGCTGGATATCCTAAATATTTTAATCTGATCCATTCTTTAACTATGTTGATATCATTCATACCATGGAAACATTCTAGATATATATTGGCTATATCATCTATATCATCTTCTTTCATCTTTCTAACGTTCATATATTTACACCCATTTTTCTAATATAATTGAGTTTCTTCATCCTTTCTTTTAATAAAATAATTGGTTCCATAGGTAATGGATCTATCCCTCTTAACACAGCTAGATATAGAGTTGTATAATCTAATAGATATAGATTTCCTATTAGATTTGCTAAAGCGTTTTTAGAGAATAAAGGCAATTCATAAAATTCATGTTGAGTACTAATAATCTCTTTGAAGATATCAAACCTTGTTCTAATCTCTTCTCCATCTCTAACATCCTTTATAAATAAAGGCTTAAACTCATCTTTATTTATCCATGCAACTATTTCATTATGTGATGCTTCTATTATATCAGATGTTATAGCAAAACTCTTACTATTCTCATTCAATGAGTTCTTAAATCTAATGCCTACACTTCTACAATATGGAGAAGTATATGTAACTGGTATACTATTCTTAAAGTAAAATGCTATCTGTTTAGCTATGTTATCTTTTATATCGGTATCTATACTTATATAATTACTGATCTCCTTCATTATATTAATGCTCTTATATGCATCCTCTTTAAGCCATTCTATACCTTCTATGTTAGAGATTACATTTAATACTGCAAATAATATGCTAGGAAGAGAATATCTAGGTGCTACACTCTCTTTTATTTTTAAATGCATATAATTGTTATCTTTACAGACTTTTTCTAATAACCCTCCAGAAGATATCCCAATTATCTTTAAACCTTTTTTATGAGCTTCTGTAAAGATACTTAATGTCTCTTCAGTATTACCAGATGAACTAATTGCAATTATTAAAGCATTAGAATCTATAAATGAAGGAAGATGATATCCTTTAATAACATAGACTGGAATATCTGCTTTATCATATAATATATCACATATAACATCAGCAGAGGTCCCAGACCCTCCCATTCCTGATAATACTAATGCTGATGGTTTGATACTATGCATGTTTACATCTATCTTCATACTATCCTCCGCTAAAGTAGGCCATTGTTCGTAAACTTTATACACTTGACCGCTATCTATTTTTAATACCTCTTCTTTATTTAGCACCAAGTTATTATCTGTAATGGTAATAAATAAAGGTTAGCTATTTAACACAATGACTTAATAGAAGTTGTTATTCTATTAGAGGCATGGAGATTCATCAGCTTATGTGGGTTGAGAAATATAGACCTAAGAGGATAGATGATGTAGTAGATCAAGAAGAAGTTGTAAATAGCATAAAGAATATAATAAAAGATCCAGATGAGATGCCACATCTATTATTTGCTGGTCCAGCTGGAGTAGGAAAAACAACTATAGCATTATGCTTAGCAAGAGAGTTATTAGGAGAGAATTGGAGAGATAATACTCTAGAGCTTAATGCTTCTGATGAGAGAGGTATAAACATGGTTAGAGAAAAGGTCAAGATGTTTGCTAGATTCACTAGCATGCAAAATATACCATTCAAGATAATAATTCTAGATGAGGCTGACGAGATGACTGCTGATGCACAGACAGCGTTAAGAAGGGTAATGGAGGATTACTCTAGAACTACTAGATTTATACTAATATGTAATTATTTATCACAGATCATTGAGCCTATACAGAGTAGATGTGTAATATTCAAATTTAAAGCATTAGATAAAGATGATGTCATAAAACACTTAGCAAAGATATGTGAGAATGAAGGAGTAAAGTATGAGAAGAAAGCATTAGAAGAGATCTACGAGTTTACTGAAGGAGACCTTAGACATTCAATAAATATACTTCAAGCAGCGGCCAATTTAGGAAACGTGAATAGTAGTAATGTAAAGAAGGTTATAGGCGTATCAGATAAGAAAAGAGTTAAAGATATAATATCATTAGCATTATCAGGAAAGTTCAGCGAAGCAAGGAATAAACTTGTAGAGTTATTAAGGATATATGGTATATCTGAGCGAGATTTCTTAAAATTAGCAAATGAGGAGTTGCAAGAGATCAATGAACCGAAGTTGCTAGCAGCATTAGCAGAATATGATTACAGATTAGCTATAGGTGCACATCCAGATATACAATTAGCAGCATTACTAGCAGAGTTTGCAAGAATTGGTAAAGAAATAAGGTTCGATACCTCTAAATATAACAAAAAGTAGTAGAATGATATGCCAATAGCATATGTATTGATAAATTGCGATCTAGGACATGAAGAAGAGATAATAAATGAGTTAGCAAAGATACCAGAGGTTAAAGAAGTTAGAGGTGTTTATGGTGTCTATGATATATTTGTTAAAGTTGAGGCTGACGATCCAGCAAAAGTTAGAGAGGTTGTAACTAATAAGATAAGAAGGATGGAGAGAGTTAGAGCTACAAATACTCTTATGGCTATAGAGAGCCAAGGAGGAAAGTAGATAAATACGCTAATAATATACTCACGAGAGTTGAGCCTATCCATGATGCTATAAGCATAAACATCCTAGTTTTATTATATACTATAGGCCTTCTATATAGATTGACACCAAATAGACTTGCTAACAATAATTGTGATAATGACAATGGTATTGCAAATTGAGTAAATATCCATAGTAATAATGAGCTTGCTAATAAACTACTGAATATAGTTGCTTGACTATGTCCAACTACTCCCTCACTTACGAACAATGCTGTCTTCTTTCCTTTGATTATTCCTATTATAGATGCTAAAGGCAGTAAGAAGAATGTAAGATTGTTTGTATAAAGCAAACCTATATTATTTGCTGCTAATGTATATGAGGTATAAAATGTTAGTAAAGGCATAGATATTCCATAAAACTTATTAACAGATAATAAAGAAAATCTTTTCAATATATTTGTCAATATTATATAGAATGATATAGATGCAAATATTGCTAGCAATGGAGTTATTAACCAACTTGTTACTATATTGTATAATTGATTAGTATTTATAATGGTATTCATACCTAACGCAAATCCTATATGAGAACCAATTAGAATATTTACCATGCTTATTGGTAAGCCTAACAAAGAGAAGATTGTTAATATTATGCTAGTTATTATAAATTGTATATTTAATTCTGTATTGCTAATGTCAAGTAACACAGAGCTCATCTTGCCTCCTTCTAAATAAAATCCTAGAAGAAAGCCTAAGATAGCTATGATTATAGCCTTTTTATATATAAAACCAGTAGATGTTATACTTCCAGTAACTATACCAGAGTTATTCCAACCAAATACAAATGCTGTATACAATAATATAATTGATATTAGATCTATCACGCATATCCCTTTGCTATCATTATAAGAACTACATCACTTGCATCCTCGCTATTATCTGCTATAGCATCTATCAATTGAGCAAACTCTTTAAATTGTAATATTGTTAAGATATCATACTCTCTAGTCTTGCTATATAACTCAGTTAATACTTGATTCTTTAACTGATCGCTCTCTTCTTCTATCTCTTCTATACATCTAGTGCATTCAATTATCTCATCTCTCTTCTTATCTAAACATTTTATGAGGTTAGCTAGTTCTTTTGATGCTTTTATGCTAACCTCGATATACTTTAATGTATTGTCATTAAGAAAGTTTACAAGCATATCTTCTGGTATCTTTCTTAGGTTTAATGCTCTAGACGCTTCTTTAGCAGCATCGGCAATATTATCTGTCAATTCCATAAATCTTAATATATCTTCTCTTAGGTATCCAAAGATCGAACCTTTACATATCTTCTCAACATTCTTCCTATGAACCTTATCTGCAAAACCTTCATATCTATCAATGAGTTCATCCATCTCTCTAGCCTTCTTTATGTTTAATAACTTCATATTAGCAATCATCTCTTCGAAATATGCTAAAGTCTGTAACACTAGATCCATATGCTCTAGCAATAATGTTTGCATATCATTACTCTTTGGCATATGCTTGATACTAGCTTAATATTAATAAATAATATGGAAAGAATATATTGTTAATCCATTATAGTATAACCGTTTGATCCCTACATATTGCACAATAAGAGATGAAGGAAGAGATTGTGTGAACCCTCCAGTATATATTATCTCAATAAAGTCAGAAGATGGAGAGTATCTTATAGGAGTTGTATGCTCAAAGCACAAAGATGTAATTAATGAGTTGGTTAAAAGTAAGCAGAGAGATAATCTTATACCAACTGGATCCATAAAGTTTGAAGAGTTAAGATATGTTGGAACCGATTGTATATCTAGGCATGATACAATAGAACTAGATAAATATGATGGATAGTTAGTAGCAATATGCTAGAAGAATTGTTAAGAGATTTGACTAATGAGGAAGATATCATTGCAGCAATAAGTAATGGTAATGCAGTAGCAGAAGTAGCAATAAGTAACCTTCCTATCAAGGTTAGCGAAGAATGGATTAGAGTTGGTATAGAAGGAGAGAGTCATATACATATAAAGAAGAATGCTATAAGATTCGTACAATTCTTAAGGGAAGTAAAGAGTAATAATAGAATGAGTTTTAGCATAAGGTTATTAGATGCTAATAAAGAGAGGATATTAGCAATATACTTTGTAAAGATGTATGATGGTGAGCAATTAAAGAGAGAAAGAGTTGAGAGGTATGAAGATATCTTTAAGAGATATGGCTCTAGAGATATCATAGATTTAGTTGATAGATAGGCTTTGAACCTTTGAATGTATTTATAATATTCATAGCAGCTATCTCTGCCATCTTTTCTCTAGTCTCAATAGTAGCACTTCCGATATGAGGAGTTAATACAACATTATCTAGATTAATTAACTCTGAATTGATCAATGGTTCTTCTTCAAATACATCCAATGCAGCTCCAGCTATCCAATGCTCTTTCAATGCTCTTATCAATGCTTCTTCATCAACGATCTTTCCTCTTGCAGTATTTATCAGATATGCTGTGCTCTTCATTGCTTTTAGCCTATCTTTATTGATTAGATGATAGGTATCTTTGTTTAATGATACATGCAAACTTGTGAAATCGCTTTTGCTTAATAGATCATCAAGATCTGTAAATTCATAGTTTACATCTTTCTTATGCTTGCTATAATAGATTATCTTCATCCCAAACGCTTCTGCTCTTTTAGCAACCGCTAAACCTATCCTTCCTAAACCTATTATTCCTAAAATTTTATCCTTTAGATCCCTTCCTAGCATAAAATAATAGTCATACTCTCTAGACCATTTATTGCTTCTAATCAATCTATCTCCTTCTACAACCCTTCTTGCTATTGCTAGTAATAAAGCAAGTGTTAGATCTGCTGTAGCATCTGTTAACACATCTGGAGTATACCCTATTATTATACCTCTCTTCTTTGCAGCATCTAAATCTATATGATCATAACCAACACTATAAGTGCTTATAACTTTTAGATTTTTAGCGTTATCTATAACTTCTTTATCTATCTTATCTGTAGGAAGGCAGAGTAAAGCATCTACTCCTTTAATATTATCTATTAGTTGAGTATGATCTGGAGGTATCTTATCCTTATGAACTATAACCTCAAACTCTTTCTCTAATAGTTCGATAGCCTTTGGTATGTATCTAGTTAGATAAACTCTAGGTTTCATACATCCTATCAGATTATGGAATATTAAAAATCTAATGCTATCTATAGTATTTAAATAGTATTATCTCTTTGAAATTGGCAACTTTACCATTATAAACTCTATGATCTATTAATATTGTATATATAATAAGATGAAATTGTGATGATAATTATCTAATATCCAAATATCAATTCACCTTATAAGGTTAGAGTTATAAAATTACAGCTTATACAATTTTAAGGATAGCATATCTCTACATTCTTTAATCTAATCTTATCTATCTCATTAACATATTATTAGACTAATAGGAACCTATACTAAATATTTATATATTAGATTTAATATGATAGGTTCCGAAGTTTTAATCATAAACTTTATATTCATCTTTAAAATATTACTTATATATCTTTTCATCAAACCTTAGGAACCTTTATAAGTAATCTTACAGATTATATGTTCCGAGAGCCAATATCCATCAAGGGAACTGTTTAAGGCTCGATGACCCTATTTGATAGGGAGTTTCGTATGATTCCATAAAGGGATGTGGGGAAAAATATAATACGGTAACGTATATCGCATCGGTTGCAATGAATAGAATCCTATAAAGGGAATTGAGAGTTTACTTATAGTTATTTATACTCTTCAATCTTAGTTGCAATGAATAGAATCCTATAAAGGGAATTGAGAGTTTATAAAGATATTACTAGAATATCTTGTATAATTATATGTTGCAATGAATAGAATCCTATAAAGGGAATTGAGAGTGTTAGCATCATATAAATAATTAGATATATTCATCAAGTGTTGCAATGAATAGAATCCTATAAAGGGAATTGAGAGAGTATCATAATATTTCAGAACCATGCTTTTAGATTACCAGTTGCAATGAATAGAATCCTATAAAGGGAATTGAGAGTAGCAAGCTTTCGATCTTTGCAGACATACCTTATACCTCGTTGCAATGAATAGAATCCTATAAAGGGAATTGAGAGAAATCAGATGCTCTAAACGCACTTCCCCTAGTCAAAATCGTTGCAATGAATAGAATCCTATAAAGGGAATTGAGAGCCAACTATATCTTTATCGAACCTTGCTAACAACAATGGTTTAGTTGCAATGAATAGAATCCTATAAAGGGAATTGAGAGTTTTACTAATAGTCTAGAATCGTATCTATTCATAGATAAGTTGCAATGAATAGAATCCTATAAAGGGAATTGAGAGCATCTCTCATATAAAAATTACGATATAGTCTTTTATAACGATGTTGCAATGAATAGAATCCTATAAAGGGAATTGAGAGGACTCAGCTATACTTCTATATGACTCAGTTGCATATGACCTATATGATTGCTAATTCGCTTCATCAAATAAGTATCAGTTGCAATGAATAGAATCCTATAAAGGGAATTGAGAGCTTGTTCTATTCTTCTTTGGAACTCTTTTCTCTTTGCTTCTATGTTGCAATGAATAGAATCCTATAAAGGGAATTGAGAGAAAATTACATTATATTTATTAACATAGAAATATCTTCCAGTTGCAATGAATAGAATCCTATAAAGGGAATTGAGAGGTAACCCCCACTATCGACAATGCCCAACCTATAACAGGTTGCAATGAATAGAATCCTATAAAGGGAATTGAGAGTGGAGTAATAGCCCTAGTCATCTAACAAATATGCTTGATGAGTTGCAATGAATAGAATCCTATAAAGGGAATTGAATGAATTAAGATAAATATAATGATGACAATAATAATCATATGAAAAAGGTTCTTGCTATCACTGGATATGGAGTAAAGATAGCCTCTAGTGGCAATAGATTTGTCATAAAGAGTAAAGATAACAAAAATGAGATAGTTGCAGATGATATAAGCGAGATAATTCTATATGGTAGATCATTAGATATAACAACTAATGCTATTATGCTAGCAATAAAGAATAGCATACCTATCTTCTTTAGCACAAAGTTTGGGAAACCATATAGTATGATAATGCCTATATTTACATCTGGAACTGTTTTAAGTAGGAGAGAACAATATCTAGCAATTAATGATGGAAGAGGGTTAGAATTAGCAAAAGCGTTTGTCTATGGCAAGATTAAGAACCAAGAACGATTGTTAAGAATTAGAGCAAACGATCTATTAAAGAGTGATAGAGAGAAGAGTATGAAGGTTAGAGTATATGCTGATGAGATTAGAGAATTAGCAAAGAAGGTTGATAATATTGGGAATAAAACAGAATTATTAGAGCTAGAGGCTATGGTAGCAAAGAATTATTATTGGCAAGGTTTTGCTACCTTAATTCCAGAAGGTTTAGAGTTTAGATCTAGAGAACATAAGGGTTCGAAAGATCCTATAAACTCATTATTGAATTATGGCTATGGCTTTCTATTAACTAGAGTAATAAATGCTATAATATTAGCTGGATTGGATCCTTATGCTGGTTTTCTACATTCAGATAGACCTGGGAGACCTTCATTAGCTCTAGATCTAATAGAAGAGTTTAGACAACCTATAGTAGATCATACAATACTAAAGATCCTTAGGTTAAAGGCTATAAGGTTTGATAATATAATAGATAACGATAGATTGAGCAGAGATAGTATATCTATACTATTAAAATATCTTAAGGAGAGGATTGAGGAGAAGAAAGGGCTACATGCATTAGAATCTCATATATTAGAACAAGCAAGGAATATCTCAAGGTTCTTAAGAGGAGAGATCCATAGTTATAAACCATTTATGCTATGAGATATATAATAATATATGATATAAGCGATGATAATATTAGAAGTTTGGTAGCAAAGAAACTAGAGGATTATGGGTTAACTAGGATACAATTTAGTAGTTTTATAGGCAAACTTCCTAGATTCAAATTGAGTTCTTTATGTTATGAACTAAATGAAGTTATAAACAATGCTAAAGATAGCGAGAGGAGAAGCATTATTATCTATCCCTTATGCGATTCATGTTATTCTAAAGGTATAGCTATAGATCCAAATATGAAAGAGAGTAAGGATGATGATATAATTGTCATATGATGAAATATACATAACTGGCACAGATATAAAGAACCATATCTTCTGTCCTAGAATAATATACTTTAAGAGAGTTATGGATATAGAACCTAAGTTATATAGCCAGCAGTTAAATGCAAAATTTGAGCATGAGTTGGAAGAAGATAAAGAGAGAAAGAGGAAATATGTATTGCCTAATATAAAAGCAGATAATATAACATATAATTTAAGCATAAGATCTGAGAGGTTAAGATCTTCTGCCATTATAGATTGTGTTATAGAATATGATAATAGATTGATACCAGTAGAGTTCAAAGTTGCTAAGAGTAGAAATGGTAAAGCATATGCTGATCATAAGTATCAATTAACATTCTATGCATTATTGCTTGAGGATATGTATAACAAAGATGTTAATGAAGGTTACATAAACTATCTAATAGATTCAAAGATTGTTAGGATTATAATAACTGATGCTATGAAATTATATGTAAGAAGGCTGATAACTAATATAAGAAATAATATAGAAAATGAAAAGTTGCCTCCAATAACTGTTAGTAAGAAGAAGTGTTTTGGAGGATGTGGTTATAGGTATGTGTGTTATGGTTATTAGTAATTGGTATTTTAGAAATATTGGCAGTTAAGATCATTCATTACAAATATATTATGAGCTCATTTATTATTTCATTTATTTGCACACAATATTAAAACTATTATAATATATAACGACAAGAAGTTAGAGGAGAGATTGATAGATATTTATCAAAACAATTACTTAAAGATTTACAAACTATATATGAATGCTATAAGGAAATACTTATTATTATTCAAATGGGCATATGATTGTGATGTTATGAATGTAAATAACTTTGACGATTTTATAAAAAGAGTTACGGGGTGAGGTATTGGCTTTATATGATTTTGATGAATTTAAGAAAGAGTACATCTTTGAATTTATGCTTGTTAATGAAACTCCTTTATCTATAGGTTCTGGCCATGATCCTAGTGGCATATTAGATAATCCAGTTGTAAGAATGGATAACAAACCATACATTCCTGGGAGTTCCTTAAAAGGGGTATTTAGAAGTACTGTAGAATCTATAGTTCTTATAACGGTTTGATCAATCTTATCTCTGCTGCAAGATTACTAACAGAAAGCCAATTGTTATGATAAGGATCAATCTGAGGTTAGTGTTAATGCTAGCGTTAAAGCATCTTATAGAAATGGAAAGTTTGGTGTACCATTATACTCTAAAACTGATGATAATGCAATGAATATAAAGTATATATTAAACTCGAATTTGGAGGGTTCCATTTCCATCTAGGCTCTCAGATTACAGATTACCATGTTTTGCAAAAACATTGACATAGATGTATTCATAAATAAGGTTAAGAGTTATTATCCATCATTAAGGTTTAGTATTTTTAGATATATGCGGGGGAACTCCTATATTCTATAGCAATGATGTACCTACAGCAAAGGATATAGCTGAATCTATAATAGAGAAACTTAATCATATCTATGATAAGCATAGTGAATTTATGCCGATAGTTGAGAGCGGTAGATATCTTACTGCTGAATCTATGATACTATTATCAAAAGTAGTTAATATAAAAGATTATGAGAAAGATAGATATGCTATACTTGATTCTGGTTATCATCTATTACTAGATTCAGCATTATTAAAGCAGCCATATCCACAAGAGATGATATAAAAGAGGATGAGCATGAAAGGGTACATATAGCAGGATGTTATGTGACACGATATATTCCCTAGATCAAATATATCTAGGATTGATTGTATAAGTAAAGATGATCATCTAATATTTTATAATGTTGGTGCTTATTCCATAGTATTCAATATGCCATTCCATTCTCAAACTAAACCAGCTATATTGATGAAGGATAGATATGGTAAAGTTAGATTGATTAGAAAAGCGAAGTATTGAAGAATTATTCGTTGAGGAAGGCGGAGAACTAATTTAACAAATCAAATTTTTTATTCTTTATTAGAATTAGATACCATGAAGTATTAGAGTTAATAACTATAAGGTAAACAATTGGGATCTCTAAACTAAAATTTTATATACTGGCAATAAAATAAGATGATAAGTTAGATGATTTAGAATGATAACAACTGATATAACGCTAGCGTTGAGCTTAACAACTGCCTTATTAGGTACCTTAGGGTTCTCATTAGCATTTAAGGATTATATAGCTAGTTTGATAGCTGGGTTTGTATTTAGAAGAGTCAAGCATATCAAACCTGGAACAAGAATTAAGATATTAATAAATCCAGTAATTAAAGGTGATATAATAGATATAGGTTGGTTAAGAACTACACTTGAAGAGGTAGGTGATGGAGATAGGTTACCAAGTATAAATACTGGTAGGATGATAAAGATACCTAACTTTGTGCTCTTTAATAACCCTGTAATGATATATGATAAATATGTAATAGATGAGGTTATTGTAAATCTAAAGAATCCTATAGAGAATAGCCATATACTATTAAGTAATATGCAGAGGGCAATAGAGCATTTTGGCTATCAAGTAGTAGATGTAAATATTACTCAGAATAATGATAAAGCGATAATCCATGGTATATTTAAAACAGATACTAAGAACATGGCTAATATAAGAAAGAAGATATTAGAAAAGTATCTAGAGTTAAATTCTGTGAAACAAATAAGCATAAACAATTAACAATATATTTTTATTTATATAAAAGTATATCATAATGGCATGAGATTTACTATGAAGAGTTTGAAAAGGTAGAAGATATAATCTCATATATAATTACTATAGAATTAGTTATGATGTTGTTAAAAAGATATACACTTGCTTTAGTACCATTATCGCCTTTATCTGGAGATTATATACTAATGATATATACAAAAGATATTTTAGAACCAGGATTGAGTTTGATAGTTGTATCTTAATTTCTTTACATGCATAGATAAACAAATCTTTATTAGATGTAATAAATAGTTCTTAAAATCATTTATGGCAGAAGCATATGCGCTATTAGTATTCCTTATAGTTTATACACTCATAGCAGTTAGAAGGGTTAAAGATATAACAATATCGGCATGGATACCTATGCTTATAGGAGCGCTTCTTATGTTAATGTTTCAGACTATAAGTATGGAGGATGCTTACAAGGCAATAAAGGCAGACGTTATAACATTTCTAATTGGTATGTTTATTGTTGTAGCAGCACTTGAGAGATCAAGAGCTCTCAATGTTATAATTATAGGCATATTGAAGCATGTGAATAATACTAAAAAACTCTTGCTCTTCATAATAGTTATACTTGGTACACTCTCAGCCTTTCTAATGAATGATACAATAGCATTGGTTGCAACACCAATAATACTTAACATAGCAAGATTTGGGATAGAATCGAAACCACTACTTATAGCACTTGCGTTTGCTGTTACAATAGGAAGTACTATGACACCAATAGGCAATCCGCAAAATCTATTGATAGCAATTGAGAGTGGTATGAAGGCTCCTATGCTTGATTTTCTAAAGTATCTTACATTGCCAACCATTGCTAACTATATAGCAACTTACTACTTGCTTAGATGGTATTATAGAGATACTTTTAGTAAAGATATAACATTTAATATAGACGCTCTAAAAGTAACATACGAGCCTAATACTATCAAGGTTAATATAATTATTGTATCTCTAGTTATAATTGGCTTCTTTGTAGTTACAATAGCAAGAGTTATAGGTTTTGAACTGATGTTTGATATAAGCCATATAGCTATTATTGGAGGATTAATTATGCTTATATGCTCTAAGGATAGGCTTGCTGTTCTAAAGCAAGTTAACTGGGGCATAATAATACTCTTCATATCCATGTTCATCTTCATGGATGCGCTTGCTAAAGCTGGGATAATAGCAATGTTTGCAGATATGCTCTCACCACTTCAGTTTGTTGATAATAATAAAACAAGCATATCAACTATTCTTTCAATAATATCTGCAAGCACATTACTAAGCCAGTTTATGAGTAACGTACCATTTGTAGCTTTTTATATTAATATCATGTATGAACATGGCTTTTCTAATGAAGATATTAAAGCTTGGATTACACTTGCTGGTGCAAGTACTTTAGCAGGCAACATGACAATATTAGGAGCTGCAAGCAATCTTATCATACTAGAAGCAGCAAGAAGAGAAGGGTTTACCTTTATAGAGTTCTTTAAGATAGGCTCTATGGTAACTGCTATAAACATGCTCATTCTAGTAACATTTCTGATTATTATACCCTAATATAATTTAGATATTATTATAATAATTCTTATATTGTATAGTTCAAATCTTATAGTAGGATAATGAAGGTTTGGTTCCTTATAAAAGATGGTGAAGATGATGAAGAGAATAGAAGATTTAAAGAAGAGGCAGAGAAAGAGCATATAGAAGTTCAATTTGTAAAGTCTGAAGATTTTGATATTGTTATAACTAAAGAAGGTAGGAAAAGTGTTCTTTATAATGGCAATTATATTAACCTCCCAGATTGTCTTATACCGAGAAGAGGTGCAAGTACAACTTACTTTGATCTAGTAGTTATAAGGCATCTTGAGAAGCTAGGTGTTTTCACTGTTAATTCTAGCCATAGTGTAGAGATTGCAAAAGATAAGCTGCAAACTTTACAAACCCTTGCAGTAAATAAGATACCAATACCGAAGACAATGTTTGCTAAGATGCCATTAGATGTAAACTTTATTGAAAAAGAGTTCATGTTTCCATTAATAATAAAAACAATTTCTGGTACACAAGGAAAAGGTGTCTTCTTATGCAATGATAAAGAACAATTCGAAGATTTCATAGACTTTGTAGAGGTTTCTAAAGATCCATATGTAAACATAATTCTACAAGAGTTTGTTAGTTTTAGCAAAGGGAAAGATATTCGTGTATTTATTATAGGAGGAAGAGCTGTAGGTGCTATGATGCGAGTAGCTAAAGAAGGAAGGGTTAGGGCGAATTTTTCAATTGGTGGCGAGGTTTTACCTTTTGAATTAAACCCAGAGATAGAATGGCTTGCAGTAGAATCAGCAAAAGTGCTTGGTTTGGATATTGCTGGGGTTGATATTCTTTTTGATGATAATAATAATTACCTAGTAAATGAGGTAAACTCTTCACCAGGATTCAAGGGTTTTGAAAGAGCTACAGGGATAAACATTCCAAAAGAGATTTATCATTATATAAAAGTTAGATTGGGTTTCTTTCAAGAATTTAATAAATAATGCTTGCGGGTTAATTATAACATACAATATATTATATCTATTCTCTTAATCACTAATCCATTCTCTATCAATTACTTACCATATTAACTAACATATAGCTTTATCTAATCTCTTTATAGCTTCATTGGTATTGCATTCTTTGCTGAATGTATATGTTAACCATTCTCTAGTATAACAATCTATTATATTATAGCATATCTTTATTGCATCATATGTATGTTATATACTGTTCCATCTATCTTATTTCTTATACTATTCCCCTTTATTAAATTAAGAATCTTTAATAATCTATATACTCTCTTCCTATTAATCTTAATACTCTTCTTCTCTTCTTCTAACTGCTCTCTATTAGATATATAATCATAAAGCTTTATTGATTCTGAATTGTTCCTTCCATCTATATACCATAGATGCTTGTACATTATTTGTTAGATAATGCTAATGGTTGATTGGTTGTTAATAACTCTATACTAGCATCCTCTTCTCTTAGCATATCTCTTTCTAGCCTAATATGCATAAAACTATACCTTAAAAATTGCTCAAAATTGTCCAGCTTTAATGGGGTACAGTACAATAGATATTGGTTCATTAGGAATACTATATCCGTTTGTATCTTCAGATCTATTAGAGTTGGTATATTACTAGGTATAAATGCTAATACAAAAGCCCCAATAATATATGATTATCATTTAAGAGATAATTACAATATAGTAATACTAGCAAGTTCTGGTGCTGGTAAATCTGTTACTGCTAAGTTATTCTTGTATAGGTTATTAATGAAAGTAAATCCTTATGTATATATTATAGATCCACAAGGAGAGTATGAGCAATTAGCAGATATATTTAATGCTAGTGTTATAAGATTAACAGATTATGATAATCTAGGATTAGACCCATATAATCTATTTGATAAGCAAGAAGTAGCAGATATTATAGCAGATATAGCTAATGCAGATAATATTGCTAGAAAAGAGATAAGAGCTAGAGCTATGGAAGCTAATAACATATTCGATCTTTATGATAAACTAGATTATGCTAAACAATTCTTACAAGACCTAGTTAAAGAACCACTAGCAACTCTATTTAAAGGATCTAGTAGATTAACAGATAGGAATATTCTATCATTGAAAGGGACTTATGGAGAAGAGAGAGTTAGCATACTATTAACATTAGCATTAGCGAGAGCATGGAAGGATATAACTAGTATAGATAGAAGTATAGCAAAAGTATTGCTAATAGATGAGGGTTGGATGCTATTCAACATGCCTTCTACTGCTAGATTTATCAATCTAATAGCTAGAGTTGGTAGGAAGTTGAATGTTATACTGCTATTCATAACTCAAAGACCAGAAGATATTATAGTTAATAAGTATGGTAGAGCTTTATTAGATAATAGTGATACAAAGATATTGTTAAGGAATACTGAGGTTGCTACTAATAAATTGAAAGAAGCATTATTGCTAAGTAATGAGGAAGCAAGTTATATAACTACAGCAAGCAGAGGAGAAGCATTAATGATTATTAAGAATATGAAGTTCAAGGTTATGATAATACCAAGTAGAGAAGAGTTAGAAGCATTCAGTACTACACCATTCTAGCATTATGAATTATTTTTTACTATTTAAGGTTAATTATTAGCATTAATTTCGTTTTATATATATCGGTTCTTTGAAATAATAAGTAATGCAGTACAATAATATGATAAAAATACTAGGAATAGTAACTATAGCATTATTATTAGCACCAATAACAACTAATATATCTTCAGCAGCAGTTGATGATGAATGTGAAGATAAGATAATAGATTCTGTAAAGACTCAAGTATCAAAGATAGATAAAGATAAGGCTAAAAGCATAGCAGATAATGATAATAGAGTCAAAGTATTAACTGAAGGCTATGTTAAGGAGTTTAATGTTATCTTCTATACATACTCAATAGATGCTAGTAATTGTATAGGATCATTAACTAATGTAAATGTCCATTATATTATTAGTAAGGAGAATAAGCCTATAAAGACTCTAACAGTAGTAATAGATGATAAGATAAGTGTAGGATATACTGCTAGCAATTCAATAGTAGGTCTTCCACTAGATCTTCCATTTATAGTAATTGTATTCTCAATAGCATCATTTATAGCCTCTATATATGCAGTATATAGATGGGTAAATGGTAGGAATAAACATTTTGTCAGATCTTCTAAACAATACTCTATAATTGTTGATATAGCAGAAATATTAGGTTTTAGTAAAGCTGTTATACTAAAGAGTAGGTTAAATGAACTGCTTATTGTTAATAATAAGAAGAGTGTAGCAATAAATGCTATTCTATCTGCTATAATACCATTCTATATATTATATGTATACCATTTCATGAATAAAGATTTTGCTAAGCATAGTATAAAGGAGAAGTTGTTATTAGCAGAATTGATAGATGACATAAGAAGCAAAGATAATAGATTTGTTAGGAATATAATAGATTATAAACAAGTAGAAGAGAAGAGCACCTTTCTATATGTAGTATTAAGTATTACCTATTATTATAGTAGTAGATTCTTCTGGTATTAAAGTAGCTAATAGAGGAGAATGGATGAATAAGAAATGGAAGGTAAGAAGAGGCTTTATAAAGATGCATATAGCTGTTGATATCAAAAATAAGAAGATAATAGCATTAGAGATAACTAGAGAAGATGTTCATGATAATAAGAAGTTTAAAGACCTTATAGATAATATAGATGCTAAAATAGATAAGGTTATAGTTGATGGAGCATATGATAGTAATGATAACTTTAATTATCTAACAGATAAAGGTATAGAACCAGTAATTAGAGTAAGAAGTAATTCTATAATCAATAATAGTATAAGGGATATGCATGTATTAGATCAATTGAGTGATTATACTAGATGGAAGCATAAGCATGATTATGGTAAGAGATGGATAGCAGAATCTGTATTCTCATCATTTAAGAGAATGTTTGGAGAGTATATTAAATCAGTAAGATGGGATAATATGGTTAAAGAGTTGATGGTTAAAATTACTCTAGGCATATTTGCATTATATTGGGCATATTCAATAACAAAAGATTATAATGAGCATATCAACAATCATAAAGTTATTGATAATGATATAATAGATGCATTAAGTAGGATAGCTAAACTTTAAATTATAATTATATAACTCAATTAATTTATATTTATTGCAATACAAGAGATGATGGCTAATATGTATCTAAACTATCAATAAGATGTATAACATTTTGTCATTCAAATCTAATATGTAAAGCGATAATTATTATGTATAAAGATAAATAATAGTATTTGCAATATATGATATGAAACTATTATTTTTATTGGTTATACCTTTCATAATAATACCTTCATATGCTAATAATACTATCATTAATATATCTATACCATCTGAAGTATATGTAGGAGAAGAGTTCTCTATTGATATATCAGCATATGATGGTAATAATCCTATCAAAGGACAAGTGCATATACTGATAAAAGATCCAGATGGTAATACAGTTGATAATTTTAGAACGCCAATAGATGGGAATTTAACATATAGACATGTTTTAATCAAACAAGGTTTGCATTACGTTAAGATCAGCATAGATGGAGAGGTAAGAGAGTTTGAGATATTTGCTATAGATTTTACACTATCTACAGATGCTAAATATTATGCATCATTAAATAAGATGCTTATATATGGCACATCAGCACAGAATGATAGATTGCTAATAGATCTTATATTTGATGATGAGATAAAAGCAAGTTATATAGCAGAGAGTGATAGATTTGGTAATTATAATGTAACACATAGATGGCTAGATAGCAAGGATTATCCTTTAGGCAAATATAAGATAATAGCATATTCTACTAAATTGGATATAAGCAGAGATGTTAGTATAGAGTTATTCAAACCTTCAAACTCTCCATTATCTATAGAGTTTGATGTTATACCAAATATCATACCATCTAATGATTATAATGCTTACAATCTCTTATTATCAGTAAATATAACTCAAGATAACAAACCAGTTGAGAGAGCTAAAATTAGTTTAGTATCATTATATGATATAGATGGCAATAAGAAAGCCTCGTTTAATGAAGAGTTTGAGTATTATAAGGAGTTGAATAGATGGGCTATCTATAAAACAGTAAATCTTGATAAAGGTGAGTATTACTTTATAGCATATCTAAATTATGCTGGTAATCTAAAGCCAATAATATCAGATAAGTTCAAGGTTGTAGATGCTTATGAGTTTATCAATGCATTAAATGCAAGCAAAATAGAAACACATTTTGATAGTAGTAGTTTTGCAACATATCTTACAACTACTAGGTATAATGATACTATAATAGATAGAGCATATCATTATATATTATATGAGCAAGGTAATAGATTGAATGTTACTACCGATTATTATATAGGTGATCTATTCCCATTCTTTTATAATACAGTTATAAACAATTATAGGTTTACTCCAGATGCTGTAAATTTATTACCAGAAGTGAATAACTACTTCTATCCATTTATAATACCTACTGATGTTAGAATAAATGATACTATAGCATGGCATCTAACACCATATGTAAATGCTACTGTTATAGGAGAAGATAGTATTAGATTTAATAATAAATATCTAGATACATGGGTTATATTTGAAGATATAGAACATAACCTTCCTCAGAAGAGATATCATTGTGAGCGAGTATTTAATGAAGAATGGTGTGAATATAGAGATAAATTTTATAACAATATAACAGTTTGGTTTGATAAAGATACTGGCAATATGATAAAACTCGAGATGAGGTATGAGCAATATTATGATAAGATAGGCTATATTCCATTAGTAGTTGAGAGTGATATGATAGTAACTAATCTACCATTATGGTTTGATAGTAAAGAGATAATTATAGATAGCAAAGGAGAGAAGGTAGATTATAGATTAGAGTTATATCCAATACTTAAAGAAGATGCTTATACCATTGCTAATAAATTATCCAATTTATTTGATGAAGGTCAAGTAAAAGAGGTTAGTATAGAAAGAACAGATTATGAATGTGGTATAATGCCAGATGAAATGAAGATATTTTATAATTATCAAACATCATTAGGGAGTAGGATAACAATAGTATCATGTAAAGATTCATTTCTTAGCATGGATTATCAATCTAATAATACTAAACAGTTCTTCAAGCCATTATCAAGTAATGGAGAACTGATTAATGAGGTCAATAATATAATTCAAAGATTTACTAATAGTAGTATAACACTTGCATGTTCAGAATTACCATGGCTTTCATGTAATTATAATGCTATAGTGATAAATCCTATATTACGCTTAGGACAGATTGTTAGCAATATAACCATATTTCCTAGCGTGCATGTAAGTATAGATAATATAAATGGAAGAATATTAGGCTTAAGTATTGATAGGCTTTATGATACTGATGATATAACTATAAACATAGGTAGTGAAGAGGCTAGAGAGATCTTTAAGAACTTTATAAAAGAGATCTTTAAACTAGAGCCTAGTGTATCTAATCCTTCATTAAGGATGTGTAATGAGCATATATATTATGCAATATCAGCAAACTGGAATGATCCAAGATATAAATTTCCATACGAATTTGGTGTAGATGCTGTAAATGGTAATATAACAATTGATAGAGACTATTATTTAGGCATATATGATCCTGATGCTAATTGCATAGATGTTAATAAAGATGTTACATTTAGCATACATACAAAAGATAGATACTCTATAGATGAGGATATAACTTTTGGTATAGAGGTTTATAATAATGGCAACTATACACTAGAATATAATAGGTTTGGATTTGCTTATGAGTTAATTAAAGATGATGAGGTATTATATGGCAAGACATTAACATTTGCTCCAGATAAGTTAGTATCATTTATGCTAGAACCTAGTTCGAAGATTAGGCTTAATGCAACTATAGATAGAGATAGATTATACATCACAGAGGGTGTTGATATAGAAGAAGGGGATTACAACCTAAGAGTAATGATGTTAATACCAAATATATTGGTAGATGAAGTTAGCATAAAGGTAGAATAATAAACCTTTTATCATTTATACAATGAGGTTTGCTCTATTATGATAATACTCAATATAAGTTCTCTATATAATAATGACTGTATAAAACTCAATATGCGGAATGGTTTAAATGATAATAGCATTATTAACTCTTAATACTGTCAATTTACAGCAGACTACAAACACAGCAAAGGAACATAAATTACCTTTTTATTGTGATATGATATGAATAGTTCATATATAATGTTATCAATAATAGGTATATTATCAATCATAATATTGATACTCATTATACCAAATCAAGAAGATAAAGAGTCGTTAGACGTTAGTAATTGTTCATTAGAATTAGATACAGATAAAGGCAGTAATATCAAATTGCCAGGAGGATTGTATAGCGGAAGAACGTTTGATATAAATGTATATTATTGTAAAGTAGAAGGTTTTGATGAGATAAGGTTAGTAGAAGAGAGTAGTAAAGAGAGTACCGAATTTATAAAAATACCTAATTCATATGAGTTTGTTCTTAAGCAAGGCAAGAAAGCAAGTATAACATTCTTGGTTGAGATAAATGAATATTTCGAACCATATGGTAAGAAGGTTGAAGGTATAAAAGCTCTTATGTATGATGAGAAGACATTAGATATAAGGAGTTATTTCACAAAAATAGCATTGTATAACTATAGTAATGCATGGATAGATTATAGGTTTATTACATTTGAAGACTATTCTAAGGTTAAAATATACCTATCAGATATGGATATAATATCTGATAAGAGTGTTATAGTAACATATACTTTTGAAGCAGATAAAGAGGCTAGAGAAGCAACTTATGAAGTATCACTAATGCCAGCAACTCCTATGTATCATCAGGGATTATTCTTATCAATAGGAAGAGCATACCAATAAATTATTAAATATTTTTATCTAAATATAGTATGGATATAATGCTTATAATCATAACTATAATAATAGGCTTATCAGCATTGTTGCCATTGATATTAATATTAAATCAATACACTCAAAGCAATATACATGATATCCAATATGATAATACCTATAACATTCCATATAATACCAAATATTCATGTTTACCAGAATTACCTATTGATGATAAAAGTAGCATCCAAATACCTGGAATGTATTATAGTAGTCCTCCTAGTCAACAAGTAGATTTTTGCTATAGTGAAGTTACTAATTTTAGCAAGATAAGAGAGATATCTGATTCAACATACGAATTTATATTGGAAAGAGGACAAAAGGCTAATCTAACCATTATCATTGATAAATATGATACACCTTCATTTGAGAGGTTAAAGAGATATGTTAACAATCCAGAACTAGATAATATACATCTATATAGATATGAATATAGGAATGGGAGAGAAGGATGGATAAATTATGATTATGATTGGTATAATAAGAGTAATGTTGGTATAAAGATATATCAATCATACTCAGAAGTTTATCTAAATAAGATAATTGTAACATATACAATTGAAGTAGATGATAATGCTAATTATGCTACATATAATGTAAAGACATCAATAATACCTTATAGAAAAGTATTCCTAACAATACCATTTAAACCATAAATATAATAATCAGTTGTAGATGTGGGAGTGTACCCCTCAAAACTAGAATACTTGCTAAGGGAGACTCTCATACCATATTACCTCCATTTAACTCATAAAACTCTTTTGGTGTTTTATAGTTTAATGAGGAATGTGGTCTTCTATAGTTATAATCAATGAAGAACTGTTCTATCATCTTATCTGCTTCAAATGTATCAAATTCATATTAGTATATAATCTTCATTTATTGCTCTATGGAATACTTTATGTACTTTAGCATATATTCTTACCAGTAACCTCTTATATAATCATATCATTCCTAATTGTTAAATTATCAATCTTGTTAAATCTATCAGTTATAGCTTTATCTAATCTCTTTATAGCTTCATTGGTATTGCATTCTTTGCTGAATGTATATGTTAACCATTCTCTAGTATAACAATCTATTATATTATAGCATATCTTTATTGCATCATATGTATGTTATATCCTGTTCCCACAGTTGATTAGGTTTAGTTGCTACTGTTATTACTCTCTTCCTGATTATCTTATTTCTTATACTATTCCTCTTTATTAAATTAAGAATCTTTAACAATCTATATACTTTCTTCCTATTAATCTTAATACCTTCTCTATTTAATATAGCTGTTATCCTTCTAATGCCATATGAAGGATGATCTAATGCTATCTGTTCTATCTTCTCTAATAACTCTAGATCTAATCTCTTATCTAATCTTTTATCTGCTCTATCTTTATGTTTATAATAATAACTACTTGTAGCATAACCAGATAGTCTAGATGCTTTCCTTATACCAAATTTAGTTAATAGTTTAGCATGAACCATCTTTCTTACCTCTTTCTTAGCCCCTTTTTTAATAACTCATTTGCTAGTGCTAGATCAGCTATCATCTCTTTTAATCTCTTATTCTCTTCTTCTAACTGTTTCTCTCTATTAGATACATTACCAGCTAAAGCTTTACTACCTCCTTCTATGAATTGTTCCTTCCATCTATATACCATAGATGCTTGTACATTATACTTCCTACATATCTCTGCTAATGGTTGATTGGTTGTTAATAACTCTAATACTATCATCCTCTTCTCTTCAATACTCCATCTCTTTCTAGCCATAATATACACCTCCAAAACTATACCTTAAAAATTGCTCAAAACGTTCCAGCTTTAATGGGGTACAGTACA
>BPGC01000006.1 GCA_026002835.1 Candidatus Nitrosocaldaceae archaeon
GCACGGGCTTGGAAGGCAGTAAATATTAATGATTTTAAAGTGTGGTTAATGCTGTGTTGAATAACTCATTAACAGAGTACATATCATATATCTCTTAACCATATCCATTACTCATAGATATAAACAAGTTATATGCACTTGCTTTAACCATCAACTCTTTAACCATATTATCCCATCTTACTGATTTAATATACTCTCCAAACATTCTCTTAAATGATGAGAATACAGATTCTGCTATCCATCTCTTACCATAATCATGCTTATGCTTCCATCTAGTATAATCACTCAATTGATCTAATACATGCATATCCCTTATACTATTATTGATTATAGAATTACTTCTTACTCTAATTACTGGTTCTATACCTTTATCTGTTAGATAATTAAAGTTATCATTACTATCATATGCTCCATCAACTATAACCTTATCTATTTTAGCATCTATATTATCTATAAGGTCTTTAAACTTCTTATTATCATGAACATCTTCTCTAGTTATCTCTAATGCTATTATCTTCTTATTTTTGATATCAACAGCTATATGCATCTTTATAAAGCCTCTTCTTACCTTCCATTTCTTATTCATCCATTCTCCTCTATTAGCTACTTTAATACCAGAAGAATCTACTACTATAATAATAGGTTCATTTGTATTGATATTATTATCCATCTTAACATTTAATCTATTAACTCTCCATGCTATGCTAGTATAATCTGGAACCTTAATGTTAGTATAATTGCTTAATGCTCTAATGAAACCTTCTAACTGTCTATATGGTAATAGATATGCATGTATTATTGCTAGTAATGATATGAATGAGTTAGGATATTGATAAGGTTTGCCTTCTTTACCTTTATTCATCTCTTCTAATTCCTTATCCCAATTATTAATGAAATCTAATGATAATAATATCTCTCCTCTTCTTACTAATGCTTCATTATACGATTTCCAATCTCTAGGCATATCATCTTAATTATAATGGTGATCAATATCTTTTATGTTGCTAGTGATCTATCAGTTATTCGACACACTACTATTATGTATAACTGCTATTCATAGATTATATTATTCTCTATACATAATGCTGGTGATGAGAAATATACACATTGAAGCATTAAACACAGTTCCAACATTTAAACGAAGATTTGAGATAGTAGAGAGAAAAGGATTGGGGCATCCAGATACAATATGTGATCTTGTAATGGATGAGATCTCAGTAGCAGTTGCTAAAATGTATATGAAAGAGGTAGGTTATATCTTACATTATAATCTCGATAAAGCTTTACTAATTGCTGGTGAGAGCGAGAATAGGTTTAATGGAGGGAAGATAATAAAACCTATGAGATTAGTAATAGGCGATAGAGCCTCGTTTTCAGTAAATGATCATATACTTCCAATAAATGATATTATAGAAAAGACAGCGAAGCGATGGTTTAATGATAATTTAAGGTTTGTTAAAGATGAGCATATAAAATACCAGATAGAGTTAGGCAAGGCCGCGAGTGAATTAAGATCGATCTTTACTGATAGATATAGATCAAATGATACATCTGCATTAGTAGGATATGCTCCATTAACAAAGACTGAGGAAGCAGTTTTAAGGACTGAAGAATATATAAATTCTAAAGAGTTCAAGTCTGAATTTCCAGAGTCGGGAGAAGATGTCAAAGTTATGGGTTTTAGAGATAATGACTCATTAGAACTGGTATTAGCGATAGCATTTATTGATTCTTACATAGATTCAGCAAAACATTACTTTAATAGAAAGAAGGAGATGCTTCAGGCTATTGAAGAGTTTCATAGAAAGAAAGGTTATTTTGATAAATTTAATATAATAATTAATAATCTAGATAAAGAGAGTAAAGGCATAGATGGATTATACCTAACAGTATTAGGAACATCTGCAGACAGTTCGGATTCTGGAGAGGTAGGAAGAGGTAATAGAGTTAATGGAGTAACCTCTCTTATGAGACCTACTGGTTCTGAAGCAGCCGCTGGTAAGAATCCTGTAACACATATAGGAAAGATCTATAATGCTCTCGCATTCAAGATTGCTAATGATATATACCAAAATATAGATTTAGATGAGGTATTTGTATGGATGTATAATATTATAGGAAATACTATAGATGAGCCTGTTATAATAGTACAATCTACAGATACAAGCGAAGAGATAGAAGATATAGTAGAAGATAATCTATCAAAGATAGGTGAATTTTGTAAGGAGTTAATATCTGGCAATATTAAGATAGTTTGATAAACATTAAATATCTCGTCTATGATCATGCCATATGCATAAACCCAAATACATCTTTGTTACTGGCGGAGTTATGTCAGGTTTAGGTAAAGGTGTTATTACAGCATCCATATCTAAACTATTACAATTATGTGATCTCAAAGTCTCATGTATGAAGATAGATCCATATCTAAACTTCGATGCTGGAACGATGAACCCATTGATACATGGTGAGGTATTCGTTACAAATGATGGTGGTGAGTGTGATATGGATATAGGTAATTATGAGAGATTTTTAGGTAAAGATCTTACAAAAGAACATAATATAACTACTGGTCAGATATACTATAGTGTAATAGAGAGAGAAAGAAGAGGAGAGTATTTAGGAGAATGCGTGCAGATAATACCTCATATAACAAATGAGATCAAGGATAGGATAAAAAGTCTTGCAGAAAAGGAGATGCTAGATATTCTAGTAGTGGAATGTGGAGGAACGGTAGGAGATATTGAGAGTTTACCATTCTTAGAGGCTATGCGACAGATGAGATTAGAAGGCAATGATACATTATTCATTCATGTTACTTTAGCTCCAATGCTTGATGTAGTAGGTGAGATAAAGACAAAGCCTACCCAGCATAGCGTTCAAGAATTAAGGAGGATAGGCATTCAACCAGATATAATTGCAGTTAGAAGCAAGATACCATTAGATGATATTACAAAGAAGAAGATTGCATTATTTGCTAATGTTGAAGAAGATTCTGTTATATCTAGCCATGATGTATCATCAATCTATAAAGTTCCAGAGATATTAGAAGAACAAGGAATTGTAAATACATTATCTAAAAAGTTAGGTTATGAGAATAGATTTCATTGGAATGATTGGAAGAGTCTAGCAGATAAGTATGATAATCTAACAGATGTGTTAAAGATAGCTATGGTAGGCAAGTATGTAAAACTAAGCGATAGTTATGTTAGTGTTAATCATGCATTAGAACATGCTGGTTTGAGTATCGGATGTAAGATCAGTATAGATAGGATAGATTCTGAAACGTTAGAAGATGGTATAGAAAAGTTAGATAGGTTAAATGATTATGATGGCATATTAGTTCCTGGAGGATTTGGAAAGAGAGGAAGTGAAGGTATAATTAAAGCAGCAGATTATGCTAGAGAGAATAATATTCCATATTTAGGTATATGCTTTGGCTTTCAGTTAGCAATAGTAGCTTTTGCTAGAAGTATTTGTGGTTTAGAGAATGCCAATTCTACTGAATTAGAGCCTAATACTAAAGATCCTGTAGTAGATCTATTGCCAGAGCAGAAGGAGATAGACAAGTTAGGAGGAACTATGCGTCTAGGAGCTCATGATATTGATATAATTAAAGATACGCTAGCCTATAAGCTGTATAAGAATGATAAAATAGTTAGGAGGCATAGGCATAGGTATGAGTTTAATCAAGCGTATAAAGGATTGCTAGAAAAGGAAGGAATGATATTCTCTGCATATAGTGATAATGGAAGGAGGGCAGAGATATTAGAGGTTAAAGATCATCCATTCTACTTTGCTGTTCAATATCATGCTGAATTCTCTAGCAAGTTTGGAAAACCAGAAGAAGCGTTTGTAGCATTTGTGAATGCGGCAAAAGATAATAAATAGTAATATTCTAAATTATATATGAAATGGTTATATTTTGTTTTACCTATAATAGTTATTGCAATACCTATAACTATATCAAGTTTCGAAGAATATAAACTATGTTAGAACTTCTAGAGTTACACCCTATAGAGATTATAATCCTTCCAGCATACAAAACAGATGATGTATGTATTAGTAATCATAATATTATAAGTAAATATCCAAATTTACGTGATGCTATTGATATCGTAGAGAATAATCTTATTCATAGAGATAGTTCTGGATTTGCATACTCTGCCGATCCATTAGAAGCTTACCAGTTATTAACACAAATAGAATTTAACTATTATCCTCCTAAAGAAGATGACTATTTTTATATACTTGAACCATATGGCAGTTTTGAATGTATTATAAAGTATAGGGATAATTATTATAAGATTATTATCGAACTTGGAGGAGTATCTATCAGAGAAGATACCAGTTATGAAAAGGTAAAGATAACTACTAAGGATATAAATGGTATAAGACTATTAACAATTGAACCAAGTATTTTAGAATTATGGCATCCTTTCAATAACAATGTATTATTTATAAATGAACTCGATATCAAAATTAGGCTCATATTGTTTAATGGCAGAGAAGTATATGATAAATTTAGTATATTGTCTAATGATAAAGCTGGTGTATATATTAGGATTTTCGATCTAATAATAGGTCATGCCAATCAAACTATACTAACATATAATGTTATACCATATAACTTGGAAGGAAAGATAATAGTTAAAAGGGTTCCAGGTTGTATGACTGAAGAAGAAGCTAAGATGTTATTTGGTATTGTAGGTTTAGAGGTTCGTTTTCCCAAATACTTACCAGAAGGATATGAATATGAATGTACAATACATGTTGATAATCTCGTTGCCAAAACATGTTATTCTACTGAAGAGATTAGAAAGTATGATGAGACATTTAGAGATAAATTGTATAATGAAGGTAAAGGATTAACAATAACTGCTAGCGTTTCAGATATCACACCAGAAGAATGGTACGCTAAATATAAAGAATATTCACCACATGCTCGTGATATTATATTTTTAAATATGGATAATAAAACCATAATAATATATTCTATGCCGATCATAAAAGGTCCTAAATATCATATATTAGATTTATACTATAATGGGTATTTATATAAGATAGAAGGTATGATTTCTATTAAGGAGTTATTAAAGATCGCAGAATCTTTATAGTTACCATTCTTGAGGTTTGCTCTCAGCGTTAGCAATTATCTTTAATCTATTAACACCATCTATCCTATTTATAAATTCATAAACTGATCTAGGAACTAGATCTCTCCACTCTCCATCGTTTATCATCAATTCCCTTATTCTACTAGCATTATACTTCTCTCTATCATAAAATCTAACATCACTAACTTTAGCATAATTTGCTAATAACATCCTAACATACTCATTACCAGAATATACAATATCAAATTTAGGAAGATATGATCTTAGATGTAAGAACCATCTTGCATTATTCTCATCATTAATTATAGGTATTATATAACATCTTGCTAGATCTATATCGGCATCTTTCAAGGCATTATGGATCATCTCAACCCTTTCTCCAGCAGTAAATGGATCCTTCAATAGATAATTGAATTGTGCACTAGCTATAGCAATTATTATCTCATTGCACTCATCTAATACATGTTTGATCAGCATAAGATGACCGTTATGAAATGGTTGGAACCTTCCAACTATTAATCCTCTCATAAGAACAATTTAATTGCCATTATATTTAACCATATTTATGGAGTATTGCAATGTTTGTGAGAAAGAGGTTGAAGATCCTAAAGAGCATGTAGAAAGCCAAGAGCATAAGGATAATTTAGATAGGTTAAGAAATCTCTTTAAAGATAAGGTTTATGAAGATGATAGAATTGGTATCAAACCTTAATTCCTAACATCTTCTTCTGTTCTTCTATATCTTTCTCTTCTACCTTCTTGAATAATGGTTTAGCTTTATTGATCCTATGATTAGGTTTGATAAGAATATTAGATGCAGAATCCCAATCTTCATTAAATACTGAACCTTTGAGATTTAATTGATCCCATATCATCTCTGCAGAGAATGGAAGATATGGAGCTACAAGTATCGCTAAACTCCGAACAGCATTTACTGATATATATATACAATTTCTTGCTTTCTCTCTATCGCTCCATGGTTCTTTTGCTTGGAAGTATTGGTTTAATGTATTTGAGAATGCTAGTATCTTCTTCAAACCTTTATCTAATTCATTGTTGAATATCAATGAACCTACTTCATCAGCAATACTCTTTATAGAATCTATTATATTATCATCTAAAGAATCATATTCACTAGGCTCTGGAACAATGCTATCAAATTTTTTATTGGTAAATGATAACGCTCTATTGATAAAATTACCTATGTTTGCTATGAGTTCGTTGTTTATTCTAGCAGCAAACTCATCCCAATCAAAGTTGAGATCTTCTTGACTATATGGAGTTATACTAGCCATATAAAATCTCAGATAATCTGCTGGATATAATGATAAGAAATCTCTAAGACTGATATACCAGTTCCTACTCTTAGATATCTTCTGATTCTGTAGCATCAGATGACCTCTAGTTGGTATATAATCTGGCAGTTTATACTCTTCATCTATACCCATTCTCATAGCTGGTAGGAATAGATAATGGTGATATACTATATCCTTGCCTATAAAGTGATAAATTATAGATGAGTTCCAAAACTCTTTTCCATCTATGCCTTTAGAATTAAAATATTTTAGGGTTGATGATATATAGCAAAGATGGTTATCAAACCATCCATAAAGTACTTTACCTTCTGCTTCTTTTAAAGGTATTGACACGCCCCATGTTATATCTCTAGTTATATCCCAATCTTGTAAGCCTTCTTCTATCCATCTAAGAACGTAATTCTTGATATCTTTCTGCAGATTCTCATTCTTAATTAACCATTCTTTCAACCTAGATGAAAATGCTGATAATTTGAAGAAGTAATGTTTGCTACTCTTCTTTATTGGTGTATTCCTACATATTGCACATTTTGGCTCTAATATCTCTTCTGGTACTCTACCACATTGTTCACATATATCTGAGTATTGATCATCAGCGTTACAATAAGGACATCTGCCTATAACATATCTATCTGGTAAGAACTTTTTATCATGCTGGCAATAAAATTGGACTACATCTTTAGGATATATATAGCCATTATCATATAATCTTTTAAATACATATTGAACAAATCGTATATTTTCATCCGAACTTGTCTGATCAAAGATATCAAATGATATGCCTAAATTAGTAAAATCTTCATAATCCCTTTCATGCCAATATGCTACATAATCCTTAGGATGCTTACCTTCTTGCTCTGCCTTTATCAATATTGGTGTGCCAAAATCATCAGTAGCACAAGAATATACAACGTTATACCTTTTTAACCTACAATATCTTACAAAAATATCTGCTGGAAGGTATGTAGATGCTACGTGTCCTAGATGGAGTTCTCCATTAGCATATGGTAATGCACTTGTAACTGTGATATTCATATTCATTGCTAGTTTGCATCTGAATTTTAATCTAACTATAACTTCCAGCTCTTTGCATACTCTAATTGCTCTTCAGTAGGTTTATCTATCCTAACATTCATTGCTTCTAATGCATTGGTAGCAACTTGTTCATCGATCTCTTTTGGCATATTATATACTCTCTTCTCTAGATTCTTATTCTTTGTTAGATATACCATCGCTAACAACTGATTTGAGAATGATAATGCCATCACTTCTGGAGGATGACCTTCTGCAGCAACTAGGTTTGCTATCCTTCCTCTTCCTATAAGATATACTCTCTTTCCATTCTTTAGAGTATACTCTTCTAGATGTTCTCTAACCTTTCGTTTACTAGCATTTGTATCTAAATATTTAACATCGATCTCTACATCAAAATGACCAGCATTTGCTAATATAGCACCATCTTTCATATGCTCGATATGCTTACCTTGTATAACTCCAGTCTGACCAGTTGCTGTTACAAACATGTCTCCTTCTTTTACTGCTTCATCTATAGGCATTACTCTGAATCCATCCATGTGAGCTTCTAATGCTTTTATAGGGTCTACTTCAGTAACTATAACATTAGCATTCATACCTCGTGCTCTAGCAGCTATACCTTTTCCAACCCAACCATAACCACAAACTACAAACGTTTTTCCAGCTATAAGCAAACTAGTTGCTCTCAATATGCCATCTATAGTACTCTGTCCAGTTCCATATCTATTATCGAATAGATGTTTAGTATAGGCATTATTCACTGCTATAACTGGATATCTTAATAATCCATCATTCTCTAACGCTTTCAATCTTATAACTCCAGTAGTTGTCTCCTCTGTGCCTCCTATAGGCATCAAATCTTTGAACTCATCTTCAGCATGTAGAGTACTATGAGTATCTGAACCATCGTCAGTTATTATATCTGGCTTCTTCCTTAATACACTTCTAATACACTCCATATATTCTTCATTACTCTCTCCTCGCCATGCATAGACATCGATACCTTGTTCGTTAAGGAATGCTGCTATATCATCTTGAGTAGATAATGGATTGGCCGCTGCTAGACTAACATCTGCTCCTAATCTCTTTACTCCCATTGCTAATACACTAGTCTCCTTTGTTATATGCAAACATAATGCTACCTTTATCCCATCTAATGGTTTCTCTTTCTCTAACTTTTCTATTGTTCTTGTCAATATAGGCATATGCATACTTGCCCATTCATAAGATAACCTTCCTTGTCCTGCTAAACTTGGATCTTTTACTTTACCCATAACAAAAACATAATATAAGGAGCATAAAAAGGTTAGTTTATGTTAGTAAGAGTATGCAATAAAGATGATATTCCTATTGGTAAAGGTAAGGAGTTTAATATTAATGATAAAAAGATTGCCATCTTTAATGTAAATGGCAAATACTATGCTACTGAAGCTTTATGCAGACATCAAGATGGACCATTAGCTGATGGAAGATTGATAGGAGAGGTTATTGAATGTCCATGGCATTTCTGGCATTATAATGTAAGAACTGGAGAATTGTTAGATTTTCTTAAAGATGTTAGATTAGATACTTATAAAGTTGAGGTTAAAGATGATGGAATTTATATAGATTTATAATCAAAATATAATTTTAAATATAATTAAGTATATAATACAATAGAATGGTAAATAATTTGGATCTTCCTAATTGTAAAGGTAATAAGGGCAAATTAAAAGTGGGAATAAAGATAAATATATTACTATAATTGATAGTGTAGAATTACTATAAACTAAATACTCACATAAAGATTATCCTCAAAAATGTCTAGTATTACAACGTATAAGATTTGATGATAATGGCTGAAGAGATACGGATCGGTTATTATAAAAAGAGCAAAAATGGTAAATGGATATGGGCTAGAGCAGCTCCGTTATTACCAATAGAGGATTTAAACGAACTTATCATGATATCTAAGGAAAGAAGCATACTATGAAATTTTTAAACTTCCCATCTCAATCTAGGTTCAGAGTCCTTAAACTGTTTCAATCTCTTCACAGTTCTATCTCTTCCTCATCTAAACCTCCAGAAGCAAATATCTTTACATTATTTGCACCTCTAATTGCTAATTCCCATCTAAGTTATACTTTGCCGATAACACTAATATGAAAGAGTTTAATACTTATGTATTAATGAAAGTAGCATTAATAGGACTAGATGCAGTTGTACCATCACTTGCTAAAAAACTTGTTAATGATAATAAACTTCCTACATTAAAATATCTAATTGATAATGGTGTATATGCTGAAGGTTTGCCTGTATTTCCTACCGTAACATCTACAAATTGGACTACAATAGCAACTGGAGCTATGCCAGAAAAACATGGTATAACTGATATGGTAGTTCATATACCTGGTACTGAACTTACTGATATCAAGAGTGGATTTTATTCAAATTTGTGTAGAGCAGAGCATATATGGGAGACATGTGAGAGGTTTAACAAAAAACCATTATTACTCAAATATATAGCGTCTTGGCCTCCAAGCATTAGTAATGGTTTGCAAGTAGATGGATTTGGTGCGCCTGGAGGACCTGGTTCTAGACCATGGGGTTCTAGCCCATTAGCAATAAGTAATGCATCATGTTATTCAACTGATGACATAGAGAAAGGGATAAAAGTAAAATTCGAAGACGCAAAGAACAATGAATGGAAAGGAATTACATTTGATAATGCTTTTGAAACATACATCGATCTTGGAAATGAGAAGATAAAGAGTAGATATCATATACTCTACATTCCAAACTCTAATGATATTGTAATAACTAAAGATAAAGATGCTTCGCAAGCATTAAGATTGAGTAAAGGTACTACTTCTGAATGGATTATAGATAATGAACTAAAAGGAGCATTTAGAATAAAATTGATGGATTTGGCATATAATAGTACGCCTAAATTTAAATTATATGTTACGCAAATATTTCCATTAGAAGGCTGGACATATCCAAAGGAATTAGCTAGAGAATTGGTAGATAATATAGGACCATTCCTAGAGTCAATAAGTCATTTTCCATTTGTATTTGGATGGGTTGATGAAAATACATATCTAGATGATGTAAGATATCAAGCAGAATGGTTTGTTAAAGCATCTAATTATCTAATGAAGAGATATGAATGGGATCTATTTATGATGCAATGGCATGGAATAGATAATACACAACATGCGTTTCTACGATTCGATAAAAATATATTAACAGAAAAGGAGGCGGAGTTGGCTGATAATGTAACTACTAGAACCTATCAGATAGCAGATGATATGGTAAATGGCATAATGCAAGGTATAGACAAAGATACATGTATCTTTGTTTTATCAGATCATGGACATATAATAGGTAAAAGAAGATTCTTTATAAACACTTATCTATACAGAAAAGGTTTCATACAGTTAAAGCGAGATCTACAGAATAGAAGAGTGTCAATAGATTGGAGTAAAACTGTTGTATATGCACCTGGCATGGTTCATCTTTATATAAACTTAAAGGGTAGAGATCCTCATGGTATAGTTGCCAAAGGTAAAGAGTATGAAGATCTGCAAGAAGAGATAATAGATGCACTTTATGAGATAAAAGATCCAGTAACTAATACTAGACCTATAGCCATGGCTTTTAAGAATGAAGATGCAAAAGTTATAGGGTTAAGCGGTGATAGAAGTGGTGACATAATATATGTTGCAAATCCAGGGTTTGCAATAGATAACAGAATAAAATTGAAAGGTGATCTATTTGAAGATCTAAAAGTAGGATTAAAAGGAGGGAGTATTCATGGGCAACAATTAGGTTCTGTAGATCTAAAAGAGTATGGAACTATAAAATCTCTATTCATAGCATACGGATCTAATATAAAGAAAGGGTATGAGATGGATAGAGAGATAAGGTTTATAGATATAGCTCCGACTATATCATATATACTAGACATACCAGCTCCTAAAGATAGCGAAGGTAGAATTCTTTATGAGTTATTTGAATAATTTCTATATACTTAGTATTTTAAAGAGATGGTTACATATTAAACTATAACTATTTTTATGTTATGAAGTATAGCAAATAGATATATACTTACGTATAAATGCAAAGGCATTAATACCATAATTACAGAGTATATTCGTGTGTCAGATGAATCCATTACAACACTTTGCAAAATATATTGATAAAATTAATTATGAATTGTATAAAGAACTTGAATCGTATTCATGGTCACAATTCTACGAACCATTAAAATATGCATGTGCTAATGGCAAAAGGATTAGGCCTTTGATGTTAGTTTTATCGGCAAAAAGTATTGGAGAATATGATGATGATGTTTATCTGGCTGCTATAGCTGTAGAGTTATTACATACAGAATCTATCATACATGATGATATAATTGATGATGAAAAGGATAGGAGAGGAAGAATCCCATTTTATATGAAATATGGCTATAATTTCTCAATCTTAACAGCAGATTTTGTTCTAGGTATGATATTAAACATAATATCTAGAATCAATAATTTACGAGTTGCAAGAGAATTATCTAGAGCGGCATTGAGTATGAGCGAGGGAGAAGCATTAGAGATAAAGATGAATGGCAATATAACATTAGATGATTATATAAAGATGCTAGAATTTAAAACAGCATCTCTATTTGAGATATCTAGTAAGATTGGAGCAATACTTGCTAATGGTAATAAGGAGGAAGTTGAGGCATTGGCTACATTTGGCAGATGTTTAGGGATAGCGTACCAGATACAAGATGATATAAGTGATTGGGAGAATGAGAATAAGCCATTCAATCTATTGTTACATTCAAGTGATATAACTAAGAACGATTTTCTAGATAATATGCACAAGTTATACAGAAGTTATATAAGAGAAGCCGAGAATGCTCTTACTATAATCAAACATAAAACTGAACTGGAAAAATTGTTAGATCTAACTAGAAATGAATTACAGTTAGATCGGTGATTAGATGCCAAAAGAGTATATAAATGATCAACTTGATGAAGATGATACATTTTCAATATTTCAGAAGAAGATAGTTAATGCTCCATGGTGGATAAGTTATAAACTTGGTATAATACCAGCAGCAAAGTTACAGGATAAGATCGAGGATCTTGCTGCTAGCATAGGTATGAATAAGCGTTGGGTGCATAGATTCTTAGAATATGTTATCACGCAATTCACATTAAAGTTCAAAGATAAAGATTACTATGGATATCATACATTGGATCATGAGTTAGAAGCAGCATACATATCATTATTAGCAGCGAAGAATGATCCAAATATGTCTTATAAGGATGAATTTTATCTGTTCATAGCAGCTCTACTTCATGATATGGATCCTCATAAAGAAGGAGATAAGCCTCATGAGGTTGCTATAGAACAATATATAAGAAGTGATCCAGTAATCAACAAACTTATCCATGAAGGTGGTTTAGATGTGAATATTATAATAGCCATGATACATAGAACTACCTATCCATTTAAAGGCAAGAATGCAGAAGAGGCAATGGAGAGAATAAATAAGTTACTATCAAATATAGAAAATAAAGAACATTATATAAACTTAGGATGGTTCTTATCTGTATGTGAAAGGATCGCTGGTTATGCAATTGGTGATTTTAAGAGATCTATAGAATTAGCAATAAGAAATGCACATGCGTTGAACTGGCATCCGTCTGTAATAAATAGAGAGTCGGTAAAATTCTTTAACTCATTATTTAACGATGATCAAGTTATGTTTGAGAGAGTCATTAATGATCTACCAAAAGAGGTTAGAGATAACTTTTTTGCTAATGTATCGAGATTCAAAGAGGCATGGGATAAAGAGAGTAAGATAAGAGATGCTATACTATCAAACAAGATAAGGATGTATCCTAATGTTGAGGATATAAGAAATCTAGATAAAAATACATTAGAACAAATAATAAGATTATATAATTTTCTACCATTACACCTGAGATTTAGAGCTAGCAGTCCTAAGAAGTTATCAGAGAATATGCTATTAATAACATTAAGAACGAATGATCCAAATGCTCCAATAGTAGGTTATGCTAAAGGAGGTCCATTAGAACAATATAAACTTAGGCAAAAGACAATTGATGAGAATATCGGCAAATATAATACTGTATATCTAGAGCCAATGATAGTAATGCCTGGATATTGGGATGCTGGAGGAGGTAGTATGTTAAGACGGTTATTTATCAGCGAAGCTAAAAGACAGGGTTATCAATATCTTACATCATATAATCATAGGAAGGTTTTAGAGAGGAGGATAGAGAGAGGAGAACCCATAGAGATAGTTTGTAGATTCGATCCAGATATGCTAGATTATTATAGAATGGATCTGAAGAGATTCGATCCAGATATGATCAAGGTATGATTTTTGGTACTGCGCTACTTGCAAAGTCTATCAATGGTGTTGGATAGATACCAAATGCTACCATGAATATCATCGCAAATATTAATACTCCTACAATTATCTTTGGTTCTTTTACTCTAGTAAACTTTTCAACTGTACTAGATTCAAAGTACATCTTCCTTATAACCCAGCCATAGTAGCCTAGTGATAAAGCACTATTAAGAACTCCAGCAATTGCTAGATATGGACCCCATGCTACCATAGGTCCAGCATCTATAGCTGCTGTAAATAGGTATAATTTACTCCAGAATCCATTTAATGGAGGTACTCCAGCTAATGCTAATAATGATATTGTTAATACTAATGCTGTTATAGGCATCCTCTTTGCCAAACCTTTGTATGAATCTATATTAACAGTTGATATGGCTATTACAGTAGCAGCTGCTGCTATGAATGCTGCGCCTTTCATAACTGCATGGTTCATTACATGAAATGCTGCGCTAGTCATACCTAGATCTGAATATGGTGCAACACTCAATCCTATCAATATGTATCCAGCTTGTGCAACACTTGAATATGCTAACATTCTAGTCATACTTCTCTGAGTTAATGCTGCTAGATTACCAGCAGTCATTGTTAATATAGCTACTACTGCTAACATTAGACTCCAGTCAACGCTAAATGCTGCTAAGCCTATTACTATTACTCTCATAGCTGCTGCAAAACCAGCCTTTTTAGTAGCGGCTGCTAGCAAAGTGCTAACTGTAGTAGGTGCACCTTCGTAAGTATCTGGCAGCCACATATGGAATGGGAATAATGCCATCTTGAATCCAAAACCAGCAACAAATGTAGCAATTGCTAATATAGCAATAGGCATCATACTTTCATCTATATTGGTTAATGCTTGTATTGCTACAGCTATATTAGTAGAACCAGTCATTCCATATACTAGAGATATACCATAAATTAATAACCCAGATGATAATGCTCCAAATATGAAATATTTGATAGCTGCTTCATTTGACGTAGGATCTCTCTTCATAAATCCTGCTAATACATAAGTTGGAATGCTCATCAATTCCCATGCTACAATTAACATAACTAGGTCTGTAGAATAAGCAATTAACACCATTCCTATTGATGATAATAACATTAATGAATAATATGTAGCAGCATTTGGAGTCTTACGCATATAATCTATGCTAGAGATAGTAGCCATAATCGATACTATAAGCATAGCTATGCTAAAGAAGCCTCCAAAGAGATCATTTGATAATACCTCGTTCTCTAATATTACAGTTGGAGATGTCTTACCTACTAATATATCAAAGCCAATAATACCTATTGCTATTGCTAATACAATAGATGCTGTTATACCATAAGCCTTATCGGATATTCTTCCTTTCCTTAATGCTTCAACTACTGGAAAGAGTAATCCTACTACACCAAGAATTATCGTTATCAATATTGGAGGACTAAGCATATCTACCATTTCTTATCACGCTGCTAACAATATTATTAATACAAATACCAATCCTATACCAAAGGCATAGACGTATGTTTGTACAACTCCACTCTGCATATATCTTACTATCTTAGACCACCACGCCATACTAAACTGCAATGCTGGATTTATGCCCTCTACTGCTACGCTTTCAAAATACTTCCAGAATATCCTTGCTATGAACAATGGTCCTATAACGAATAGCCAGTAATATATGCTATTGATATACCATCTATTCTCTAGGAACTTATAGATACCTCTAGTAAATGCATTTCTTGATATAACAGTAGGATCTGCTGCCCTCTTTATATAATAGATATAGCCTAACCCAGCACCTATACCAAATGATACTAATGATGATGCTACTGCTGTCATGTTCAATGATATGCCTTCTTCTGCTTCATGAGGAACCTCGATGTGATATGTATTCGTTAAGAACTCTCCAAGTCTTTCATGTATAAAACCTTCAACAAATGGACCAGAGATACCAACTATAATAGTTCCCGCTGCTAATATGCTAAATGGAACCCACATCAATGCTGATACCTCATGAACATGATGACCATGCTCTTCTAACTTTCTTAGATGTTGACTCTTATTACCAAACATAGCCATGCCTACCATTCTCATAGTATAGAATGCAGTCATAACTGCTACTATGACTGCTAAGGCATATAATGCTGGTGCTAATGCATAATTAGAGTCTAACAAAGCAGCAAATATTGCATCTTTACTCCAGAAACCACTGGTTATTATTGGTGCTCCAGCTAATGATAAACCAGCTGCCATCATAGCTATATAAGATTTCCTCATATGTTGTTTTAATCCTCCCATATCATCCATAAATCTACTCTCTGCTACATGTAACAATCCTCCAGCAATCATGAATAATGATGCTTTGAACATAGCATGGCTAGCAAGATGGAATATACCAGCTGCATATCCTTCTACAAACGATGCTGATAAACCAGCTATACCTAATGCTAGCATCATATATCCTATCTGAGAACCAGTTGAATATGCTAATACTTTCTTTATCTCTTTATTTACTATAGCTTGACTTGCTAAGATGAATGCTGTTAGAGCTCCTATCCATGCAACTACTTCAAAGAATGGCATAGATGCTGCTTCAGCTGCTACAAAGAATATTGGACCTACTCTAGCAACAAGATAAACTCCAGCCTTTACCATTGTAGCAGCATGTATCAAAGCTGAAACAGCAGTAGGACCAGTCATAGCCTCTAAAAGCCATTCATGTAATGGGAATTGTGCTGACTTGCCTACTGCACCACCAAATATCAATACTGCAGCTGGGATCAATAAGCCATTAGCATGCATTGTCTCTGCCCATGTATGATCCTCGATCAAAGGCTTATACTCAAAAGTTCCAGCATGCATGAATATAAGGAATATACCAATAAGCATGAATATATCTCCAGCCTTGGTCATAAGGAATGCTTTCATACCAGCATGTGTTGGAGCAGTAAATTGTGGTATGCCTAGAGCATAATGACCAACTCTTCCAACATAATCTTTTGCTCTATCTCTATACCAGAATCCGATCAATGCATATGATGCTAAACCTACACCTTCCCAACCAAAGAATAGCATCAAGAAGTTATCTGACAATACGATAAGTTGCATACTTCCTATAAAGAATAGCATAAAGAACCAATAACGCATGAGATCTGGATCACCTTTCATGTAACCTTTGCTATATACTATTATCAAGAATGATATCCATGCTACTAGATTTGATATTATTATGCTTAATGTATCTGCTAATAAACCAGCATTGATGCCTATTGCCTTGATCCATGGTATCTGTGTATGAACCTCATCTCCTTCAAGCATTACTGGAATTAATGTTGATGCCAGAACTGCGCTAGCAAAAGCAAATACTGCTGGAGCTGTATCTCTAACTTTAGGACTTATCTTATGGAATAATGGAGATAACATTGCTCCAATCATAGGTATGATCCAGATAAGCCAAACGTTCATGGCTAATCCATCAAATGCTGGATTATGAGTAATTACTTCTGCTACTTCGCTACTGCCTTCTATGGCTCTAAATATAAAATCTATTGGTAGCATATCATACACCTCCTAATACTTCAATTACACCTTTCTGCAATACTTCTTGCATGTATGGCACTATAACCTGTGTGAACATGTCTGGATATATACCTATAATTATAGTCAATATTGCTAAGAACATCATTGGTGCTCTCATATACCATGAACCTTCTTTTACATGCTCTAAACCTTCCCTAACTCTTCCATAAAATATACGCTTAATACTCCAGAGTATGTATGAAGCTGTAATAGCAGTTGCTATCATTGCTAATGAGAATACTACTATCCTAGCAGTTGAACCTTCTTCAATTGCAGTATTCAATGCTCCTAAGAATAGCATCCATTCAGCCATGAAACCATTTGTTGGAGGTATGCCCATTATTGCCAAGCCTCCAATAAATGCTGTAGTTGCTGTTATGGGCAACTTACCAGCCAACCCTCCTAACTTCGAGAATTCCCTAGTATGAGCCTGCATGATAAGCATACCAGCCATCATGAAAAGTAATGCTTTGCCAGTTCCATGGCTAACATAAAGCATAACTGAACCAGTTAAACCTAATACACTAACTGATGAATAACCAAATAAGAAATAACCCATCTGACTAATACTAGAATACGCTAACATTCTCTTAACATCCTTCTGCATTAGAGCCATTGCTCCCCCATATATCATTGTGACCATTCCGCCTACCATAAGCCAGAATGATACATCTGCATAAGTATTTGGCATTAATATAGTTACTAATCTTAACAAAGCATAACCACCAATGCCTATCATAGCTGGAGACAATAGTGCGCTTATTGGAGTTGGTGCTTCAGCATGAGCATATGGAAGCCAGATATGGAATGGAACTATAGCTAATTTTACTAACAAACCTACAATTATTGCTGCTGCAATTAATGGTAATATATCTACTGGTATTCCTTCCTCTTTTATATCGGCCATATCAAAACTTCCAGCAGATAAGCCTAATGTTATCAAACCTAGCAACAATACAACTGCTCCAACATGCGTCCAGAATAGATACATCAATGCTATCCTTCTTCTTGCTCCATATCCATAGAATGCAACTAGGAAGAATGATGGAACAAGCATAACCTCAAAGAATACATAAAACTCGATAAGATTTGTTGCTAATACAGTAGCAAGCATACCCATAGCAAATACAAGGTATAAAGCATAGTAGATGCCCATCTCATGATTCATAACTTGTTTAGGAACCTCGGTTACCGTCTTTATAGGAGTTGCTTGAGTAGATACTTGCATCTCTTCATACTCTTCCTCTATCTTATGCATCATGTATGGTTTTGAGTATAATACTAGAACAGTTGATAATAGATATATTATTATTGCAAACGGTATGCTCAAACCGTCTAATAATAGTCCAAACTCTCCTAACTGATGCCAATTATATTTCTCATAATAATATCCTTCCATCGATGGTATAATTATCATAACTGTAGAGTATAGCATTATACCAAATGTGAACCATGTTCCTACAGTAACTCCAGCCTTTTTGGTAATATAATATGCTAGAGGTGATAAGAGTAATGGTATGAATACTGCTTGTAGTAAGAAGTACATCAGCCTCTCAAACCTCTGAACTCCTTCACATCTATCTCGTTGTATAGTCTATATGCTAAGATCATCAATGCTAATCCTACTGCAACCTCAGCAGCTGCTATTGCTATTGAGAATAATGCTGTTATCTGACCAGCTGGATCTGGTGTTGGTAGATGCCTAGAGAATGCTACGAGATTAAGGTTAGCAGCATTAGCTATAATCTCAATTGAGAATAATAATCTTATAAAATTACGCTTAACAACTAGACCATAAATACCTATTGCTAATAATATTCCAGAAACAATTACATATTCAATTATCCCAGTCATGATCTCTCCTCCCTATCTACCTTTGCTAATACCAATGCTCCAACTACTGCTCCAGCAAGTATTAAGCCTAGTACTATAAGTGCTGGAGAGTAATACGTTAGCATCTGCTCACTTAATGCTTGTAATGTAACATCACCCTCTGGTTTCTCCCAAGAGGTTAGACCACTATACAAGTATAATGCTCCAATGAATAGCATTACTCCTAAACCTAGGATTGCTCCTAATACCTTCCTAGGTCCTTCTTTTGTATATAACCATGCTTCCCTTCTAACAAGCATGATAGTAAATATGATCAAGACTACAACTGCTCCAACGTATACTGCTACTTGGAACATTGCTACAAATGTAGCATCTAACATTACAAAAAACATTGCAACTCCTAACAAAGATATTGCTAAAGCTATAGCACCATATATCAGTTCTTTAAACTCTAATGCTATTATCGCAGCTCCGATCGTAACCACTGATACCGCCACAAATGTTGGATCAGTCATGCGTTAAAGCGAGGTATAATTCAGTATTTCAATGTTTCTATATTATAAGCTGAAGGTTTTACGCATAGATTATGTTATTCGTTGGTCAAAAAGGTATAATAAAATGCTTGAAGTTATATCCAGTAATGCCATTACCTAAAATCGAGGAAAGAACGTTATATCCACCTATAATAGAGTATCTTAAAAAAATAGGTTTTAAAGCTATAGGAGAAACTTCACTAAGCAAGAAACAGCCTGATATTCTATTCAGCACAGATTCTATTAAATTTGTAGTAGAGGTTAAGATAGGCAAACCTGATATAGGATTAAAGGCTACTGCTCAAGCATATGATTATGCTAATAGATGGAATACTAGGAATGTTGTAGTATTGATCTATCCAGAAAAATATAAGAACCAAACAATATTAGATATGTATAAAGTAAAAGATGTAGCATTAGTTAAACGAGATGATAAATATTGGGAAAAATTAAAAACATACGGTTTAGAGATTGCATATCCATTTCCATGGAATGATCATATTAATAAGAACATAATTGATCAAAACATATACATTGTTATACCTAGAAAAATAAGATTAAATTCACCAAATACTTATGCGATAGCGATATATTCAGAAGTAGGATTAAAAGCTGCGGGACCTTCTCTATGGTATATTAAGACACATAAGCATCGAGCTAAACTACTCACAATATATTTGAATTCAATATTAACTATATTAGAAATCTTATTATTTAAATCTGAAACACTTGGTGCTGGTTATTTCGAACTTATGAAGGATGATTGGAAGTTGTTTCATATAATTGATGTAAAAAGCCTATCAAAAGAAAATATTGAAGATTTATTAACTCTTTTTGATAGAATAAAAGATATAGAATTCCCATCAATATTAGAACAATTAGAAAATAGATTCGAGTATAGAGTTGAATTAGATAAAACTATACTCAAAATTCTAGGTTTTACAAACAGAGAGATTAATGAATTATTACCAAAAATATATGATGCTATAGTTAACGAATTAAAAATTATGAAAAATGCTAGATAATTACTCTTTCTCCATGCTATGAACCTTCTCTTTTCTATGAGTTGCTCCTAACTCATCTATATCTATAACATAATTACCTCTATAATCTGGCTTTACTGCTAACTGATCTGGAGTATAGATCAGATGTTCTTTTGTATATGATGATAATTCATAGTCATCAGTCATGAATAAGGCATAGAATGGACATGCATCAACGCATAAACCACAAAAGACACATTTACCATAATCTATCTGAGGCATTATTCCTTTTTTGTTCTGCTTCAAATCTTTATCTACCTTAACCATCTCTATAGCTTCAGCAATACCTTCACACATTATCGAGCATAATTGGCATCCAGTGCATTTATCATGGAATAGTATATGCCTTCCTCTATACCCAGCGATGCCTACTCCTTCCTTTGGATCAAATTGGTAACCATCTCCTACAAACTTTAACTTCTGCTCTGGATAGAATAGAGTAAACCTTCTGATAACTACATGCTTACTACCAGACTCCAAAGCCTTGAACATACCTTCTACTGAACTCATGCTCTCACTAACTAAATGGTACTACACCAGCATATATTAATCCTACAGCTATGAATATATTTATAAATGCTATTGCTATCAACTTTGCCCATCCTGTCCTTAATAATATATCAATCCTTATTCTAGGATTGATACCTCTTGGCAGTATCATCAATGCTGCTACACCAAATGTTTTTACACTAAACCATAGGAATGAACTTAGCTCTTCTCCAGTCAATACTAGAGCGTCAAATATGTGTATATCATTGAATACAACTGGTCCGGTCCATCCACCCATGAATAATGTAACAAATATTCCTGCTAGAGCATATAACTTTACATAGTTTGCTAACTGTATCAAACCATAAGCCATTCCAGAATATTCGGTTAGCCAACCAGCAACTATCTCACTCTCTGCCTCTGGTATATCGAATGGTACTCTCTCCAACTCTGCTAATGCTGTTATGAAGAAGACGAATGCTCCAATTGGTAATAAGAACAAGAACCAAGTATTTGCTACTTGAGCTTCAACTATTCCAGAAAAGTTCAGAGTTCCTGCTAATATAACTACTCCTAATACAGATAAGAATAATGGTATCTCATAAGATATCAATTGATGCAATGCTCTTAATCCTCCTATGAATGGATACTTGCTATTACTTGCCCATGATGCTAATAATGCAGTTATTGGGAAGAATCCTAGTAATGCAAACATTACTAACACTCCTACATCAATATCTGCAACTACCCATCCAGGTCCTACTGGAACAAGTGATACTAAACCAGCTGCTGCAACTACCATGATTACTGGTGCTGCAAGGAATATAGGTTTATCAGCAGCTGCTGGAACTATGATCTCTTTGCCTAACAATTTTAATAGATCTGCGATCAATTGAGGAAATCCTCCAAACTGTCTTATCCACCATAATGCCTCTTTACCAGCATAATGCGGTCCAACTCTAATCTGCATCTTTGCTAAGAACTTTCTCTCATAGAATATCAGTAGAGTAGCAAATATAGATGCAAATCCAAATCCTGGAAATACTGCTACTCTGAATAGATCTGATTCAAGCATAGCTCTTATCAATGGTGCTCCAACCTGTGGATTAGTTAGCATAGTTAGTAATAGATAAGGAGTTATCTCTATACCCTCAATCTCTGGAGGTTCGATGAAGAATAATACAATAAATAGGATTGGTATGCCTATTAATGATACTACAGTTAGAATCCAGAAGGTAAGCCATAAAACACTTTTTATGAAATTTGCAAACGTGAACTCTTCTACTGTCATCATCTATCAGCCTCTACTGGCCAATAATTTAAGCCCCAATATATAGCTGGCATATCTGCTAACCTTGCTCCTATCAGTAATTTCCTCATTGCTGGTATAGCTCTAAATGATGGTACACTTAACTTTACTCTATAAGGTTTGGGTGTGCCATCACTAACTATATAATATGCTAATTCTCCTCTTCCAGCTTCAACTCTCTTAAATGCTTCACCTACTTTTCCTTTAGGATTAGGAGGTAACTTTGCTCTAACTGGTCCATCTGGGATCTTCTCCAATGCTTGTAGGATCATATCAACGCTCTCATACATCTCTAGATATGGCACATAAGCTCTAGCAAAGCAGTCTCCTTCCTTCATATATTTAACTTCAAAATCTAATTCGTCATAAACATCATATGGTTCAACCTTCCTTATATCATGTTTAACATTTGATCCTCTAAGGACTGGACCAGTTACTCCTAGATTAATAGCTGTCTCTCTTGACATTACTCCAACACCCTTTGTTCTATCTAAGAATAACGGATTATTATAGAATATATCATAATACTCATCCAATCTCTTCCTAAAATATTTTAATTGCTTGATAGCTCTATCCTTGAATATATCAGGAAGATCGTTCCTAACTCCTCCAGGAACAAAGTATGCATGAGTTACTCTAGCACCAGATGCTAGTTCTGCTAAATCTATAAGCAGTTCTCGATCGGCCATAGGCCACATGAACATTGTAGAATGACCTAAGAATATTCCATATATTCCTAACCAATATAATTCAAATATCATCTTATTTATCTCAGCCATTATAACACGAATGAATTGAGCTCTTCTAGGAACCTCGATTCCTAGCAATTCTTCAACTGCTAAGCAATAAGGATATAATATACCACAAGAGTCTGCTATAACTGGTCTCTCTAGATGAGGTATATTCTGAATATAATTTCTATACTCACACATCTTCTCCTCCCCTCTATGAACATATCCTGGATCTGGTTCTGCATCTACAATTATGTCTCCATCAACCTTGATCATTAATCTAAAATGTCCAGAGCCTGGATGTTGAGGACCAACACTCAGAGTTAAGATGCCTTTCTCTTTGGTCTGCTCTATGCTTAATCCAGGAGGCATATTTGCATTGAATCTTTCTATATCGCTCATACCTATCTACCTTTTATCTGGAAGTCTTTCCTCAAGGGTGGCATATCTGCCCAATCTTCAGGAAGAAGCAACCTATCAAGCTTTCTATGTCCTTCAAATATCACTCCTAACATCTCAAAAGTCTCTCTCTCATGATACTCTACTCCTTCGTATACATCCATCAACGTTGGAGTCTTTGGATTATCCCTAGGAACTCTAACAGCAAATGCCAATACTATTGCCCTATAATCATCATTTGAACAAGAATCTATATGATAAATAACCTCGATTGCATTATCTTTAGGATAATCTGTGCCAGCAACTGATATTGGATGATCGAATCCTAATTCTTTAATAAATTTAGCAAACTCCTTAATATTGTCAGTAGTAACATCAAACCTTATCCTTTTTGGTCTGGCATAGCTCAATTTTACTTGCTCGCCAAATTTAGCAATAATCTTATCAATAATCCCTTTCTCAATTGCTGGGATCTCTTGATCTTGTGCCATGATTACTCATCTGAATTTTGTATGCTTGATCTTTTCTTGTAAAAGTATACAGCCTTGGATTAGTGTCTCTGGTCTTGGAGGACATCCTGGAACATATACATCTACTGGAATAACGCTATCTATTCCTGGCAATACATTATATGAATCGAAGTATAAACCTCCAGTTATTGCACATGCTCCCATTGCTACAACATACTTTGGATCTGGCATCTGATCGTAGATCATCCTAACCCTCGGTGCCATCTTTCTAGTTACCGTGCCTTGTATAACCATAAGATCACATTGCCTTAATGAACCAAATGCTTCAATAATACCAAACCTTTCAACATCATATCTTGGACCAGATGCTGCACCGAACTCTAAACTACAGCATGCTGTCTCTAGATGGACTGGCCACAATGACCATAGCCTTCCCCAATTTATTGCATAACCTATTGGTGGTTCAATAGTCTTGACTATAGCCTCTTTGAGCTTACCTACCCAGACATTAAAGTTTGTTGGACTTGTATTCTTTAACATATTATCATCTCACCTCTCATATTATTTATACATTATTACCATATATCCTTCTTACCAGAGAGATACATAGCATAGCCCATAGCTGCTCCTAATATTGCTAGGAATGCTACCATGGGTAATGTTACAAATCTAGGTAATGCTAAGAGTGATGTACCCCAGACATATAAGAATATAGCCATTACATCAAATACTACAAACATTATTACATATGCATAATATTGCATCATAAAGTGTGTCTTACCTTCACCCGTGGGAACTTGTCCACATTCCATAGGGAGGAATTTTACTGGATTTACAAACCTTCTTCTAGGCGCTACTATCTTTGCAATTATCAATGCTGGAACTGATGCTAATACTCCAAATGCCAACATGAGCCATAAGGTATCAAACCCAGATAGGATCTCATGTGTCATGCGAATGATGAGGATTATTAGGTTATAAAAGTTTATCTTTTACATTCAAAGCATTCTATTATCCTTTTCTTCCTCTCTCTTAACGCTTTTAAAGTGCCAGACATATTCAATGTTACTATACCTTCTTTCTTTAATCTATCTCTAACATCATCTAAATCTGAGAGGTAACATCTAATTATAGCATAAGGATGATCTCTTTCAATAAGATTAATCTTTAACTCTCTACATTTATCCTTATTTAACCTTGTATTGCTATAGATCAATATATACCTCTTCTTCCTTCTAACCATGCTGCTCACTTAGATACTGCTTTAGTATATCAAACTCTACATTAGGCTTAAAGCCTTTAACCTTAAACCTTATCTTTATAGCATCTTGATCTCCTAAAACTATTCTATTCTTGAACAATTCTTGTTTATTTAAGCGAATGAATAAGGAATTTCTATCTATATGTTTATCAAGATTATCTGCTAGGTGTATCTTATCATGTATATTTATTGAATTAAATATTATATCAGCTAACTTTCTAGCATCTTCAGCATTTAATCTAGCCTTTAATAGTATGACTTCATTACCATAATATCCTTCTAATTTGTTGCTAGTAAACTTCTCTATATCTATCTTTAAGATATCTTTAATTATAGTAAGTATTTTATCATAATCTTCAGTAGCATGTATTATTACATCTATCTCTGCTGAGATAAATCTAGTCTGCATAGATCTGCTAATCTATTAATCAAGTATAATTCTTGCTGCTTTAGATAATGCTATAGTTATATTGTATGTATCCTTATACTCTAATAAACCGAATCTGATCAATAGATTAACTACTTGCATGGTATTATCTTTTGATATGCATAGATGATTTGTTAACTCGTCTATAGTAACTATATCATTCTCTGCTATATACTCAAATATGGAACTTGCAAGAGAGTATCTACTCTCATTTTCATAATCCATGTATATATTTCATTGGATAAAAATATAAACTTTCCTCTAATTTGGAGAATTAAATGCTAGATTAACCATTCCTCCAATACCGTATGCTACTGCTACCAATAACCTCATTATATAACTAGCATCAAATCCCAGATTGTATATTATTGCTATTAATGGTAAGAATGATAACGATGTTATTCCAACTAATGCTTGTCCTCTAGTTGTGAATCCGTTCATAGATCTTATCATAATGTATGTTGTAAGATTTCCTAAACCTATACCTAATAATATTAGATATGGATAGAAAGTAGGATATATAGTTGCTAATAAGAAAGGCAGAGCCCATGCAATGCCATTTACGATCTTCATCTTGTTACTCCATTTACTGCTATTAGAAAAGATATGCTTTAGTGTATATTTTAGATCTTTAAATAATATAAATGCTAGTAGTATTGAGATTGTTATAGATATTAGCCATATTATTACTGTTATACCTTCTATAAATATTGATAAGATTGATGGTATAAAGATTCCTATTGCTATGCTAATGAATAATACTCCAATAGCCTTCTCTCTATTCATCTCTTCATATTCATGAACATTTCTCTTATTATAGGGTTTAGCAGATAAGGGAATGTTTGTACAAGCCATACTGCTCCTCTAGCATAGAACGGTACTGTTATCTCTAATCTCTTAGAATTTACTGCTCTTAGTATAGCTTTTGCTACCGTTTTAGTATCTAATGCAAATCTAAGGTTTATCTTAGCATCTTTAAATGAATCATTAGAGAAGAAATCTGTTCTTACCGTTATAGGACTTACTACAGTTACTCCTACATTTGTATTATGCAATTCATGATATAATGCTTGTGAAAATCCTAATAAGCCAAACTTTGATGCACAATAAGATGCTAGATTTGGTACTGCAACGCTAGCTGCTAAACTTGCTACATTTACTATATGCCCTTCATTCCTTTCAAGCATTATAGGAAGGAATGCCTTTATACAGTATATTGCACCTAAAAGGTTAGTTTGTATCTGTGCTTCTATATCCTTAATGCTTGTATCTATAACCTTATCAAATATAGCAAAGCCCGCATTATTAACCAATACATCAATATGCTTAAATCTATCTAAAACTTGCTTGCTCATATCGAATACTTGATCCTTATTGCTTACATCACATTTTATGCAAATAAACTCTTGTTTGTATCTATCTTCTAGATCATTTTTGATTGCTTCTAATTTATCTAATCTTCTTGCTACTAATGCAAGATTAGCACCTTCTTTAGCAAATAGATATGCTACTTCTCTGCCTATACCGCTAGATGCTCCAGTTATTAATACATTCTTATCTTTGAACCTCATCTCTTCTTCTAAACACAAACTTGTTAATGTTTGTTGAGTTACATCTAGAACATCGTAACTCTTCTCTGCTTGCTATATATGATAAATATAAACAGTCTTTGCACTGATATCTTTCCAATACATCATCAATTATTATCTTATTATCTGCTCTTACTATTATAGATAGATTTGGTATAACATGCCTTATCAACTCTTCAATATACGATTTGTCAACATGCCTATATCTTAGATGCGTTTGCATTATATCTGCAAGCATATTCTCTTCAAATTCTGTACCTTTCTCATTATAGTATCTAAATATTATATCTCTGAAATACCATTCAAACTCTTTAAGTTCGATATCTCTCATAATAATAATTATATTTATTATCAATAAAAAATTATTGGTAGATAGATGACATTATCTTCTTTAACTCATCTAATGATATGTATAACTATTAAGACTATATGACACTCCCTCTGATCTATCATAACTATAGATGCTGGATAGGCACTTTCGCCAATGATTCTTTTTGTCCCATTATCAAACATTAATACAATATTCTTCTTACCTACTTCCCAACCCATTGCTGGATTTCCATTTATCTCAAATATCTGTATTACATTGCTTCTTTGTGTTTTTGATTTATAATCTAGAAATGCTTGTTTTCCTTCAAGTATTCTAGGATCGTTTTTATGAGCTCCAAATACTATCATATATCTAGGATCTGGTTTCTCTTTATTAATTGGCTTAAAATATAAAACTAGATCGTATTGAGACGGTTCTGCACTATATAGCTCGTATCCTTCTGATATATACTTCGGAACTCTAAAATCGTTAGCAATATTATCAATATACGTATTTATCAACTCTCCCTTCGTTGGTAATTGTTCGGATTCAGCCATGTATGGTAATGAATATATCGTTATGCTTAAACCAGTTACTATAACTATTGTTATTAATATCAAAGTTGAATTCATATCTATCCCCACTCTCTGTTATTATACAAGTATGTAGGATCATCTTGTGTACAATCATCTGTTACATTATTAAGATCGATCTTTGAATGATTTACAGTATCATAGTCAAATCCTATATCGTTAGGTTCTTCATCACATTTAGTAAGACCGCCCATAACTGTAAAGAGTTTATAACCCTCTATATTATTCCGTTTTACTTGTAAATCTTTAAATTCACCGCTTATATTATTAGCATTATTGCCCCATGATGTTGCACCTGCTATAATTAATGGTTCGCATGAGATACATTCATAAGAACCTATAGCAATATTATTTACCTTAAAATAATATGTATCAGAAGAAGTACTGGTTGTATAAACTTCAGCTGTATACCACCCATTTGCTGCTGCGCTATAGCGTATCCAATGTACTCTATCGTTAACGCCCTCATCATAATATGTAGTATAATACACTTTATTATTTCCAATATCCATGTGTCCAACACCTATAGAAAACATTGGCGACACTCCCGCACCCGAAAACATATATATCATTCTATCTACATGATCTGAAGTGCTACTAAGATATGGGTAGATCTGTCCTTTAACGCCAATTATTTCGGTTGCAGAAGGTTTTATTGCGTGATATCCATATTCGTCATTAACTGCATAAATAGTTGTTACAGATGCTAATAATGTAGCTATGATTGCTATTCCTACTATCTTTACTATATTCTTGAACTGCATTACTTATTATTCAAAGAACCGATATATATATAACGAAATTAATATAAATAATTAACCTTAAATAGTGAATATAAACTGATATCATATAAATTATGGAAATTGAAATACAAGCATGAATATAATAAAAATATATTAATACATATTTAAAAATCAATCACATAAAAAATTGAATTTAGATCTCTAGTTTAGTTAGTATATCCTCAAAGTCTTGTTCTTCTTTAACCTCATCTGCAAGGATATCAATTGCTAACTCAAAAGTTACAAAATCTACATCCTTACTCTTCTTAACCAATTCATTATAATGCTTAATAGCCTTTCCTTCAATCTCAATCGCCTTTTCAACTGCACTCTTTAATGTTAGATGTTCCGAAGGATCTAGATCAGCAAAATGACTATTCTTTACCCATTCAGCAGGGTTACTAAAAGTCATCTCTCCTAATTGGTTAAGCCTATCTGCTAACAATTCTGCATGTTTAAGTTCTTCCATTGCTCCTTCCTTAAATTTATTAGTTATAGTTACAAACCCTAACCCTTGCATGAATATTGATGTATACCAGTAATAATGAAATGCTAGCATCTCATCAGCATATGCTTGCTTTAACATATTTACAATCTCATCTTTAGCATTTCCTACTATCTCTATTCCAGATCTTCCCATGCGTTATATTATTACTGCAAGGTATTTAATGCTTAATCTTTACTTTGAGCATCAACTTCTCTAACTCATCCCTTATCTTGTTTATATTGTTCTCTATAAGATCTTCTAACTCTTTAATTCTATTAGTATATTCTATGCTCTTACTCTTTAATTGATTGATATCATTCCTTACTCTAGCAAGATCATCTTTTAGTCTTGTTATATTAGCATGTAATGGTTTCATCTTCTGCTCGATCTCTTTGATCTTAATTTCATACTCTCTAGCATTTGATACATACATTGCTAATCTATCCCTCAACTCTTCTAGATTGCTTATATCCTTCTCTGGACTCTTTAACTGAATCTTAGAATCTCTTATAGCTTTAATAATATCATCGAATAATGAGGATAATAACTTAGCATCGATATTAGCAATATTAGATGGTCTCTTTATTATACTAGTCAATAACTGTTTTCTAGTCTTATCTATACCAAGAGTATAATCATATTTGTTTATAGCCCTAGATATACTTGATAATGATCTGCTTAGATCGCTTAACAATTTGTTATACTCCTTCTTTATGTTATCTAGTAACTCTTTATACTTTATATATCCTTGATCTTTCTCTGCTTCAGATAATTCTTTTGCTAATGATGCTTCTTTCTCATCTAATGCTTTAATGCTTTTCTCTATGCTATCCTTATCTTCTTTTATCTTTACTAATTCTTTATCTGCTTTAATGATCTCTGCTATCTTTGCCTTACTTCCTTCTAGTATTGTAATCCTCTCCTTATAATTATCTAACAATCTATTTAATTCGTCGCTATATTCTTGTAATTTCTCTAATTCCGCCTTTAGCTTCTTGGCTTGAGATGGGAACAATTCGTATATTATCCTCCTATGTGAACCAGCAACTTCTCCTAACTTTGATAATATGCTACTGATCTGCTTTTTGGCATTATCTAAATCATTAATATCATTGATCTCTGGTATATTCTTGTTTATGCTCTTGATAACTGATAATAGGTTACGCTTAGCATTATTCATAGCGCTAATATACTGAGTTGCCAATTCATGTTTGCTTAACTTTATTGTATTTATCTCTTCTCCAATAGCATTTATCGGATTTATTACAGATTTTATATCTTCTATTATATCTCTAGCCTTTCGTAAAACTTCATCAGACTCTTCTTTTATCTTGTTAGTTATTATATTTTCTAGCTCTTTTAGTTCATACTCTTCTTCTTTAATCTCACTCTTCTCTTCTTTCTTATTGAAGAACCTCATGCGTTTGTATATGTATTAAAAATATTAATAATTAACCTTGGATAGCATACTCTATCTTCTGCTCTGGTGTTGCTAATAGTTTAGTCTTTACTACAGCTATATGTCTTATACCAACTATAGATTTTGCTCTCCTTAATAGATCTGCGTTTATCTTAGGTCCAACTACTGATTGGACAAACTGATCTAATGTTAATTGGGGTACTTCAGTACTTAATATCTCATGCATAACCTTCCTTATAAGCCACTTCTTCGATGAGTTTATCCTTCTTTGAGTAAATGCCATAGTTGTTATTCTAAACTTGTAACCATCTTTAGTAGTGAAATCGTTTATATAAGTAACTAGAGAAGTCCCTCTTCTTACTAAACTCCTTATATACTCTCTAGCATATTCATGACCTTTAAACCTTGTATAAGCATAATCTCCTTCTATCCTTTCTATCTGGAAGTATAGTTTGATTGTATGTTGCAAAGGATCGCTCTTCCATATATCAAATAGTGTAGTTTCAATCGTTCTTCCTATAGCCTTCTCTTCATCAGTAATTGGTATATATGCAACTGGATGATAGCCAAACGAGGCTGGTGCTTTAACTATAACCCATCTCTTATCTCGCCATTTATCCCTTACTCTACGTTTCTTTGCCATATTCATCAATCATAACTTTACTAGCATATAAGTGTTAGATTGTTTTATCTTTAGTCAAGCCTAGTTTACTCATCTTTTCCATTAAGTTATCTACCAAAGTTGCAACCTCTTCTAACTCTCTAATATCCCAATATGCTAATTTTTCCTGAATAGGTTCTATTGTATTAGCTTCTCTTCTTATCTTCTCTAACTCATCTTCATATGCTACCGCTATAACTTTTTGAACTATTGGATCATTAGATGCTTTTAATAGATTTAGTAGTAATGAATCTGTACTACCTTTTATATGAACTTCAAATACGTATCTTAATTCTCCTAGATTCCCAATATTTGCTGACCATATGGCATCTACTCGAGTTCCTGTAACTAATGGAACTTCTTTATCTGTCTCAAATCCTAAACCTTTCCCTACTCTTAGTATCATCTCTATTACTTCTTGATGACTAATATAATTATCAGAATTTGGTGGTTTAGTAATTTCAATCTTTCCAGTATAATATAAATGTAATAACATATCTATATCTAAAAGAGTTACATTTTGTAATCTTTTACCAGTTAAAATATCTTTAATCTCCATAAACAACGAACATACATATTCATAATCTTTCCCAGTTAATTTGTTAGGACTTAACTCTTTTATACTTTCTATGCTAAGCTTTATTAAACTATTATAAGCACGCTTATTCCATATTGCATATTGTTCAGGAACAGTAAAGCATAGTATCTCGGTAATTGATGAAAGACCTTTTATATTTAGTTTAAAATTATCAAATCTTTTTGCTAAAGGTTTGTTATTCCATAAAAGTTCATTTAAGTATCTAGATAGTTTATCTATACCATTATCTTCTACTAACCGTTTCATTATGTAATCTTTTCTTGTCCACCAAATGAATGAAAAGAGACTGCTGATAACTTTTAATAAACCTACATCATCTAAATTATTTATATTATCTTTCCCTAATACACTTTGGATTTCGTTCTTTCTTTTTTCTAACTCTTATTTCCATTCTCTAACTTTTGGATCTTGCATTTGAGATAAGTATGTTTGCTTAAGTTGTAGAATTTTATCTTTTTCATCTTTAGTAAGCATATTAATAAAAAGAGTTTAAAGGTTTATAAAACTACTGCTTTGTTAACGAACTTGCTAACTTTTCAGCTATCTGAATATATTCATCGTTCTTATCTTTACCTATCTTCTCTTCTACTATACCTTCCAATTTATTGGTAATATCATCTGCTTTGTCTGATAGGATAGAGTCTGCTAAATTAAATAATATATTATTCTCCTTCCATATATGTTGAGTTAGTAATGCTATATAATTCTCCATTATAGCAATTATATCATTCTTAGCATTAGGATCGTTAGCATATCTATCTATAGCATCTTTCAGCATATTTACCAACCTTCTCCCTTCTTCATGTTCCATAAGCATAACAGCTATTGGTCCTTGTTCTTTAGGCAAACCTCTATCATTCAATGCTGGGAACAATCCGTTCTCTTCTTTACTATGATGACATCTATCTATAAAGTTAGTTATAAAATCTAGAGTATCTTTTAGAACATCCATAGGTATCTCATTACCTTCTTTTAATAATGATACAGTAGCCTCTAAAGCCTTCAATACCTTCTCTATAACATCATGATCTCTTCTTAACGATTCTGTAGCACTCACACAATGCTTTCAAATATTAATTATTTAAACAATACTAATATTATTACTCTTTGAAACTTATCTTATCTTCATTCATATACTCTCTTAATACCTTTGGTATTATTATCCCATCATCTGTTTGGTAATTCTCCATTATTGCTACTATCGTTCTCTCAGTTGCTACTAGAGTGCTATTTAGTGTATGTAAATATCTGCTCTCTTCATTAGGTTTATCTTTATACCTTATCATAAGTCTTCTTGCTTGATAATCCAAGCAGTTTGAGCATGATACCAATTCTCTATACTTTCTCTGACCAGGAAACCAGCCTTCTAGATCAAAAGTCTTTGCTGATACATTACCGAGATCTCCAGAGCATAGTAATACTATCCTATATGGTATCTCTAATAACTGGAAGAATTCTTCAGCGTTCTTAAGCATAGATTCATGTTCATTCCAAGAATCCTCTGGTTTAGAAAAGACAAACTGTTCTACTTTTTCAAATTGATGAACTCTAAAGATGCCTTTGGTATCTCTTCCATGCGCACCAGCCTCTTTCCTAAAACAAGGACTGAAACCAGCATATCTCAATGGCAAATTATCACTCATGATTATCTCATCCATATGCATAGAAGCAATTGCATGCTCAGCAGTTCCTATAAGATACAAATCTTCATCTTCAATTTTATAAATAACATCAGCGAAATCGCTAAGGATTACTGCACCTTCCATAGCCTTCCTATTTATCATGTAAGGTGGTTGTATCAATGAATAACCTTTCTTACTTATAAAATCTAGAGCAAAGTTGATCAATGCTATGTTCAATCTAACTAGATCATTCTTTAAGATATAAAATCTAGAGCCAGATATCTTCGCTGCTCTATCCATATCTATGAGATCAAAGATGTATGCTAAATCTATATGATCTTTAGCATCAAACTCTTTAGGTTTACCCCATGTTCTTACTATAACATTATCATTCTCATCCTTACCATATGGAACTGAATCATCTATAAGGTTAGGAATCCTAAGCATCAACTCTCTAAACTTTCTATGTAATTTATTGACTTGATTATCTATCTCTTCTATACTTCTAGATATATTTCTCATCTCTTCTATAGCTTTGCTAGCATCTTCTTTATTCTTCTTCATAATTGCAATCTTTTCAGCAACTAGATTTCTGGTATGCTTCAATCTTTGAGCTTCTGTCATCAATTCTCTTCTCTGCTTATCTATAGATAATAATTCATCCAATGGAAAATCTACTCCTCGCTTCTTCAACATATCTCTTATTAGATCTGGTTTTTCTCTGAGTAATTTAGGATCTAACATCTGTATCACCTATTGTATTCAATATTATAGATATATGCTCCAATACCTCATCTGTTATGTTTATCATACTGCTAATCTTATCAGGATCATCACATGTAAATATTATCTTTAGTTTTTCATCATTATCTATATCCATACTCAAACCCTCTGGAAAGTTTATATTATCTGGCATTAATGCCTTTACAATAGCATCTGCTAACTCTTTCTTTAATGCTAATCTAATTATAACTCTAATCTGCTGCATCTATACTTGCCTTTAAACATTCTAAAAATTCTTGCAGTTTATTACCAGGAATTCTAGCACCAGCTGCTGGAGCATGCCCTCCTCCAGATCCTCCAACTTTACTTGAACATTCTCGCATTATCAATCCTAGATTAGCGTTAGAATTGGTTTGTAGGCTCTTCCTAGATGAGAATTTGTATGTATCATCCTTTGTTCTAGTCCATACTATAACCAATCTTCCATGCATAGATGGAGAACTACTCAATAACGATGATACAGCTCCAAGCATATCCTCTGCTATCAGACTTTCTCCATTAACAAATGCTACTTTACCATCATCTCTTATCCTCCATCTATCTTGCATTAATGTATTCATATATTCTCTTAATCTATTCCTATACTCATTAACTATCTGCTCTCCCTCTTTAAGCATAGAGTTTCTATCACCTAAACATATAGATATGCCAACTCCAGCCTTTCCTATCCTAGCAGTTGCATTCAACAATGTAGCAAACTCTCTAGCATCTCTTAACATACTTCTATTATCTTCTTTTAATAATGTATAGATATAGCCTATGAGATCATCTATTATATTAGTAGCATTAGAGGTAACAGCTACAAACTTTGCTATAGCTTCTAGCATAATCTTTTTCTCTTCATCATCCAACTCTGCTAATACTCTCCATCTTCCATTATCTTTCAATTTAATACCAGCATTTGTTAATAATGATAAACATGATGAAGGATTCCATGTCAATCCTTCTATATAAGGAAATGATGTATAAGCTAATGCCTCATGAATAGGTCTAGTCTCTCTACCAACTAACATCAAATCAAGATCTATGCTTAGCAAACCTTTTGTTCTAGCAGTATCTGCTATATTCTTATTCAAACCTAACAATGACTTTTTATCTCCTTGATCTTGTCTATCTGCAACTGCTGATACTATTGCTAGTGCTGATAGATCTCTATTCCTAGCATCTATATGCTCCGCTAATAGATAACATAAACTTCCAGCACAGACCTCTTTACCTCCATCTATTCCATATTTCCATACATTAAGAACGTTATCATTATCCATCTCTTCATCTGGAAGTTGGTGATGATCCAAAACTACCCATGAATCTTTAAATGCTTCTTCAAACTTGTTAGCAAAACCAGCACCAAGATCAGTTATTATATAAAACTCATGCTTATCCTTTATGCTATCAATAGTCTGATCATTCATATCGCTAACAGTTCTAACTGTAAACCTAGCATTTTTACGCAGAAGCATCTTTGCAATTATGCTTCCAGCGATAATTCCATCAGCGTCTGTATGAGTTATTACTCCTATATCATTATCCTTTGCAATCTCATGCATAATTCTATCCGCTATATGATGTAAACCATCTTCTAATCTCATATATATCACAGATTATTCTAGCTGTGCTATAGCTGCTGTATACTTCCATTTTGTAGGTAACAAGCCTTTCTGCTTATAATATTTAGATAGTCTATGGATCTTTGCTTCTATAAGCTCTAATGATCTTATATTATTCCTATCTGTAGGATGTTCTCTAAGATGCTGCTGCAATCTTAAAGCTTTCTTCAAGAGATTTGATAAATCTTCTGGCAGTTCGCCTTTTATTCCATTCTCTTCTAGTATCTCATTAATAGATTTCCCTACTATCGGTTTTACTAATGGTATACCATATTCATCCCTTAACTTTATGCCTATCTCACTAGAAGATAACCCTTCTTTGCCAAACTTTACTATAAGATCTATAATCTGATCTTTATCCATGGTTACAAATGATAGATCTGGTTTTACTGGTCTTATCGAATGAGATTTACCCTTTCTATGAGCATGAGTTCGTGCCATGTATTGAAGAATAAGTATAGTATAGATAAACCTTACTCTTTAAATTGCTAAAATATGTTTCCGATTATTTATACGTTCAAGAATGTCTTCTACAACCTTCATGCTCATAGCCAATTCCATTTATACATATATGATCCATTCAATACTACGAATAAGTTAATAATATTGATATCAGAATGACTTGTATTATTATCATTCAATTACAATTAATATAGATTAATATTCAAATACTAGCATATATTACTAGTTATCATGAGCGATGAAGAGATTAAAGATATACTTAAACTTAAGAGAGTAGCGGTAGTTGGTATATCTAGAGATCCTAACAAAGCAGCTCATCAAGTCCCAAAGTATCTATTAGAACATGGATATGATATAATCCCAGTAAATCCATCTGCTGATCAAATTCTTGGCAGAAAATGTTACAAGAGTTTAGAAGAGGTTGAAGGGGAGATAGATATTGTAGATATATTCAGACCATCAGACCAAGTCATGCCAGTAGTTAAAGAGGCTATAAAGAAGAAGCCCAAAGTGATATGGATGCAGTTAGGAATAAGGAATGACGAAGCAGCAAAAGAGGCAGAGAAGCATGGTATAAAAGTAGTTCAAGATCGATGTATGATGGAAGAGCATATGCGATTATATAAATAATTTTTATAATTCGCTCCAGATATCTATAAAGTTGTCTACTACATCTAGATACTTATCTATTATATCTTTAATAAACTCTGGATCTCTTAGATAATACTCCTTCATACCTATAGCATTCTTTACAATAATAATATCAGCATTTGCCAACTTTTCTAGATGCCATGAGAGAGTAGAGAACGATCTTTTAATAGTTTTATGAAGTTCTTGGTATGTAGCAGCTCTATGCTTCAGAAGATACTTTACTATATTTAATCTTACTTCATCTTTTAGTATGCTTATAACTTCTGCTGTATAATCATCTACATTGACAGGAAATAGCCTAGTTGAGCCAGCATCTCTTCTAATCCTAACTATACCTTCTTTAGATAATACATCTATATGATAACTTAGAGTTCCATTAGGCATATTTATTACTCTTTGTAACTCTTTATATCTAATCCCAGGAAGTTTGTTAACGATATTAACAATAACATTCCTTGCATTCATCAATTAACACCTCGCAGAGTTGCTATTACTAATAACATAAGTATATAAACTCCAAATATATGAGGCAACTCCATGTTTAATACACTCAATTCAGATATATCTAACTGTAGCCAAGCATATATGAGGTTTATACTCTCCATTATTACAAAGCCCATAAACCCAAATGCTAAAAGCATAAACCTAGATATCTTTACTCTTCTATATGCTGCTACTGCTACTACTATTAGAAATCCAGATAATATCAATCCAATAGTATGGAGTATTGTATGAGGAATTATAAATCCATTGATCCTTATGATACTTCCTAACAAGAATACGATCATAACTCCTAATGCAAGCGCTATGATCAATGTATCCCGTTTAGTTACTTGCATCATATATAGAATAATATCAATCATAGTATTAATATTATATGGTACAATTATCGAAATATTAACAGTTAAAGAGTATCTTGTAGTATTAAAGATATAATCTAAATATATTGACTGTTATAAATAACATATGCATATAAATAGAAAAGGATTGATTAAAGGTTTATTAGTTGGTATAATGAGCATATTAACATATCTATTTATCGTAGTTATAACAACACCAGCATTAACTGCAGTAGATGCTATAACCGCTGCAATAAAGGCTAATACTATAATAGTTGTTAGTATAGGCATTGGAGTTGGAGTGCAGATGTATATAGCAGAGTATGCAAAATCTTTAGGATGCTCGATTAATGCTAGAAGAGGCAATAGTGGAACTGTATTAAGTGGGTTCTTCTCCTTCTTTGCATTAGTGCCATTAGGCTGCTGTGGAACTATACTATACATGCTATCCTTTCTGCCAACAATAATTGGTGCTGGTGCATCTGCTGTGCTAATTGAGTATAGTCAACCATTAGCATATCTAGGATTAGGAGTTATGTTTGCCTTTAATCTAATGGCATATCTAAGATTGAAGAAGCAGTTAAAAGGCAAAAAATTGGTTATGTAAGGTTCAACTCTTCTAGATACTTGAACCTAGCCATAGCCATTAACATACCATCTGGTTCTTTCTTCTCTTTGATCATTGCTTTAACGAAATCTGTTGATGTTATTATACCAACAAGATTATCATTCTCTACAACTGGTAATCTCCTTATACCATTCTCATACATAACTTTAGCAGCTGCTTCAACCGTAGCCTCTGGACCAATTGTTATTAAAGGAGTACTCATAGCATCTTTAACTTTAGTCTCGTTGACATCTCTAGCCTCAGCAACTACTCTTCTAACTATATCTCGCTCAGTTATTATCCCAACTGGTTTCCTATTATCTAGAACAACTAGGCTTCCTCTACCTCGCTCTTTCATGATATTTGCAGCATATTGAATACTCAAACCTTGTTCAACAGTATCTATAGGAGCTTCGGTCATTATCTCGCTTACACGCTTTAATTGCATGTTTTAAGTACTAATAACTTACTTAAATGCTTTCTTGCATATATTAATAATTTATAAAAATAATAATGAAGGTTACATGCCTTCCATTGATCCGTGATCCATAGATTCATGACCTTCTATTGGTTCTCCTAAGCCATGGACATGTATCGTCATTGAAGCTTCTGGACCAAGTCTTACCCATTTATCACTATTATTTATCAATGCTATATCGGTAATCTCCATTCCTTCTTCCGGTGGAAGATCTACATGATATAAGCACATCTTTCCATGCTCAGACATATGATGGATCATATTCTCCATACTCAATTTTATAAACTCCATCTCAGGTGCAACGCCTATAGCTAACTCAACTGGTGCAACTCCTTCATCATTACAATCTACATTTATCGCTATATGCCCAGAGGTTATTGGCATCGGAGTTGTATCATAAAGCATTATAAACTGATTTGGTCTAATCCTTTGATAATCTAGTAATATTGTCTCACTATCATGGGAAGTATGCTCCATCTGTGCAGTTGTTATAGTAGAGAATGTACTTACAGTTACTGTTGTTCCTAAAACTGCTATTGCAAGTAATGCAATTATGACTTTATTTACCTTCATATCTTACATTAGAAATCTGATAGTATTATATTTTATGGTACAACAATAGAAATTATTAAGAATATTTCGATGAGTGTACTATTCTTTTTATTAACATATAGTTTTTATTAGAGTACAATAAATTATCAATAGAATTGTCAGAGCAAGAGTTTAGACATATAGTTAGAATAGCTGGTAAGGATGTTGATGGTAGCAAAAAGCTAGTAGTAGCATTAAGCGAGATAAGAGGTATAGGTTATAATCTAGCACAATTATTACTTCAGCAGTTAAATATAGATCCAAATACAAGGACTGGATATGTTAAAGAGGAAGATGTTGCTAATATTGAAGAAGCGTTGAAAGACCCAACTAGAGTTAATATACCAGTATGGTATCTAAATAGAAGAAAAGATATAGAGACTGGTAAAGATATACATCTGATAACTTCAGATCTAGATATGACGCTTAGGAATGATCTTGAGAGAGAGAAAGTAACACAGAGTTGGAGAGGAATAAGGCATATGTATGGTTTAAAGGTTAGAGGGCAGAGAACAAGAACTACTGGAAGAAGGAGAGGAGGAACTATAGGAGTTAGGAAAGGAGGTAAAGTTGGTCCAAAATAGGTGATTAGATGGGAGATCCTAAAAAACCGAGAAAATTATATAGAAAACCAAAAAGACCATGGAACCCTGAGCAACTTATGAGTGAGTTGGAATTGTTAGGAAATTATGGTTTAAGGAATAAGAGAGAATTATGGAAAGCAGAAACTGAATTATCAAGGATAAGAAAGATGGCTAGAACATTATTAGCCTTACCAGAAGAGGTTAGAGTTGATAAAGAGAAAGAGTTGTTAAGATCGTTGGATAGATTAGGATTAGTAAGCGAGGATGCTACTTTGGATGATGTATTAAGCCTTAAGGTTGAAGATATACTCGAGAGAAGGCTACAAACTATAGTGATGAGAAAGTATAATGTTACACCTAATCATGCAAGACAGTTAGTAGTTCATAAACATGTTATGCTTGGAGATAGAATAGTAAACATACCTGGTTATCTAGTAAAGAGAGAGGAAGAAGCAAAGATCAATGTTAGAGAGAAAGCCCCAGTGCCACAATAAGTAAAGATAAATCTATCTATTTGCTAACAAGAATTGATTCTAACGCTTTTTACTTTTATCTTCGTCAATTTAACATGAATCAGAACATAGCTAATATGCTCAATAACATGGTTAAGGATTTGCAAGATGGATTATTACCAGAGGTAATTGCAGAATGGTATGATATAATAATTAATAAGGCTAGGGATCTTGCTCCACCTCATCTAAAGGATAAGATAAATGTTGAGCAAGATGAATTGCTACCCATAAGATTCAAACTAGATCTATCAAAACGAGCAGTTCCATTTGTAGTAACTGCCATTGAAGAAAGTATGCAATCGATGCCATATTCTACTAGATTATACTTCGAGAAAGTTAAAGAGCTGATAATAAAAGAGTTTAGGAATGGCTAATACAGATATCATACTCTCTCTCAATCATATCTAACAAATTATCAATTCTTAGCGATGCTGCTATGGATGCTCCACCAGCACCTGCTCCTTCCTTAACAAACCCATTAGCATATGCCTTCAAACCATCTTTGCTAGATCTATCAAGCATAGGATCTATTGTTATTATAGGAGTATCATATATCTCTTTTATAAGATCTATTAGGTTTGAGTTCTTATCATCTATTATATACCTAGTAGTTCCTATTGATATATTTGGTAATGCTGAATAATCTAAACTCTTAATCAACGATAACACAGCAGCCATTTGTGTTCCCCCAGCAAGCATAACTTTACTCTTTTTAGATAAACCTATAGCTATACCTGCTACAGTTATCATCATAGCATCTCCTAACTTCGCTACAGCATCTAACGGCTTATCTCTTAATGCGCCAACAGTAACATCTGCCCTTTTCATAGCATTATCAACTACTCTAATCTTCAAATCATGAGGATTCTCTGGCATGCTACTACTAACTTTAAACTTGGCATCTATGCCCATAGATAATAATACTGCTAATGCAGTTGTCGTTCCTCCTGGTATACTTTCTCCTATTATTACAAACTCTCTTAACTTGCTTATAGTTCTGCCTAGTTCTATACTATTACTATATATTTTATCAACTAGCTTTCTATCCAACGCATCTTCGTTCTCAATATTCTTTGATGGAATTGCATCTATGCTTATATATGGCATATTAGGTTTTACTTTACTTCCAGCATCTACTACTAGCATTGGTATATCTGCTGCTTTAAGTGCTGCTCTTGTCAATAATGCTGGAGTAGGCTTACCATCTGGAGTAGCTGGGATAGTATCAATACATCTGCAATAACCATAATGTATAAACTCAGCATCTGCTGGAGGAGTATATTTTATCAACTCTTTAACTGCTCCAGCTATTGTAATACCATCTATCTCTGAGGTTTCTGTATATGATATTGCTAATAAGAATAATGGATCTATATGCTTTAATAAATCTATGAACTCTCTTCCTTTATCTTCATTATATGCTAGTTTTATCATATCAATCGCCCATCTTCATAAATGCTATGAACTCTTCTCTACTTTTAGGCTTGAATACCATACTATTTCTCTTCTCCTCTCCTATAGTAGAATAAGGCTTTATGCCATAATCATGACCAGGATATATAGTTATATCATCATCCAACTTTGCTAATCTTTGTAGACTATCATATAACTCTCCCGCATCTCCTCCTGGAAGATCAGTTCTACCACAATTGCCAACGAATAATGTATCACCAGTAAACAATATCTTATCTGTTAATAGGCATATGCTATCTTTAGTATGTCCAGGAGTGTACAATACCTTGATCTCAGTATCGTTTAATCTTATTACTGATCCTTCGTCAAGTTCTATATCTTTCTCTAATGGAGAGTTCTTATGCATAGCTATCTTTGCATTTGTTAAAGCTTTTAACTGCTCATTTCCTAGAGTATGATCAAAGTGCGAATGTGTATTTATTATATATACTAGTGTTAGATTATGCTTCTTTAACAAGTTCAATACCTTCTCAAGATCCCATGAAGGATCGATCACTATAGCTTTATTGCCATCTGCTAGTATGTATGTAAAGTTTGCCATATGTCCTACTAATATCTGTTCAAGTATCATCCTTATCAGCCTCTGGTGGTATTCCTATATGACATATTATTATCTTACCACACGCATTGCTCTTCAACAATCCATGTTTAGCCTTATGAAAAGTTATTGTAACATCTGCTTTTACACATTTATCTAATATCATACCAGTATCAGGATCCAATCCAGATGGAACATCAACTGCTACTTTATATGCACTTGAATCATTGATCAGATCTATTATAGTAGCATGAGGTTCTCTTATCTTTCCTTTTATGCCTATTCCAAATATACCATCTATTATTATATCTGCTTCCTTTATTACATTGATTAACTTTTCATTAACCTCTTTTACATTCAGTAGTTCTATACTTTTGTTCATCTTTTCTAATATGGAATAGTTCGTTCTTGCTTCATTAGTCTTTATATCTGCTTTTTCTCCTAATAATATAACATATGGTTTTGTGTATCTTGCTAGATGCCTTGAAGCTACTAGAGCATCTCCTCCATTATTACCAGTTCCAGCTATAGCAACTACTCTTTTATTATTAAGATCAAAATTATCTATTATATGCCTAGCAACTCCATTACCAGCATTCTCCATCATAAATATTCTAAGCATGCCCATTCTATGGGCATTCTCCTCTATCTCATACATAGTTTTTGTGCTTATTGCTTCCATACATGGAGTTAGATGATAACTATTTATTAATAGTATTGCTAATAAGCAAATATGATAGTTATTCTTGGTGGAGGGTTTGGAGGTTTATCAGCTGCTAGAGAGTTGAGGAGGTTAACAGATGAGGAGATAATAGTGATTGATAAGAAGGAGAAATTCTCAGTAGGCATGGCTAACCTCTGGCTTATGATTGGTGAAAGAGAAAAACCGAAAGAGAAAGAGTTGAGAAGATTAGAAGGTAAAGGAATAAAGTTCCTTAATGAAGAGGTTATCAGCATAGATGTAAAGAGGAAGATAATAAAGACTAGGAATAGAGAATTAGGAGCAGATTATATAGTAATAGCATTAGGAGCAGAGATGGATTTAGATGCTATAGAAGGATTTAGAAGCAATGCATTGAATCTATATGATAGCATAGACGCTATGAAGATATACAAAAGATTAAAGAATATGAAAGAAGGTAAAGTTGCAGTTCTAATAACAAGTACACCATTCAAATGTCCACCAGCACCTTATGAGGCTGCCCTTCTTTTAGATTCATACTTTAGAAAGAGAGGTATAAGAGATGATATAGAGATTGCATTATATACTCCAGAACCTCATCCAGTTCCAGTTGCTGGTAGAGATGTTAGTAATATAATAAAGAATATGCTAGAAGATAGGAAGATAGTGTATAACCCTAATTCAATTGTAGAAAAGATAGAAGATAGAAAGATGATATTTAATGATAGAAATGCTGAATATGATCTATTAATAGGGATTCCAGTCCATAAAGCCCCAAAGATTCTAGAGGATACAGGTTTATTATCATCTGGATGGATAAAAGTCAATCCTAAAAGTTTAGAGACTGAATATGAAGGCATATATGCAATAGGAGATGTTACAATTGTAAATAATAATGGAATAACTCTACCAAAAGCTGGAACTTTTGCTGAAAGAGAAGGTATAGTAGTAGCAAATAATATAAAATCTAATTATAAAGAGTATGATGGTTATGGCTACTGCTATATAGATGTTGGGGATGGTAAAGCGGCATTGGCAGAAGGACATTTTTATGATAAGCCTCCTAGAGTTGAATTGAAGGAAGCATCTGAGTATTATAAACAGCAGATGATAGAATTTGAGAGAGAAAGGTTAGATATGTTATAAAAAATAAAAGAATTATCCTTTTTCTTCAATAACAATCTCTGGTTTCTCGAGTTCTGGTTTACAGTTTTTGATGTGCTCATAGTATTCATCGAAGTATAATACCTCTCCACAGATCTCGCATTTTACTGCGTGGCACATGGTATATATTACTCATAACTACCTTAAATCTTTTATAGAGTCATTAAGCATGGTTTAATGGTGAGAAGATGAGTAAGAAACAGCAAGAGAATCTAGAAAGGTTGAAACAAGCTATAGATACGCTAGAGAGTGTAGCAAGTAATCCTACTACTCCAAGGAATATAAGGAATGCAGTTAAAGAGATAGTAAAATCGCTTAATGATGAAAGTCTAAGCCCAGCTGTAAGAGCAGCTAACGCAATAAGCATATTAGATGATCTGACACAAGATCCTAACATGTCATCACATATTAGAGTAATACTATGGCAAGCTGTATCCACATTAGAAGGTATAAGAGAATGATAAAATAATTTATTAAGAATTAGATTTATTACAATACTATATTGTAAGATATTTAATTAAGATGGAATAAAATTTATAAGTACAATTTGCAGATGAATAAATATGGAGACTGTAGAACTTAGCATAACATCAAGTAATTATAAGAGGGATAGCGAAGCTGTAAAATTGGCTCTTAAAGAGGTAGCAGCGCTAACACATTCTTATGAAGATTTTGAGATTAGTGATGCTGAGTATACATTTGGTTGGTACTTCTTTACTGTTACTATAAACAAGAATCTTATAGTAAAATTGGCAAATCTATTAGGTAATGAGTTCTTGAAGATCAAAGGTAAGACTCATGAGAAGAGGTTTGTAAATTGGTTAGATGCTAAGATGAAGCGGGTAGGCTGCGATGTTCATATAATGTTAAAAGAAGAGTTCATGAGTTCTAAATACGGATTATTCTAACTCTCTAAGATATTTTTCTACAGAGATTACTTTATCTTCCATACTTCTAGGCTTATCTAACCTCTCATCAATTCTAAGTATTATCTCTACTCGCTTTATACCCTCATTGAACAAGGCTTCTCTAGCCTTGTTTATAGCATTGAATATAACATCTATATCATTACTCTCGATAAGAGTACCCATTGGTGTTATATTACAATCTATACCTTCTTTCCTTATTGCATCGATAACAATAGCTATATATCTTCCTAAACTTGTGCTGCCAGTTCCAATAGGTATTATACTCAATTCTGCATGAATTGTATTCATAATTATAATAATATAGAATAGAATACTTAAGCATTATTATTGGGTAGAGAGAGTTGGAGTTCATATAGAGGCTTTATAATAGCATCTATAGCATCAGCAGTAGGATTAGGAAATATCTGGAGATTTCCATATATAGTAGGTTCTAATGGTGGAGGTGCATTCTTTCTACCATATATAATTATTATATTCACATTTGGTTTAGCTCTAATTACATTAGAACTAGCAGTAGGAAGGTATTATCAAACATCAGTAATAGAATGTTTCAAGAGGATCAAACCTAGATTCAAATTTTTAGGAGTAATCGTAGTTACTGTAACATTTGTAATATTAAGTTATTATCTAATAATTTTAGGATGGGTATTATCTTATTTCGTAATAATGCTTCTATCTATTAAGATAGATTTCTCAGTATATACGGATTCTTATTATTCTCTTATAGCATTCATTGTAACTTTGCTAATTAATTATATTATTCTTAGATCTGGAGTTATGAAAGGCATAGAAAAAGTTAGTAAGATTGGAGTTTATCTTCTATTAGTATTGATAATACCATTAACTATAATCGGTTTATCATTACCAAACTCTGATCAAGGTTTGGAATTTTATCTAACATTACAACCAGATAAATTACTAGATCCTCATACTTGGGGTGTTGCATTTGGTCAAGCATTCTTCTCATTAAGTATAGGAGCAGGCATATTACTTACATATAGCAGTTATCTGCATACAAAACAATCTTTGCTAAAATCATCGTTGATAATAATATCATCTGATTTCTTGATAGCTTTTACTGCAGGTTTGATGATATTTGCTATAGTATTCGCATTTAATATGGAACCAGATCAAGGTGCTTCACTAGCATTTGTAGCCATGCCTACAATATTCGCTAACATGGAATATGGAAGTATTATAGGAATGATATTCTTTTTGCTTTTGCTGATAGCGGGGTTAACATCATCTATATCAATGTTCCAAGTTCCAGTAGCTGCACTAGAAGATTCTTTTGGTTATAATAGAGATAACGCTGTAAAGATTATAACATTATTATTACTAGTTGCTGGTTTACCATCAGCATTAAGCTATAGTAATCTACATCTAACTATATTAGATAAACCAGTCCTTGATATTATGGATCATCTATTTGGAACATTTGGTATGCCTATATCTGCTGCTATATTTACTATAATAGTCACATGGTTTGGTCCTAAGGATAAGATAATGGAATTGGCTAATATACATGGAAAATCTGCTGATATTATCTTTACTATTGTTAAGATAATTGCTCCAATTCTTATATTTGCTACAATCATAGCACAGATACTAACCTAATACTATTGGTACAAGCAATAATGAGATTATAGTAACTAATATAATTCCTATGATATCTAATGGAAAGCCAGCTTTAGCCATATCCCTTATTGATACATAACCACTACCAAAGATTATTGCATTTGGTGGAGTGCCAACTGGCATTATGAAACCATATGATGTTGCTAATGTTATAGGAACCATCAAGAGTAAAGGATCTATATTAAGGTTGGTAGCAATAGCTGCTCCTATAGGCACCAACAATGCTGCTGATGCTGTATTACTCATTATCTCTCCTGTAAATATGGTTATTGCTACTATAATTAGAATTATAAGCATGTAATGCATATCTTCAAATGACAAATATTCAGACAGCCATAGATCTAATCCAGTTGTAGTGAATGCGGATGCTAGTGTTAATCCTCCTCCCATCAATAATAAAACTCCCCAAGGAATCCTTTTTGTATCACTCCATTCTAATACTCTCCCTTCCTTTGATGGTATTATAAATAATGATAAAGCAGATAATAATGCTATCATAGAATCATCCACAAATGGAAGATAATCTTTCCATACTAAACCTCTAGTGATCCATGCTAGTGCTGTTATACTGAATACAATTGCTACTATCGTCTCATCCCTCTTCATAGCACCTAACTTTTTTAATTCTGCTAAGATTATAGATCTTTCACCTAAGATTGGTTTCTTACTTATCTTAACTCCTATATTTACAAGATAGAACCATGTTATGATAAGAGATATTATACTTAATGGCACTCCTATCAATAACCATTTACTAAAGCTTATCTCAATATCTAACAATTGTTTTGATAATGATGCTAAGATAGCATTTGGCGGTGTTCCTATAAGAGTTGCTAATCCTCCTAGACTTGCAGAATATGCAATTGCTAATAATAAACATACAGCAAATCTCTTCTTCTCATTAGAATTTATCTGTGCTATTATTGCTAATGCGATAGGAAGCATTAACATAGTAGTAGCGGTATTACTGATCCAAGCACTAAGAGATGCTGTAGCTATCATAAATGCACCTATTATATGTTTAGGATTAGTTCCAAATGTTTTTAATATGTTCAAGGCAAAACGCTTATGAAGCATACTCTTCTCTATTGATAATGCTATAATGAATCCTCCTAGAAACAAGAATATTATTCTATCAGCATATTTTGTTAATGTATTAGATAATTCATCGGAGTTAGCAAATGGAAATATTATTAATGGTAACAGAGCTGTTACATATATAGGAAGAGCTTCAGTTATCCAGAATGTACTCATCAATAATGTAGTTGCTAATACAAGTTTAGCAGGAAAGTCTAGTTCTAATGGTGAATAGAATACTATAAAGAATAATAATATGCCAAGAATTAATCCAATTCTGCCTATGGTATCTGCTGCTAACATCTTAAAGTATTTCTATCTTAGCTCCTAACCTTCTCATATCATCTACAAAGTTAGGATATGATACATCAACAGATTCCAATCCATCTATTATAGATTGCTCAGTAAGCATACCAGCTATAGTAAATACCATAAACAATCTATGATCTCCATGAGCGTTAAGTATAGCATTCTTAATATCTCTAGTATGTATATCTAAACCATCTTCATACTCTTTAACATCGACTCCTAACTTTTGTAATTCCATTGCTAGTATTGCTATTCTATCAGTCTCTTTAACTCTAGCATGCTTTACTCCTCTAATCCTAACATGCTTTGCCTTTAATGATAATATAGCAACCACTGGTAATAGATCTGGAGAATCACTTAGATTAAACTCCGCATCTGATAACTGCTTCTCTCTAACTCTTATGCTATTATTATCTATGCTAATATCAGCATCCATATCATTTAATATATCGATAATCTTTGAGTCTGCTTGAGGAAGTGACAAGTCAACATCCTTGATAGTTACCTCGCCAAGCAATGCTCCAGATGCTAATAATATTGCGATACTAGAAAAGTCTGGAGGAATTCTAAAATCAGTTGGTTTGTATCTTTGTCTTTTAATGTAATAAGTTTTATAATTATCATTATCTATACTAACATTAAATCTATTCATTACTGCTAATGTAGCATCTATGTAAGGCTTAGATACCTGCTCTCCATTAACATTTATGATAACATCGTTCTTAGCATAGATGGAAGATATAAGCAGAGATGATATGAATTGGCTTGATACGCTTCCATCTATAGTAGCAACTCCCCCTTTTATACCTCCTCCATAAACAGTTACTGGAGGTTTGCCATCATTGGATGAGCATTTAACTCCTAATTGGCTTAGAGCATCAAGCAAAGGTTTCATAGGACGTTTCCTTAAACTCTCATCACCAGTTAGTATAGTCTTACCTTCTTTTACTAATGCTGACATTGCAGTAGCAATTCTTATTGTAGTGCCAGAGTTCTGAGCATCTATAGTTCTATCTCCAGCATCGAACTCATATCTACCATTTATTATTAGATCTTTCCTATTAGTAATATAAGCACCTAGAGTTTTGCAAGCGTTAATAGTTGCTAATGTATCTCTACTAAACAATGGATCTATTATCTTAGATGAGCCTTCAGTCAAACTTGCTATTGCTACTGCTCTATGAGTATAACTCTTGCTTGATGGCGGTTTTATAACTCCATTAATACTAGATTTGTATACTCTAACCTTCATTCTATAACATCAACCCTAGCCTTGTTGTTATTAGTTCTAGTTGTTATTATCTTGCCATATTTAGATAATTTACCTTCTATACCATCATTATGAGTTATTACAGCTATAGCTGGTCCATTCCCACTAACACTAGCAGCCATTGCTCCTGCTTCCATAGCCTCTTTAATAGGCTTATATGGTATGCCAAGGATTGATGCTACTAGCACACCATTAAGTATCATAGCTTCCCAATATCTTCCTTCTTTAGCTAATCTGACTGGCTCTTCAAATAGATTTGCTAACCTTCTTAATCTCAATGGATCTGATCTCTTTATATTATCTGGCAATAATATTATAACATTTAGATCGTCTGCTCTCTCATGTCTAATTATCTTTCTAGCATAATTATCAGTAACTACAAACCCTCCAAAGTAACTTGCAGATGCATCGTCAAATGCTCCAGTAATACTAACCTTAGCTGCAAGACTAGCATCTATGCCATAATTTATAACCTCAAAATCATCATACTCTTCCTTAATCAATCTAGTAAGCGCTAAACTCAATGCATTAGATACAGCACTAGAACTCTTCAGACCATAACTTGAAGGAATACTTGATCTCAACTCAATCTTCAGACAATTCTTTTCTAGTAACTCTTTTGGTATTATTCTAGCAATTATCTCTTTAATTAATTGATTATTCTGCTTATTATCAATCTTTATACCTTTTCCAGATGATAGTTCAACATCTGCTACAACATTCAAACCTACCCCTAGTGTAGCACCTATCCCTAATGGTATAGCATTTACTATAGATATTGCTCCATATGCTATGCTCCTAACTCTCAACCAAATCCACCTAATAATGCCATCTTCATAACATCTCTAGGTGCTTCTATACCAAGCCATATCTCAAATGCTTTAGCTCCTTGCTCTAACAACATCTCATAACCATATATGATCTTAGCATTAGCGCTCATAGCCTCTTCTATTAGGGGAGTATTCATTGGCCTATATACAATATCATAAACTATAGAATCTGGATTTATATTCTCAGAAGGTATTATACTAGGCTCGTATTTCATACCTAAAGGAGTAGCATTAACTATAAGATAAGAGTCATAGGAATAATCCTTAGCTTCCTCCAATCCTATAAATTTAATATCAAACTTTACATCAATGCTTGATTTTAGATCATCTATCAATCTTCTAGCCTTATCTATGCTTCTATTAGCAATTATCAACCTATTGATCTTTTCATCTGCTAATGCTACAATTATAGCTCTAGCAGCCCCACCAGCTCCTAGTAACAAAACATCCTTATCCTTTAATGAGATATTTCTATCCTTGATAGGTTTTATGAAGCCATGTATATCTGTATTATAGCCTATCATTGTATCATCTTTTATATCTACAGTATTGACAGCATTTGCTAATATACTACTCTTATCCAACTTATCTAAATATTGCATGATAGCAACTTTATGTGGCATAGTTACATTGAATCCAGCAATTCTTGTTGCTTTTATAGATTTTATAGCTGCATCTAATTCTCCAACTCTAACTCTCATAGCAATATATATACAATCTAAATTAAGTATTCTAAATGCTGCATTATGCATAGCTGGAGATAATGAATGATCTATAGGATCTCCTATAACACAATATGTCTTCATGATCAAAAGTTTAACTAAACCAATTATAAATCAAGCTATTGCTTCATCTATTATATTTATAACTCTGTTGAGTATTACCTCATCTATTCTTATTCTTTTTACTGCTTCTTTTAGATGATCTATCTGCAATTGTCCAGGTGCTATTGGTTTATCTAAAGTTGCATAAGTAAATGGAGAACCATAAAGCATGCTCAACACTCTAGATGCCATACCTAACTCTCCCATGCAAAATGCCACAAGTTTTTCATCATTAATATGGTTATATAGGCTTAGTACAGTTATATTATCTATTATATTCTTTGCAAAAGTTATTATTTTTATATTTTTACTGAAATGCATCATATCGTTCATTTTTTTATATAATTCATCTTGACTAGGAGTATATTCAAAATTATGCCAAGAGACAAGTATATTATCAGCATCAAATTTATGCTCTAAGAGTGTATTATATTCTATATCAACAAGCATTGGTTTTACCTCTATTAACCTTTCAAGTATTCTTATTCTCTCTTCTTCATTTCCTTCAAATTTACCCCCTTCATCTTTCCTTCTACAAGTGAATATAGCTCTATCTTTGATGCTAGATGCTATCTCTATAGCTTTGTCGATCTCACTCTTGCTTGTATAATCAAACCTTATCTCTACTAGATCTGCTTTCTTTAATGCTAGATCTATAACCTCTTTTAATGATCTCTGACTATTAGCAGCTATAGATACGCAAGTTTTGCTCATACCATCTATCAATTACTATGGTATTTAAAAACGTTTTACACAAATTATAACGTATTTTAGATACAAAATAATAACTTGTTCTAAAGATATAAATAGAGATGGCTAGAGAGATCAAGGACTAGTTTTGCCATAACAATTAAATCATCTATATTTACAGTTAACGCTATGAAAGGGAAGAATTATAGAGCTCCAGTAGGAATGCCATATGTTAGGAAGGAGTATATAGCTGGTAATCCTGGATTAAAGATAGCCAAATTTACTAGTGGTAATTCTAGTAATGATTATGATTATAAACTAGAACTTGTGGCAGATGGAGTAGCACAGATAAGACAGAATGCATTGGAAGCATGTAGACTAGCAGCTAACAAAACTTTAGCATCTGAGGTAGGAGAATCTGCATTCTTTAGTGTATTAAAACTGTATCCTCACGTTATCCTTAGAGAGAATAAGATGATAGCAGCAGCAGGTGCAGATAGATTACAAGAAGGCATGAGAAGAGCATTTGGTAAAGCTGTTGGAAGAGCAGCTAGAGTAAAACATGGTCAGACTATAATTGAGATATATACTAAGGAGAATGCATTAGAAGCAGCAAAAGAAGCATTAAGAACAGCTGGCAGTAAGTTACCAATAAAGACATCAGTAAAAATTACTAAATTAAAAAATTGATTTGAGATTAGATTCTTATCATATTATTTCTTCTTAGCATTAGTATAGCAGTTATCATACCTATGCTTATTATCAATATAGCTACTGGGAACTCTGGGACTACACTAATGCTAGTCTCTGCAGTACCAGCTACGCTAGTATCTATCCTCTGAACAGAGAAGCCTGTGCCAATTATATTAACTTGCATAGTTACCATTCCTTCCTTCTCAAACATATGCCTTATTACATCAATTCCTTCTGGCGTGTATCTATCTTGTTCTAATATAACATTCCCTTCTTCATCGAAGAATTTTATGTTATAGCGTATGTCTCTCAATAATGCGTTTGTATCAGCATTAAAGAATGTCAATCTTATCTCGCTCTCTTGTTGAGGAAATATACCTTGCTCAGGCCATTGTGCTATAACCTTAACCTTTCCATTATCTGCTAACAATTGTACAGACTGTAATCCAGCCTCTCCATTGGTACTCTCCTTTGGCACTAACTTAAATATCATCTTATCTGGTATCTCTCCACTAGCAGCTATCTGTTGTCTTATCTCTTGCAGTGTTTGGGTATTCAATATAAAGTGAGCTATCAATTTATCTTCAAAAGTATAAGGATCAACTAGAATCGCTCTCCCTTCTACCTTAACACCATTAACATAACCATCAAACTGTCCACTAGCAGCAATTGGTAGATCTTTTGGCATTATTATCTCTTCATGAACTAATGGGACTAGACTTATATACTGCTCATCCCAGTTGAATGGCATCTCAAATAATAATGCATTCTCTTCTGGATCATATGCTAGTTTCTCTACTGTATCATAATAAGTTCTTACAGTAATTGGATACTCTTTATCTGCTACCGCTATATTAAATACATCATCTTCAGCAACACTAATCCATGTATCAAACCTTAAAGGAACTTCTAGTAATTGTTTAGTTGTAAATGCTGATCTGATCTCTGCACTTATCTTATATAATCCTCCATCAGTAAAGATTGGACCATCTACTCTTATTGGAGCTCCTCTATTGTAATATGCCCCTAACTGTGGTTCTATCTCTCCATAAATCTGGAAACCTTCTCTCTCTACTGGATTAACCTCAAACTTCACTTCACCACTTGGATCATAGAACCATCCATTCAATAATATCTTATTATCCTTCTCTATTGTTACTCTCATAGTAACTTCTGGTATATTCTGATTTGTATCAGCATCAAAGAATCTTACACTAATTAATGGTCTGACACCTTCCTCTAGATTGAATAATGCCAAGTCTTGAGGTTCTATCCTAGTCTCTACTGTAACATTTTGTCCGGCAAAACTTACTGCTGGTGCTACATCACCTCCTAGACCATGTCCATATGCTTTATTTGGAATTATCGCTATTGTTGATACTAGTATCATAGCTGTCAATGCATATACTATATATGCCCTAGCCTTCATTAATTCAATTCTAACATTACTTACTAATAATTGTTATCCATTGTTTATCAAAAAAAGAGGTTGAGATCTATCTATTTTTATAGTTTATTATTAAATGTATTAGAATTTTTCCTTAATCTCATTGTTGCCAATACACTAAATCCTACTACTAATGGTATTAGAGCTGCTAATGGGAACTCTGGTACGACTTTTAGACTAATCATTGCATCTTCTCCAGTGTCATTCACATTCTTTAACATCAATGTATATGAACCGGGTTCATCAAATCTATAGATCTGAATCTCTTTAGTTTGAGCTGATCTATGGCTTTCTACTATCATATTACCTTCTGAATCCATGAGCATTATATCATATTTTACATCTTTCAAAACTTCACCAGTATTAGGATCTTTGAATGTAAGTTTAAAGAATGTATCTTGTTCAACATCTATCTCTATTGGAGACCATTGTACTTCAACTTGCACACTTTTATTACTAGTCTCTACAGTAATTGTTGGAGACCATTCTTCTGGTAATGTAATCTCTTCTTCCTCTTTAGGCTGTTCTTCTATAATAGCTCCACCTCTTATCTCTAATACAGCTCTCTTTAGATCATCTCCTTCCATCATTGGTGCTAACTCTTTTAGTCTATTCTGTCCTATCATGAAATGCACAATTGCTCCCCAATCTTCAGATGCTCTATCTACGAATATGCTTTGCTCTATACCATTAATATAACCAGTCAACTCCCTATTTGCTAACTCAAATCCTTTTGGCAGATAATACTCAAAATGTAATAGAGATATCTGATCTACTAGATCCCAGTCAAATGGCATCTCTGCCTTCATTACTAGATTATCTGGATCGTATTCAAGATTTGTTAAACTATCATAATATGCAATTGTTTGGATAGTATGTCCATCGATCTCCCAATCCTTGATCTCTGCTAACGTTATCAATGCTTCAAATGGCACTCTCTGATCCTCTGGCAAGGACTCACTATCTAATGCTATTGGAGTTACTTTGAACTTATATAACCCAGCTTTAGTAAAGATCGGACCTTCAACTATAACCATATCCTCATCCGCTGCTCGCATATAGCCAAATGAACCCATCTCCATACCTTTAATGTTTATATCACCACTCTCAGTATTCTTGAATAGTATCTCTAATGTCTCAACATCTGACATTACATGGAATGTTTGATTCAGTAATAATTGATCATCTCTAAACCTATGTATCTCTATATTTGCTGCTACTCCTGGAATAACTTGCTCATTCTCTTCTCCATTAGTTACATCATGGAATTGTATATGTAGAGTAACATCTTGTAACTCATCAGCCTTCTTGAATTCTGGAGTTATCTCTATCTCCATGCTTACAAGTTTATCTCCAATATTCTTTGGTCCGATCTCTTCCTTTCCTAAACCATGCCCATATGCTTGTATAACAGATGTACTTATCAACGAGCCGATTACTAGCAGTAGTAATATACTACTCGCTTTTTTAGCCATGAAGATAAAATATATATTTTATATATAAATACTTTCTAGTACATCGATAGAAATTAATCATTATTTATTAAACTACATTAAAAATATAATTATGGCCAAATTATACTAAGCCAAGAATCTTATAGAATGGAAATATTTTTAAACATGGTTAATTTCAATAAGCTTATGCTTAATAGATTTAGCAATGGGATGCTTAGAAGGTTCATAATCTATCTAGGCCCAGCTATATTAGTAAGCTTAGCATATATGGATCCTGGTAATTTTGGCACAGCAATTGAGGCTGGTGCTAACTTTAATTACGATCTAGTATGGATAGTATGGCTATCTAGTCTAATGGCTATGCTTCTACAATATTTATCTGGCAAGATAGGTATAGCAACTGGAAGATCATTAGCAGAGTTAATAAGATTAAAGTTGGGAAAGAAAAGATTTATTATTCCATATTGGATAGGAGCAGAAGCTATAATTGCTGCTACTGATCTTGCAGAGTATTTAGGAACAGTAATAGCATTGAATCTGTTATTTGGTATACCATTATTACATGCAGCAGTAATTGGAGCTGTTGATGTGTTATTGATATTAACACTAACATCAAGAAGGTTTAGATTATTAGAGCAGATGTTCATGATATTTGTATCTATAATTGGCATAGGTTATATGTATGAGATAATAATTGTTAAACCAGATATAGAAGAGATAGTATACCATTCATTTATTCCTTCATTAAATGATAGATCAGCATTAGTAGCAGTAGGAGTTATCGGCGCTACTGTAATGCCCCATGCATTATACATTCATTCATGGTTAACTAAGAGAAGATTAGTAAAATATTCTATAGAAGAGAAGAGAGAAGTTCTTAGGCTTCATAGAATTGAGAATATAATAATGTTAACCATAGCTGGTTTGATAAACGCTTCAATAATGATAATGTCAGCAGCAGCATTTTATGGAAATGCTCAAGTTGTAACTATTGAGGATGCTTATCAAACATTGATTCCATTATTTGGTTCTCTAGCAGCATTTGTATTTGCTATAACTTTATTGATCTCTGGTATATCATCATCAACATTAGGTACAATAACTGGTCAAGCTGTCTTTGAGGATCTTCTAAGCAAAAAGAGTAATCCATGGTTTAGGAGGATAATAACAAGGTTTGTCAACGTTGTTCCTACATCAATTGCATTACTCATTGGCTTAGAACCTTTAGATATTCTAGTCTATAGTCAAGTCGTGTTAAGTTTGCTGATACCTTTACCATTGATACCTATAATATTGATAAGTAAGAATAAGCATATAATGGGAGAGTTTGTTAATAAACCTATAACTAGTCTATTTGCAATTATATTTGCTGGAGTTATAATCGCATTTAATGTTTATCTTCTCTACTCGCTCTAAATCTGTCTACATGCTTGATGCTGCTCCTAAGATCATAAACAGCTTTAACGAATAACAATGAAGTGGCAACTATAAATCCAGACATTGCTGGAACTGCTACATCTGCATATCTTAGTTCTAATTGCTCTTCTTCTACTTCAATATTCTGCTCTTCTTCTTTTGGAAGTGTTGGTAATGTTTTAATGCTTATCATAGCTATCTTTGCTTGTCTAGGTTCTGCAAACCATATATTGCCATTATCGTCAATATCTAAGAATTGTACCCATGCTGGTGAAGATATCTCAACCTCTCTAATCTTTCCTGTCATAGGATCTAAGACTCCTATCTTATCTAATACATGCTGAGCAAACCATATATTACCAAAATTGTCTTGTGCCATTCCATAAGGTAATGATTTATCATCAATAGCTCTGAAACTCTGGAATGTTTTAAGCAATGGATCAAACCTAGTCAATTTAGGTCCTATATGCTCAGATATCCATATTGCTCCATCATCTGATATTAATAAAGCGAATGGTTCTGCTAATATACCACTTACTGCTCCATCATTAATCACAGAACCATACTCTTCGATATCTCCATTTGGCATCAGTTTTGCTAACCTTCCAGCAGCTTCTGCTATCCATACATTACCTAGATCATCCATTACAATTGCTGCTGGCTGAGAACCGTTAATTGGTATCTTATATGTTATATATTGCTCATTATCTGGATCAAACTTTGCTATTGTATCTATATCTATTAATGCTAACCATACATTATCATTAAAATCTACATAGATATCAGTTGGCAAACCATCTTGATAAATATCGAACATCTTGAAACGTTCGGTTGAAGGATCGAAATAGCCTATCTGTCTACTTAATGGATCTGTGAACCATATCCTTCCTTTAGAATCTTCAGCTAATTTTATTGAACTCGTTCCATTAAAAGTATATGACTTGAACTCTTGAGTATTGAGATCAAATCTCCATAATCTTGGTTTACTTCCATCGCTAGTCCATATACTATTATCTTTATAAATTGCATGAACTGGGTTTAATGTATCGAATGGCATATCATACTCAGTTAATTCAAACTTCATCTCATCTAGATCTGGTTTTATCAATGCTGGAAATATAGTAGATATACTTAATGCTTCTGTTCTATCTATATTAACTTCGATAACCCATTTACCGTTTGCAGTTATAGTTCCATTTGCTATGTATGTATAAGCATCGACTTTATTCAATGGTATAACTAATGGACTTATATCACTTCCTATCTGTCTTAACTTTATAGTTCCATCTGCTATATCTCTCATTGGATTTCCATCCTTATCACTAATCTTAATGCTGAATGTATTTATGCCAACTCTTGCTGGTTCAAACGATAGATTAACCTTAGCATCCTCAACAAGTTGAGTTGAGTTATATAGTCTAGGAAGATCGTTATCTATGCTAACAGATAACGCTCCTAATTTGCCTATATCAGATGTATAGAATGGAAATTCAGATCGAGGTAAGCCAGCGTTTGTTAGAAATGCTATGCTTAATAACACTATTATTCCTATAGCTGCTTCTATCCTTAATGCGCTAGTAAACCGTTTATGAATACTCCTACTAAATACATGATCTGGATCTTGATATGTCTTATTATTTAAAGAGATTATTAGATTGATTGCTTTTCTATGAACTTCAAATTGGTTGAATGCTCCAGCGCCAAGCATTACCCCAATCAATGCTAACTTTACTGCTAGTAGCATGCCATAAGATGATGATAATAATAGGTTTAGATCAGTCTCTATGAAGAATAGTAATGATGGACCAGTTACTGCTAGTATGCCTAATGCTACTACTGTTACCTTTGAGAATCTTGGTATTATCAATGATATCATTGCTGTTCTTAGATCCGCTTCTATTCTTTTAAGAGATGGCATAACTGAAAATGCTAGATAGAATATAGTTCCAATCCATATCGCTGCTAAAGCATTATGTAACATATCTATACCAGTTACTAATGGCGAAACTGCTGCACCATGACCCATTAGGCTAATAGTTGCTAATAGTGCAAAACCTATTAACAATATTATTATCTTATAAGCATCATTATCTTTCTTTACTAATGGATAGATGCCAGCAGCTATAAATGAGATTATCAATCTTACCAATACTATATTACCAAATCCAGTTCCTATAGTTTCTATAAATCCTATGCCTAAAGTAGTAGCTTGAACTATTAACATAGCAAAACTTGATGCAATAACTAGGATTATACCAATAATATATAATTTACCAGATAAAACATTTAATATTGGAACGATCTTTGCTAGATCATACTTTAATGAACCATCTTTTATAGATGAACGCCATATATAGATCGAGCCAAATCCTATACCAACTATGATATATTGTCCAACTAGACCAGGAAACCTTGCTAATGATTCTGGTGTGTATATAGCTTCAATCCTCTGCTGAGATTGTTCTTGCGCAGTAGGAATCTCTACATTTGCTTCTCCTACTATAAATGAGAATGTATAATCTACGATATGTCCATCTACCTTTGATAATACCTTAGTATTAACTGTATAAACGTCATCTGGAAGGTTAGGTTTCAGGCTTACAACAAGTTTAGTCTCATCACCTTCAAAATATTGCGTATCATCATTATCTACTCTATTACCATTAGAGTCTGTAACTCTGATATAACTGAAACCTTCCTCTACTGGTTCGCTATAAGTTATTATAACTTTATCTGGAGAAGATGCTAATTGTTCAAAATTTCCTGGTTCGGATTCCATGAGAAAAGGATGAGCATAAGCATTTATTATTGGAATTATTAATACAATTGATAATATAATTATCTTCCTATCATTTAACATCAAACCTTACTCTACTATTCTTCTATTTTTATTTTATGGTACACTAATCTAATTCTATATTATATAAGTTTGTGCTTATTATTGAACCATTTACTACTTTTCTAACTTTTGTAACCTCTAGATTATGAGCCCAGATTGTAACCATGATCGCACCTTGAGGTATATCCTCTGGCTTATCTATAACTTTAATATCTTCTTCTTTAACTCCTTCCTTTATCAAGAACTCTTTGCTCTTTTCTATCATATCTTCGCTATAACCAGTATTATACAAGTATACATAACCTTCATACTCCATAGACTTAAGATATTTATTTGTGCTATATAAATTAGATTTAGGTCCCGTGGTAGCTCAGCCTGGTAGAGCTTCCGGCTGTAGTGGTTGGCTCTGGCTAGCCTTCTCAGCCTACTAGGCTAACATAGATACCGGACTGTCGCAGGTTCAAATCCTGCCCACGGGACTACAAATTATTATAATAAAATATTCATATTGTTAAAATAATTATAATAATGCTTTGCTCTTCAACATCTCTGCCAATAATACTGCTCCTTTTGCAGAACCCATCTTCTCATTATGTGATACTAGCACATATTTTATGCCATTCTCAAATATAGGATCTTTTCTTAGCCTTCCAACTACAGTAGTCAACCCATCGTTCATATCTCTATCTAACCTAGGTTGAGGTCTTGATGGATCATCATGAACATATATGTAATCCTTTGGTGCTGATGGCAAGTCTTTAATACTAACATTCTTTGAGTAATCTAACATAGCATCTTTAACTTCATCTGGCTCACAATGTTCAATGGTTTCAACGAATGCTGCTTCTGTATGCCCATCAATTACTGCTACTCTTGTGCAAGTGCAACTAACCTTAAATTTAGCATAATCTATGCTAGAATTGTTAAACGTTCCTAGAATCTTTACAGCTTCCTTCTGAACCTTCTCTTCCTCTTTTGGTATGTAAGGAATTACATTATCGAATATATCTAATGCTGCAACTCCTGGGCTTCTTCCTGCTCCTGATACAGCTTGCATAGATGTCATAAATACATTCTTTAACCCAAATCTATCCATTATAGGCTTTAATGTTATAGCCAAACCAGTTGTTGTACAATTTGGTAATGGTGCTACAAACCCTTTCCAGTTCCTCTTCTTCCTCTGTATATTAAGTAATTCAGCATGATCATCGTTTATACCAGGAATTAGAATTGGAACGTCATCATCATATCTAAATGCTGCTGCTGTGCTTATAACTGGTGTATGTTCAGCAAATCTTGGCTCAATAACCTTAGCATCATCGGTATCTAATGCTGTAAATACAAGATCTATACTATCTGGTTTTATATCATTAACACTTTCTAATACCATATCTCTAGCATACTCTGGTATAGGTTCTTTCTGATGCCATTTTATTATTCCAGTATTTGGATCTCTTAACGCTTCTGAATACTTCTTACCAGCAGATCTAGGAGATGCTGCTATATACTCAACTTGAAACCATGGATGATTGTTCAATGATACTATGAACTCTTGTCCTACTACTCCAGTTGCTCCTATTACTGCTACCTTTATCATACTTCTAATCCTTACTCTTTATCATAATAATCTTTCTATAATAAACTTATTATGCTAGTTGACATATAATATCTAGTGTTCAAAACTTCAGAACTATTTGGAGAGTTAGCAAGTGAGACACGATTAACTATATTATTAATGTTAGAAGATAAACCTCGACGTTTGAAGGATTTGGCTAATAAACTAGGATTAACAGTCCAAGAAGTTCATAGAAATATATCTAGATTACTCGATGCTTCACTAATAGCCAAAAATTCTGATGGAGAGTTCGAGTTAACTGAATATGGTTTATTAATAGTAAAGCAGATACCATACTTTAGATTCTTAAGTAATAATAAGCAGTTATTTATTAAGCATACATTAAATTATCTCCCAGAAAAGTTCGTTCAAAGGATTGGAGCGTTGACTGATGCTAGAGTATATCACAGTTTACCAGTAGTGCTAGAGAAGATAAAGATGTTAGAGAGTAATGCTAGGAAGAGTTTAAAGCTATTGATAGGACAGGTTTGGTATGAAGAAGGTGTTATTTTAGCAGATAAGATAAACAATAATGTTGAAGTTACTATATTGTTAAGAGAGGGTATAATATTTCCTAAAGAGATTATAGAGTCTGATATGATCAAAAGTATTGAAGAACTTACTACTAGAGATAATTTTAATACAAGGATGGTAGAAAGAAATGGGGCAGCATTATATATCAATGAGGAAGAAGCTGCGGTTATCTTTCCAGAAAAGAATGGAGAGTTTGATATGAGCCATATTTTAATTAGCAATAATAAAATATTTTATGAGTGGTGTTTAGACCTCTTCAATCATTATTTGCAAAACAGCAAACCTTACATGCCAGATAAGATAAAGATTGTTTAATGCATTTTTGCTTTTGCTTTTACTTCACTCCACTTTGCTAGTATGATCGATGCTAATGCTATGTATGCTACTTGGAAGACTTCTACAGCTATTCCTAATGGATTTATTGGCAACGCTCTCTGAGTTATTGGATTCTCTACTCTAGTTCCTGCCCATAGTCCTATCAGTATTATAGTTCCAGCAATGCCAACATAATACCATGCTTTATGATGCATCTTTACGGTAGGCCAGAACCAGAAGATCTGTAATATACCAGATACTAGGAAGAATATAGCTGTATTAACATTAAAGTTTATGACATTTGGGACTAGTATAAGATGGAGTATACCAGCTATAACAGTAGATGCTCCAGCTCCATATAGTATGCCTTTTATTCCGCTCATATCATATAGTTCGCATTTGTCATTAATAAAGCTAATTTTAAGGTAATAATTAAAATTAAATATATTACTTGATTTTATATATATTTATTTAAATTAAATTCTATAATTAAAGAAAGTATTTAAGATAATTATTACATAGTTATATTATGGATGCAAAATCATTCATAATAATTGGAGCTGTAATAGCAGCAACATTAATAGTTGTCCCAGCAGTTGCATTTAAAGCCTATTATCCGTTGGGTTCATGGCATGAAGATAGATGGAGTTATCATGAAGGATGGAACTATAAAGATTATAATGTAAATATAACTGGCTCTGCTAATTTATATGCTGCAATAAAAGAGTTCATTGAAGAGAATAGGAAGATAGATTTCATAGGAGCTAGTGTAATAGCGGAGAATGCATTAACTGATATGAAGGTAATAAAAGGTGAGTTTGGAACTGTTCAAGGATATCTAACATATACATTTCATGGAATAAGTATTGATGGCAATCAAACAATTAAGCAATATGCAATAATAGATGCTGGAAATGGAGAAATATTATATACATCAGAACCGATTACTAGTATAAAATATGGAAAATATTATGAGAATATTACTAATGCTAAGTTAGATATGTTCGAAGCTGCAGCTATAGCAAATAAAGAACTTCCAGAAGCAAGTGTAGAATATGGAGCGTTAAAGGTGTATGGAGATACTTTAGCGTATTCATTCATACTCAAGGATGATGATAAGAGGTATTCAGTATTGATAGATGCTAATAGTGGTGAAGTATTAAAAGTATCAGAGATCACTAAATATAAAAAGCATGGATGGCATTAATCATATATTTTTTTAATATAGTATTACTAATCATAATACATGGATATTAGTAAGTTTGCAAAGGAAGGCTATCTAAAAGCAGAACCTAGAGCTCATGGAGGTTCTAATAATAAAGATATAATAGATTTTAGTGCTAGTATAAACCCTTTTGGAGCATCTAAAAGAGTATATAAAATAATTAGAGAGAATATTCATCTTATAACAAGGTATCCAGATCCAAACGCTTCTGAATTAAAATATGCTATTAGCAATTATCTTGATGTTGATCATGATAATATAGTAATAGGTAATGGCTCAACTGAGATAATACACTCATTTGCTGATATATTCATAAGAGAAGGGGATAGGGTTATCATACCAGAACCTACATTCTATGAGTATGAGTTTGCTTGTGATAAAAATTCTGCTATGCTAGAGTTTACCGATCTTAATCTAAATACAATTGATCTTGATGATACAAAAGCATTATTCGTATGCAATCCAAATAATCCTACTGGTTTGCTTTATGATCAAACATCAATTAAAAAGATAATAGATGAGGCATATAATAATTCAACATTAGTTATGATAGATGAATGCTTTATGGAGTTTGTTGATAAGCCTAATGAAAACTCGTTGATAAAGTATGTAAATGAATATGATAATCTTATAATATTAAGATCGTTTACAAAAGCTTTTGGATTAGCTGGTTTAAGGATAGGTTATGCAGTTGCTAGTAAAGGAATAGCAAGAATAATGAATAAAACTAGCATAACATGGAATACAAACATATTGGCACAGATAGCAGCAATTCAAGCATTGAATGATCTAGAACATATAGAGAAGAGTAAGAAGATGATCAATAGAGAGAAGCGTTATATGATAAATTATCTGAATAAACTAGGATTTAAAGCATATGAATCTGATACAAACTTCTTCCTAGTTAGATGCGAAGATTCGATTAAACTAAAGAATGAGTTATTAAAGCATGATATACTTGTAAGAGACTGTAGTAATTTTACTAATATGAGTAATGATCATATAAGGATCTCAGTAAGGAAGAGGAGAGATAACATCAAACTTTTAGATACTATGGAGATGTTATATGGCTAAATTCTTATCAATACAAGGAACGTCTTCAGACTCTGGCAAGAGTTTCTTAACTATGGCACTATGTAGAATATTTGCAGATGAAGGATATAAAGTAGCACCATTCAAAGCCCAGAATATGTCATCTAATACAGATATTGTAGATGGGTTAGAGATGGCTAGAGCTCAAAGCATTCAAGCAATGGCTGCTAGGACCAAACCAGATGTTAGGATGAATCCTATACTACTAAAACCTATGGGTAATTATATTAGCAAGGTTGTATTATTAGGGAGAGAGTATGCTACTATGCATGCTAAAGAGTATTATAATAATTTTCTATCTCATGCATTTAATCATGTATTAGATGCAATTAAAGAATTAGAAGATAGGTATGAGATAATAATAATCGAAGGTGCTGGAAGTGCGATTGAGATCAATCTTAGAGAAGAAGATATAGCAAATATGAAGTTGGCAAAGAAGGTTAATGCTAGTGTTATAATAACAGCTGATATAGATAGAGGAGGAGCATTTGCTAGTATGTTAGGAACATTGGCATTGTTAGATGAAGAAGAGAGATCGTTAGTAAAAGGATTCATAATAAACAGATTTAGAGGAGATATTGATATATTAAAGCCAGCAATAAACCAGTTTGAAGAGTTAAGTAAGAAAGATATTCTAGGAGTTATCCCATACATAAATGATATAAAGATAGCAGAAGAAGATACATTATCATTAAAAGATCGTATAAAGGATAATAGATTAACAGCTATAGTAATAAAGTATCCAAACACATCTAGTTTGAGAGAGATCGAACCTTTGATAAATAATACAAACATAATATATGCTAATAGAGTAATTAATCTAGAAGAAGCAGATATTATAATCCTGCCTCCTACTAGAGATTTAAGAACAGATCTAAGATGGTTAAAAGATAATGGTTTTGCAGATGGGATTAGGTATGCAAATAAGTTAGGTAAAAAGATCATAGGTATTAGAGAAGGTTATCTAATGTTACTAGATGATATAGAAGGCATTGAAGGATTGAGATTATTAAATGGTAAATTTAGACGCAGAAAGGTGATAAATGATTACATGTTTGTTAATGGAGAGAAATGCTTCATAGATGATGAATTTATCATTGATAGTAATGAGGAGAGATTAGTTGCTGAAGATATAACTATAGGATTGATCAGTAAAGATAAGAGAGTTATAGGATATAATGCAAATAATGCAATAAGAAGTATTGTAAAGATGATACAAGATATTAGTATTGAAGATATGTTAGATGAGGAGATAGATAGGATAGCAAGGATAGTTAAAGATAGCATAAGGATGGATAAACTTAAGAAGTATATGGGATTGGATTGATACAGATAATAGGATTATTCTTAGCAATACTCATAGATATAATATTAGGTGATCCTCCAAATAGATATCATACAACAGCTTGGATAGGAAGATTTATCAGTTTAATAAAATCTAGGTTGAAGGATAAGAATCCTAAGAGAGAGAAGGTTAAAGGCACATTAGGAGCTTTGTTAGTAATATCAGTTGTTGGTATCACTTCATATACCCTCTCTTTACTTTCATTTGATATGATTATAGCTATAATAGTATCTACTATTAGCCTAAAGATGACCATAGCTATAAGATCTATGGAGATACATGCTAGAAAAGTTATAGATGCAATAGATGATCTAGATATTGCTAGAAGAGAGTTATCTATGATTGTAGGTAGAGATACATCATCTTTAGATAAAGAGCATATACTATCTGCAGTTATAGAAAGTATAAGCGAGAATATAACAGATGGCATAACTTCATCACTCTTCTATTACTCACTGTTTGGTATAACTGGAGCTTTCATCTATAGAACTATAAATACACTTGATTCTATGCTTGGTTATAAAGATGAGTATCATAAGAATATAGGATACTTTTCAGCAAACTTGGATACAATAGCAAACTATATACCAGCAAGGCTTACTGCATTTGTAACTATATTATCTGCTATGTTATTAAAGATGGAATGGAGGAATGCGTTAAGGATAATAATGAAGGATAGTAAGAACACTCCTAGCCTAAATTCTGGTTGGAGTATGGCTGGAGTTGCTGGAGCGTTAAAAGTAAGATTAGAAAAGATCGGTTATTATCAGATCGGAGAGCCATATGAAGAGATTACTGTAGAACATTGCTATAAGGCTATAAAGATTATGAAGATAACTGCTATATTATTTGCATTAATAATAGCATTACCATTACTCATCATTAGAGTATATCTTATAGGTTGGGATTTTGTATGAATGCAATAAATGCTATCTTATCTTTTCTAACAATAATACCTACAAAGAGTTATGATTTAAAAGAGATAGCAGAGAACCTATATCTATTCCCTATAGCTGGGTTAATAATTGGTCTAGTAGGAGTAATAGCATTTCTTCCTTTACATAGTATAATTGAAGGTTTTATGATAATAGTAGCATTATTGATAATTACTGGTGGACATCATACAGATGCTCTTGCGGATTTTGCTGATGGTTTGATGGTTAAAGGAAGTAGAGAAAAGAAGAAGAAGGTTATGCACGATCCTACAACAGGTTCAATTGGGGTAACTGCTATAGCTCTATATCTCATAGGTTCAGTAATAGCATTATCGTTTCTAGATAATTTAGAATTATTCTTAGCAGTTATAATTAGTGAAATACTTGCTAAATATTCTATGGTATTATTAGCATATCTAGGCAAACCAGCATGGGAAGGTATGGGAAGTTTATTTAGGATTGATAAGAAGATGTTCATAATATCTACTATTATAACGATAGTAATAATATATCTATTAGCAGATATCGATGCTATATATCCATTTATTCTAACTATAATACTTACAATAATAATACTACTTATGTCTAACAAAGCGTTTGGAGGCATATCTGGAGATGTATTTGGAGCTAATAATGAGATAGTAAGGTTAGCAAATTATATATTATTTGCACATCTAGCATTTACTCCATTCTTAGTAAACCTATTATAATTATTATTCATCATAAAAAGTATGAAAGGATTGATCATGGCTGGAGGTAAAGCAAGAAGGATGAATTATAGGAATAAAGCTATGATAAATTTATACGACAAACCTATGATATGGTATGTAATTAATGCATTGAAACATTCTAAGATAGATTCAATAGTATGTGCTGTTAATAATAAAGATACGGCATCTTATGCATCTAGAGAAGGTATATATGTTCTCCAAACTCCTGGAAAAGGATACTCATTAGATCTAAGATATGCTTTAGAGACATTAAAGAACGATAAAGTGCTAGTAATGCCAGTAGATCTTCCATTGGTGAATTCCAAATTGATAAATTATATTATTGAGAAGAGTTATGGTAAAAAAGGGTGTATATGTATTATGGTTAAAGGAATGCTAATAGACAAGTTTGGGATAAATAATAACTTTAGTAAATTTGTTAATGGAGAAGAGTTGTTTTATACTGGAATAAGCATAATAGATACAAGCAGATTGGATAATTTAGAAGAAGAGTATATAGTAATAGATGATTATAGGTTAGCAATCAATGTTAATACTGAGCATGAACTAAGGTTAGTAGAGGATATCTTTAAGGATTATCTAATCGCTTCACAATCTCTCCATAAATCCTAGCCTTTCCACCAGTGCTCTCTGCTAATAACTCATTACATGATTTACAATTTCTATTGATAGTAGTATGAGAATATATTATGGTCTCTTCACCACATTTGCTACACTTTACTAACAGAAATTGGCTAGCTGGTTTTGGTATTAATTCTATCTTCATAGGCATCACTACGCTAAGATCTCTAACTTTCTAAGCCTTATACCTTCTCTCTGAATTATATAATTACACTCTTTGCATTTATACTTTAGAGTCTGTTTCTTAGTAGTCTTTGCAGTTCGCTTCAACTCGGGGAATTTTTGTCCTCCGTATCCTTTCTTATCCTCAGCATGCCTTCTAGCTCCTAATGCTGACTTTCTATCTTTTCCCTTCTTATACAGACTAATAGCATGAACAGTATGCTTTTTACATCTTGGGCAATAAGTTGTTATCTCTTTAGGTACTTTCATACTAACAATTGTATTGGTTGGTATATTTAAAGGTATAAGAGTAAAGCTTAAAATAGTAATATAGTAATATAGCCTATGCAAGAGATTGAGAAGCTGGATTATTATCCAGTTAGCAAATATTCTTGGATGCCTTATACTGTTAGGATTATACTAGAATCTATTGCTAGAAATAAAGATAACAAAAGTATAACCGATGATAATCTTAATACAATATTATCATGGGATCCAAGCAACCCTAAAGAGGTTCCATTCAAAGTTGCTAGAGTTATAATGCAAGATTATACTGGAGTTCCAGCGTTAGTAGATCTAGCAACTATGAGAGAAGTTGCTAATAAGTATGGTATAGATCCTAGCATAATAAATCCTTTGGTTCAATCTGATCTAGTCATTGATCATAGCATACAAGTCGATTACTGGAATGCGAAAGATGCATTCATACAAAATATAAAGTTAGAGTTGGAAAGGAATAAGGAAAGGTATCAGTTCCTTAAATGGGCCGAACGATCATTTAATAATTTTAGATTATTCCCTCCAGGAACTGGTATAATACATCAAGTAAATCTAGAGTATATAGCAAAAGTAGTTATGTTCAACAAACATGCATATTTCGATTCTGTATTAGGCATGGATTCACATACTACAATGATCAATGGCTTAGGAGTATTAGGATGGGGAGTAGGAGGTATAGAGGCTGAAGCAGCCATGCTTGGTCAACCTGTAAGCATAATTCCAGATGTTATTGGTGTTAGATTGTATAATAAACCTAGAGAAGGAGTAACTGCTACAGATATAGTATTGACTCTAACTGAAGAGTTAAGAAAACATAATGTAGTTAGCAAGTTCATAGAATTCTTTGGTGATATAGACTCATTAGCAGTTCCAGATAGAGCTACTATATCTAATATGGCTCCAGAATATGGCGCTACTACCGCACTATTCCCTGTAGATGATCAAACTATAAGATACCTTAAACTAACTGGGAGAGATGATGCTCATATATCATTAGTTAAAGCATATTTCAAATTGCAAGGTATGTATGGTTCACCTAAAGATGTTAGTTATGGTAAAGTTATTGAATTTGATCTCGATTCTGTAGAACCTACTGTAGCTGGACCTATTCTTCCATGGCAGAAGCAGACATTGAGCAGTGCAAAGAAGGCTATGGAGGATATGATAATGACTAAAAAAGGGAAGAAGATTACTATTAATATTGATGGCGAAGAGTTTGGCGATGGAAGTATAGCTATAGCTGCTATAACTAGTTGTACAAATACTAGCAATCCATCTTTAATAATGGCTGCTGGGTTAGTAGCAAAAAAAGCATCTGAATTAGGTATTAGAGTACCAAGTTATGTGAAGAGTAGCCTAGCACCAGGCTCTAGAGTAGTTGAAGAATATCTAAAGAAGGCTGGTTTATTAGAATATCTAGAAGAACAAGGTTTCTATATAGTTGGCTATGGCTGCACAACATGTATTGGCAATAGTGGTCCATTGGATGAAAAGATAAGCAAGGCCATAAGAGAGAACGATCTAATAGTAGCTTCAGTCTTATCTGGTAATAGAAACTTTGAAGGAAGAATAAACCCAGATGTTAAAGCTAACTTTCTAATGTCTCCTCCATTAGTATTGGCATATGCATTAGCTGGAGAGATCAAAGATCTTAATAATGAGCCTATAACATACAATGCAAATAAGCCCATATTTCTTAAAGATATATGGCCTAGTAATGATGAGGTTAACGAGTTATTGAATCTAATAAGCCCAGAAGATTTTAGAAGCAAATATGAGAATCTAGGAGATCTAGTTCCAGAATGGAAGAATATTCCTTCTTCTGCTAGTAAGTTATATCAATGGGATGATAGCAATACATACATCAAAAGAGCCCCATTTATGGATCAATTCAGTTTGGAAGATAAGGCTAGCAAAGATATTCTTAATGCTAGACCTTTGCTAATATTAGGAGATAACATAACTACAGATCATATATCCCCAGCAGGACCAATAAAACCAGACTCTGAAGCTGGTTTATATCTACAGAATTTAGGAGTTAATATGGCACAATTGAATACATTTGGTGCTAGAAGAGGCAATTGGGAGGTTATGGTTAGAGGAACATTTACTGGTAAATTAGAGAACAAGATGTTAAAGGTTAAGAATATTAAAAAAGTTGGAGGTTATACAATACATTATCCTAGCAATGAATTGGTAAGTGTTTATGAAGCAGCGATGCGTTATAAGAAGGAAGAAATCCCAGCTATTGTTATAGCTGGCAAGAATTATGGTGCTGGAAGTTCTAGAGATTGGGCTGCTAAAGGTCCAAAATTGTTAGGAGTTAGAGCTGTTATAGCAGAAAGTTTTGAGAGGATACATAGAAGCAATCTAATAGGTATGGGAATATTACCATTAGAGTTTATTGATACCAATGCAGATGAATTAGGATTGGATGGTAGTGAAATATTTGATATAATTGGTTTAGAAGATCTAATGCCTAACAAGATAGTAGAACTAGTTATACATAAGGATAATAGCATTAAAAGGATTAAAGTAAAGGTTAGGATAGATACTACTATAGAACTCAAATATTACCTTAGTGATGGAATATTAAATTATGTATTGAGAGATATAATAAAGAAGCATTTAAAGTAGCAAGACAATAAATCGGTTTATGCTGAAACGCTTCTCGTATATAGTTATAGAGTATGCTACAATACTAGTAATAGCATCTATAATAATTGGAATTATATTCGATGAGTTGATAATAAATTATCTATTTCCTATAATCCCAGTATTTGTACTAGGTATGATGGTCTCTGCTGGTTTAATGATAAGGTTTGAGCAATTAAAGAATATACAACATAAGCAATTATTAACACTAACCAGTGCTCAATATCTAATCTCAACTATAATAGGCTTTCTTATAGCATCTCTATTCTTTAATATAATAACTGATGAACCAGATCTAGCATTAGGACAAGTATTACATGGTTCTATGCCTAGTGAGCAGACAACACCCGTATGGATAAAACTAGCAAATGGGAATCTAGTATTTGGTATCATTATGTTAATAACCTCAACTTTGGTTAGTCCATTCTTATCACCAACTCTAACTTTCTTATTTGCTGGTTCTTGGGTAGAGATAGATTATGTATCAATGTTTATAGCATTAATTATTACAGTATTGCTTCCTATATTAATTGGCAGTATAATAAGAACTAAAATATCTGTTATAGAAAAGTATGATCATATCTATACTGCTACTTCTACATTATCTGCTTTACCTACAGTAATGATAGTAGGAGCTTTAGCCTTTACATTTATGCTAGAATCTTTAGAATTATTACCAATCGTTATAATTGCTAGCCTAATACACTTCTCTTCAACAGTATTACTAGGTTTGATTATACCAAAAGTATTGAGATGGAGTGATAAAGATATTCCAGTATTTGTCTACAATCTAAGCATGAAGGAATTTGCAGTTACACTAGGAGTTATAGCTAGTATGGGTTTGAGTAATGAAGTAGGCATTCCAGCATCTGTATATGGAATGATGCATATGGCAAGCGCTCCTCTTATAGCTAAATTCTTGAAAAAGCGTATAAGAGAATATAATTAATTGTAATAGGTTGATAAGAATTAGGTAAGTAGATATATCTGGCGCTTCTATGAACCCAGCTAGATCATTTGGTCCTATGATCATTAGCAATAATATAGAATATTTATGGATATATCCATCTGCACCATTCAAGTATACTAGCAGTTTATCTGTTTAAGATCAAGGATTAGGTTTATTATTTGCTACATAATTGATAATTAACATGTATGCTATCTTCTTAACTGGCACTGCTGGCTCTGGCAAATCGTTATTAGCATCTAGGTTAAAAGAATGGTATGAGAAAGTAGAAGCATATCCAGCAATACTAAACCTAGATCCAGGAGTGGTAACACTACCATATGAACCAGATATAGACATAAGAGATCATATAAATATAGATGATATAATGGGGAAATACGATCTAGGACCAAATGGAGCATTGATAATGGCTAATGATATGATCGGCTACAAGTTATATGAATTACAACAATCTATAGATGAGTTAAATCCAGATTATCTTATAATTGATACACCAGGACAAGTTGAACTATTTGCTTACAGAGCTAGCGGGCAATATATTGTTAATGAATTGATAGCAGATGAGAAAGCAAATATATTCTTATTCGATAGCATTCTTGCATCTTTACCTATAAACTATGTATCTATAATGCTATTAGCAAGTAGTATAAGGTTAAGGTTAAAGATTGCACAAATCAATGTATTATCTAAAATAGATATGCTGAAAGATAAGAATATGCTGAAATGGATGAGAGATTATAGTATGCTTGAGAACGAGTTGTATAAAGAGGATAATGAGTTATCGCTATTAGCAGTAAATGTAACTAGAGTATTAAAGCAAGGGTTTGCTTCTAGTCCTTTACCTGTATCAAGTATAACATATGAAGGCTTGGCAAATCTAATAGCATTATTATCAAGGATATTTAAAGGGGGAGAAGAGTTAGAGTATTGATGAAAGCAATTGCACCATCATCTACAGCAAATCTAGGACCTGGTTTTGATGTATTTGGGTTAGCATTGGATGCATATTACGATCAAGTTAGTATAGAGCAGATAAGAGAAGGTATAGTATTAGAGAGCGAGGATAATATACCATTAGATATTGATAAGAATTCTGCTGGTTTAGCAGCGTTGAACCTTTGCAAAGATTATGATATTAAAGATGGTTTAAGGATAAAGATAAAGAAAGGAGTTCCCGCTGGATATGGATTAGGTTCTAGTGGAGCTAGCGCTGCTGCTGTTGTTAAAGCATTGGATGCTATGTATGAGTTAAACCTTAGCAATGAGGAATTGATTAAATATGCTGCTATAGGCGAACAAGCATCTGCTGGCTCTATACACTATGATAATGTAGCAGCATCGTTATTAGGAGGTTTTGTTATAGTTAGAAGCAATCCATTAAGAGTTGTAAAGATCGAACCACCAGAGCTAACATTATGTATAGTAACACCGAAGATCGAAACTCCAAATATGAAGACTAGTATATCTAGGAGCGTTTTACCAAAAGAGGTACCATTAAAGAGTATGGTTGAGAATCTAGCAAATGCTAGTATGATAATAGCAGGATTTATGTTGAAGGATATCAATTTGATAACCGAGTCTATTAGGGATGTTATAGTTGAACCTGCTAGAGCCAATATTATAAAAGGTTATCATCAAGTTAAGAAGAAAGCATTAGAGGCTGGAGCATTGGCATTCACGATAAGTGGTGCTGGACCTTCGTTATTAGCATTTGTTGATGATAATGGCTATAAAGTTAGAGATGCAATGCTTGAAGGTTTTAACGAGGTTGGCATAGATGCAGTAGCAAAGATAACAAAACCAGATAAAGAAGGGGCTAGGATTATTTAATATCTGCTCAATAGCCTAGATATTACTCCTCTTATATAACTCTCAACTATAACATCGGTCTTTTGTGATGAATACCATACACATCCTAGAACTTGACACTCGTTACACTTCTTAACATCATCCCAGTAAGGCATACTCCATATCTTATCTACATCATACTCTAATAGGCTTAATTTATACTCTGGTGTATCAAACTTCCAGCATGGAGTTACTGTGCCATCAGCATTTACAACCATGCTCTTCCATACACCACATTCATCGAATAATGCTCTTCCATGCTCTAATATCTGCTCAAAGTATAATCTAGGGATCATTATATATGGATCTGAATGATGCTTCGAGTAATCTAATATGCTCTCACAAACCTTCTCCATGCTCTTCCTATCTGGTAAGAGGTTTGGACCTCCAACTCTATTTTGTACGAATGTCATGCTTACTGCATGTATGTTTAACTCATTCTTTATATAATCAAAGTATTCTTGAGTTATAAACTCTTCAGTATTCCATTTTGTTATTACTGAATTTATGTATCTGCTTATATTATATGCATCTAACTTCTTCAGATTGTTCATGACTCTATAGTATAACTCTTCATTAACTCCTCGAACTTTACAATATGATTCCTTCTTTATAGAATCTATGCTGCAGCAGATAGTACTTATCAACGATTTCAATCTTGCTAAATCTATTGTATGCAATAATGAGCCATTTGTTATCAATGTAACTGGAATCTTTTTGTTATTAAGATATTCTAGCAATTCAAATATATCCTTCCTACTTAACGGCTCTCCTCCTTCAATTATAGCCCATATACAATTATCTGCAACCTTGTCAAATGCCTTCTTCCATTCCTCAGTAGTTAGATCATGCTCCTTTGCATATTGCATCTGTTCTTCTTTATTTGGATCACCGAATGGGCACATTGGACAATAATAATTGCAGTAATGAGTTATGCCTATAACTGCTACTAATGGTCTCTTTTTGCCTATAACTTGGTTTATTGACCATTTGCTCAATATCTTGAGTGTTTTTATTGTATCCATCACATTCTATTGTTATTTTATAATATAAAACAATTTTGCTATGAGCATTTTCTTCTTGTTTCATCTAGGTTCTTGCTTATTATATTATATAGATAAGGTATATCTTTAACTATTTCTAGTGCTTCTTCATATGCCTTAATAGCTTTCTTACAATTCTCAGCTTTATCCTCAACTTCTGCTAATGTTCGATAAGCAATACCTAGATTGTTAAGAGTCATTGCATAATCTAATGGATATTTATCTTTAGTTCTAATGGTTAATGCTTCTTCATATGCCTTAATAGCTTTCTTACAATTCTCAGCTTTATCCTCAACTTCTGCTAATGTTCGATAAGCATTGCCTAGATTGTTAAGAGTCATTGCATAATCTAATGGATATTTATCTTTTGTTCTAATGGTTAATGCTTCTTCATATGCCTTAATAGCTTTCTTACAATTCTCAGCTTTATCCTCAACTTCTGCTAATGTTCGATAAGCATTGCCTAGATTGTTAAGAGTCATTGCATAATCTAATGGATATTTATCTTTTGTTCTAATGGTTAATGCTTCTTCATATGCCTTAATAGCTTTCTTGACTAACTTCTTCTTATCAAGACCTTTATATGTTATAAGTTCAATTGATAGATAACCAATCTTAAAGTGAGCTGATGCATAGATCTCTTTATCATCTTTGAATTTATTTATTATATCATCATACATATTCAATGCAGATTCATACGCTTCAATCTTGCTATTTGTATCGAGTTGATGAGATCTCTCAGCAACAGCTTCGTATGCTTCAGCTATACTTTTAAGAATATCATAAGTTAATTGTATATTATTACTTTTAGCAAATTCCTCTATCTCTCTATGAATGCTTTTAACCATATTAAGATTGTATTCTTCAGCATTAAAGATCGATGATACGAGGTTCTCTATGTGTTTGATAAATCTATGGTCTGAGGATACACCTTTAGTAAGGATTTTCTGAGCTTCATTCCTTATATCATTATCGAACTTTTTCAACTCTTCTTCTAATACCTTTGAAATATGATTTTGATCTTCATAACGTGCATTCCATTCAAATATTGCTATATGCTTAATAAAATCTGATAAGTGTCTGCTCAAATCAATCTTAGGATTATTTAATCTATTAAATTGAGTATTAGTCAAACCATGATTATTAGCATACAAAGTCTTAACATTTATGTATGCTTGAGAAGATTTTAATATTATTGTAGGCTTTCCTTTGCCTTTTAGATAACCAAACTCAAACAATACGTTTGGTCTAAAGCCATCTAGGATAACTATTCCTAGAACGGATTTATCTATCAATTCTTCAAGTTTGTTAAAATAATCATCGCCACTCCTAACCTCATCACCAAGCAGAATAGGTTCAAAGCCTTTATTCTTTAATAGATGTTCAATAGCATCAAGAACTGGATTTATATAAGCAACATGTTTATCACTAGAATATACTATTATACATGGAAACGCACCTTTAGATTCGCTCTTTTCCATACAAGAGCAAAAATAATATTATCCAATAAAAGTTTATGTTATATAATATATCAAGAATATTCATCTAACAACTCTTTAGCTCTTGCAATTGTGATATTATTCTCTTCATATATCTTCTTAGCAATTATATCTATCAAATCACCAGTAGCGCCAGCTGCCATAGCTATATTCCTAGCATGCATCTTCATATGCCCCTTCTGTATTCCAGTAGTTGATAATGCCAATAAAGCAGCAAAGTTTTGTGCCAAACCAACCGAAGCCATGATACATGCTAACTCTTTACTATCCTTAAGATCCAATATCTTCATACATGCTCTAACAGTTGGGTGTATATTGATCGCTCCTCCAACTGTTCCTACTGCTAAAGGCAGTTCTATCTCTCCTACTAGATGATTCCCATCTTTATACCATCTAGTTAATGAATTGTAACCATTTCTACATGCATATGCATGAGCAGCTGCCTCTATCGCTCTTGTATCTTGCATCAATGCGTTTGCTACGGCTATTATCCCATTCATTATACCTTTGTTATGAGTTACTGCTCTATATTTATCGAGAGTAGCAAACCTATAAGCATTTATTATATCATCAATTATCTTATCATCAAGATCAAATTTTGCTCTAGATCTAACCATCCTCCTAGTAGAATAGTTTGACAATATCTTTAATAATACCCTACCTTTAGTTGCCTCTTCTATCAATGGAGATACCGCTTCACACATTGTATTTATTATATTTGCACCCATAGCATCTCTAACATCAATCAATAATTCTATTATAAGCATAGAATCTATTATCTTGTATGTTAAATCTTTTGCTCCAGCATTTAATCTTTGTAAGGTTCTGCTTTTGGAGTTTGCTAATGCTAATATATCATCTTTGATCTTTAAAACATTCGTTGCTGCAGATAACGGATCGTCTAACTCTAATACTTGTATCTGGCCTATCATATAAGGCTCATCTGCCTCTGCTCTAAAACCTCCCAACTTTTTTGCTAGTTTTGCAGCCTTGCTAGATGCTGCTATAACTGATGGTTCTTCTATACTCATAGGTATCAGATACTCTTTACCGTTAATCAGAAAGTTTGTTGCTATCCCTAAAGGGAATGATAATATTCCTATAGCATTCTCTACCATATGATCTGCTATATCTAATGTTAAACCGCCATATTTTATAGCGTTTATATCTTCATCAGTAAGATTACATCTATCCTTCAAGAACTTTAGCCTTTCCTCTATACTCATCTCATAGAATTTCATATCACTACTATTGTAATGATATCCTTAAAATCTTATCATCTCCAGTATTAGGGCTTCCTCTTCCATCTCTGTTACTAGTTGCTATATACATATAATCACCTTCTACAACAACATCCCTAATCCTTCCTAAACCTGATACAAACTCACTTCTATCAACCACTGTAGCATTTATTATTGATAATCTCTCAACATGCTGACCTCTAAGTGTTGCTATGTATAGATCATTATTATAGAAATCAGCACCAGCTGGTGCTACAGTTACTGAATAGCAGAAGATAGCATCTGTATATTTGTTCATATATTTTATCCCGCATTGCTCTTCTGGCCAACCATAGTTATTACCAGCAATTATAAGATTTACTTCGTCAAATCCTACTGGGCCATGCTCAGTAGCATATAACTGATTGGTTATAGGGTGCCATGCTAAACCTTGAGGATTCCTATGACCATAGCTATAAATTGCATTATTAAAAGGATTATCTTCTGGTATAGAACCATCTTTATTTATTCTTAATATCTTACCAGCTAAAGAGTCTAGAGATTGTGCTAATGGATCTCTATTTGCATCACCAGTAGTTATATACAACTTGCCATCTGGACCAAACTTTATTCTTCCTCCATTATGGATTGCATCACCTGGTATCTTATCTATTAATATTAGTGATTCTTTATACTCATCACCTATCTTTTCTAATCTAACAACTCTATTCCATAACTGCCCTTCCTCTGCATATGTATAATAGATGTAGATATAATTATTGGTAGCAAAATCTGGATCTAATGCTAATCCTAACATACCTCCTTCCCCTATATTTGCTACATTCTTTGTAAATATTGTCTTAACAACTCCATCTTCAATTACATTAACTCTTCCAACTCTCTCTGTAAAGTATATCTTATCTTCAAATATATCAATAGCCCAAGGAACCTCTAGATCTGTAGCCATTGTGGTTATCCTCTCTATACCTAGATCTGGTATGGGAGGAGGATTTCTAGGTAAAGTAAGGTTCATTACAGATACAATCAAGACTCCTACTATAGCTATAGCAATGAGTATATTCTTCCTCTCCATAGCATGAATTGAATTATAGATATATTTGAATCATAACGATTTAATATGCTAATTACAGAGAATAGACTGTAGCGGGGTTCCGTAGCGAGGTTTAAACCCTATAAGGGTGGGGAAGCCAGGTATCCCGGCGGGCTCATAACTTTTAAGGTAAGATACCCGCAGATCGGTGGTTCGAAAGGTAAAACCGAAAGTCCACCCCCCGCTACTCTTCTATAACTAAATCAAATCCTATGAAATTTTCAATAAGATTATAATTATTCTTCTTTATATGATATCTATGTAACGGTTTTGTTAAATGTCTATGAGCCTTTGGCAATGGTATGTATAATCCTTCTTTTATACTTCGCTTAATAATAATCTCTTCTTTCTCTTTAAATCCTTTATAATTACAATATTCACATTTGTAACCCTTATTCTTACCAGCGGATTTCAATCTTTTACCGCAAGAGCATAATGGGTTTATCAACTTTATATCTTTAGCCAACTCTAATACTTGTATGTATTCAACATTCAATACTCTAGAATGGTTCTTAGATGCTTTTCTAACTCCTCCTCCAACTCTAACCTTATCGCCTTTTCTTAACCCTTGTGCTATCTTACTCAAACCAGTAGGCTCATATACCGCACAAGGTATATTATTGACAGTAAAGAATGTATGACCACCATTTATTGAATATGGCTTTCCATCTATTATGCCCTCAATATAGCCAGAAGAGTATGGTTTTAATTCACCCAACCTGAAATCTAGATGTGCATTTGTTCCTTGATTGCTCTTGAATATCATATAACCTTCAAGTTCTTCATCTATCCTAAGCATATTGAATGCCTTTAATAATACATTAGGATCTTCTCCTCTAATACCTAGGAATACCGGATCTGGACCATGTGGAGTTATCAATACTCGATCATGTTTATAATCATAGTTATTGAATGTATAAGGGAAGGTTGCTTTATCCATCTTCTTCACATCCTCTTTTTCTATAACTCTAGGCTTCGAGCAATTATGCTCATATCTATATGCAATAAGTTCGAACGTATGATCTTTATCATCCAATAATGTGCCAATTGATGCTAACGCTCCTACTAATCCTTGTCCATTACCTTTGAAATATATTCTAGCATTATGCTTAACTGCTAAGTTGTATGCTTCTCTTCTTGGTATTAATTCATGCAGTGCTCTTCTAGCAAACATTCTTATCTCATCATCTACTTCTCCTTCGTAAACTATCAATCCTGGGTTAGAGTTCTTCCCTATATGTGAATATTTATCAAACAATCTTATAATATCTTCAATATACCTATCTGTATCAATCCTAATGCATACAGCTCCATTGCCTCTTGTCTTCCAAGGTATGTTAGGATTTAACCGTATTAAAGTAGGATAATCTAATACTCTAACATTTTTATCAATAAGAAATTGGATTATTTTATATGCTAGGTATGTTGTACACATACCATATCTACTATCGGTATCATCTATCCCTATACTGAACATCAACTCTCAACAACGATCATGGTTAGAGTAGATCTAACATTATCTAACCTTCTTATCTTCCATGTTATTGTCTCTTTAACCTTATCCATACTATCGCTTTCTACCTTAGCTATTATATCATACGCTCCATATACCGCATAAACCTCTGTAACATTCTCTATCTTCTTCAACTCTTGAACTAACTGCTCTTCTGCACCAATATCAGCATTTATTAATACAAATGCTTTTGGCATACAATAGTAATGTTATCTATGGTTTTTAAATATTTAAGGAATATACATCTACTTCTAATTATGGTATTTAATTATGAAATACATATTTAAGAAGAGATTGTATATAGAATTATATGATATTAATTACATGCTTATATTATGATTAAGATTGATGAAGAATATATCTTTAGAGTTATTGATGAAAGGCAGCCTAAACGAGTAGCATTAAATGGACCAGAAGGGTTGATCAAGCATATACAAGAGATTGCTGATAAGATAAATGAAGATGGTATAGAAGCATATGTTATAGGTGATACATGCTATGGTTCATGTGATATAAACTATCATGCTGCTGAGATGCTTAATGCTGATATATTATTTCATATTGGTCATACTATATCTATTGATGAGATGAACTATGGTAAAGTTGTTATGATACCAGCATATGATGATATAAAATTCGATCATGTAATAGAGAAATGTATTGATATGTTAGATTATGATAAAGTAGGAGTTGTTACAGATAGTCAGCATTTGCATGAACTTGATAATGCTATAGATGCATTGAGCAAAAAGTTCAAAGTTATTAGAGGTAAAGGGAAAGGACAATTGAACGATGGACAAGTATTTGGATGTGAGTTTTATCCAGTGTATGATATAAAAGATGAAATAGAAGCATATCTCTTCTTAGGGCAGAGCATGTTTCATGCTGCAGGTGTTGCTATTGCTACTAATAAACCAACTTATATGCTAGATCCTTACTTTAATGAGGTTAAGGAAGTTAATTCATTTGCTGAGCAATTGAAGAAGAGAAGCATATTATCTATATACAAAGCTCTAGATGCTAGAAAGATAGGGATAGTTGTAGGATTAAAAGAAGGACAGTTAATGATTAATAGGGTCAAAGATATCAAGGCTAAATTAGAGAAGCATAAAGAAGTATCGCTTATAGCATTGACTGATGTTACCGAAGATAGATTACAACTATTTGATGCTGATGCTTTCATACAGATAGCATGCCCTAGGATATCCACAGATAATCCATTCAAGAAACCAGTCCTATCTGTTCCACAAGCGTATGCTTTGATCGATCTCTTAGAAGGTAAAAAACTAGATATTGATAGAATATTAGGGATATCTCATTGGCTTTGATATAATACTATAAATAGCTATAGAAATTTAAATTTATTTGAAAGATATTAGAAATAATTTATATTCAATATACTGATGGTTTGAGACAATAAAATAAATAAGAGGTAGAGTTGCTATTCAACTATGAATAAAGAATTGTTTGTATTTCCTGGAGATAAATTAGCATCTATAGAAGAGTTTGAGGGTAAAGAAGGAACTTATGAAGATGATGGAGTTGTTAGAGCTAAGGTTGCTGGAAAGGCTATATACGATTTCAAGAATAGAGTCATAAAAGTTATCCCTGTTAGTAAGAATATCACTCTACCAAAACCTGGAGATATTGTTCTAGGTTTAGTTATAATGGCAACTCCAAGCATGGTAGAGATGAAGATATTATATGTTAATGATGAGAAGCAGGAGGTTAATCTTAATGCTATATACTTTAGTAGATCTAGAAGGAATACGCAATTTAGAGTTGGTGATCTAGTGAGGGCTAAGGTTACTAATCTATTAAATTCATTCATACATGTAACATTCAAAGATAAAAAGTTAGGAGTTGTATATACTCTTTGCCATCTATGTGGAGGTAAGATGGTGAAGATTGATCATAACCTAAAATGTACTGAGTGTAACAATAAAGATGATAGAAAGGTTGCTGAAGATTTTGGCGAGGTTAAGGGATTGCTCCCTCTTTATAGAGGTATATATGAATGAAGGTAGCATTCCAAGGAGAGAGAGGAGCATATAGTGAGATAGCAGCTTTGAAATATTTTGATAATCCAGAATTAATTCCAAAAAAGACGTTGGTTGATGTCTTCGATTCAGTTGGTAAAGAAGTAGATTATGCTGTAGTTCCAGTAGAGAATAGTTTGGAAGGTAGCGTTAATGAAGCATACGATCTATTATTAACTACTGATCTAACTGTAATAGGGGAGGTTTATGTTAGGATAATACATTGTCTAATAAGTTATGAAGATAATACAATTGAAGATATAAAGAGAGTTTACTCTCATCCACAAGCATTAGGACAATGTAAAGGCTTCATAAATGCTCATAGATTTGAGGTTATACCTTATTATGATACAGCTGGAAGCGTAAAGATGTTAGCAAATAACATTATCAAAGATGCTGCTGCTATAGCAAGTAGAAGGGCTGCTGAGATATACAATATGAAGATCCTTGCTGAAAGCATAGAGGATGACAAGAACAATTATACAAGATTTCTTATACTAGGCAGAGAGCATACAAAACCTACTGGTAACGATAAAACCATGATAATATTTGCTACCAAACATGCTCCAGGAGCGTTATATGACGCATTAGGAGAGTTTGCTTTAAGGAATATAAACCTAACAATGATCATATCTAGGCCAATAAAAGGAAAGCCATGGGAGTATAACTTTTATCTAGATTTTGAAGGACATGTAGATGAACCGAATATAAAAGAATGTTTAGATGGGTTAAAGCATAAAACAAGTTTTTTGAAGATTCTAGGCTCTTATCCTAGAGCTAAAATCGATATTTAATACATCTAGTTTATTCTTATTAAGATCATAAACTCTGATCAAATGATTATTTGTATCTGTAATGTATAATCTATTGTTATGATACTTTACATCGTTTGGCTCATATAATAATAGTTCGCATCTATCTGTGCATATGCTATTATCTTTGCCTATTAATGTATTTATGACTCTCTTCTCAAGATCTATGACTCTAATTGCATGATTATAAGTATCTGCTACATATATCTTATCATCATGAGCATCTAATCCTATAGGATGCTGTAATAAGCCCTCAGATAAATTACCGTCTTTGTATCCAAATATGAATAGATCTTTGCCTATGATAGTTTTGACATATTTATTATTTAGATCGATCATCCTTATGGATGATGTCTCACTATCTGCTACATATAATTTATCAGCATTTATTGATAATCCACTAGGTTGAGCAAACTCTGCTTCATGTAGATTACCATCTAACAAACCCTCATATCCATTACCAGCAAATACTTCTAACCTATTTAGCGATAGATCATATCTCCATATCTGATGCAAACCAGCCATTGCAATATATAATCTATTATCATAATATGCAAGATCCCATGGAGAGTTTAATGGTGTCTCTTTAGGATCTTTGTTAAGAAAATGCCATGCTTCTTCACCAGTTCCTGCTAAAGTTTTTACCTCGTTTGATGATAAATCTATTACTCTTAATGCATGATTCTCTGTATCTGCTACATAGATCTTATCTTTTACACATAGCACACCTTGTGGTCTATAAAATTGAGCATCTTTGAAACTCCCATCTCTAAAACCTTGTTTGCCTCCTATAACCTCTTCTATCTCTCCATCCAATGATACTATCAATATTCTATTATTGTTAGAATCTGATATAGCTAAACGATTATTTGATAACGATATCTTACCAGGGAATGCTAGGCCATGTCTCTTTCTAGCCTTATAAAATCTTAAAGGCTTCTTATCAGGTTTGTATCTTTCTAATAATATATCTACAACATCCTCAATATACTCTTGCTGCCCTTCTCCAGATTGCTTATAAACTATATTACCTTTTGGATCTATTATAACTATAGTAGGCCATGCATTAATACCATACATCTGCCATATCTTCATATCTTTATCTACTACTACTGGGTGATTGATCTCGTATCTCTCTATTGCTTGTTCTATATTCTCTTTAACTTGCTCATTATAGAATTTTGCTGAATGTATACCTATAACTATAACTGGTTTATCCTTATACTTTTCTTCTATTGCTGATAAAGTATGAAGCATATGCATACAATTTATACAGCAGTATGTCCAAAAATCTAGTATAACTATATATCCATTAAGATCTTTCATAGATAACTGTTTGCTATTTATCCATTCAAAGTTGCTAAAATCTGGAGCCTTTCTGCCTATCATACTACTGAACATATTATATGCTATTGTTATAACATATTTAAAATCTACTACAGAGTTTCATTCATAACACTTATGACAACATCGTTCTGCATATTATAGCAATTATCACATAGTTCTGCTAACAATCCATTATACGTGCATCTTCTAGGATCTAACCTATTATCACATGCTTTACAATATTTTGGCTCACATTCTATGTTAAGAAGTTCCAATATATCCTCTACTGAATTATTAGAGCTATTATATATTTTAAAATAGTTCTTAGCAAGCTTTATAGAATGAGATAAGTTATTTATCGGCATTACATTAAGTTCTAAGAGATTATATATGCTTTTGATTATCTCCTGCTCTAATCTATACGCTCCATTACCAAACATGTTATAAAACGCTCTCCTAATCTCTTCTGGTTCATTAACTATATCATTAATGCTCATGTTATACCTTCTTAGATACAAGTTTATGGCTTGAATTGTAGTATCGCCTAATGTATTCTCTAGATCTTTTATGATATGCTTTATTATGAAAGTATTATACTCTTTTATAGTTGTACTTCCTTTTAACAATTCAAGTATGTGCATATGTATGATCTGTAGTCTATCTTCTATATTATTTTGTATGTAATGCATGTTACATAACTAGATGTAGTAATAAAAAATAGTTTTACATGACTTTAACATCATGAGGCATGCTTTCTATATATCCTGCAGTTGTCATCTTTATGAAAGTGGCATTCTTTTGTAATTCGATGATATTCCTTGCACCACAATAACTTAAGCCAGATCTTAACCCTCCTGCTAAATGTCTAATTATATCTATAACACTTCCCTTATACTCTACTAAAGCTTCTACTCCTTCTGGAACATAATCGTTAAGATCTTCTTCCATGCTTAACCCTCCTTCCTCTCTATACTTTCTTCCCAATGCTGCATAGAATGATGCCATGCCTCTATAGATCTTGTATCTCTTACCATTCTTTGTTATGCTAACACCTGGACTTTCATCAGTTCCAGCTAGTATACTTCCTACCATAACACTAGATGCTCCGGCTGCTAATGCTTTTGTTATATCTCCAGAATTCCTTATGCCACCATCAGCTATTATTGGTACGTCATACTCTTTTGCTACTTTGGCACAATCCATGATTGCTGTCAATTGAGGCACTCCAGAACCAGTTACTATTCGAGTAATACATATAGAACCAGAACCTACTCCAACTTTGACAGCATCCGCTCCAGCATCTATCAGATCTTTTGTTCCTTCAGCAGTAGCAACATTTCCTGCTATTAGTTCACAATCTGGGAATGCTTTCTTTATCATCCTCATTGCATTGATAGCATTCTCGCTATGACCATGTGCTATGTCAACTACAATAGCATCGGCTCCTGCCTCTAACAATGCTTCAGTCCTCTCCATAAAATCACCTTTTACTCCAACTGCTGCTCCTACTAGCAATCTTCCTTTCTTATCTTTAGATGCTAGTGGATACTCTTCCATCTTGTTGATATCTTTAGCAGTTATCAAACCTTTTACTCTATTCTTCTCATCTACTAATGGCAACTTTTCTATCCTATGCTTATGCAATAATTCTTTAGCCTCATCTATAGATATTCCGTATTTAGCCTTTATAACGCTCTTTGTCATTATATTATTTATCTTCTTATTATCAGACTCAAATTGAACATCTCTTCTAGTTACTATTCCTACCAACTTTCCTTCCTTATCAACTACTAGTAAACCAGATACTCCGAACTTCTTCATTATAGTTTTAGCATCTGCTACTGTATTGCTTGGAGATATTGTATATGGTTGCTCAATAACTATACTCTCGCTCCTCTTGACCTTCTCAACCTCTTCAACCTGCTGCTCTACGGTCATGAACCTATGTATTATACCTATTCCGCCTTCTCTTGCTAATGCTATAGCCATGTTAGATTCTGTAACTGTATCCATATTAGCACTTATTATAGGAAGGTTAAGACTGATATTCCTAGATAGTCTAGTGCTTAGATCTGTATGTTTTCTAGATATTACTCCTGATCTTTTCGGGATCAGTAATACATCATCAAATGTTAATCCTTCTCTTATGTCCAACTAATCCCTTGCTTATAATCTAGCAATATCTATTATAAGCCTTTTGTCAAATTAGTTTAAAATATACTATAAATAAATTACTATGTTATTTTTACTAAATTATTAAGAATAAGTTAGCAAATAATATAAGTTTCTCTAACTAACTTCGATTATGAATAATTTATTTGGTAGAGAATACGGATATGAGTATACCAGATATGAGTTTAAAGCTATGAGAAGGATTAAGGATTATAAGGTTAATAGACCTAAAGAGTTGATTGGTTATATAACTAAGATAAATGATTATTATATATTAAGACCTACAGTTACTACCATAAATCCATACATAATATGTAGATCTAATGAAGATATAGATGGGAATGTTAGAATATATGGAAGATGGACATACGATATTAACAAGTCATGTATAATATTTGAGATAGAAAGTTACAGAGAATATAGAATAGATTATGATGAGGTATTAGATGATATTAGTTATGAACAATACAAAGAGATGCTATTTAACAATTGTATGTTAGATCCAAATTTAAAAGATATCATTGCTCATCTATTAATAAGTAGAATAGATAGAGAATTAAGAGTATTGATCAAGTCTGGAAATGGTTATAGACTCTTGAATAGATTAAATATGTTTATACCAAGAGAATTTAGTAATGTTACTAAAGTATTTATAGATGAATTGGGATCTTATTTGATAATAAAACCTATTCTATCATTAAGTAATTACAAACCTTTTATGGATATAACATATTATGCATCTGAAGTTTACCTTACACTTGATAGTATCTATATAGATGAAAAGGTTGATGAATATCATATTAATCAAGTCTCTAAATTTATTGTTAATATGCATATGATAGATGTTGATATTAAGCAGAATTACAGGATGCTAATAGATTATGTTATGTCTAATAATAAGAGAGTAAATGTAAATTGCATGAATCTTATACTAGCATTAAGTATTGCAAATGCAAAGATAAATAGACAGAAACAAGTAGAGATAGACAATATAAAGTATGTAATGGAACTACTTTCTAATGCTGTTAAAGTAATAACATTATAATGGTATCTTTATCTTACCAGTATAGATAACAAAACCATCTCTGCTCATGTCATCAATAATCTTCTTTGCATCTTCTTCATTATACCAATATGCTACGGCTTTAGAATTACCGTCTTTATCGCATATGCATACCATATATCCATTATCTTGTTTAACCAAGCCAGCATAATTCTCTTCTCCTACTGGTTCCCATATCCCATTCTTATTCTCTTTCAATGCTATGGCTGGCATAGCGCTATTTGCATATTTCTTTAATAAAGCAGCTGCTGCTCTAGTTCTACTTTGTCCTAACTTTAATGCTTGGAAGTATTGCATGATAATTATTATGATAATAACCCTACTTTAAGTTATTGAGTATATCTCTAAGATCCTTATCCTTGATTAGATTTATAGAAGCATAAAACTCATCTACGCTATAGCCTTTATGCTTATACTCATCTGCTTGTATTATCATCTCCAACTTATCTATTTGGTGAACTAGATCTGCTTCTTTGCTGGTATTATTGATATACTCTAACCATAACTGTTTATACTCTTCTCTAATATTGATTGGTAATAATGCTAGCATGTTATCAATTGCATCATTCTCTTCTTCATGCTTCCTCTTATTACTTATCTCTTCTGGCATATAATCTCCAACTATAGCTTCTGCTAGATCATGTATTAATGCTAATCTTACTGCTTTACAACTATCATAACCTTTCATATCTGCTAATAACATGGTTATTAATGCTGTTTGATAAGAATGATCTGCTACAGACTCTGCATCCTTTTCTTCTACCTTAGCCTTTGCTATCCATCCTTTCCTCTTTATACTTTTGAGTTTATTTGCCATCTTTATGAATTTTAATATATCCATCTCAATCTTGTTTTGCTAAGATATTTATCTCATCTATTATTTTATCTGTTATAGTTCCATTTACAATATCATTCAAAGTTTGATCTGGATTTATCTTTTCTATGACTCGATCAGATTTTGTTAACATTAGATCAATTGATAATGTGATAATTGATACAATAACAGATATGGAAATGGCTATTATGATTAACAATAATACATACGAGCCTTGATTCATGGTAATTTGATCTAGGAGGAATCTTAAAAATCTTTAGTGAAGATTTAAAATATAGTTGTTCGTAGATTAGAAGAGATTGGGCAAGATATATACTAAAAGCGGAGATAAAGGTGATACCTCATTAATTGGAGGTAAAAGAGTATCTAAAGCATCAAAGAGGATAGAAGCATATGGTAATATAGATGAAGTTAATGCTATAATAGGGTTGGTAATCGCAAATCTTGCTCATGACGATATTAAGATATTGTTAGAAGGTATACAGAATGAGTTATTTATACTTGGTTCAGATCTAGCAGAACCATCATATCCAGAGAATCCGTATAATATTCCCAGAATTAATGCTAACATGGTTAAGAAGTTAGAAGAAGCAATTGATAAATATCAAGAAGAGGTAGGAGAGATACAATATTTTATATTACCAGGAGGAAGTAAAACGGCAGCATTAACACATTTTGCAAGAACTGTAGTTAGGAGAGCTGAGAGAAGCATAATAGAATTAAAGGAGCAAGAAGAGATCAATCCTAGTATTATAGAATATGTTAATAGATTATCGGATCTATTGTTTATACTTGCTAGAGTTATCAATAAGAGAGAAGGAATAAAAGATATTCCATGGAAGGCTAATATTTGATGGGATATGGCTGAACCTATTATTGTAGGTATTCTAAGCCTAATAGGCTTATGGGTCATTGTTAGTATACCCGTGTATATATCTGCTAGATCTTTGACATCCGGAAGAGTAGGATTTGGAAGAGCAATGTGTGCTACGCTATTAGGACCATTAGTATATGCTTCAGTATTCTTCATTAGCAATATAATATTGAATATGACAATTAATAATCCATCGTTTATGATAATAGCATTCATATTATCAATAATAGCATGGCTAGGAACGTTCAAAGTAATATTCAAGACTGGATGGCTTACTACAATTGGCATAGTTGTATTAGCAATAATTGTGTTTGTTATAGGTGCAATAATATTTAGTCTGTTACTATTTGCTATCATGCCAGATATGCCAAATAATATATTACCAGCACCACAGATATCAGTCTGATGAAAGTATTAGTAATACAGAATAAGAGATGTGAGAGTTTAGGTTCGTTAGATGGATTATTCGATTACGATCTTATAGAAGCAGATGAAGGAGAAGACATTCCATCGTTAAAAGGATATGATGGATTGGTAATCTTAGGAGGACCTGCTAGTGCTTATGATGATCTCAAATATCTTAGGGATGAAGAATTGCTTATAAAAGATGCTATAAAAAATAATATTCCAACTCTTGGTATCTGTTTAGGTTCTCAACTCATAGCAAAGGCTTGTAATGCTAGAGTATATAAAGGAAGTAAAGAAGAGATAGGATGGTATGAGGTTAATCTTCATAACTCATTAGCAAATGCGTTTAATACTGATAAATTGATCGTATTTCAATGGCATAATGATACGTTTGATCTTCCAGATAATGCTGAATTATTAGCATCTTCTCAATTATATAATCAAGCATTTAGGATAGGAAGTGCAGTTGCTATACAATTCCATCTAGAAGTAACTGAACAGATGATATATGAATGGATGGATGAGTATAATACTTATATAGATTCTAAACTAAAACCTAATACTTCATTAGCAAGACAACTATGGAACTATGTATTAAATAGTAATGCTAGCCAATAATTTTGATAATGAGTCTAAAATGCCATTACGTTTAGCATTCTTTATTGCTATCCGTTTCAAAGTGCCATTCTTATCTAGATATAATGTAAGCATTTCAGTATTGACAACATCACTATATGCACCATTAGAGAATGAGATATAGAGTATGTCATTCTCTTCATCATATGATGCTTTACTCATGCGTTCTTATTACAACTACTAATTTATATGCCTATTCATACCTATACTAGAAACTTATTAGATAATAATCTAAAAATAGAGATATTTCATCCAATTTACCATAATATAAGTTTAAATCATAATTTTATATCATTGTATCTATATTTAAACCCTTAATTAAGAATGTTTTTATTTGTCATATGTAGAATTAAGTTAATGCAGTATAATATAATCAAAAATCCAATGGGAATTCTGGAAATATCTATGAATAAAGGAGAAGAGATAACTGCTGAGGCTGGAGCGCTAGTCTATATGAAAGGAGATATAGAGATAAAGACTAGAATGAGGAATAAAGGATTTCTGAAGAGTGTAAAGGTTGCTATGCTAGGAGGAGAAACCTTCTTTGTTAACGATTTTGTAGCAAACGAGGATAATTGTATATTAGGTTTGACTGGTCCTCCTATTGGAGATATATTCAAGATAACTTTAGATGAGGAATATATAATACAATCTGGAGCATACATAGCATCTACATCTGGAGTTGAACTAGATACAAAATGGCAGGGTTTTACTAAAGGCTTGTTTGGCACTGAACTATTCATGCTCAAGGCTAGTGGTAAAGGAGATGTATTTGTTAACTCTTATGGTTCGATAATAGAGAAGACTCTTGCACATGGAGAGAAGATGTTATTAGATAATTATCATCTAGTAGCACTTACAGCTAATTCTGAGTATAATGTAGTTAAAGTTGGAGGGTTAAAGACTACAATATTAGGAGGAGAAGGTTTGGCTACTGATATAACTGGACCAGCAAAAGTATACTTCCAGACTAAGAATCTTAAAGAGTTGATAGATCTGCTAGGTATAAGACATAGAGCTGAAACAGGATCATCATTTAAATTCCCATAAATTATTTTAATTCTATTGGTTTTGATCTCTCTGGTATTATGAATTGAGATATGTCTGAACACCATTTAGCAAACATATTAGCATGTTCTGTGTGAATTGGTATTATGATATTAGGCTCGATCTCTTCTAACATATGCCTTAAATCCATAGGCATTATATGACCAGATGCATGTATATGATACATAGGTAATGCAAAATGATCTAGCCAATTGTTGAATCTATCAAACTCTATCTCGCTTTCCTCATTAAATGGTTCTGATGATGAATATATGTAGCAACTTCCAGCATTAGGTTTTATATCTATAAGTTCTCTTAGATCTTGGAATTGTGATACTAGAATATATTTTGATTGATTCTTCCTTATATCTTCAGCATCTAATGTCTGATACTCATCAAACATCTCTTGCTCATATTGATAATAACGTTTCTTATTTCTTCTATAAACAGATATGTTATCTTTGTCTGGGAGATCTATTATATCTTTCAATGAATTTAACAAGTATGCCTGTTTAGGTGTTATTACAATCCTTCTATCATTTATCAGACTTGCATTATAAAATGTTCTAAATCTGTCTATATCTGCAATAGAGAATCCAGCAATTACTAATCCTTTTACTGCTTGTATTGCATATCTAACTTTATTATATACTTCATCCTCACTAACAACCTCTCCTCTTCCTAGATTAGTTCCTTCACATAATATGGCATCTATATCAGCATCTCTAGCCTTTTCTATAAAATCTCTAGTTAGATCATTCCTACTTCCATGCAATCTTAGATCTCCGGTATATGCTATTGAAGAGTTGCTGGCATGTATTATAAATGCATATGCTGCTGGTATTGAGTGATCTACATGTATAGGCTCTATAGATAGAGAACCTATCTTTATAACATCATTAGTAGAGAATGTATTCCATCGTATATCTGCTAAATCATGCTCGAAGTTAGAATATCTAACTTTATTGAATATATCAAGCAGAGATTTTGTTCCTTTACCGCAATACATATCTATGCTCCTATTTAAGAATGATACATACTTGTAGTGATCTGTATGAGCATGAGATAGAAAGAAAGCATCTATGCTCTTCTTATCATCAAACTTGTATATGCCATCTATATTTGGTAATATACCAAACTCTAATAGATCATGCTCATCTCTTGGTATAAGCCATGGTTCAGAATAGAACTTTGCTCTATCTTTATAACTCATACCAAAATCCAATAATATCTTAGCATCCTTATCTTCCAATATTATCTTATTTCCTCCTATCTCATTAACGCCTCCATGTATAGTTATTATCAATAGCATTAACTCTAGCATAACTGAAATAAAAGGTTACACATTTATTGTTATCATAATTTAATGCTTATATGCTTGATGTATTGAAAGAAGCATGCATTAGAGTAAGAAATAATGTTAAAGATATGATTGGAACCAAAGAAGCAGCTAGAGCATTTGGAAGGGGTGCCGGAGGGGATATCTCTAGAAAGATAGATCTAACTGCCGAAGAAGTTGCTATAAATACATTTAAAGAATATGGATTGAGATGCAATATAATTGCAGAAGAGGCTGGAGAGGTAAAGTTAGGAGATGAAGGTTATATAATATTGGATGCTATAGATGGAACGGCTAATGCTATGCGAGGATTTCCTTTTGCTTGTTGCTCAATAGCTTATTCAGATACATATAGATTGGATGATGTAAAGCATGCTGCAATAATAGATCTGTTTAATGGAAACTTGTATTATGCTTCAAAAGGTTCTGGGGCGTATTGTAATGATAAAAAGATCAATGTTAATAGTTCGATCTCATATATAGTAGGGATAAACTTATCTGGAGCAAGTAATGAGATAATAGATAGAGTAAAGCCTATACTGAATAAATCTAATCATATTAGACACCTAGGAGCAAATGCTCTAGAACTATGCTTATTAGCAGAAGGTTTGATGGATGTATTTATAGATCTAAGAGGCAAGTTGAGGGTAACTGATATGGCAGCTGCTCATCTAATAATAAAAGAGGCTGGAGGAATTATAATAGATAGCAATGGTTCGATATTAGATTCTACTCTATCAATAAATGATAGAATATCATTTATAGCAGCAGCGAATAGAGATATACTAGAAGAGTTTGCAAATGATCTTAATATAAAGATAAAGATCTGAGATGAAGAAAGATTTAACACCAGTAATTATATTGTTAGGAATATTAGCAGTATTCAGTTTTGTTATGAGTGGTTTAACATTAATTCAATATGCTAATACAGAGTTTGCATCTCAAGCATTAGCTGGATCTAGTGTAAGAATAGGCATAGGCATATTAGCAGTAATCCTAATACTTGGAATAATAAAACATCGTTCATGGGCTTTGTATATTGGAGTAATATTCATGTCATTTGGAATAATAAACTCGATATGGAGTATAATAATTAGTGCAAGGTTTGAGTTGCCTGCTATATTTGGTATTGCCATGCTAATACTCTTTAGTGCAACGCTTTACTATATAATAAGTAAGAGACATTTATTCATTGATTGATATGAGATATGAATTAGTTAAGAAGTTCTTCTCAAAGACATCATTATCATATGATAAGATAGTTGCTATTACAACATTTAACATGGATGCGCGATGGAAAGAGTATATGCTATCATTGATACCAGAGAATAACCGATGCTTAGATCTAGCATGCGGCACTGGTATATTAACGAGTATGTTAAAGAGGAAGAGTAGAGATGTTATAGGATTAGATATAATATATAATAGCCTAATTATAGCAAAGGTTAAAGGTAATGAAGTATTGCAAGGTGCTGCTGAGTATCTTCCTTTTAAAGATAACAGTATAGATATCATAACCGCATCATACCTTCCTAAATATTGTGATCCTGAACTTACTATAATGGAATGTGCTAGAGTCTTAAGAGATCAAGGTTTGTTGATAATGCATGACTTTACATACCCTTCTGGAGTAATGAGGATATTATGGATTGCTTATTTCAAGATATTAAAGTTCATAGGCTTTTTTATTCCTTCATGGAAGGATGTATTTAATGAACTTGATAAAGTTATAGCTGATAGCAATTGGATCTCAGATCTTAGTAAAGAGATGGAGAAGAATGGTTTTAGTGATATAAGGTTTATAAGTCTAACAATGAATACTGCTGGAATATTATATGCTAGACTGAATAAACCTTAATATATCATCAATACCGCTTTTATACTCTGGAAATCTAAATTTGAAATTCAATTCATCCTTTAATTTTGAATTGTTAGCTTTGATGGATCTAGTTAACAATTTTAGCATGTCACCGCTTATAACTGCTCTAGCCAAGAATGCTGGAACCTTTCCTGGTCTTTTTACTCCTAATCTATCTGCTGTATAAAATACAAAATCTTTGAATTTTGTAGGATGATCATCACATACTATATAATATCCTTCTTTACCATTCTCTCCTAATACTTTTAATGCATTTGAAGCATCGTAAACATGAACAAACGATCTATAATACTCACCAGATCCTGGGATCTTGAATGTATTATTCTTTAATCTATTGATTATCATTTCTACGAACCATCCTTTATAACCATAAACATCTCCTAGTATTGGTATACAAGTATTAAAATTATGTTCTTTACTTGCATCTAATAATATCTGCTCTGCTTCAAATCTTATCTTTGCGAACTCTGTATCTGGATCTCTAGGAGTATTTTCATCTATATCTTCTTTATTACCAAATACTCCCATACCTTGAGCATAAATAAAATTTTTGATGCCAAGATTTATTGTTATATTTATCATATTCCTCATGCCATCTATATTAACACTCCTCTGCAACTTTTTATCTTTGATCAAAGGATTTAATGCTGCTAGATGATATATAGTATCTATCTTTAATCCTTCTAATTTATTTATCAAACCTTCATCTCTAATATCAGATACTATGAATTTAGCATTTATCTGCTGATCAATCTTATTAGCATCTCTAACCAAACATACTAGATTATAATTATTATTTAACAAATTTGTTAGCATTGAACCTATTAACCCAGATGCTCCAGTTATCAGTATATTCTCCATGCTAACATATTATTCAAACTAATATTTTAGTGTAAAAGATAAAAGCGTATTATGTTTATTTATTATAATGAGCAGAATAGATGAATGGTTTGTTCCAAAGTTCGGTCCTCTAAAGTTTCGAGTATTCATTGGTATGTTATTTCTACCATATACAGCTATATGCATATCATTTGTAATAATTGGTTCTATGCTTGCTGCTAATATAGAATGGGATAGAGTATATGCTATAACAATAATCTACTTTTTAGGTTTAGGAGTATCTGCACATCTATTGGATGCAATTGGCTCTAAGGTAAAACCATGGGGTGATATATTTAGCAGGAGAAGTCTAGTGATAATAGCGATAATATCATTGATCATGGCATATGCTATAGGCATCTATTACATAATTACATACAATCTTTATGTGCTGGCTATTATAGCTATACTAGAAGGCTTCTTCTTATTGGCTTATAACCTAGAACTCTTCAATGCTAGGTTTCATAACAATTTCTGGTTTGCTATATCTTGGGGCTCGCTTCCCTTACTTGCTGGTTATTTCATACAAACTAATCAATTCTCAATATTAGCAATAATAGCATCTATATTTTCTGGTTTATTAAGTTATGGAGAGATAACTGTATCTAGAAAGTATAAGAAGATAAAGAGAGCGAAGAGATATGATGATAAAATCAAGCAATATGAAAAGATATTAAAGTTAATGAGCATTAGTAGTATAATGACTATGATATTGTTTATAGCTTTTAGAGTGATTGTATGAAGATCAAGGTTGATGATATCTTAAATGCCATATCAATTTTAGATAATAGGTTTAATTTAGATCTAGGTTCTAAAATATTACTTGTTCAAGATGGAACATTAGAGTATGCATTATCTATAATAAGTAAGAAGAAGGTAAAGTTTGAAGTTACAAAGCAGGTTGAGTATGATAAATATATTGAGAGGGAAGCCATTTTAATAGGAGATTATACAATAATTGCTAGATCAATAATCTACAAAGATATTTTACCAAAACAGATAATAGAAGATATTAGAAAAAAGGAGTTAGGAATAGGTAAGATATTAAAGAGGCATAAACTTGAAACGTTTAGAGATATAATAGAGGTTGGTTATGATGATAACATCTATAGAGTATATAACATAATTCATAATAGCAATATAGCAATAACTATTAAAGAATGTATCATACATTCTTCTTAATATGCTCGATGAATCTATGCTTGTTTATTACTATCCTATCATGTAATGCTTCACCTATCTTCTCAACCTCATCATATACATCTACAACAAATGATAATCTTCTTCCTTCGATGCTCTTTAGAAATGCTCTAACCATAACCTTCTTACCTTCAGGTGTTGCTGCTAGATGTTTTGCATTTATCATAACACCTAAACTCTCTTCTTCCTCATCTAGATAAGGTTTGATCATCATCCTACAAGTATATTCTATAAGATTTATCATAGATGGTGTTGATAATATTCTAGGTTCTATAAAGTCTATTGTCAAATCTTTATTTACAATATAGAATGCTTCTTCCTCTAAACCTTCTGGTATATCCATGCAATAGATTACACATTAATATTGTATAAACATAATTATCAAATATGAAGATAGCTATAATTGGTGCTGGAGTGGCTGGAGCATTTTTGGCTAGGATGTTAAGTAACAAGCATAAAGTTCAAGTCTTTGAAGCTGCTACAAAAGACAAGCATTTCCCAGTATGTGCATGGGGAGCATCTAGAAATATGCTTGATTATTACTCTAAACTTGCTGGCTTGAACTTTGATGATTATATATTGCATGTAGGAAGAAGAGTAGAGATGAGATTACCAAATGGTTCTAATGAGTTTTTGAACTGTTTAGGATTGGTAACGTATCATAAGCAAAGATGGGAGCATGATCTTTTGGATGGTATTGATATAAGATATGGGATAAGATGCACATTAGATAATTTTCCTATTAATAAATATGATTATGTTCTAGATTGTACAGGCTTTCATAGATCCATGCTTCCAAAAGTGGATGATTTTGTAGTTCCAGCATATGAGTATATGCTAGATAATGTTAAACATGATGAATTTTATATAATGGGTTACAAGAATGCTACTGGTTACTTTTGGTATTTCCCATTGAATGATAATAAAGCATTCGTAGGAGCTGGCGATATAAATAGAAGGTATTATGGAATAAGAGAGTTCTTTGAAGAGAATAAAGATGCTAAGATATTACATAAGATAGGAAGGCCTATAAGGATAACGCCTCCTACTAGAATGGAACCATTCTATTACAAGAATATCATAGGAGTTGGAGAATCTATAGGATGTGTATTCCCATTGCTAGGAGAAGGTATAATACCATCACTTATATGCTCTGAAATATTGTTAAATTCTATAAGCGATAATAGGATTGATCTAGAATATTATAGAGATAATGTATTGAAGAGGTTCAAATATTATGACGATGTATATAAATTAGTTAGATTGATGATAGATGGAAAGTTTAGTAAGATAAGACATTGGAATATCATCTATAACATGTATAAGAATATGAAGAGAGAGGAGAAGAGGTTTGGGTTTGAGGTTAGCATAAACAAGTTAAAGAAGATGTTAGATGCATTACAATAAAATTTAGATCTTGCCTAATTTTTCTAAATATCGCTTATAGGCTTCTTTATATGCTCTTTTATTTCCTATATCAGTAAATCCAGATTCTATTATATAACTATAGATTGGTTTATTCTCATTCAATAATCTTATAAATAGATCATCCATACCACTAGAGGAGTTTGGTATATAATCGAATATCTCTGGTTCCATTACATAGCATCCAATATTTATCAACCCATGGTATTCTGGCTTCTCGTTCCATGCTTTAACTCTACCATCTCTATCTACTTCAATAAAACCATACTCTAATTTTTTTGAATACTTCATCAATGTCATTGTTACAAATGCATTCTTGTTAAGATGTGTATCTATAATATCTCTGAGATTAAATTCATAGATACCATCTCCATATAAGCAGATGAATCTTCCATTGATCAATATTTCAGCACTCTTTAACTGTCCAGCTGTGCCTAATGGTCTCTCGCTTCTAGCATACTCTATATTAACACCTAACTCTTTTCCATTGCTAAAATACTCTTCTATAGTCTTGCCTAGATAACTTATACATATAACTATATCATTAATACCATTATTCTTAAGCCAATATATTATATGTTCAAGTAAAGGTTTGTCTGCTATAGGAAGCATTGGTTTTGGCATAAAGAATGTATATGGCTGCATCCTAGTTCCTAAGCCTCCAGCTAATATAACTGCCTTCACATGTATATGTAAGTTCTACACATACTTGGTCATGTCTTATTCTATTAATTTTCGATAATTAACCATACTAAATAATATATTGATCTATGTTAAATGCTATTAGTAATAAATGTTAATGATTTTTACTAGATTAAGTTAATATGCTCAATTATTGATATTCTCTATCCAATATTTTAACATTTTAACTTTTAATCCTATTAATATTTTTCATGAAATAATTTTGTTTATACATTTGTATGGGCGAGGAGAGATATTAATGTTTTGATCCAAATCCCTAATTCATACATAGTAGAACTATCTTTAATTATTAGTATAATCATATATAAAAATATTAGGAGTTTATTCTAACTATTGTCTAACTGCTTCTAAATGCTTACAGTTATTATACTCTCAAATGCTATACAATCACATGCTTGATAGTTGCTTAATATTCAGTATTCTTCTTTAACATTTCTAACCTCTATAGGATTTATCTGCTATCTCTTCTATCAGCAGTATCTCATAATTACATCTCTTCTTTACCTCTTTCTTTACAATATAACTCCTCATTCATAGAATAATAAAAATTAATCATTATCATTCCTAACACCTCTACCAGAACCTTGTATTAAACGCATTATAGCATGTCCTTCATACCAATCCCTATCCTTACTCTTCTCTCTAACTCTCTTATCTGATAGATCTAGATATGGAGTCTTAGCAATTATTATAAATCTACATAGATATCTCTATATCATCTGTTAATAGTATCCTATCTTTATTGCTGATATTCCAATAGATATTGTTTGCTAATAAGAGGTTACTAATACTAATCCTCTCTCATTCTTATTTAATATGTTATCAATAGTATTAGCAACTTTAATTATTGTATCCTCATCATCCATATTATCCTTGTTAAGTTTATAATTGCTAGTAAAGAATACTAATCTATTATCAATAGCAAAAGGTGATTCTATATCTATGTATGCTGGTTCTTCTAATGCTAGTTCTCTCTTTAATAATTGATAATCAACAGTAGCACTCATAAATAGCCTTATCTTTATCAAATACCTCTTGTAAATACTTGCCTATGTTCGATGGTATCAAATATGCATTTTCTATCTCTCCTTCCTTTCTTATATAAACTATGAAATTATCTTTGTCTTTATCTATTCTATCAACTATGAACTCTATCCTCTTAACAATCTCTTCAAGCTATGCTATCTTTAATAACTCTACTAACTTTGCTTTATATCTTGTTAGTTCTCGTTTTGCTCTCTTATACTCTTTCTTTGAAGTCTCAATTATTGCTAATAATTTCTATAAGTGCTTCAATCTCTCCTTTCTCCTTCTTTGCTTCTATTTAGCCTATATTCAGCTCTCTGTATAGGATATGATAGTTTATTAAAACCAGTAGCTGATAATGCTTCACTTGCTGAATGTATAATACCAGTAGTTGTTCCATAAATTGCTCCTCTACCTAAACCACTTATAGCAGATTTAGCCATAGCTAATGAAGTAAAAGGAATACCAGATTGTATTGCTGTATTTATTGATAAACTTGCACTCTTATACCTCCTATTACTGCTTGTGAGCCAATATATAAACCAGATAATATAGCAGCAGAACCAATAGTTGTTAATTGACTAATTATTGATCCTACTATAGGAGCAGTTATGCTAGGTATCATTGTTGCTAATAATCCTATAGATATACTAGCCATCCAATATTGTAATGGATCAAAGTTGCTACTATTTAGCAATGCTATACCAGCTGTTATTACTAATGATGATAAAATAGGAGCAAATGATAATCCTATCAATATATCTTT
>BPGC01000007.1 GCA_026002835.1 Candidatus Nitrosocaldaceae archaeon
CCCATTGATTCCACAGTTCGTAGGAGTAATTATTCTATGATGAGGAGAGATCTCTATAAGAGGGAAGATAGACTAAGGTATTGGATAGAGAAAGCGAAAGAGGATAGGAATGCAAACAGTATCTTAAAGTTTGTAGAGCATATGCAAGAGAGTGGCAAAGCATCTCTATGGATAATAAGGTGTATAACTATACTGCTAGAGGTTAGTAAGAATACTCTCTAAAGACTTTAGCAATGCTACTAAAGAGGATATTAAGAGGGTAATAGAGGAGATAGATAATAGAAACTATAGTCCTTCAACTATAATAAAGTTTAGACAAGTACTAAAATACTTCTATAAAGTTCTATATGGAAATAATGAGTATTATCCAGAACAAGTATCATGGATAAAGAATATAAGCAAAGATAAGAGGATGGAAAAGAATGCATTATCCTATGACGATTTTCTAACAGAAGAAGAGATAGAGTTGCTAATAGATACAGCAGATACTATACAAAGAAAAGCGTTTATAGCTGTTGGCTATGAGACTGGAGCAAGACCTGAAGAGCTATTGAATATCAAACTAAAAGATATACTGTTTGATAGACTAGGAGCAAAGATAATAGTTAGAGGCAAAACAGGAGAGAGGATAACTAGGGTAGTAGTATATGTATCATTATTAAAAGAATGGCTGAATATACATCCATATAAGAATGATAGAGAAGCATACCTATGGTTATCTGAGGCAACTAATCATAAATTCAAACCTATAGGATTAAGAGCATCTGAGAAGATGTTTGAAAAAATAATGAGGTTAGCAAACATTAAGAAGAGAAGCAGATTATACATACTAAGACATAGCAGAGCTACTCATCTAGCAAATAAGATGACTGAAGCTCAATTATGTTCATACTTTGGTTGGAGGCTAGGAACTAAAGTTGTCCAAAAATACATTCATCTATCTGGTATAAACATAGATAATACACTAGCAAGCATAGCTGGTTTAGAAGAGCATAGAGAAGAATCAAGATTAAAGATAGTTAGATGTAGAAGATGTAAAGAGGTATTAAGTCCTAATAGTAAGTTCTGTATAAAGTGTGGTTTAGATACAGATGAGGATTATATTACTAATACTACTGAACTTGAGAGAGAAGTTAAAGAACTGAAAGAAATAGTATATGAGATATTAAGGAGATTAGACCTTAAGTAACTCTTCTATCCTTTCTATCTTTTTTATTATCAACTCTTTTAATTCTTCATTACTCAACTCTTTAAGCTCTTTCATCAATAGATAATTATGCTATATCTCTAGGCAGTTTGAAGCCTCTATTCCTTAACTCTTCATGAACCTCTCTAATAGCAAAGCAGAATCCTACATGCAAACAATCATCTTTCTCACAATATCTACAATATAACAATCTCTTATCTCCATGTGGTTCTACTTCTACTACTCTATCTTCAAAGTGATCCTTTATTACTATTGAACCATCGCTTGCTATATCTAAAAACTCTAATGCTGGTGCTTTCCTAGATAATACTTCCCTCTCTTCAAGTAATTCAAATAGTATATTATTAAGCCAATCTGTAAATGTTCTTGCTTTTACCCTATGCTTCTCTGCTTCAAAGAGAAGCTTTGCTTTATTGTATATCTCTTCTCTTATCATAGCACCTTTCCAACCTTTAGGCATATTTATTATAGATTTATAATAAAATTTAAATGTTAGCATTTATTATAAACTTATGATAGATATGAATGCTATGAGCATCTTCAAACTATTGCTAGCAACTCTCAGACTATTATATAATAGGATGCATAAGCATAAACCAATAGAAGTAGAAGGAGAGATTGTATGTAGAGAATGCGGTATAGTATTAGATAGAGAAGAGATTATTGAAGATTATAGAGATCCTCATGGTAAAGCAACCCTATGGCAATATGGTTTAGGTAGCATAAATAAAGGAGAGAGGGAAGATATTAGCATAATTAGCAATATATGTCAAAGATTAAATCTAACAGAAGTTATAAGCATAGAGGTATTAACCTTATACAATAGATATGTTAAGGATGATAAAGATAGGCTAACAGCAATAAAACTAGCATTATTAGAGATAGCAAGGAAGTATAGATTAAAGATAGATGAAGATATGATTAAAGAGGTATCTGAACTAAATTTTAGCAGATCAGATGAGAAGAGCAATCATATCTATGATATAGAAGTAATTAGCAAAGTAGCAAAGAGGTTTGGAGCTTTTAGTGCTATAAAGATTGTAAGAGAGGTAGGTGGTTATATATGAAGACATTAGAAAGGATAACATTAAGAGGATTTCAAGATAAAGATATTGTTAATGCTGTAAAATACAATAATGAACTATATTGTATAGATGATCCTCTATTATTAGAGAAAGCAAGAGATTATAGAATAATAGCAGAAGTTGATAATGAGAAGGAGTTATGGAAATGCTATATAGAGAATAACATTAGGAATTGCTTAGACCCATTCAAATTATTATTGCTATACAAAGAAGGTGTAATTACTGAAGATATATTGCCAGAGGGAATATACGATATACTAGAGTATGCTAAAGATATAGATAATAGCATATTAGAAGAGTTAGAGCAATATGTTAGAGAGTTAGAAATAAACAGACCTGTATTATTACATATAACTATCCTTATAGGTGCTGTGTTGAATAACTCATTAACAGAGTACATATCATATATCTCTTAACCATATCCATTACTCATAGATATAAACAAGTTATATGCACTTGCTTTAACCATCAACTCTTTAACCATATTATCCCATCTTACTGATTTAATATACTCTCCAAACATTCTCTTAAATGATGAGAATACAGATTCTGCTATCCATCTCTTACCATAATCATGCTTATGCTTCCATCTAGTATAATCACTCAATTGATCTAATACATGCATATCCCTTATACTATTATTGATTATAGAATTACTTCTTACTCTAATTACTGGTTCTATACCTTTATCTGTTAGATAATTAAAGTTATCATTACTATCATATGCTCCATCAACTATAACCTTATCTATTTTAGCATCTATATTATCTATAAGGTCTTTAAACTTCTTATTATCATGAACATCTTCTCTAGTTATCTCTAATGCTATTATCTTCTTATTTTTGATATCAACAGCTATATGCATCTTTATAAATCCTCTTCTTACCTTCCATTTCTTATTCATCCATTCTCCTCTATTAGCTACTTTAATACCAGAAGAATCTACTACTATAATAATAGGTTCATTTGTATTGATATTATTATCCATCTTAACATTTAATCTATTAACTCTCCATGCTATGCTAGTATAATCTGGAACCTTAATGTTAGTATAATTGCTTAATGCTCTAATGAAACCTTCTAACTGTCTATATGGTAATAGATATGCATGTATTATTGCTAGTAATGATATGAATGAGTTAGGATATTGATAAGGTTTGCCTTCTTTACCTTTATTCATCTCTTCTAATTCCTTATCCCAATTATTAATGAAATCTAATGATAATAATATCTCTCCTCTTCTTACTAATGCTTCATTATACGATTTCCAATCTCTAGGCATATCATCTTAATTATAATGGTGATCAATATCTTTTATGTTGCTAGTGATCTATCAGTTATTCGACACACTACTTATAGGCATAAGAGATGCTATTGAAAGGTTAAAGGAGAATGGTATAGTTATCAATATCAAAGATATAATACATGATTTTACAAATACTGAAGCAAGCATATTGCATATACCAGACCCAAAAGGAGTAAAGATGATTGTAGAGAAGTTAGTTAAAGAGAAAGAAGAGGAAGAGAGGAAGAGAGAATGGGAAGAGTATAAAGCAAGAAGAGATTCTTATGCAGCAAAACAGATGGAAGGTTCAAAGGCAAGTATAGCTGTAATAGAAGAGAATAAAGAAGAAGAGAATAATAACATATCAACTAATGAAGATAAATCAGAAGATGAAAAAGGTTATGAACCTATAGAAGAGAAGTTTTCTAAAGTTGAGTTGAAGATAATATTACTATATCCAGAAGAGCAGAGAGAGTTAGTTATGAAGTTTATTAAGAAGATTAAAAATGCTACTAACAAGTTCTGTAGAAAGCATGGTATAGAGATAGGTGAGATGTAATGGAGATAGAAGATTCTATACTCAAATATTTTATTGATAATGAGATTAAAGAGGTAAGATACTCTACTCTAAGAGTTGAGATGGTAAGGTTATATGATATAGAAGGGTTCTTTAAAGCATTAACAAACTTGTATAAGAAGAATATACTCTATCCATCACATACTATAGTATATATTAATAGTATAGAAGCATTTGTTAAGAGAGTATTAAAGTTAAGGTATAAACTATCTGCTACTATATTATGCCTATTCATATTTGCATATAAGAAGGATATTATAAAAGGAGAAGATGTTATAGTAGGAGTTGATGAAGTAATAAAGGCATATAGTTATACAGGTTTATGTTTGGAACTTTTACATGCTGATAGACGAACAAGATGGAACTCTATACATGAACTTAAGGAAAGAGGTTTGTTAGAACCAATGAGGTATAAAATGTATAAATTCAATTACAAGAATCTCAGTATAGGTTTGGTAAAGGTTATAATTCTAAGTACTTCTACATATAGTAAAGAAGAGTTACAACGCATATCTTTCTAAAGCCTATTATTATTTTATACTATGAGATCTTACCACAAAACATTCAATTTGTAGTAAGATTTCCTCACATAAAATACTCAATTTGTGTGAGGATTTTTTATTGTTGATTTGTCATATTTGTATACTTATATCATGATGGTAGAAAGGGTTAATACAATCATAAGCAAAGATGAGTATATAGAATTACCATTAGAAGAGAAGATAAAATTTCAAGGTGCAATAAGGATAGTATGTAGAAGATGTAATTATGAATATCTAGAGCATTAAACATTGTGATATTGTAAACTAGGGTTCAAATATATCACGTTTTAACAAAAGTATTATCTTCTAAAATTTTCGATAGATTAATAGGGTAAGGGCAATCTAAGGGCAAGGGTAAGATATGTAATCTTATAGCACAATTAATACAATAATACTTATACCTATACTTACCAGATTTGCTAACTAGATAAGTATGTCTTAAAAGATTAGTATTGCAATTGTTACAATAAGGGTTCTTTGCTAACTTATGTCTAATATATCTTAACTCTATTATCCTAGCACCCATTATTAGCACCTTTATCTAGCAATGCTAAAAGATCGGTAATGTAATGTTGCAATTTGATAACATTCTCTTTTGCTAATTCTATCTCATTCCATGTTATCTCTTTCTCTATATGGTCTAATAGTATCTTGCTTACTAATATTGTAGCAAATGTATCTGCTAATAACTCTCTATTGAGTTCTCTATTAGATATTTTAGCAGCTAATTCTTGTGCTAAGCCTATTCTAATTTCGTCTATATACTTTGTAATATCTTTATCCTTCATAATCATCTACCTTTAAAACTACTGAATGGTTAGTTTTCTCAAAATGGGCATTGAGTTCTATTCTAGCAGCCTCATAATCTTTTACTATCTTCTTAAATTTGCATCTACTACATTCTACTCTATACCTATCTTTACTAACTATCGCTTCAATAGTTTGATAATCACATTCTTGACATAAGCATTTGCATTCCTTGTTTGATATTAAATTATTTTAACTAGAAATCAGCACTATTTTATCAAATAATTATCACATAGTTTGTGATAAATTAAGTTTAATGAATATGTTAAGAATTACTGCTAACTAGTTATCTTCCTTATAAAGAATGCGGTAATAGCAGATAATATAGTTCCCAATACTAAGATCTTTACTGTATTATCATCTTCATTACCTTTAATTGCTTTAGGCTCACTATTATAAGCCATTATTATTAATGCTGTAGTCTCTGTATTAGTTAAGCCTACTGGCTTTAGATCTGAAGTATAATGGGTATATATGCCACCAGTCTTACTATTTTGTAAATAAGGAATAATCTTTAATGCTTCAGTAGCATTTCCATATCCAGTTAGATCGCTTGCTAACTTCCATAATGCTAGTTTATAAGTTGTATAGTAACCATCTGTATAATAGGCTTTATCTTTAAACCCTATACCATCAAACATATTATTTCCTTGAGTATAGCATTTTAATGCTAGATCGTATTTTTGTGCTTTGTAATAGTATATTGCTTTATAGAATGCTATATCAGCATAATCCTTACATTCTAATTCTATACCATCACTATCTGAATACCATACATTGTCTATAACTTGTTTGTTAGTTACTGCATTAAAGTATGCTATTTGGTCTAATAATGCACCTATTGGATGTCTATAGTCTAAATCGTATTGCTCGTTATAATATCTAATAGTATTCGTTATATTGCTAGCAATCTGATAATCGTAATCTCTTAATACATGGCTTGCTAACAAGTTATCAGTCCATAACCAGTATTTATCTATAGTTTCACTCTCTTTTATTAAGCCTAATGTAGTATTATAATTACTAATAATATATTGGTATGCTAATGCTTCATTAAACTCTACTTTTTGAGATTTATAGCCTATCTCTAATAATCCTAGTTCTCTATTAGGAACTGCGAACCATTGAGTTCCGTTATGATACATTAGATAAGCATTATTTATAACATTGTTAGTTTCATATGTTACTACTGTATTGCTACTAGTTCCTTGCATGTATTTTATTCCTATCATATCATTTGCTTGTATGGTATAATTGCTAAAATAGAATTCATATCTTTTAGAATACCAGTCAAATGTGCTAGCCTCTAATCTTCCAATTTCATGTTTAAGGTTTAATGCTGAGTCAAATACTCCTATTAAAACCTCTCCTACTGGAGAGCCATCTTTCTCTAAATAAATACTAAGATAATTTATGGTCTTACCTACTAATTCGCTATCTGATTCTATAAATTCTACAAATGCTATTCTATTATCTCTTAAATAGAGTCTTATAGACAAATTATCGCTTGTATCATAATAAAGAATGGTATAAGTATTAGAGATTAGTAATAACGGTATTATTAAAGCAAATAGATTATGCATATATTATAATTGGTAACTGTTAAATAAAAAGTTGAAGGTTGTATTAACAGTATTTTATTATCAATTTCTATTCCAACGTATCTTATTGTTTAATATTGGCACTTTTCCATCTAGCTATTAAAAAAAGACTAGCGCCTATTACCATAAGAATGGTTGCAAAGACTGCATATATTAATCTCAAACCTATATCATTAACTATTGGCATAAATGTGAGTGCAACTCCACCTAGTGTTATAAGAATTGATGCTGCGGTATAATATGCTGTAATATCATTATTACTGTTTGACATATATCCTTGATATTAAAAAAACAAATAAATACATTATCATTTAAAAAATAAATGTTAGAGTCTATTTCTTAACCTTACTACTAATCCTACTAGTATAGTCATACTTGCTAGTGCTATTATTATTGGCATTAATGAGTTCATGCTGGCATTAACGCTAACTGCTGGATTCAATCCACCAATATATACAGTATAGTATCCATCTGTTGCTACTTGATTAACAGAATCGTTACCATAAGCACTAACTGCTACTATCTTAAAATCGCTAGGTAATACAAAGTCTTCAACTACTAATGTTCCATCTCCTAGACTAACGCTTAATGAAGTTCCACTATTTGTTATTGTTATCTCTCTAGGTATCTCTTGTAATTCAGTTCCATCAATACCTCCTATCTTAGTAGTGCTACTAGTCTCTTTGTCAGTCCAATTGATATCTATCGCTTTAGTATTGTAGACTATGATCTCTAATGCATTCATTGAACCAGTAGTAGCATCTTGTAATTTGATTATAGCTCCTAACGTTCCAGTATCTCCATAGGTTAATCTATTGTTTAAGAATACTTCAAATGGTGCATTTTGTGGATTATCTAATTCATATACTGTAGCAGTTGTGCTATTGAATACATCCCATGTTATAGATCTCTGAAAGTTAATAGGTGCTGGTAAAGCAAATGCTATAGGTGCTGAAAGCATTAATGCAGTTATTGCGATTGCTAGCACAGCGTTGGGCTTCGTTTTTATCACCTCTACTTTAGCTTTCCTATCAGCTTATCAAGTAGTGCTATCATTACAAATGCTGGAATTACTGCTATAATTACACTTACTAACGGTGTCATATCCATATTTGTGGTTGATGTTTGAGCAAATGCCAAGTTGCTTCCTAATCCGAATATGCCTAGAATGCTCGCTATGCTAAGTATTGCAAATCTCTTTATCTTCCATCTTATTCCTCTCTTTTTATTATCTTCCATCTCATAATTATTAAAAAGTAACAGTTAAATTTAAATATATATTAAAAGGATATAGGTTGGTCGAATTTGATTTTATATCGGTAGTTATTGGTGCTATATTTGCATTTATTACTAGACTAGTATATGATAAATTAAGAGAACCTAAGCTTGAGATTGCGACAGTTAAAGAAACCTTTATTATATATTTGTCAGGTTGGCCGCGACGTCGTACTTTTATGATATTTCCTAATCAAAGGCTTGTTACTTTAGCAAAAGCTTATAGGTTAAGAGTGTTTAATAAACAAAAATCATTTCTTAATGCACCAGCAGACAATTGCGTTGTTTGGTTAGAATTAGATGATACAAATGAATCGTATCAATTAAGTTGGGTAGGGCAATTATCTACTGTAACTATTAACATAGGTGATAAACGTGATATCGACTTATGTGCTTTATTAACACAAATCGGAGAAATAGACTCTACCGGCTCATTTAAGAGAGAAGATAAAGATATAGATAATGTAATAGTTGTTCCTACTGAACATGGTTATACAAGAGCTGAAGAATGCAAGTTGTTAGCAGAAGTTAATAAAGTAGACAAGTTAACTGGTAAAATAAGAGTTTCATCTGCCAATGGCAAAATTGTAGAAAAACGTATAAGAATAACGTATAATAAAACTAAGAGAGAACTTGATATTACGCTTTCGTGATGCTTTCCAACATCTTAGCTAATGCTTCATCTGCATATCTTTTCCTAACATCTCTATACCATTCATAATCATCATCTTCCATAAACCTAGGATACAAGTCTTCAAATGTTAATTTAACAAGCCTCATCAAATTTGCTTGCATGCTACTAACATAACCTTTTGCTAATGATACGCTCTTATCATCTCTCTTATATACACATTTTATAGTTAGCATATCCATAGCTCTCAAATTACTTACTAGCATCCTAAGGCTTATTGTAGTCCCAATAATTGCACCTACTACAGTTCTAGCAACATTAAAGAATTTAACTGCAGATTTTACAAATGGATCGTTAAAATCTAAATTATACATCCATACACCAATATCATCCCATATCAATGCTGGTATCCTTTTATTATGTTCTCTAAGCCATCTAATCTTATCTATAAACTCGCTAGGCTTAAAGACTATACACTCTCTATAATTCTTATCTACTTGCTTTAATGATTGAATAGCATAACTACTCTTTCCTACTCCACCAGTCCCATATATTACTACAAATCTAAATTCATCGTTATAATACCAATTCTTGATTAGTCTTGCTAATACTCTTTCTTGCTTCCTTAACTCTTCTAATCTCTCACTCTTCATAACCTTCATCTATGTTAGATCTTATTGTCTTATACCTCTGCATCTGTATATTCTGCATTAACCTACTCATGCCTCTACCTAATGCATTTATCAATGCTCTTTCTCCCTTTCTCTCTTTACTCCTTTTTAGTCTAGCATAATTTATAGCCATGTCTCTCAATAATTCGCTATCTAAAGCTTTTGATAATGTTAATAGATTTGCTAATAGGCTAATCTCTCCAGCATTCAATTCTGTTAGATTTAAAACTTCATTATCATTAGGATTAGTTAATGCTTTTATTGCTATTGTATTACTCTCCCATGGGTTATCTTCTTTCATAATATCACCTATGGATTAGTCAGGCTAGGGATATATTGTTGCAATATCATTAATACAAACATACCCATAAAGAATATCATTATGCTAATGAATGGGTCTTGTTTTATTCCTAACAATTTTCTTATCAGCATGCTATTAGTAAATACTTTAAGGGTTTTAGGATCTGTTAGCGTTGGTTCTATATTCAAATCTTTAAACCTATACTCTATATGGTTATTCTCATCTAATATTACTAACTCATCCTTCTTAATGCCTTCTATTAGAGTATAAGGATTTATCTTATCTAAAGTCCATACCTTGCCATCTGCTACTATAGTCTTACCATCAATAAAGCCTTTAGCAAGTTTAATTATCTTACCATTCCTTATCAATACCCTTATTGAGTTCTTTTTCTTGAATAGCATACTCTCACCATGGTCTAATCAATTTGAAGAAGTTAATGAATGCATTAGCAATACTTGATATAACATGCCATACTGTTAGTATATGATTAATTAATGGTTCTGGGTTACCTTCTCTTATAGCTCTTATTACTAACCATATCCAATAAAGCATGTATAAGATACCCCACGCTTCTATGCCTTGTATTAATATCTGAATAAGCGAATCTAATACTATGAATAATCCATCAAATGCTTCTCCTAACCAGCAAAATCCTACTGGGCATAATAGATCAGCACCTAAACCCATGAAATTATTAAAGATAACAGTTATTTATCAATCTTAATAGCAGTCCTAGGGATATATATACGGTAATAATATAATCAAATAATAAAATACGGCTAACCGTTAGAATCTCATGTTAGTAGCTTATGAATAAACTAAGCATAGCTTATGCTTAAGCTAAGGTAAAAGTGTGATATAGCTTATGCGTGAGCTTATGAAGGATTTTTGATTTTTAAAATTATCACGCATAACATCACGCTATTTGTGATTATCTAAGCATAACTACATCTCTCTAGATGATAATGCTAAGAATTATTATAACTATGATATTAGCAGATGTCCTAGATGTGATAATATAATATCATTAAGGAAGAGGAATAAACTGATATGGAATAGGTATATTAGCAATAGTATAGAGGCAATTAACTTCTTAAATAGAAAGGATATGCCAGATAAGATAGAAGCAGAATTATATCTTAAATTCAATAATAGAGATAAGTTATTAGAGTTTCTTAATAATAACAATATAGAAGGGGATATCAATATCATATTCTAACCCTATCTTTTTTATTATCTTATAGAATGAATTTAATTATTAATGAAGAGTATAAAGCATTATTACCTAGATTAAGTAATGATGAATGTAATGCATTAAAAGAGTCTATAAAGAATGATGGTATGAAATACCCTATTATTGTAAATAAGAAGGGTGTAATTATTGATGGTTATAACAGATATAATATATGCAATGAGTTAGGGATAGAACCAGAGGTTAAGGTTATAGATACTCTAGATGAGATAGAGGATAAAGAATTAGTTATAAAACTTAATCTGAAGAGGAGGCAGTTAGATGCAATAGATAAATGCTTATTAGCAGAGAAGTTAGAAGAGATAAAAGCAGAGAGAGCTAAGAAGAGGCAAGAAGCAACGATCCCAAGTAAAGGTGAGAAAGGGTTTAAAGCAATTAATGTGGTATCTGAATCAGATACCACATTAGAAAAAGGCAAGTCAGCAAAACTAGTAGCAAAGGAAGTAGGTTTAGCTTATGATACTTATGCTAGATTCAAATTTATAAAGAAACATTCTCCAGATCAGTTCAATAAACTCCTCAAAAGAGAGGTATCGATAAACCATGCTTATGGAGAAGCAAAGAGATTAATGAACATGAATAACAATCTTAAACCTAAACTTCATACGGATGGTAATAAAAAGTATAATGTTATACTAGCAGACCCTCCTTATGATTATGATATTAAATTAAGAGGTAATCCTAGCATTCATTATAAGACATTAACAGATGATCAGATCTATAATTTCTTAAAGGATAATAATTTAGAGGATAAGATAGATGATAATGCTATACTATTCTTATGGTGTCCAAATCCTAAATTAAGAGAAGCATTAAAGGTTATAGAAGCATGGAACTTTGAATATAAGACAAACATGGTATGGATTAAGGATAAGATTGGATTAGGATATTATGTTAGAAGCAAGCATGAGTTATTATTAATAGCAGTTAAAGGCAATATAGTACCATTAGAAAGTAATAGACCAGAATCTGTTATCTATCATAATAGAAGCATACATAGTAAGAAGCCATTAATAGTATATGATATTATTGAGAGTATGTATCCTAATGCTAACTATCTAGAGTTATTTGCTAGGAATAAGAGAGAGAATTGGGATAGTTATGGATTAGAACTATCTTGATTATAAATATTATAACCGATAATATGATTATTATTTTACTATTTAAGGTTAATTATTAACATTAATTTCGTTATATATATATATATCGGTTCTTTGAATAATATTGTTAATGAAGAACAGTAACTTCAAACTATATATAATGCTGGCAGCATTAGTTGCTATAAATATAGTAGTTGCAGAAGAAGCATATTCCACACATTATTATACTGGACATAGATGGTTATTCTCTACCATTAATGTGTGTTATGACTCTTATAGTTTAAAGAATGTAAATATAGATGGCAGTACAAATCAATTCAGTAAAGTTGCAAGCGAGTTAGATCAAGGTAGGGCTTCTTGGAATAACCTCCCATCTCAATTCACATTAAATAGAGTTAGTAGTTGTAATAACTGGGTTACTGGTGAATATCATAATACTGACTGGCTAGGTAAGGTAGTATCACAATATCAGTTTGGTTATATAGTAGATGCTGATATGATAATTAATACTAAATATAATTTTAAAACAGCACCAGAATGCAATGGAAGTACATATGGTTATACATTAGATTATGTAGCAAGACATGAATGGGGTCACTATGTTGAGTTTAATGATTATCCTTTTACTGTAATGCATCCAAGCTATGACTGCAATCGCTGGAATGGTATAGATTCTCATACTAGTTCTAGTGTTAGTAACATATATGGGTGATATATATGAGTAGTATTAGTAAGAAAACATTGTTGGCAATTATAGCTGCTCTATCAATAATACCATTGCTAATAATATTCATGTTCACTGATACATTCTCTGGAGGGAGTATTCATACATCATATATACCATTAACAATTGAAGATTTAGCAAAGAGTGATCTTATAATAATAGGCAGAGTAGAAGGTATATATTCCTCAATATTTCATGAAGGGTATAAGACAAGATATCCTATAACATACTTTAATGTTAATATAGATAAGATAGTTGCTGGTAATTATAGTAGTAATAAAGTTAAGGTTGCTGTAATGGGTAATGAGAAATATACATCTAGTGAGTATGATGAGTTATTGAATGAGACATCAAAAGGAAAGGTTTTATTATTCTTGAATCATGCTGGTAATTCTAGCGATATATACGGAGATGCATATCTTTATAGAGGTTATCAAGGAAAGTTCAGTATAGACGAGAATAATATCGCACATAATCCAAAGTATGGAGATATACCATTAGATAAATTGATAGCAATGATAGAGGAGGCTAGAAATAGTTAAAAATATTTTATTCATTTTTATTAAAAGTGGCATTGGTTTTCCCTTATTATTCATTATATATTATACAGATACAGCGTGCTTTCAAAAGAGAATTCATAGATAGAAACAGTTATTCAACAAAGCGGCAAGAAACCAGAGATAGTATATGATATTATTGAGAGTATGTATCCTAATGCTAACTATCTAGAGTTATTTGCTAGGAATAAGAGAAAGAATTGGGATAGTTATGGATTAGAACTATCTTGATTATAAATATTATAATTGATAATATGATTACTATTTTACTATTTAAGGTTAATTATTGATATTAATTTCGTTATATATATATATAGGTTCTTTGAATAATAGATTAATGCAGTACAATAATATGATAAAGATGCTAGGAATAGTAACTATAGCATTGTTGTTAATACCTACAATATCTTATGCAGTACAACAATATGGTTATCATGCAATAAAACCTAGTGGTTCATTCAGTGAAATTTTAGGGGTAAAAGGCAAAATATATCCATATGCTAGCTCTACTACTGATCATGTAGATAGAATGATATATCTATTTACTACTGCTAATCCAAAGCTATCAATTGGTATAGGGCATGTAGATTTTGGTAATGGGGCTATATATTATACTGGATATTTTGATGAAGGTTTGAATGATGATGTGCATTACATATTAGGAGGTTCTCCGACAAACTGGTATACAGCAGAGGTTGTTACACCTAACACTTCCTCTACAACATATTATTGGAAGATAAATGGTATAACAAAAGGAAGTTATGATTGTAGTACTTGTAACCCAATTACTCTAGCAGGTGCTACATCATGGGGGAATAATGCTAATAGTGTATATGGTAATTTTAAAGATCTTCAATTGAAGAGAAATACAGATACACAATACCAATACTTCCAATCAATAGTTAATCTAAAGAAATGTAAAGAACTTCCTAGTACATTAGGTTTTGAGTATCCATTATCTGGAAATTCAATAAATCAATTAATAGTAGATGCTACTACACAACATGAGTGTACAGGTGATGTTAGTGATCAATGGTTATATAGAGGTGGCAATTGGGGTTGAATAGCAATATAATAATTATTAGCATGGTAATAATTGCTGGTATTACTATAGCATTATACTCATTAACCTATACAGAATCTGCTAAATTACCAATGGAAGGGAGCATATACAATCAGAATAATACTGATTATATAGAAAGTTTCAGAGTTCCAAAATATATACCAGATGGATATGAACTATATACATATTCCAATGCTCCTCCTTCCACACTTGAACTTGATTATAGACCAATAAATAGAGATGAGTTTATACGTGATGGTATAATCTTTGTTGCTGAGAAAGATAATCCAAATATAGAGAAAGGCATAGAAACATTTCTAGATTTTAAAGCAAATTCTCAGAGAGGTAATTTAGTCCAAATATTTGAGATTAATGGTAACCCAGCAATGGGTTGGGAGGCAGGAGTAAAGAATACGGTGTTGATATTTGATAATGGCACTAAAAGGATAATAGGAGAAACTAGTTATGATGCTGCAATAGCTATGATAGACCAGAATGAGCATGTATACTATAGTATATCATCGCCAACTTTACCATTAGAGGAACTTAAAAAGATGATGGAATCTATCTATCAATAATTTTTTGTTATCTTGATTATTTATTGATGAGATCATTTATCAAAGATCTAAAGGATAGCGATATAGATGAGGATAGAGTTATAGAATTCTTATCTGAATACTTTAATGCTGAATGCTATAGCATAGAGAATAAAGGTTATGGCATAATATTACAAAGATTAGGCATTGATTACTATCTAATAAAAGATGATAGAATCATAACAGTTCAAAAGAAGATAAGAGATGATAGATACTATATGAGAGATATTTTAATAGAGTTATATCATATTGATAGTAATAATAAGAAGCATGATGGTAATTTTTATGCTATAAAAGCTGATTATTTGCTATATCTATGGCAAGAGAATAACGAGTTATTAAGTAGAGGTTTATTGATAAATGTTAATAAGCTTAAACGCTGGTTCTATGCAAATAATGATAGGTATGAGATAGTAAAGAGTGAAGGAACTTATTGTGGAAATAGAAGATGGATAACTTATAACAAGATTATTCCTATCCAACATTTAGACTCTGATATCTATAAAGAGATAATATTATAATGTTTGCTCAATAAGCATTCTAGCTCTCTTGCTTATATGTATTGATTGTTTATCCTTATTCTTTATTATAAGCATGATAGCATTATGCTCTCTATCATCTCTAACTATATCTGCATGTATACTATAATGATATTTGAAAGCAAATATGATTATTGCATCTAATGCTATACTAGGATCAATTATCATCTTATATCTTTCATCCTTATCTAATGCTATTCCTAACATCATTATATAATGAGAGAAGGATGATACCTAATAGCATAGATGAATATAAGAAGATAAGAAGGTTGATCTATAAAGAGGAAGAGATAGCATATCTAGAGTCAATAGAATAAATCCTTCTTTATTTATAACAAAATAGATTTATAATGATTATTGATAATATCAATTATGAAGAGCATAAGTATCGATGTTCCAGAAGAGATAGCAGTTCTATTAGAGAAGGATCCTAGCCTTAAGGATATTATAGAAGATATATTTATAGATGATGCTAGAAGGTATCTATTAAAATTGTTAGTAGCAGATAAACTAGCAGAAGATAGCAAACTAACAGAAGATGATATAATGACAATTGATAAGATTATAAAGAAAGGATTGTATGAAGATGAGAGTAATAATAGATACAAATAAGCTTATAGCATCTATGCTTAAAGATAATAGGGTTAGAAAACTATTCTTCAATCCTAGGTTAGAATTCTATGCTAAGTTTATTGTTAGAAGAGATAGAGAAGTATAAAGATATGATAATAGGTAAGGTTTCAGAAGAGTTGTTTAGATATATAATGGATCAAGCAAGGGATAGAATAGTATTATTAGATGCTAAAGAGTATATGAAGGAAGCAGAATTAATAGCAAGTTTTGATATCTATGACTCTCCATTCATAGCATTAGCATTAAAGTTGAATATCCCAATATGGAGTAATGATAAACAATTGATAAAATATTCGTTCAATTCTAGATATACTGCTATTGATACTATAGCATTAGAAAGCATATTAAAAGGCTTAAAGATTGAAAATGTGTTGAGAGATCTTAGAACTAGATATTATATTATGTGAGGATACTGTTATTAATATTGATAGTAATGATAGATTATGCTTATGCTCATTATTATGAGCAATATGCTAATGATGATATAGAATGCTTCTATGATAATTACTCTAATGATAACTTTGATTATTATAGAGAAGACTGTTATTATTATGATGATAATTTTAATTATAAATACTGCTATGCTTATGATTATTCATATGATTATGATAATAGTTATGGATATGGATATGGTAATGCATGCTATTGGTATGTTGATATTAGCATTAATAGCAGTAAATATATCATATATGATAGATATCCATTATCAAATAATGATCTAACATTATATAAAGGAGATAGTTATGCTTATCATGCTAATGTTACTTTAATGTATATTGATGATAGTAATCCTTCTTATATAACTAATGCTTATGCTATTATTCCTGATAATGTATCAATTAATGCTAATGAGTATCTATTTGATCTGCCTTTAAACGCTACTATTAAGACTGATAATGATATAGATTATGGCTATTATACTATTAATGCTGTAATTGAGTATAAAACTCCTTATCATTACTATCATTATAGTAATCATTGTTCAATAACTGAAGAAGATACAATATGTAATGATTATAGTAATAGTAATAATGGATATATTGATAGATCTATTAATAGAATATTAACTGATTTTGAGGTTGTTAGATACAATCCAAAATTCATAGTATATCCTTATCTATCTTTATCATCAAACAATACATGGTCTTTTGATAAGCAATTGATGTTAGCAATACATTATCTAGGTTCTGAAGATAATGGCATTATATATAAGCATAGAAGAGCATTATTAAATGATTATAACAATACTAGCTATGGTTATCAAGTATTAAAGGGATATGATATACCTACTATCAATAATGATGCTATCAAATATTATCTAAATCAAACTATTAGATTTAATATGATCAATCAGACTAGAGACTCTTTTAATAATATATGCTTTAATGATAGTATTGCTTATGATAGTAATAATGATGGTTATCATGATCAAGTTATGTTTATAGAGGAAGGATACTATGCTATGCAATTATATCATGATATATCATTAAATGATATAATAGATAATGGATTAGCAGATATAACATTAGATGCTAATTTCAATAGTAACTTTATTGATAATAAAACATTATTCTCATTTAATTATATCTATCCTTCTAGATCATTTAATGCTAATTTCACTATATATTCTATAACTGATGATAATAATGATATTAAACCATTAGTAGTTGATAGGATAAGCATTAGATTCAATCCATATAATGATAGTATAGCATTATATGATTATCTATTAAACAAATATAATTATGATATCTATAAAACATATAATCAGTATGATCATAAATTAGTTGATAATATCCTATGCTTAGAGGATGCTATTGCTAATTATAATAGAGTTGATTATATAGCATATAATACTGATAGATTGAATGCTAATGTATTATATACTAGCATATTGATTAGCAAATCTGCATTAATGCTATACAATACTAGCAATATATATGATATACCATTAAACTATGCTCTAACAGCTCTAACTCCATATAATATAACTATAACTATAACAAAAGATGGTATACCAATAAGTAATGATTATACTCTACCAGCATTGCAGCAATATAGCAGTTATGTATACTATGCTAACAATGGTAAATATGATTGGACTGATACATATATTAAAAGGTATGATGATACTATAAGTATTGAACCTCCTAATACTTTTAAGATTAATAATCTTATAGTTAAATATTATGATGATAAAGAGTATACTGATATAATTGATTGCTTATTAGGATGTAAAATATCTATTGATAAGAGATATGATGTATGGATAATTATAGATAATGAGTGGCATGGTAGAGCTCAAGCATACTTTAATGCTATTAATAGTAATATAGATAGTTATAATACTGATATGTCATTCATATTCATACTATCATTGATAATAGCTGTAAGCATATTGATATTGTTAAGAAGAGCATGGAATGAGATATTCTAATTATATTATAGAGCAGATATGGTATTCTCAGAAGTAACAGAAGAAGAGAGAGCTAGATGGATAAGGATGTTAGTGATGTTTGTGCTAATAGGATTCATAATAGCATTTACTCCAGAACTAACCTCATGGCTAACTGGTATAACTATTGATCCTAATACTGATGATCCTAACATACCAGATGGAATAGAGAATGTTAGCGAGAGATTCTTTGTATTTGCTAGATATCTAGGAGCATTAGTTATGGCAGCTGGTGGAGGTGTAGCAGCTATAAAGCTAGAGTTAAGATAACCCTATTATTTTTTGATGATATGGATAATAGCATTAGCATTAATACAGTTATTAGATCAGTATATTGATACAATAATAGCATTATTATTCATAATAATATGGATTATATCATTTGCTATAGATAGCATCTATACCTATCATAATAGAATGTATATTAAAGATAGAGAGATGAATATAATAATGTATTATCTTTATGACAAGATACCATATCCATTAATAATAGCAATAATATTAACAATAGAATTGATAATGATTATAGGATTAGCATATCTATATACTCAATCATTAAATTATAATCTAAAGATAGAGAATATATCATTGAATATGATAGTATTTGCTTATATACATATAGAAGCATTCTTAACATCAAGAAGAACAATAAAAAGGTTATAGTATATCTATTCTGCTAATAGCTTTATCTCTAATCTCTAATACTATTCTGCTATTATCCTTTAATGCTAGATGTATCTTAGAATCACCAGCACTTATTACCATTTGATCATTTATTGCTAGATGAAAGTCTTTGGTATTTGTTAGATAATGCAGTAATTGCTCATTTACTATTGGTATCTCTTCTTTAATCTTTTGTTCTTCTATTATCTCTTCTTTAACTATCTTATCTCTCTTCTTAAAGAGCTTCATATCATTATATAATCTATCTTTCTTAATTGTTAGAATTCTTTACTCTAACTGGTTTATCTCTATTGATTATGAATCTAATAGCATTTATCAATAGTATCTCAAATGGCATATTATATGGCTTATAGAATGTTATAATAATACTATTATTGATAATCCAATTGATAGCTCTACTATCTTAATGCTATATGCTATTAATACTGTTAATATCAGTAATGCTAGTTGCTTCATTGATATCTTTAATATTGATAATGATAGTATAGGCTGTTCTATAGCACTAATATCCTCAAATGATATTATCTCTACTGCTTTCATATTATATAATGATGTATGAGATAATAAGCAATAGTAACTTCTTTGCTATGCATGAAGAGAAGCAAAGACTGCTAATAACAAGATTCCTATCACTGATAAATAATGCTACTATAAATAATGATATAAGGATTATAATGATAAAAGATGCTATTGATAGTAATAGAGTGATAAGAGTATTTATTGATAGCAGTTATGATATAAGCAATATACTAGAATCTATTGATTTCAGATATAAGATAAGCAATAATCCTTTAATGCTTAATATCATTAAAGAGTATCCTACCTATCTAAAGTTAATAGATGGATATGCTAGAGTATTAACACTATTATCATTACCATCATCACTATCGATATCATTTGCTTATTCATTATTAGATATAGCTAATGCTATTATCATTAAATTGAAAAGAGTTGAGCATTCTTCAGCATTGAATAGTATTATGCGTTTAGAATCATTATTAAAGGCTAGTCAGAGAATAAAGTTACAAGATAAAGCTATTAGAGCTCAAGCATTGAGAGAAGCATTGTTAAGGCAAGAGACAGCATTATTCAAGCTAACATTAAATGCTATTCTTAACTGCTAGATGAGTAAGAAGGAATTAGTTAAATTAACTAAGCAGTTTAAAAGACAGAATAACGCTATGTTAGTAAAATTTGATAACATACCATTTATGCAGAAGCAGTTATTGTATAATAATGATAAGAAAGAACTGTTTATAGAGTTAGGATCATTAGCAATCATCTATCCTTTTATATCATCAGATATGCTAGAGTTAGATGGTATAAAGTTAGGTATGAATATAATAACTAAAGCACCAGTAATATATGATTATAGATTAAGGGATAATTATAATATAGTAATATTAGCATCATCTGGAGCTGGTAAATCAGTAACAGCAAAGACAATAGTTAATAGATTACTAGCAAAGTATGATTGTTATCTGTATATAATAGATCCACAAGGAGAGTATGAAAGATCTATCAAGATTGTATAATGCTAATATTATCAAACTATATGATAATGAGCAATTAGGATTAGATCCATTTATGCTATTTGATAAAAGCAATGCATGTAATATCATTGCTGATATCATGAATGCACCTGAAGTTATTAAGAAAGAGATAATAGCATTAGGTATAGATCCTACTATTAATATTAATAATATTAATGAACTATATGATAAGATAAGTAATGATGCTAAAAGATATCTGATAGATATTATAAAGGATAATAGGTTAAAAGGTTCATTACTGTTAGATGATAGGGCAATATTATCATTAAGAGGAAGTTATGGATCAAAGAGTAAAGATTCTTTTCTATTAACATTAGCATTAGCAAAGGTATGGAATGCTATTAATAATCTACCAGTAAATATACCTAAAATATTGTTAATAGATGAGGGATGGTTATTATTCAATATAGATACAGCTGCTAAATTTATTAATTTAATAGCTAGAGTTGGAAGGAAATTAAATGTAATACTATTATTCTTAACACAAAGACCTGAAGATTTGATAGTAAATGAGTATGGTAGAGCTTTATTAGATAATAGCGATACTAAAATACTATTAAGAAATGATTTTACAGCATCATTAAAGATAGCAGAAGCATTACAATTATCTAAAGAAGAGCAAGAATTACTACCAATACTAATGAGAGGAGAAGCATTATTGATAACTAAAGATTATAGATTAAGGATACAGATAATGCCTAGTATTGATGAGTTAAGATTGTTTGCTACAAATCCATAATTATATTATAGAATGTCATTCGAATCAATATGCGAAAAATGTGGTAGAAGTATAAGCGATAGAGATAGTGTTAGAACATATGATAATAAATTGCTATGCTATATCTGTGCTAGATACGAGAAGGATAGATACAATAGATATTATGATGATGATAAGAGAGAATTTAATGAAGATGATGATGGATCATATCCATGGTCATGGTAATTATTTTTTATAATAATATATCTTATTAACTAGTTCTTCAACTGCTATACCATCTTTATATTTCATATTATATGCTATGTTATCTCTAATCTTAAATACACCTTGTTCTCCTCCAGATATATAGTATCTATCCTTTAATATTATATCTCTAGCATCAGAATTTATGAATAATAGAACATCTTCTCCTTCTTTAAACTGTATCTCATCTTCTACAAAATTATCTATACTATCTCTATTATCTCCAAGAGTTCTAATTGTTATCTCTCTACCATTATAATTACTAGTTAATACTCTATCTATGCTTATAACTATATCAGTTACTAATATAGGCAATCTTTTATCATTATTACTATAAACCAATATAGGTTCTCTTATATTAGTAACCTTTCCTATTACTATAATATCTGATCTTTCTACTAACTCTTCTAATGTTAATTCTGGATATAATTCATTAACTAATACTCTTTGGTTTGAGATGTATATAGATAACGATATTGCTATAATAATTATAGGTAAAGATATTAGTAGAATAGTTCTTTTATTCATTATAATATTCTAACATAATCTATCTAATAAATATATTATATTATGATATGGCACTAGGCTTAGATGCTGGTATACTATTAATGGCTACCATTATAGCTGTAATAGCATTTGTAGCAGTAGTCAATTCATGGTTAATACCTTCAACTCAAGCATGGTTTATCGATGCTATGATTAGCATGCCAAAATTTGATTATGATAATGATGGTAATGATAACTATCAAACATATATTAGATTAAGAGATATAGCTTTTATAATAATAGCTATTGCTTTAGTATTCTCAGCATTTATACTATTTGGAGAAGAGTTCTATATATTTAGGAAGCATCAAGCTTTCAGTATAATATCAAATGGTGTTATCTTTATTATACTATTATTAGTATTCCCATCATTATGGGATATGTTTGCTTCTTTTATAGAGCAGATATCATACTATATATTAAATCCAGAAGATCCTGATGATATCAATGCTATTAATAATAAAGTTGAGTTTATATTCCAACAAATAGGCTCTCCAAACATAGATTGGGATACTATATTACAATTCTTAACAAATCCTAATGATGCAGCTCAAACTATATTTAGAGATGTATTTTTAGCAGTCTTTAAAGCATTTATTGCTGCTATAACAGTATTCTTGATGTTTGTTATTGGAACTGTTAGGATAGTATTAACAGCTATAATGATTATAGCATTACCATTATTGTTAGCCTTTTCATTAATACCATTTGCTGATAGAGTTATGAATAGGTTAAAAGATATATTGATAGGATTATCATTTGCTCCTATTTTATCATCATTAGTAATAACAGCTGGTATAGCATTATTAAATAGTAGTAGTTTTGATCCATTACAATATTGGATGGCTAGTATAGCTATAGGATTATTAGCAATAATGATACCTAGCATAACAGCTCCAGTAGTAGGATCAATAGTTAGTCAATTAACAACTATAGGTTCTGCTGCTATGTTATCTGGTTTGTATATTGGCTCACAAGCAGTAATAGGAGGTATAAGAGGTGCTAGTTTATCAATAAATACAGCTATACAATCTGGTATACCATTTACTTCATTAGCAATGGCTAAATCTGCTATAAGTGGTTTAGGTAGAGGAGCAATGTATGGAAGTGCTACTGGTATAATACACTCAGCAAGTGAAGCTCTATCAGCTACTGGTTTTAATAAACTATCATATCCTATTCAAAGAGCTGAATATAGGTTAAATAGAAGCATAGATAGAGTTGCTAATGTTAGTGCTAATAGATATATACAAGAAGCAAGTGGTTCATTAACTGAAGGATTACTATCATATCTATCATTACAAGATAGAGATGATATTGATACTAGCAAAGGTATAGCATTTGCTAATACTATCAAACAACTAGCAGATAATAATGAGTATGCTAGGATAGCAGATATAGCTAATGATTATCTTAAATTTAATAACATACCAAATAAAGAAGAGTTTGGTAAAGCTTTTGCTAATCAGATAGAAGCATATAGTAAGAATGCTATAGCTATCAGCAAATTATATCATAATCTAAATGATATAAAGAATAGAGGAGGAGTGTTATCATTAGATACTAATACTATTAGTAATTTAATACATGCTAGAGATTATTATAGAGAGTTATCATCTAACAAATATGGTATAATAATACCTAATCCTAACTTTGAAGCTTCAGATTTAATTAAGAGATCAGAATATATCAATCCTAATGTTACTAATGCTTATCCTATTAAGTTTAGTATAGCTAGTTTAATGCAAGAAGCTATAAGCATACCTAGAAGTGAGATACCAGTTAAGGTTAGAGAGGAAGGTCTGAAGGTAATTAGTGATAGCGAAGGGGTTATCGATCTACAGAAGAGTATAAGTCAATCAATAAAAGGAATATGGGGCTCTATGAATATAAGGTATGATTCTAGAGAGATAAATAAACTATCATTAGAGTTTGCTAAAGAGATAGCAAAGTATGATCCAGAAACAATAGGCATTATTATCAATGGCGATTCCTCATTTATAGCCACTAACCATGATCTCAATCATCTTATCAAATACATCATCTCTATTATTATACCTAAACTCTAACTCTTTAAGATAGTATGGAAATAACTCTTTACTAACACCATGATATCTTAACAATCTCTCTTTAGCATAACTCCAGAACCCTTCTATACCATTTATATACACTCTACCATTAGCAAACCTTATACTCTTATCTATCCTCTCATGCTTGAATCCATATAATACTAGAGTATCATATCCCTTGTATTTATCAGTATATATTATGCTTCCTCTCTTAACTTTTTTAATAGTCTCTCTTAATATTGTTTCAGCTTTTACATCTTTAACTATCTCTACCTTTACTTTACCATTCCTTTCTAGTATACCAAATACTGGTATCTTATTGTTACTACCTCTACCCCTCTTACCTTTACTCTTACCTCCAAAGTATGCCTCATCAATTTCTACTTCCCCTTGTAATACATCATCTCTTGAGCAATAATCATATATCTTCTCCCTAATTAATTGGTATATCTTATGTGTAGTAGTGTATGATAATCCTAACTCTTTACTAGCCTTTAATACTGGTATCTCTAACTCAAATAGCTTCAATGCCATTATAAATTTTGTAAATGGTATCCTTAATCCATATAATATACTATCTTTCCTTATACTCCATTCATATTTGCAATTATAACATTTATACTTCTTACCCCTAACTCTATAGATTCTATTATTGTTACACCTTATACATCTATCATACCTCTTTAACAAGCCTTTATCCTTTAACCATTCCTCCGCTTCTTTTTCATCATTTATCTTTGCTAACTTTATTAGCTCCATATCATATTATATGTTAGTGTCTAATATTAAGCAATCGCCTTATCAATAAATTACCAGAACTAAATAATTATCTGCCAAGCAGAATAAATGCTGATATGTTTAAACTAGCAGATACACTACTACCAGATATACATTTGCAAAGGATGTATAGTCAATTTAAGAAGAATACATAATTTTTATTTGATATAATTTGGTTTATATTCTGGTATTGGTATATCTCTCTTAATCATCTCTTCTAAATATAGATGAATTAATTCAAATCTACCAGTATAATCTAATAGTCTTAATGGATCTTTATAGCTAGATAATATTATCTTTGCTTCTCTTCTAGCGTTATCTATATCTTTATTCATTATAGCATTATACCATGCTTTACATGCTTCTATTATCTTAGGTTCATCATTCTCATCAAATGTACCAGTATCGGGATGATAATAATCATATACACATAACTGTGCTACTCTAGTAAACCTAGAATTATGTAATATGAAATTACTATCTTCATGATTTACATTTATACCAACTAACCAACCCTCAATCTCTTTTATAATATACTTGTTAGTATCTCTATAACTATTTCTAAATATCTTAGAATCAATATACTCTATATTAGCTTGTAACTTCATAGTCTCTTTTGTTACTTTATCTAGAAAGTATGGAGTATGGTTATTAGTAATTGATTTTATTAATGTCTTATAGCCTATACCTTCTGCTTTAGCTCTATGAATAAGATAGTAATCTTCTGGTTTATTTGGATAATTCCATTTACTAAAATCAATATCATTAATCCATCTCTTAATATATGGCTCTAATTCTAATCTATGCTCATCTAAATAGATATACTTCTTCTCTATGCTAAAATTATTTAATATACTTAAAGCATGTTTCTCATACTCTTCCCAATTATTGAATACTCTATCCTCAACATGTTTATACTCTCCATATATACCATTATCTTCCCATACATATATTGGAACCTTTATCATCACATTATAATTATTAATTCTATCCTTTATATCATTAAATATATTATCGATATCATTACATCTAATCTCTAACAGATATTTATTATCATCAACAAAATCTATTGATATCTTTTTACTAAAACCTTTAATCAATCTATATGCTAATATCTGATTATATGCTAGTTGTAATATAATACCTTCTTTATTATCTTCAAATACCATCCTATTATTTGTTAAATACAATATTCCCTTATACCTTCTATCATTTATCTTACACTTTGCATTAACTTGCTTAATAATATACTCATTATCATTTAATACTAGCATATACTATATTAGTAATAATTAGATAAAGGCTTTACTATTATTATCTATTAGTTATTACATACTAGATATTACATAAAAGTTATTAAGGAGTAAATGTATCATTATGATGTGAATGAAGTAAAGCTTTCACCAGTACTAGAGTCAGAGACTATGGAGAGGCTGATGAGCGTATTCAATGTATTATCTAAACCAGATGCTATGACTATCTTCTTACTAGCAAGGGAAGGTTTGCCAGCAGAGACCGAAGCTCCATACAAGATTGGATTAACAAGAAAGCAATACTATACTAGATTAAAACAGTTAGTAGATCTAGGATTGATAGAGAGGATAGAAGGAGTATACTATCATACAACTCTAGGCAGTTTGGTATATGATAAGCATGTAGTAGAACTAGCAAATAGCTTAGCATATAAACAAGAGATGAAGATGATCGATGTATTAAAGAAGAGTAATGAGTTTACTACAGATGAGATTACAAAGTTCTTAGCAAAGGTTGCTGGAGATAGAGCAGATATTAAATGTGAGATAATATGGTCATGGGAAGCTATGGTCAATACTCTAATAGATAGGATAAGCAAGGCAGAGAAAGAGGTATTACTAGCATCAAGATTCTATGAGGAGAAGATAATAAATGCTATAATGCATAGAAGCAAAATGATAGATGCTAGAGTTATAGTTGATATACCATTATTCCAATCATACTTTAAGAAGCATACTGCTAACATAAAGAAAGATGAGCATTATGAGGAGAGGATAAATACAGCAGCAAATCCATGGGATAATACTAAAGTAGAGAGAAGGTTTACCAATCTACCATTCAGTATGATGATAATTGATAGCAAAGAGTGTGCTATAGAGTTAGTAGATGCTAGTAATACTAAAGAGTTCTATGCTTGTATATTGATTAAAGATGAGAAGGTAGCAAAGAGTATAAGAAGGAAGTATAATGATATATGGAGTTTATCTATGGATGATATAAAAGAGTTAGTAAACCAATAATTTTTTATTTTTATATGCTGGTAAAATTGTATGGCATGTAAAGGTATATGCTTAAATTATGCCATTAGATTATCACATAAGGTTAATTATAAGAAAGGAGAGGTATATTGCTCTATATGTAATTGTGTATTTATCAATAATTATTAGATGTCCATGTTGTAACTATTATACAAGACATAATACTAGGAATGCAAAGAGTAAGAGAGAATATAATATAGAAATTAAATAGAATATTATTGCTTCTCAAGTTTATGTCTATTATTAATAATTACGAATGTTCATTCTTGATATGTATCTTTAACGATTTTAGATGCTTGAACTTCTTTCTACAACTCTTGTATATACAATCATACATCATCATATAATAAAAAGATAAGTTATTGCCATTCAGAATATCTATTATTAAATGGTATTATAGTCATATAAATTACTTACAAATGTTAATTTCATTCTAATTGATCAATTTAGAATATGCATAAAGCTATACTAGCTGGAATAACAGCACTAATTATTATTACCGCAGCAACCATAAATATATACGCAGAACAAGGTAAAGAATTTAAAAATGCAGGTAAAGAGCTGATATTAATACCAATAGGAGAAAGTATCGAGATTAAAATGATACCGCCTATTAATGAAGGTGAAGTATTAGAAAGCATGCAGTTTGCTACTATAACACTCGCTGATAACTCTGATATAAATGCTTATATAGTAACAGTAGTAAAAGATGAAAAAGATAGAGTTGTTACATCTAAGACATTCATAAATGCAGAGAATGGTGAAATAATACAACCAAAGGAAATTATGAGAGTAAAGCCAGTACTATATTGTCCGTATGGTTATATTGATATAGATCCATCACCAAAAGTACGCTTAGTTTGTAAAAGCTCACCTATAAGTGATTAATAGATTAATAACTTTATTTTTTGATTGTATATTAAGACTAAGCATATACCATATTATCTACATTAATTCATAAAACTCTTTGTATATTTAGTTACAATTACTTTTATCTCTGTCAATAATACAATCTATATCATTATTACATTTATCATATCTATGAACAATTCTAGGATTGTTATTATTCATTGCTATACAAATACATTATATCTCTTTAGGTTTGATATTATAGAATACTCTCTTCCCTCTCATACATCATAGTATTCATAATTATCTGATACAATAAACAGTTATTATACAACATAACTCTTTGCTAATCCTCTAACTGCTTGCTCTCCTTGCTGATAGAAATAGAAGTAATGTAATGGTAGAGTATATATCTTCTCCTCATTAATATTGAATAGATAGGCAAATGTTTTAGCAGTATCCATATCTGCTCTAAATAATATTATTAATCTGCATAAAGCTGTTAGCTCTTTCTGTATGCTCTTATCAAATGCATTAATGCTTTGTGTTGCTAATGTTATGCTGATATTAAACTTCCTTAATGCATTTAATACCTCTCTAACAGCAAAAGTTGATATTAGTTGAGCTTCATCTATATACAAATAATATTTATTATTTAATGCTATATTCTGTTTTGCTGATACATATAGCATATGGATAAATAATGAACCTAAAAATCTAATAATATCATCTGCTATTGCTGAAGATAGATCAATAATGATAATCTTATTATCTTCTATCAATTTACTAATATCTATACTAGATTCTTCACAATCAAATATCTGTTTAATACTAGCAATTGATAACAGTTTATCTAACTTGTTATATACAGCTGTAAATGCTTCCATAGCATAGTTAGGATATATATGATACCAGTAATTGCTTATATCATAATTACCAGAGCCTTTTACTAGCATATCCCTATACTTCTTATTGCTCAATACCTTAGCAATCTTAGATAGAGTAGCAGGAGGATCAGCTTCTATTAATAGCAATAATGCATTCCTTAATATTGTCTCTAATCTATCTCCCCATGCATATTCATACAAATTCTTTAAAGCATTAATGAATGATAATACTACTAAATGATACTTTTTATAATCATTAATCTCAATAGGATTTATCTTTATATTAGTATCTTCAGTATTGATATAGATAACTCTACTATCATAATCATTTAACTCATTCTTTAATATACTATCAATATCTCTAGCAAGCATACCATGAGGATCAATAAGCATAAAACCTTCTTTCTTTATAATATGCTGGTACATTAATAACTTCATAGTCTCAGATTTACCAGAACCTGTTTCTCCTAGTATTAATGCATGCACTCTATCTTTACTATTGATAGCATAGAATCTATCCTTAAAATCGTCATATCCTATTACTATCTTATCCTTATTATTGATAATTATATCTCTTAATCTATTCATCTCTTCAATATATAATGTAGAAATATTATAACTGATAATATGATTATTATTTTACTATTTAAGGTTAATTATTGATATTAATTTCGTTATATATATATAGGTTCTTTGAATAATAAGTAATGCAGTACAATAATATGATAAAAGGACTAGTAATAATAACAGGAGCGTTAATGACATTATCTATACAAGCATATGCTATTCATCCACTACCCACAGCAGCACCATTTAATGACGCTAATCAAACTATATGTTATGATACAAACTCGTTAAATAATGTTAAATTTAATGGACAAACAGGACAGGGTAATGCATTGAAGAATGAGATAAAGAAAGGTATGGACCATGTATCACAAAATACTGATATAAATATTATTGAACAATGTCCAGGTGCAAGTCTGTTAAGCGCAAGACATTCAAATCCAAATGTTAAAGGTGAAACAATCCCATCTAGTAGCACGCAAAAGTTCATATACTATAATACGAATCACTCGGTAGATTATAGAACAGATAATCTATGTATACCACCAGCTTTTGATGGTGTAAATATAGTAAATCCTAAGTATATAGCAATACACGAATTCGGACATTTTGCAGGTTTAGGTCATCCACTCCCATGGCTAGAATTGCTCATTCCAGATTCACACACAGCAATGAAAAGTTATTGTAATCAAGGCTATGCTAGTTTAAGTCCAGATGACAAAAATCAGATTAACGCATTCTATTAGGTGAATTATATGAATAAAAGATCTATAATCAAATATAGTATAATAGTAGTAATTGCATCAATAATAATCATATATGCTCCTAGTATCTACACAACAATGTTATTAGCAATACAAGTTGAACCTAGTTATGAAGAGCCAGATATGACTCTTGAAGAATATAATATAAAAGAAGGAATAGGATCTTCTTCAATACCATATTATATAATGAATAAAGAGTCAGTAGAATATTCTATTAGAGGTGAGGTAATAGACGTTAGGAAACCTATAATATGGATTGAGAAAGGTGGAATACATGAGCACGCAATAATACCAGTAGATATATTGATTAAAGAGGTGTATAAAGGAGATCTGAAAAAAGGAGACATATTTACTCTATATGTAGATTCTATCAAATCCCATTACGAAGATTTACTTATAAATTATACAGCTGATGCATATTATATACCATCATATGAAGCTAGATACAAAGTAGGAGAAGAGGTTATAGTTCATATAAGTAAAGAAGAACCAGATATATTTAGAGAAGCTATTGGTAGTATAAGTAAAGAAGATGAGCACATAATTGATGAATATTATTATACAACATTGGGTAAATATAGCAAATATACCATAAAAGATAATTTAGCATACAATGAAGAGAAATATCCTTATGGAGTTCCAATACCTTACGTAGCATATGAAGCCTTACCCTAATTTTTTAAATAAAAGTAGTTATTGATAATACTCTTTCTTTGCTTCTATTATAGCTCTCTCTAACTCTTCCTTCTTTTTGCTAATATTCTCTTTAATATTTCCATTTAACAATCCTTCTTCTATCAGTTCATTAGTTATCAATATCTTTGATAATGCCTTCTTATTATCAGATTCAACTATAGCTATTAGTGTTAAGATGATATCTAATCTACTCATTAACTCTCTTTTGCTATTAAAATCATCAGCATTCTTTATAGCATTATCTGTCTCTTTCTTAATATCATATAATTTATCAATAAGCTCTTTATTATCATTAATACCGTTAGCAATTAATGATTCTAAATCATACTCTTTAATGATAGCATACATTCTCTTTAGGCTATTTATCCTATTATCATTCATATTCTCAATATCATACAGTCTGTATAGTTTCTGTCTTAATTTGAATAGATCCATTCTATAATATAATTATAGCATTGATCCAGAGGTATATGGTTTAACTCCATCTGTCAATATTCTCATATTATTAATACTATCTGGTAACATTAAAGATACTATCTCAAAATCTGCTAGTATAGGATATCTATGCAGAGTTAAAGAATGGTCTCTTTGGTTTGTTATAGATAATATTACTATACTTTACCTCTTCCATATTACTCATGTCTTTTAATGCTACTAATAGTTCATTAAATAGTTTGTTAGTATTACTAGCAATCATTATGTTTGCTAGATAATGCTTTGCTGATAGTTTATGCTTTATCATATCATTATAAGCATGGTATATACTATCTCTAACCTTCTCATGCTTCTTTAGATATAATGCTATATTACTTCTACTATCCTTTGCTTTAGTATGCATAGCAAATATAGCTATATCTTGCTCTTCTATCTGCTTATAGTCTGCTAATACTCTATACAATGCTAATGGTTCTAATCTATCAGTAAATGGTATAGCATAATGCTTCTTTAATCTCAATAATGCTTTATAGTTTAGATCTAAATCTAATAAATCATTATATTCTCTTAATGTTATATGCATTACATTATTGAACAATCTAGAATACTCCTCATCTATCAATATAATAGGTTTTATTATATCTGGTTCTTTATAATAGAGTATGAATATCATTTCATCTATTCTCTCTATAACATACTTTAGAGTATTAGCTGTATCATTAAATTGATAGGTATCATGGAATACTATTGCATATTGCTTCACATTATATAATTATATACTGATGAGGGTAGTATGTATAAATGAGATAAAAGAGAAGCCAATAACAATATATGACTATATACCATATAATACTATGGAGAATAGTAAACCAATAGATAACCATAGATTGTATATTAGATATAATAAGGAGAATAAGGAATATGAATTAGTTAAAGAGTATTACTTTACTAAAGCTCCTATAACTCATATAACTATTGATAATGGAAGGTATAAGATGATAAATGGATATAGCAATAATGAAGAAGAAGTATTGTATAGAAATAATGAGTTAAAACATGTAATAGCATTTGCTAATAATATAACTGCTAAGATATGGCAGATACATGCATTAGCTATATGCCAACATAAAGAACCATTTAAAAGTATAAACTGTAATATAACTACCTAATTTTTTATAATAAAAATAATAATGGAGTTATAGATACTTGCTAATTACTGTATGTAATCTATGAGTCATATATGATCTTGTTAATGCTCCAGCTCTACTATCATGATTAATGACATATGTTATTCCATTAAATACTTGCCATAGGTTCTCTTCTCTTAACAATTCTACTTTTAACCTATTATCCTCTCTTTCTATCCTTATTGGTGTTGATTTATAATACTTCATTGGGAAGTTTAGTTCTGCTAACTTTTCTGCTATCTCTTTATTTATTATCTTTCTAACCATCTTCTTATACATTATTGCTAATTGTTCTGCATAAGCTAATGCTGATTCTAATGCTTTCTCAAAATCTGCTAATAGCTCTTTTGGATTGCCAACATGCCTTCTACTAAATGTTATACCTCTAACCTTTGCTGTTGCTCCATTCTTGCATGCTAGCCTATAACTGAAGCTATCTACTGCTAAACTGCTCGTTCCATCTATACTATTTCTTATTGATACTCCAAACTGAACCATATCATTAAGATCTACTTCTTTCAGTTTATCTGATAGAAGATCTATTACTATTGCATTCTCATGTCTATCTGTTCTGCTTCTTAATATTGATAGATTATATCTATCCTTTACATTATATACCATATCCTCTACTAACTGATTAGGTATTACTGCAAAGTTTTTGCCAACTAATCCTACTATATCTAAATGCTTACCATATATGCCATTAACCTCTTTTACTACTGCTTTTGTAAACCTTATCGGTTTTAATGATCCTTCCTCAGTCTTTAGATATATCTTACCCTCTCCTACTTTGTATTCTGGAAATGGATATGCTATATCCTTTAATAGCAATGTTGCTTCTAATTGCTCTACTAACTCCATAGTCTCTCATAATATAATTATAATATGATGAAAGAGGAGATTAGGAAATGTAATAACTGTGAACATTTTGCAGTATGTTCAATTATCAGACATGTATTCCTAATACAGAATGAATATGCTGAAGATACAAAGCCATTTGATATCAATGATATAGCAAAGATATGCAGATATTATAGCAATATTAATGATCTAAGGTAACTAAACTCCTCTTTTATTTCTATTATCTTATGAAATGGAGTTATTTAACAAAATTAAAGAGAATGTAGAGATCTCTAATGATAGAAAGATAACATGCGTAAAGATAGAAGATAATAAGATAATACATGATAGGAATATCTGTAAAGAAGATTGTAACTCTGGAGTATGTTCAGTATTCATAGGTTGCTATCTCATAGAAGCAAAGAGGAGATTTAAAGAGAAGTTATATATTCATGATCATATAGATATAATTGAACTATTATAACCTCTATAGATTCGCTATATCTGTATTGCTATCTGATAGCAAACTCATTCTTTTTACAATAAAAAATATGAATGGTTTATGCTATTACTCCCTCTTTCTTAGCATTCTCTTCTGTATCTATATAGAAATCTATGTATGTAGAATTCTCTCCCTCTGTCTCTCCTAAGCCTATTATTACTAGCCTCTTGCCTTTTAGTTCCTTATGCTTATCAATCAAGGCTTTGAACTTGCTCTCTATTACAGTCTTGGCATTTAATACTAGACTCCTTGCCTCATTCTCCATTACTATCTCTTCCTCATTACCTTCTTCACTTTCTACAATATCCCTACCATAGATTACATTGCAGTCTAGTAACCATGCGTCCTTCTTCATTTTACCTGTCTTTGTTAGAGTTCTTGGTTCGTCTAATACCTCTATCAGTGCTTCAGCTTCTCCAGAGGGATTCCAGAAAGGAAAGCCTATTGCTCTATTTGCTTCTCTAGCCTTCTCTCTGTTGAATCTTATTATTGTTTTTGCTTTAGCCATTCTTTGCTCATAATATAATAGTAAGAAACTAGCAATATTCAATGGAGAATATATTATTTAGAACTCTTCTTCTCTTCTATATCCTCTACACCATTCTCTGTTAATCTGAATAATACTTCAGCTTCTGGATGATATGAACTATCTACTATCCTAGCATCCTATTCCTACCGCTCTTCTTAAGATATATCCTATAAGTACTAGTATGAGCTAATACATGACCTCCAGTAGCCTTTGTAGGATCTCCAAAGTATACATCTGGTGCAGCTTGTGCTTGGTTAGTAACAACTACTGCTATATTGTATGTATCTGCTATCCTTACTAGCATATGCATAACTCTATTTATCCTCTGTTGTCTATCTGCTAATGTTCCTCTACCTAAGAACTCTGCTCTATAATGAGCTATAGCAGAGTCTACTATCAATAATCTAGCATTTATCCTATCTATCATCCTTCCAGCCTCTTCTAATATAAGTTCTTGATGAGAGCTATTGTATGCCTTTGCTACCATTATATTCTCTAATGCTTTTTCTGGCTCTAATCCTTTTGCTTCTGCTATCTTGTATATCCTCTCTGGTCTAAATGTACCTTCAGTATCTATGTATAATGCATTAGCATTCAATCCTCCTTTATCTTTTGGTAGTTGAACCATAACACATAGTGTATGACAGATCTGAGTCTTACCACTTCCATACTCTCCATAGAACTCTGTTACCGCTTGTGTTTCAATACCTCCTCCTAATAATGTATCTAACTTTTTGATATTAGTTGATATCCTCTCTATCTCTTGCCTCTTCTTATATATATCAAATGCAGATATGTAATCTTTCTCCAATATCTTTAACTCTACTAATATTTCTCTAGCTTTATTGCATATCTCAATAGCTTTATCAAACCCTATATTAGTATCCTCAGCTATGCTTTGTGGTCCTCTATAAGATCTAGTATATTGTATATCACTATACCTTTTAACTTCTCTATAGTTACTGAACCTACTCCTTTTATATTCTCAAGATCTAACTCTTTATCCATTCTATATTATTATTAAAGTTCAATATTATTAATCTATGCTCTCTTATTTAAAGAGATATTAGAATTGTATAATCAGCAATTTTTATAACTAGTTTCAAATCATCATTTATGTACTAATGTTATATCATAGAACCCTTGATTATAGAAACTATAGATCTCTGTCTTCATATGTTATTAGCATTTATATGCGGTTTGACTAATTTTAATCTAGTTTGAACCAAAACATATTACCTATAATAACCATTGTGTATGCATTTCAGTTCTCTTTTAAGATTCTACTAATAACACTGCTAAACTTATATGTGTAAGTGTAGTATACTTTCAGTTCTCTTTTAAGATTCTACAATACGATATAATCAATAATGTAATATTACTGATAGACTTTCAGTTCTCTTTTAAGATTCTACTCAAAATAGACAAGTAGGAGCATCAGAATTAGATGGTATATCTTTCAGTTCTCTTTTAAGATTCTACTGTATATTATTATAAAATAGCCGATGGAGAGGCATGGCATTACTTTCAGTTCTCTTTTAAGATTCTACTCTCAACTAGCGAATTAATAACTTTAATGAATTTACTAATCTTTCAGTTCTCTTTTAAGATTCTACGCAAAATAACAAAAATATGATAAAAAAGAAAGTATGGCAAGATCCTTTCAGTTCTCTTTTAAGATTCTACATAGAAACAATAAATAGATCATATATGGATATAGTCTTTCAGTTCTCTTTTAAGATTCTACACATAGTTTTGAGTGGTTTTATTCATGGCAGGAAGATCACTTTCAGTTCTCTTTTAAGATTCTACTTATTGAAGAAACGAAAAATACATTAAAAGGCTATATAGTCTTTCAGTTCTCTTTTAAGATTCTACACCATGCAATGATATCTCTATCTCCATATCCTCTAGGTATCTTTCAGTTCTCTTTTAAGATTCTACTGAAGGATATAGACATGCTAGTTACCATGAATGTTCAATCTTTCAGTTCTCTTTTAAGATTCTACAAAACCTGTAACGTATAACGGCAAAGCATTAAATGGAGTCTTTCAGTTCTCTTTTAAGATTCTACTAAATTGATCGAAGTTGATTCTCCATTTCCACTAGAACATCTTTCAGTTCTCTTTTAAGATTCTACCTGTGTTATGGGATGGTATTTCAACCATACGCCCATATCTACTTTCAGTTCTCTTTTAAGATTCTACTTCTTATAATATCTAAGAGCATCATTATAATGATCAAGTCTTTCAGTTCTCTTTTAAGATTCTACCTTTCTTCTTTTTGCGTTTTACCATTAGTAATTATTGCAACTTTCAGTTCTCTTTTAAGATTCTACTGAAGTAAGAATAATCTAGATATGGTTGATTAACCAAATCTCTTTCAGTTCTCTTTTAAGATTCTACAAAGTTTTATTTTCAACAAAAGATGTAGTCTTAGGAGTACTTTCAGTTCTCTTTTAAGATTCTACCTCTGGATTTAAGCGTATAAGCCTCAGAAGTAAGTTATTTCTTTCAGTTCTCTTTTAAGATTCTACTTAATTATGACATAGGAAAAACCTTTATAGCGATGAATGACTTTCAGTTCTCTTTTAAGATTCTACTATAAAAACAGTATTAGACAGAGAAGATACTCTCACTAACTTTCAGTTCTCTTTTAAGATTCTACAACAAATCGTTATTAACACGTATTAAAGAAAAACTTAACTTTCAGTTCTCTTTTAAGATTCTACTTTATTACCAATTCTTCCACTCACATAGTCTGATAGACTTTCAGTTCTCTTTTAAGATTCTACATACAATATGTCTTGTGGTAATGCACTTAACGCAATGTCTTTCAGTTCTCTTTTAAGATTCTACTAGAGCCTTATACACTGATGTTAGCCAATCTTCAGTAAATATACTTTCAGTTCTCTTTTAAGATTCTACTTGTTACGGGCGGTCTAACAGTTGCCTTAGTGTTTGTGATCTTTCAGTTCTCTTTTAAGATTCTACGTGGGTTTACTTTATCGTTATGCATCCTTAATCCTGCACTTTCAGTTCTCTTTTAAGATTCTACATAATTATTTATGCGAATCTAACGATAATCAATTTTTTATACTTTCAGTTCTCTTTTAAGATTCTACTAAAATTAAAGTTCAGTATAAAGGTAAAAATTATTATATCTTTCAGTTCTCTTTTAAGATTCTACTTGACAAAGAGTTAGATAATCCTAATCAAGAGATAGTTCCCTTTCAGTTCTCTTTTAAGATTCTACAACATACGCAGCTAAGAAAGGTTGGCATGTACATAAAATCTTTCAGTTCTCTTTTAAGATTCTACCGCTAGGAAGATAAGCAGAGATTTAGATGCTAAACTAAACTTTCAGTTCTCTTTTAAGATTCTACTTTCAGATGCATTAGAAGCCAAGAAAGTAGCATTGGCACTTTCAGTTCTCTTTTAAGATTCTACTGATGCAGTTGATAAGAATGATGTAGAGCGTTTGTTCTTTCAGTTCTCTTTTAAGATTCTACAAATAGCATATAATCTAAAGATAACGGGGAATTTATCATTCTTTCAGTTCTCTTTTAAGATTCTACTATTATATCAGGCAAGAAAGCGATAATGTATATTACTATACTTTCAGTTCTCTTTTAAGATTCTACTCAAGAAGATGATCAATACTATAAATGGCAAGTAACCTTTCAGTTCTCTTTTAAGATTCTACACACCATATTATATGGCAAGAAAATTAGCAAGAATAATACTTTCAGTTCTCTTTTAAGATTCTACTGTTTATCATTGTACATGGAGAACCATTTCGTACTATTTCTTTCAGTTCTCTTTTAAGATTCTACGCTGCGGGATTATTTCCTAAACTCTTCTTTAATTGCCTTTCAGTTCTCTTTTAAGATTCTACCTAATATAGTTTCATGCCTTACCATTATACACCATGTTTCTTTCAGTTCTCTTTTAAGATTCTACGGAGAGAACGCTTACAAAGAATGAGATTAAGGCTTTATTTACTTTCAGTTCTCTTTTAAGATTCTACTTCTAGATGTTACTTCATTATTTAACTTCAATGAATCTTTCAGTTCTCTTTTAAGATTCTACCATTTTTCATGCTTCAACACCTCCACTCTCACTTTTAACTTTCAGTTCTCTTTTAAGATTCTACGGTAAAAGGAAGGGTAAGAAAAGACCTTATTATGAATATCTTTCAGTTCTCTTTTAAGATTCTACTGCGTATTTGCATATCTACAACTCAGTCATCGATGGTGTCTTTCAGTTCTCTTTTAAGATTCTACGTATTTGCTGGTTCAGCGGCAGTATTCTTCGCTAAACCACTTTCAGTTCTCTTTTAAGATTCTACTCCTTACTATTTGTGTGAGGAATGACTCCTAATCTTCCTTTCAGTTCTCTTTTAAGATTCTACTTGAGAACTCTGCTTCAGCTAAAAATGGATACTTAATCTTTCAGTTCTCTTTTAAGATTCTACTGATAACCGCTGCATATAAGATAATAAACGAGCATCTTTCAGTTCTCTTTTAAGATTCTACTTTCTATAACACATATTTATTAAAAGTGGGTCTAATTTCTTTCAGTTCTCTTTTAAGATTCTACAGCATACAAACAAGAGCTGAAAATGATGTCTTTAGACTTTCAGTTCTCTTTTAAGATTCTACCTATGAGGAGAACTTAGTATATAATAGGAAGAAAGTACTTTCAGTTCTCTTTTAAGATTCTACTAAAACGGAATTAGCAGATCATCTCGATGAAAAGCATCTTTCAGTTCTCTTTTAAGATTCTACAAAAATGTTGAAGACTTTGGGAAAATCGAGGAGTATGTTAACTTTCAGTTCTCTTTTAAGATTCTACCCAACATTCGAAACACAGATTAATAATACACCATCTAGCCTCTTTCAGTTCTCTTTTAAGATTCTACATAGAAGAACTGTAGCGTTAACTATCAGCAGAGGTGTAACTTTCAGTTCTCTTTTAAGATTCTACCAAGGTGATGGCGATGAATGATTTTGGTTCATATATAAACATCTTTCAGTTCTCTTTTAAGATTCTACCTCAAAGCTTATATATCACTTCCTTATGGATTCATGCTTAATACTTGTATACAAATTATTTGGATTAATAACGTAATATAAAGATTACTCAAAAACCTTTCAGACGGCTTACTAGAAAGGCTTGTCACGCTTGCTTGTCTGAAAGTATAAAAGTATTCACATTACCAAAACCAGTAGATCTAGACCTTCCTATACCTATATAATTAGAGTATGCAAGTAATCTTTGTATAACATTATTATACTTACTTCTACTCTTAACTACTTTATAAACAGTCCATCCTATAAAACCTCTAGGCTTACGTCTTTTATCATATACTACAGTTACAGGTTTTATATAATGGTCAACCTCTACCAACATATAGTTTGAGTATAAAGATGCATATATAGGATTCTTAACTCTTAATTGTATAGGAGCATAAGTGTTCCAATGGTCTATTAAAGATCTCATCATTATGGATGGTATAGGAAATAATAGATGTCTACCTCTCTTAAATCTACCATAACTAGGTAATTGTATTAATATAGGTGAGACAAATACCATCTTTACAAAACCATTAGAGATGTCCAATTTAATATTATCGAATCTTCTAATTGTTATATTTATAGAATCTATAGTTGCTGTAGAATTAAAGAGTTTTATGCTATTGTTGCTGAGATCTAGCATATCATTAAATGTATCGTTCTCATTAAGGATTAGTGTTGTAATAAATGAATATTGTTTATTAGCATAAAGAATCAATGGTCTATCTGTAATTCCATATTTTAGTAATGGCTTATCATCGCTTAAGATAGGAGATATAGATAATGGTTTGAATGATATATTACTGCTATATATATTAGAATATAATTCTGATATAGAGTGCAATAATATCTTACTAACCTTTGGAGAGAATGGAGGTATTATAATATCTCTATCTACATTAAATCTAAACCTTGCTTGCAATATAACTTTAGCCAACAAGTAAGAAAGAAGCATAAACCTAATAAACTTTAAAGTAGAATGGTTAGTATGTTCTATACATATGAGGATGTTATAAGATTAACAAAGATATTTAGTGATATACCTTCTGATGTTAGTGATGAATTAAGAGGATGGAACTGGAATCAGTATCCTTTATTACCGCCATCTAGAACGCAAGTTAGTGTTAGCGAAGTATTGGGAGGTTTCTGTGATTCTCAGAGATTTGTATATGTTAAGAGAGTATTAAAAGAGAAACAGACATATGTACCAAAATTGAGTGAAGGTATACTAATACATAGAGTATTTGGAGAGGCATTGGCATCTGCTAAATCATTAATATTACAACTCAATAACAACAGTTCAGACTTTAGGTATAAATTCATGAGAGAATTAGCATTGAAGAAGCATGTAATCTCTAATGGTATAAGATTAGAGAATAGGAAGATAGAACGTATTTCTAGACTATTATGGGAGTTTGCAGCAGATGTATATTCTGCTACATACAATAAGGTAATATTTTCTTCTTATTATCTATCTGCAGATGGCATAGTTGGGAAAGTTATACCAATGATAAGTGAGTTCCCTCTAGACGGAACATATCTAGGCTTCTCATCAAACATAAGGGCAGATGCATTTATACCTCCTAACATACTGATAGAGATAAAGACAAGGACGTATAAACATCAACATAAATTACAATTAGCTGCATATGCTATGGTATTAGAATCATTATATAGAATTCCTATTAACCATTCTATAATTTTATATGCATATTTTGATGGTAAACAGTTCCATTTTAACGAGAAGATAGTAGCTATATCAGATAATTTAAGAAGCGAGGTTATAGAGAAACGAGATCTAGCACTAAAGGTTATAGATGAACATTACGATCCAGGTTTTCCAGATAAATGTGATAGATATTGTCCATATTTAGAGGTCTGTGGTGTTGGCGAAGATAGCATTAGTTGATGAATATGGAGCATTCTTACATGTTAAGGAAGGAAGGTTTAGACTTAAAGAATGAGATAAAATGGGATCTAGCACCAGTTGAGGTTGATAGTATAGTTATAACAGTTCCAGGAGTTAGTATATCAACAGCTGTAATTGAACTTGCAGAAGAGTTTGGTATAGATCTTGTTATATTTAGATATTCGAAACCAATAGCTAGATTGCTTCCAGCAAAATATGGTTCTACAATGAAGAACTGGTTAATGCAATTGCATGCATTTAACGATGAGAGTAAAAAAGCTAGATTGGCATCTCTATTCGTTGAAGGTAAGATTCATAATCAAAGGATGGTAATTTATGAATATGCTCAAAAGGCTAAAGCTTCTCATAAACGTAATGCAGTATTAGATAATATAGTAGAGACATTATCAAATTTTGAGATGCATGTTAAGAGTTGCAATACAGTAAATGAAGCTATGAACATAGAGGCACATGCCGCAAATAGTTACTGGAGAGGTGTTAGTGAGATACTGCCTGATGAGATAGGGTTTAAACAACGATTGACAAAACAAAGAGTAAGCAGCAATGAAGATATAGACCCATTTAATATAGCACTTAATATAGGCTACTCTATACTAAAGAAAGAGGTTTGGAGGGCTGTATTCCTAGCTGGTTTGAATCCATATCTAGGGTTTCTCCATTCTGCTAGAGCTGGCAGAATGTCTCTTGTATTTGATTTGATGGAAGAGTTTAGAGCATATTGTGTAGATAGACCTCTTATAGCATTTAGTAGGAGAAAACCCGAAGATATAATAAAACTGAGAAATGATATTAAGAAGAATAGAGAGATTGTATGGAAGGTAGTTTTAGAAAGGCTAAAAGGAAAAGATGAGATGGTTAGCAAGATAATATATCAATCAAGATTATTAGCAAAACACCTCAATGAAACAGATCTATACAAACCGTTCAAATCTAGATGGTGAAATAAATGCAGATGCTAACCCTAATTATATATGATATAACAGATGATGATGTGAGAAACATGGTAGCAAAGTTTTTGAAGCAGAAAGGTCTTAAAAGAATACAGAAGAGTGCATTTATTGGACCATTAACATCTAGCCAAAGATCAGATGTTATAGCAGGATTAAGAAGGTTAGTAAAAGATCAAAAAGCAAATGTTCAATTATATCCATTAACAGATGCTAGTTTTAATCAGAGAGTAGTTATAGGTGAAGAGATAGAGTATGATGATGAAGTGCTAGTTACATGAACGATGAATATATTACTGTAGCAGATCTAAAGAGGTATGCATGGTGCGCTAGAATAATATATTATACACATGTCTTACATTTAGATGAGCGAATTACAGATGCTATGGAGATGGGTAAAGAAGAACATGATGAGAGTATTCTAGCACCAGTAATAGTAAATGTTAAAGGCAAAAAAGTTATCAAAGAACCGTTTATTGTTAATGAGACTCTTAGAATAATAGGGAAGCCTGATTATATAATAGAGACTAAATTAGGAGAATTTATACCAGTAGAGATAAAATATGCTCATGCTGAGAAATATGTTAAACATGATCATAAACTGCAACTAGCCATATATGCATTGCTTATTGAGGAAGAGTATAAGAAGATCGTAAAAAGAGCCATAGTATACTATCTTCTAAGTAAGAAGATAATAAAAGTGGATATATCTTCTTCTTTAAAGAGAGTTGCTATTAATGCTATAAAAGATGCATATAAGATAATAGATAATGAGGAGTTTCCTAAAGTTAAGCAACCAAAAAGTAAATGTATTAATTGTGGTTATTTTAGATATTGTTATCCTTGATATATATCTTATAAAACTCCTCTATTGCATTATAAAAGTTGCTCCGAGTATCGTTACTTCTCCCTTCTCTAGCAGATAGGTAATCTGCAGCCATTAATGTGTTTAATGTTAAATATGAGATCTTTCTGACCTTACTTCCATTTTTACCACTTACCCTTCTAAAAAGTTCACATTCTACAACGTTAAGGTATTGGTCTTTTAGAAGATTATCCAATTGCTTAAATATTCTGTCTAATATATCTCTCTCATTATTATTAAGAAATATATTTAATACCTTTTTAAGGTTAGATGCGGAGTTTTTATTATTTATAGCCTCACCAATTTTTATAGCTTTTCGAAAATTAAAGTTCATAGCATGATGATGATACATAACTGCAAACGTAGATGCTGAGTAGTATTCGTCTAGACATAACTCTCTAACAAACTTATCAATTATAATGGCAGATACTAACTCATGTCCTCTAAAACTTATGTAATTATCTCTCTTATATTGGATAAATGCTTTACCAGCATCATGGAATATTACTGCTAACCTAACTATATTCTTAAAATCTGCTTTTGGCTCTATATTATTAGCCATTCTATATATCCTACTATTCTCTAAATGCTTTATATACTTCAATGCTAGCTTTATATGTTCCTTTAGCAATTCTTTTCTGTTGCCATCATAATAACTTAATATATCATTGTTCATATCATCAAACCTTTATCATTATCATAATGAGCATCTACCAGAAAAGCTCTAATATTATTTTTCATTATACAACTTAAGAGTTGTATCTCATTCATTGACTTTATCTTCTCTGAATCTATATCTACAATTCTATCTTGTTTTACAATGTTTATTACTTTATCATCTTTTATTAGAGTTTTAAATAAGCTATAAGATATTGGTATAATTGACTGCTCATCTTTGCTTATAGTAATAGGTATCATGTATCCTTCCTTAACAAGACTTCCTTCTGATTCATAGAATAGTTTTACTGCAGTTGATATATTACCAAAATTTGTAAATATTAGGAGCATCTCATCTACCCTATTTTTATTAATATTAAAGTCATCTTCATAATATACATGATTTAGCAACTTTTCATAACCATTATCAATTGGGATATGCATATTAATACAATTATTCTTAATATATTCCAATGTCCTTTTACATAACTCTAGATCATATACTTTATATCTATTATCTTGAAAAGGCTCATACCATACATAACTCAAACCTTCATGCTCATCATATCTTAGAAACCTACCAAACCTTTGGATTAATGAATTCGCTGGTGCTAACTCACTTATAAAAAGATCTGATGAGATGTCAACACCTGCTTCAACAACTTGAGTAGATATTATTATATAATTATCATTATGCTTAACCTTTTGTAAAAGTTCATTTTTATACTCCCTATCTTTATCAGAGAATCTAGAATGTAGGAGCAAGCAGTTCTCATATCCTTTCTTTAGATCTTCGTAAAGTTCTATAGCATCATTTATAGTATTAAATATTACTAATACCTTCTTCTTTCCAGTTTTTACACCAGCATCAATCCATGATTTAATTACATTAAGTTTATTATTACCTAACTCTTTTACAATTACTTCATATGATTTCTTTTTTCTATTATCAATAAAGTCATTATCTATACATTCGTTGAACCTTAGCCATAATACTCTCTTACTATACCTATTTAATGCATTATCTAGGTTATTTTTTAATGCATTTGGTATAGTAGCAGACATTAAAACTATCTTCTGATCATTAATAATAACATGTTCTATTAACGCTAGTAGAAATGATAATGATTTGGTAGAATCGCTTAATAGATGAACTTCATCAAGTATTATGTCAGATAATGCTACAGATGCCCATGAAAATAGATAATGGCCAGTAGAACCTTGTATAGTTCCAGTCCATTCATTAAAATTTTTTACAACATTGCTTAGATCTTCAGGTGCTATGCCAAACATAGTTAATGCTAGAGTATCTATTGTTGTTAATGTTATAGGCTTAATCAGATATCTCGAATCTTGCTCATGCATATAACGTTTACCTAATACTCTATAATCTCCAATCACCTTGCTCAATTTGCTATACTGATCTTCTAATAATGTTCTTAAAGGAAATGCTATTATCAATTTTGAATACTCTTTGTATGCCTTTAGTGCCAAAGTAGCAGTTATTGTAGATTTACCGTATCCAGTTGGTGCTTCTATTATAAAGAGATTCTTATTATACCAATTATTAGATAATTGCTTTATTATATAGTCTATAAACGGTCTATTATTGTATGAGTATTTATCGAGTATCTCTTTATAATATTCATATAGCATATTCTATACTCTTGCCTAATGACTTTAGTCTATTTGCATAGTACTCTGCGATCTTTTTGCCTTCTTTATTATTCAATTTATTATATGCGTTAAGTAACTCTCTTAATAAAATGAACAATCCTTGTCTATCATTTAATATAACAAATCTATAGATGGCTATAATTGCAGATATTAAATTATTATATTCTGGATTCTTGTTATTTGATAGACGATTAATCTTGTTATTTGATAGACGATTAAGTATGAGTTTATTAGGTTCTAATAACTCTGCTAATTTTTTATATATATCTGCTAATTCTTTTTTCTGTATAATTAATGGAATCTGTTGGTATATTTTATATGTCTGACCTTCTGCTGCGATTCTAAACAATAAGAATGATATTTTATCTATATTATAAGTTCTTAATAGATCTTGAATATTTGTATTAATAGCCAACTCTGCTATAAGCAGTTCTTCACCATAATGTTTACGTATTATATCAGATATATGCTCTATTATCTTATCTTTTATTAGAAAAGCAGTTCTTATATCGCTATCCCTATTTAATAAAGCTATAATCTCATCTGATGTAAAGAAGAGGAAATAATAATATGTTGTATTATTCTCTCTAACTCTACTTACGAAAGAAGAATATATACCAAGTAAGGCTATTAGTAATGCTTCCTTTGATAAATATGTAGTTAACTGTCTTGTTGCATAATCTAGTTCACCAGAAGTTATACCTGTATATCTTTCCATCTTAAATAACTGTAGACTATATCCATCTTTCTTATCCTTTATATCGCCTATAAAGAGATCGTTTTCTATATTACATATTAAATTAACAATAGATGGTAAGCGAAGCTTATTAGAATGTTCTTTTAATAATCTCAATAGTTCTTCATATCTATTTACTTTAGATTGTGCTTCTATGTTTAATGAATTTAGTAGTTTTATTATAGGTCTATTAGGTCTATTATTATCATTTTTTGTAGTATTTATTGATAGTCTTCTACCATTTCTACTATTAATATCTAGCCTACTATCTTCTAAAAGTCCGTAAGTATTTTCAAGTGCGTTAGATGTTATATCAATACTTTCTAGATTATAATCCGCATCGTTATTATTCAATAAGAATAATATACCTTCATATATTGTTAGATTTGTAAACGAGTTATCTATTGGAAGTTTTAAATTTATTACTGACATTTCCCTATAACTACCTCTTCTTTATGCTTATATGCTATTATATTATTACTAAACTCAACAATATACTCAGGTTTACTACTAGATATTAAATATGGCAACTTGAATCTTAGTATATTCTTACCTTCTAAATAATATCTTATAGGGTTATTATGTTTGTCATAATTCAATAGAGCAAATGGGTTGATATAATTTTCTTCTATCCATTTATACTCTTTTATCATCTTAGGAGATATGCCATCTAGAAAAGGAAATGAGTAATTAGTTGTACATTTTTTATCTACAATCTCTGGCTCAAAAACTTCTACATCTGTTACAGATACTCTGCTTTCTTTAGAACCTAGTCTATGTATACACCAGAACGCATCTTTATCAATAACAAATTCATTATCATTAAAATTAATTTTATCATTCTTGAATACAATAAAGCATCTCAATGTTGGAGGATTAGAATCTATCGTTGATAACATGGTCTTACCAACAGATGGTGCATCAAATGATGCAGCTAAATTATTAGGATCTGGGTATAACTTTCCCGCTGTTTGTTTAATTGCTATTAGCTTATTGATATCTGAAAATCTTAATGGTATACAATTCAATGGTCTTATACCTATTGCTAACAGATTAGTACTTAATTTAGGAATTATACTCTTACCATTCTCTTCTCCTAGATCATGTTCTTTAGCGATAGACTCTGCAATTGAACCTAAGATAACTGTTGGAGGGATATAATAAAAAGATGGGGATGATTTTGATAATCCAACTATCTTGCATTGAAACCCCCATACAAACTCTATATCCGCTATAAATCCTATCATGCTTATCACTTTCTCTTCTTTAGTTCTTCTATACTATCTGATAAGAACTCCTCAAAGGTCCTATTTTGATCTGGATATTTGTATATACTTGTATTATAATCAATTTTACTTCTCTTCTTCTCTGTCTTCTCTATGTAATCGATTGAGAATGGACTACATGCTGTCCATGTTTTATCTGATGCTGTTATAACCATACTTTCCCATTCTTGCATTGGTAAGAATCTAGTCTTTTTAGAACCAAACTTTAGTTCTAGTAAGAAGTCTTTTACAGCATCTAAGACGGATTTTATTCTTTCTTCTCTATCTTCTACTACTTCTTTACCACTATCGTTAACATCAAATGTTAATCTGCCTATATATTTGGTATCTAGATCAAATGCAAATGTATATACTGCAGATGATAATTCTACATAATATATCATCTGTCCTCTCTCTTCAGTAACAAACTTTGTTCCTAATGCATATCTGCTTTGTAGCTGTGGTTCAATTATTGCACTCTTTAATGCTTCTTTAGTAGGTATCATATAACCAGTATAGAAGTTTGAAGTTCTCTTGACATTAGCTTTCTCTGCGTAAAGAAAACCTCCTACATCCTCTACAAAACACTTCTTTACTATCTCGCTTTCAATATTACCATTATTAATATCAACAGAACCTTCGAATGCTTCTTTTATAACCTTATTATCAGTGCTTTTTAGAAATATACCTTCTTTGCATAGTTTGCATATTGGTAATCTATCTTTTGCTATATCTGCTAATGTTATTTGAAATCCATGTGCTATACTCTCACCAGATATTGCAGGAACAAAATATATCTCATAATTGTCATTCTCTTTAACCATTACTGGCACTCTTCTATGCTTAACATAATTTCCAACAGATTCTGTCATATTGAGTGATTCTGTATTTATCAAAACTCTACCTCTAATACTTACAAAAATATCTTTCGTATCATTACACCTCTTTTGTCTTTATGAATTGTGCTGACTTTGCTAATGCTTTTGAACATATCAATGATAAAGTTTCTCTAAGCTTCCTTGTATCGTTACATCTATCTGCTATCACAGATATCTCATTTTCAAGCCGCTTACTCTCCAAACCTTCAAGCATCTTAGCAACATCTGTATTCTCTTTAATATCTTTAGGTGGGTTTCTTTTTATTGCATGCAATGCTCTATATGCTTCTCTTAAATAGAATAATGCTAGATCCTTTGAGGGTGTATATGCTAATCTATCTACATATAAATAATCACCATTTATTGTCAGTATAGCAAGCATTGTTGGTATTTGTATATAATTTTCTTGCATTATACCTATACAAGGGAATTTACTATATAAAGATTATTTTCTATGTCTGTTTTTATAATTGGATAATTACGTACATAATTAATTTTTGAGTTATATTTTATTAGTTATAGATGCTTTGTGGCTTAATTTCGATTATTAGTCATTATTCTGTCATTTTAGTTATTAGATAGCCTATTAACGTTCTAAAATTGTTTCATAGACACTCTTTTCGAATAGTATATACGAAATTATTAATAAATCCACAAAGCAGTTATAGATAAGTATAAAAACTATTATTTATATTAAATCTGTATGAGTGTAGAGAGTATAAAACTTGAAACGCTAACTCCTATATTTACTGGCAATATAGATGGAAATAGTAATACTTTGCAGATAACAAGCATAATTGGTTCGTTAAGGTGGTGGACAGAAACCATTTTGAGAGGATTGGAATATTATGCATGTGATCCTAACTCTACAAATGAAAATGATAGATGTAATGAAAAAAATGGATATTGTCATGCTTGTTCTATTTTTGGAAGTGGAGGATTAGGCAGAATGTTCAAGTTGGATATAGTAGAACAGGATCTGAAACCTATGTTTGATAAAGAAATACGTTCTATACGGCTAGAGTTTAAAGATGGAAAGAAAAATAGAGCATGGTTTATCTATAATGGATTGATAGGCAAATTCACTATCAGAATTATACCATTAAGAAGATATTTTGATCCTATACTTATTAAATTACCACTAGTAATAGCTTCTAGATATGGCAGTATATGTGCTAAAACATCATTAGGTTATGGGATCGTTAAAATTATAGATTATAATAACGATATTGATATCAAAAGTTTTATAAAAGCTTTGGATAATCTTAGTAATAATATTAATATAAGAAAGTATAATAATGATAAATTACCAAATATAAAGGACTTCTTCTTTTCTAAGATTGATCTTGATATAAGCAATAAAGATTGGTGGAAAGATCTTGATGGTTTTAAGGAATTAGAATACAATCATAAACAAATTATACAAGAACACGCAGATAAATTTATTCCTATTTCTTTTAATATCAGAAAATGGTTAAGATATGACTCAGACCTAAGATGTTATACTGGTATTAGATATATTAATAGAAGTATATTCGGATCAATTAATACGAAGGATTGTAAAAAAGAGTCTTCTCGGATAAATATATCATTTGCATATAATATAGATAGTGAGTGGGAATTACGTATATGGTCATGGCTTAACAATAATAAGCTAAGAAATAAGGTTTATGAAATTGTTTACAAAACGATTTGTAATATTTTACAAATGTTACAAATTAACAAAAAAGATACTATATGGCATGAATTCAATTCATATAGAGATCCTAAAGGTAAAAAATATGACAATATGCATGAATATGTTAATAGTCTTATAACTGAGTGAGAATGATAATGAGATATGATTTTATTAGTGAATATTATATTAAAGAAATAAAAGATATATATGAGTTAACTTCTGGGCAGAATAGATATCTTGAGATAGAAGATATTTATAATAGGATAATACTTTTAATTTCTGCTGTATCCCAAAAAGATTTGAAGATATATGCACAAACTGGTGTTACTAAAAGAAAATCGGAACTGAAAGGTAAGGGCGGTATAAAGTTACTTCTACATGATAAAGCAGAATATAATAACTATATAAAGAGTCAGTGCCAAATTATGAAGACACTAAATATTAATACAAATATAGATAATATAGACATACTACCAAAAAGTTCATTTTATATCAATATCAAATTTACATTAAAGACTCCTTATATCTCAAATGATGATGTACCATTTTACATAATAGATAATCCTATAAAGAAAGAGCATATATTCAAGATCCCAATGGTTACTGCCTCTAGTTGGAAGGGTAATTTGAGATGGACCATGATGAAGCAGCTAGAGATGGATAGCTTGAATGATAAAGAGTTTGCTGAGAGAAGGTTTAGATTAAGTTTACTATTCGGAACTGAGAAAGGTATAGACGAGAATAAAGGATTTGCCGAATATATGAAAATGTTAAGACCTTCTGCAGATATAATTTATAAAAATAAACTCAAAGAATATTTTAATACAACTTATACAAGATTTGAAGGAAGGTTAAGATTCTATCCAACATACTTTGATAAGATAGATCTTATGATAATAAATCCTCATGATAGAGTAACAAAAACTGGTATAAAACCAATATATATCGAATGCGTACCTGAAAGAGCAAAAGGAGAATTCTCACTATTATATATTCCAATAGATCTTATTGGAAGAGATGTAAAAATGGAAGAAGAGATAGAAAAGGATCTAAAACTAGTATCTGAAGGTATAAGAGATATGCTATGCAAATATGGGTTCTCTGCAAAGAAGAGTTCTGGTTTTGGTATAGTAGAGAAGATTGAGAATAATGATATAGTTGTTAAACCAGAAAATCTTAAATGCAAAGTAACAAAGATCTTGAGTGATAATAATGAGCAATATAGAACTTGAGAGATTAAGTTATGCTAGAGATGGCATAATATTATCTGAGATAGGTGCTTATTTACATCTGCTTGGTAGATTCTCTAAAGAGTTTATATTAAGTAATGCTGAAGATTATAATAAACATAAAGATGGTTCATATGATTATAAGGCTATATGTAATAAGTACAGAACTACGTTCTTTGAACGGTATTTAAGATTAGAATGTATAATATCTAGTAATAGATGGGAAGATATATTTAGTAAATTTGATAAAGTACTAAATGAAAAGATTACACTTAAGGATTTTATTGAAAAACATACATGGAAGAAAAATGGGGATGAGCCTAAAGAATATTTGTTAAGGTTATTAGCAGATGCACATGGTATAGTTTCTAGTATAGATAAAGGATTAGCTGGGAGATCTGATAATATAGGCAAGCAACGTAAAGATTTTACTAATAAATCTACTGTATTTGGTTATGAAACTGAAATATATTTAGATTATTTGCAGAACAAAAAACTGGAATTATTAGTCAAACTAGAAGATGTTCTTACTAATATATTAAACTATGACCTTAAATATAATATTTATGAAGATGCTAGATCTATAATAAAAGAATATTACCAATTAACAATAGGAGAGACTAGGAGACCAATAAATGAGATAACACTTTATGACTATGCGTATACTATAGCATCCTATCTAAAGTCATATATAGCGAATGTAATACTAGAGAATTGTTATCAAAATCCTAAAGGTAAAGCAAAATTAAGAATATTATCATTCAATGTAGATGTATTAGGTTTATTATCAAGAGGTATAAAGATTGGTGATATATTAGGCTATAAAAGAGAGATAGAAAAAGTATTCAATAGGATAAAGGAGGTAATTGAATTTGAGTATCCTTTAGGTAATGAGATATATAGAGATAATACAGGTATATACTTTACATTTCCAAGTTTAAATAATTATTCTAGCGAAGATATTAAAAATGCTATATATAAAAAGATAATGAATATTTGTAAAGATTTGGACTTTGATATATGTATCAATATATCTGAACCTCAAAGAGGTTTGACTATAATAAGTAAATTGAGGGAAACAGCTAATAAAGAGATTGTATACCATCATTCTAACATTAAACTGCTACATAATAAACAGTTAGAACTAGGTTCTGTTCTTAATGATGTATGCCCTATATGTAGAATTAGGTTTAAAGATAACAAAGAGCGATGTAAAAGATGTGAAGAAAGACATGTAGGTAGAGGTATAGAATGGTTAAAAGATCCTAGAAAGAGTATATGGTTAGATGAGGTTGCTGATAAGAATGATAGATGTGCAATGATTATAGGTAAGTTTGGGAGATTAGATAAATGGTTAAATGGTAAACTAGTTGATACATTTGTAGCCATGCCGTTCAAAGAATGGTATAATAATTTGAGCAGTCCAAATAAGAATTTTTTGTATAGAAATAGAAAGGTAAAGAACCAAAATGATTTCATATTATACCTAGAAAATCTATTCAATAAGAATATTAAAAAAATAGACTGCAAAGATATTGATATTTTAAAGACATTATATTATATTGATGTTGATGATAAGATTAACAAATCTAATTTTGATATAGAGGAACATATTTGGAATGACATAATAGAAAAAGATGCTAGCGATCCTACTATTATTAGTAAACCTAATCATTTATTTAAATTATTATTTAGAAAACACCCAACTCCTGCTAGATTGATGAGAATATGGAGAACTACAGAGGAATTTATAACAAATACCATCTTTGGAATATGCAATAAAACGGATTATAATTATGGTAGTAATATTAGAGATAAAAGGTTAGTATTTAATTTAGAGTTGGATGATAACATTAATAAAGTACATGGAAAGGCATATGAAGTTAGGTTTGGTAATAAGGCATTTAACATAGTTTATGATGGTAATAAAAATAGATTCGTGACAATAACAAATCTGCAACTTATAAGTCTTAAAGATAACCTAGAAGATATTAAAGAAGAACTAAAAGAACAGAAGATTATACTTGTTGATAATAATAAAGAACATAATGCAAAAATAACAAATTGCTATGAAGAAGAGACATTCAAGTGTTATATACCATGGATAGATATCTATAATACTCCAGATCTATTTATGATAATAGTGCCAGCAGAGAACTCATTAGATATATTACATAAGATTATTCATGAACATAAAGTTCAATTCTCAAAAGTAATTGATAGGTTACCATTACATTTAGGAGTAATATTCTTTCATAGAAAAACACCGTTATACTCTATCATGGATGCTGCAAATAAGATGCTATACAATTTTGAAGGGTATGATAAAGAGGAATATAATTATATAGTTGAGAATGTATGTAATGCTACAGAACTAGATTGTATTGATGATAGGTTAGGAGATAAGGTTAGAAAAGTGATATTAAGATCTTATAATAACGAAGATGAAAAACTTGAATTGTATGTAAGTTATTCTACTGCTGATCCAATTAAGGAAGACCTCTGGTATCCATATATAAGAGTAAGTTCTGATGTATCTGATAGGGAATTAAGAATAGATGAACCAAAATGCGTCCATGTAAAAGAGTTAAGGAAGGGTGATATTGCTATAGTAAACCGTTCTTTATTCTACTATAAGTTTCTAGCATCAAGCGCTGATAGATTTGATATAATTAATTCTAAACATATGTTTGTAGATGATTTAGAGAAGATTATAGAGGTATGGTATACATTAAAGGAGCTTAAGAATAGAGGTCTTACTGATACTGCACTACATAATGCAAAGGATCTTTTATTACATATAAACGAGAATCTTGGAGATAATAAAGAGTATATGATAGAGAGTTTATTGATAAATGAATTTAATCTTAATAGGTATGATAGAGAGTTTGTTATACTTAAACATGCTATGAAGGATAGAATATTCTTAAATAGTATAGAGATATATACTTTAATATTAAAGAAGAAGGTGAGTGATGATGAGTAATACTCAATTTAATGAAAGTAATAAACCATATGATAAAGTTCCATATTATATGCTAGCCATAGATCCTATACACATTGGTTCTGGTAGTCAAAGGTTAGGAAGAGTAGATATGCCTATAGTTAGAGATTCTTCAACAAATATACCAAAGATACCTGCTACTAGCATAATAGGACCTGCTAGAGCATATTCAGCTCTTATAAATAACAAATATCCTCAATGTGCTGGAAAAAGTGATGAAGAAAGTATGAAGAAAAGCGATAAAAAGAATACACATTGCGGAGATTGTTGTGTATGTTTTGCATATGGTTATACTAACTCAAATGGAAGTTTTCAAGGACTTGCTCATTTCTTTGATTGTCATATACTATTCTTTCCTATATCTAGTATGATAGGCCCAATATGGATAACAAGTCCATTAGCATTATCCTTCTTGGACAATACTTATGAAATCGAAGATGAGAATAAATTTTATACTTTTACATCTAAGATAAATCACAAAAAATTAAACTTAGGATGGTTATTATTAGAAAACGGAAATGAACCATTCGATTCATCAAAATTAGAATTTCTAAATAAAATACCAAATTATATAAAAGAACGAACAATATTAGTTTCTAATAAACTGTTTTCTCACATAATCAATACAAATTTGGAAGTTAGAACTAGCGTATCTATAGATCCTTCTACTGGTGCAGCAGAAGAAGGTGCATTATTTACTTATGAAGCCATACCTAGAGGTACAATATTCCGTTTCGAAGTGGTCTATAATAATCCTAAGAATTTTAATATCAACAAAACTATCGAGAATATAGAGTCAACAGTAAAAAATGGTCTAGAGTTATTTGAATATTTAGGTATTGGAGGTATGAATACTAAGGGTATGGGTAGGTTAAAATTGCTAAATGGAGGGAATCAAGGATAGAAATGATCAATCTTGATTCTATTTGTGCAGAGTACGGTTTAAAAATCAGTAAAGTTAATGATTCTAAGGTTGTTAAAGAATATAAGAATATTGTAGAAAAAGCATTAGGGGTTCTACAAGCACAAGGCATATACTCACTCTTCTTATTCTTAGAATCAGAAGGTAAAAATGATATAAAAGATAAATTAGTAGAGTTATTAAGCTCTGATAAATTAAACCTATTAAGTAATGATAAAGATAAACAAGATATAAAAGATAAGATATCCTCAGAAATACTCCAAGATCTAGATAAACTAATGTTAGCGTATAATATACTGGAAAGATGTTTGATATATACAAAATATAATCTAAAGGCTAAATCAAAATGAGTTGGGAAGTATTTAATATAAGATTTAGAATAGAAAGTCCTATACATATTGGTCATTATACAATTGGCATATTAAAGAAGACTAGATATTATATACTTGGAAAGAATATGTGGGGTGCTATAACAGAGAAGTTAGCGTTGAATGATAATAATCATAACTTTAGAAAGATAGGAGAGATCGTTGCTAATAATCTTATCTTCAGTTACCTCTATCTAGAAGACCCAAAGAATGGTAAATTATTAAAACCTAGATTCACAAATGATGGTCTAAAATATGGAAATTATAATGTATATGAGTTTGAAAAGAGATTCATCAGAAGCCTTGTATCTACTGCTATACAATCAGATACTATGAGTGCAGAAAGAGAGAGTTTACATGAAACTGAATTTATATCTAATAGAGAGATAATAGATGAAGGGATAGGTAATGAATTATATTTATCTGGTTATCTCTTTGCTAAAGAGTATAAGGATAATAACTACAATATAAAGATAGAGAATCAAAGCGTAAAGTTTAATGGTTCAGATATTTTAGATGATGGAAAGTATATAACAACTGGAGGAGAGAGAAAATATGGTTTTGGTAGATTAGAGTTTCTTGGCTATGATAAATGCAATCATAAATTTGAGACTGAAAATAATAAACTAATAATACAATATAAGAAAGGGGATAGTATAGAAGCTCATCTTATCGTTAATGATAAATGTAGTATAAAAGGAGAACTTGAATTATTGGTTGGAAGAGAATATGGTAATTCATATGGAAATAAATATTCAAGCTCACAATTAACATGGATTCCTGGTTCTATACTTGAAGATAGTTATCGGCTTGAGATATGTAGATATGGAATACTAAAAGCATGTATCTAATATTTAATTTTGCTTATCTTAAATTTAGTTCATTATGTAAGATTGTAAGAAATTGCATAATATACAACTTTATGACTAGTCTCAAACCTTTACTTTATGCAATTTTTAGATAAATGATAGTAGATCTTTACCTTCCTCTATTACCCAATCCTCAGCATTTGTATTACTAAATTCTTTAATATGCTCTGCTAACTCTAGCATGTTATTATACTTTTTATTACAATGCTTACATTTTACATAATCTCCTTCCTTAACTAGAGATACTATACTCTTCCTACTCTTCTTATCTATTATTATACCAAATTTATGATCTTTAGATTTCTGGGGGTTATAGAGAGTATTACCTCCTATCTCAATGAGTTCAATATCTCTAACCTCTATATTATGCAGATACTTTAAATGCTTCTCGATATTTGATTTATCTCTATACAATGCATTACATATATCACATTTATACAATCTTTCAATAGAATTCTCTTTCTTCTCTTCTATCTTGCTAATATCAACAGCTATCAGCTCTTCATTCTTATGGAATAAACTAGAATGCTTGTTATACCATATATCCAATTCTTCTTTACTCTCTGGTATCTTACCATTTAATGAAGGATAGCAACTCTCTTTGCAGATTAAGCAATATACCCTTCTCTTATCTCCTTTATAATTTGGTATATATTTATGTAGTAGTATGCTCTTTATACCACACTTCTTCTTTGTCTGCTATTAGATACTTTTTACAAACATTACAATATACTATATCTTTATCTCCTTTCCTTACTACTCTCATCATTAAATAATCATGCTTGCTTCCTCTCTCCTCTTCCCTTCCCTCTTCTCTTTATAACACTAAAACACATACACAGCTTGGACAACTAGAACAACTTCTACAGCTTGTACAAGTTCTACTATTAGAGCAACTTGCTATCTGCTATAATTTGCAACGATTTGCAACGATTTCACGCTTGAGCTATCTGAAAGCGACTTTTCTAACTGTTAGCAATTTCTATAGCTTCTAAAAGTTGTGAGTGATCTCAATAGCCATAAAATCATAGTATCATTTCCAAAATGAAGATCAGATAACACAAGCATAAAACCATGGAAAATCATTGCAGATAGTATCAGATAGCCATTATTATCAAAAATTTGATAGTATTCTCTAGTGATATAAAAGTATAGAAAGAATTAGTATTTAAGTATTTGCTAATAGATTAAAAAATGAGCATAGCTTACGCTAGGAACTTAATCGCATGCGTGATCAAATAGGAATACAGCATCCAATGATTCATCATCTACTCCTATCTCTATAGTAGCAGTCTTGTTACAGTTAGAACATTCAAACTCATTAAATGACTTGTTATCCTCTTCTCTTGTATCTCTATAGATCCATTCTCTATTCTTACTATCAACTACTCTAACTTCTACTTCTTTATCTCTAAAGCATTTGTGCTTAGCAATAAACATACCTATGCTTAAACCTTTAGGTATCTCTTCCTTGCATATAGAACATTTCCTTACCCTTTCTATCTCCCCTCTATTAAGCATATACAATACTCTTATCTTACCATCTTGCTTTGGTTTAGTAGTATTTTGTTGCTTCTCTTCTATATTATCAGTATTGTTATTGTTAATATCCTTGTTTTGTGTATTAATATTATTATCGTCTAGGTCAGAGGTTATATCTTCTAGATCTGGTCTTTCTTTAATTATACAATTAAGTTTGTAAGTTACTCTATCAATAACTTTACTACCAAAACCTTTCTTATCTAATAACTTGCTTACAGTCTTCTTACTTAAAGGTTTTACACTCTTATATGAACAGAACTCTAAATACTTCTCATATATATCCTTGAATGGTGTATTGATACCTTCTGCTTTCTCTAAATACCTATCAGCAAACTCTTTGATATGATCATCCTTCCATATCATACCAAATGTATATCTCTTAACTACTTCAGGCATCAATAACCTAAGGTTATCAACCTCTAAATATCTCTCTAACCCTGCTAGTAGCATATTGAATATACCTTCTCTCTCTTCTAACAGTATTTTATGATAGTCAAGTATTACCTTATCATCTGGTATAGAATATTCAAATGGTACAATACATAACCTTCTATATGTTCCAATAGTATCATCATCTATCTCTGGTTCTGGGTTAGTGCTAATTATTAGGTTAAATGTCTTCTCATACTCTTGTGGTCTAGCATTTAGAGTTCTAGCAGATCTTTTACCAGTGCTAATCAATGCTTTTAGTAACCTACCTACAATCTTTACCCTAGTTGGTTCATCAATAACTACTAAATGCTTATCAACACATGCTACAAACTCTGGATTCTTACCTTCATCTTCCCTATTACTTATTAGTGATATATTGCTATCCCTAACATAATCATTCATTATATCCTTAGCAACCTCTAATAGAGTGCTTTTACCATTATTACCATAACCATGAAAGATAAATGCTACCTCTTCTTTCCTTCTTAGCATACATAAACCTAATACAGTTGCTAAAAACATTGCTAACTCTTTATTATTCAATGCTATTGTCTTTAAGAATTCAGCAAACTTTATGCATTTAGCATTAGGATTATAATTAACATTCATAACCTTAGTAGGATAGTACTTTTTAGTATTCTCTCCATGTTCAATAGGAATATATCTTTTAATATTCTTGTCATATACTAGTAAATGAGATCTAGTATTAATTGCTAGATCATTATAACTATCAAGCATACTCTTTACTATATGGAGTTCATTAAACCTATCATCTGTTTCTAGTGTATGTAATAACTCATTCCTCTTATTACCAGACGCTATGCATTCTTCTAACTCTTTATAATAATCTCTATATGCCTTCTCTATATGGTCTTTATCTGCTTCAATACTTCTCAACTCTTTCTCATATATCCTAGCAGTTGTATTATCTGTCTTCTCTATTGCTTCTATCTTCTCTTCTAACTCTTTAATCCTTTTATTATACTCTAATAATATCTCATGCATCTCTAATTCTAAATGATCTTTTTTATCTCTAACATAACCTGTAAGTCTTTTAACTAATTGATTATAGTTTATCTCTTCCCATTTACATTTATTCCAACGATACCAATTACCTTTAGTCTCATCCCTATTTGCTGGCTCTTCCATAACATATATATAGTCTTTAATAAACTCTGCTTCTTTCTTGTTATTATCTAAATCATATCTTAGCAAACCTAATGCTAGATCGTATGCTTTAGAGTAACCTAAACTCTTTAATACTGTTAATATATCTTCATCTCTCTCCTTGATACCAAATACCTTTGCTAATGCATTTGCTAGATCTTCACTAACCTCTTTAGCAATCTTATATCCTGATACCTTCTCTATATCTTGTTTGTATGTTTGCTCTACACATTGCTTTATCCTATTCTCTCTTTCTTCATCATTAAAGATTATGCATACATTCTCTACCATAAATTTAGCAAACTCTATATCATACCCTTTCTTTCTTAGATAACCAGATAATGCTAAGCAGATTATATCTCTACTACCTTCTTTATAGTATGGTTTTAATGCTTTAACTATATCATTGAATAACTCTAAACCTTTACTCATCTCATTTACAATAGAATTATCTATAAACTCAAGGTGTTTAGCGTTATAGACTTCATAACCATCTCCTAGAAATATGCTAGCATGTCTATTACCAATTATCTCTATGCCAATCTCTTCAAACTTCTTGTTTTGAATCAAACCATTAGTTAGATAGTTATGCCTCTTACCTTCATGCATTGTGGTATTGATCATTGTATATTCATTTATCTTATAGAAGTTAAGAAACCTCTTGAGTATTGTATATGTAATACCTATATCCAATCCTTTACCATGCTTAACCTTATTATTCTCAGCTTCAATAGCAAAACTATACTTCTCATTATTGAATAACTTACCCTCTATCTTAGCAATTAGATACCTTTCCTCAAGATACTTTATAGTATCCTCTAAGCTTAACCTCTTTGTATGGTCTAAATAGTTGATATAATCATTAACTATCGGACTTTTATCACTCCTAAACGCCATGAAAGGTATGCCTAAATTATACATCCATTTTAATAACTCCCTCTTTTCCTCGCTATTCATATCTATTATATAATAGTATGAAAATAGAAGGAGCAGAGATAGAGGTAAAAGAAGAATTCTTTGTATGTAATATTCTTAAAGCGTTTGCTGGGACTACAGGGTATAGAGGTGGAGATTGGGGACATGGTGCTACACATTAGCATTTGAGGATATAGCAAGTACTGGTTGGAAAGTCAATATTTATAATTATGGTCTAAAAGAGATAAAAGGAGTAAAAGGAATAAAGGGTTTTGAAGATTTTGATAGCGAGACAAGCTTACTATACATGAACCAAGAAAGGTAGAGTTGATATTTAATGGTAGTGAACTTGATACTCTAATAGAAGCTTTAGAGTTTATACTGAATACATTAAAGGAACAAAAAAGCGATAATGATAAGACTATCCAATACCTATTTTTATTATAAAAAGGGTTAGAGTTTATACTTCCAATACCTATTCTTGAACCTCTTATCCAATAACCATACCTTAGCACTATCTGAATTACTCCTAACAGCTCTCCCAATACATTGCTTAACAGCAATATAGATCTCTTCTAGTATTACTTTATATGCTTCTTTACCTAATTTGTTATTGATAAAACCAATACTATCTTTAATGTAATCGTCATAAGGCTTGTATGGTACTCCTATTATGATTATATCAGATATTAATGATCTTCCATTATGAACAAACTCTATACCTTCTGTTAATTTACCTCTAGCAACTACTAGAATAACAGCTTTATTATTACTTTCTGCTAGGTTTACTAATATCTCTTGGAACTTCTTAATACTAGTCTTCCTATACTCTTTCAATATCTTTAATTCTTTAGGTAAATAGTTTGCTATCTTATTAAGCATATCATAACTACTGAACATTACTAATACACTCTTTTCTGCATTCTTGCTTATCTCTACTATCCTATCTGCATATTTTTTATACATATCATTATCTCTCTTCTTATATTCAGTAGTAAGATCTACATGGAATCTAGTAAAGATTAATGGCTTAACATCTCTTCTCTTGCTAATATCAAACTCTATTATTATATCCTCATTAATATTGTATACATTAACCATATAATCCTTAGAAGGCATTGTTCCACTCATCGCTAGTATAGGTATATTCTTATTGAGAATATCTAGCAAATATGAAGGGTTTATTACCTTAACCTCAATATCTTTACCATTACTATATACCCTAGTATTGTTAGAATGTATCATTGCTAATGCTTCTGCTATATACATTGTGTAATTGCTATAAGCTCTCTTTTCAGTTATTAAATAGTTTATAGCTTCTCCTAACGCTTCTAACTCTATGTATTTTAGTTTATATTGTGTTTTATCAAGTTTGTATAACTTTGTATAATCATTATCTGGTATCTTTGCATACAAATCTTTTAGTATCTCAATTGCTTTATCAATTATAGCATCAACTATTACTGCTTCGTTATCATACTCTTCTAAACATTCATAATCCTCTAACCATTCTTTACCTTCATAATCTATTTCCTCTTCATTATATTCTTTTATTCTTAACATTTTTGCTATATCTGATACTAACTCTTTCAAACTTTTAACTTCAAAATAACTACTAATAATATCTTCTCTATGCTTCTCTAACTCTTCTATTGCTTTTTCAATATTCTCTTTCTTAATTATCTTATCATCCATGCTATGTATATTCTCTAAGTTATGAGCTTCATCAATTATTACTACTAGATTATTTAACCATGCTTCTAAATCCTCTTCTTTACGCTTTAATTGTTCTAAATACTTGAATAGGTATGCATAAGTACCAACTATTACTTTACTAGCTAGTACAGAAGATAATAATGATCTATATGGACATATACTATATTTGTTAAACTCTTTCTCTAACCTCTCTCTTTCCTCTCCTACTGCTTTTACTCTTTGTTTTGCTATCTCTTCTCTCTTCTTAGCATAGTAATATCCTAATTTGTTTAATATTGTTAGATCCTTTGGCACTTCTCCTAATGCTTGATAGTAATAGCATTTGTTACAGATAGGGTTCTTTGTAGTCTTTTCATTATCTTTATCCTCTATACCTAGTATCCCGTCTAACGTCTTTCTCTTGCTTTTCTCTTCTATCTTTCTTAGCAATTCTTCTCCTAGTATTAAGCAACCTTTCTCCTTTCCTACTAATAGAGTATAATCATAGATACCTAACCTATTTAATTCCCTAACTATTGGATCATATTCATTAATGGTTCTAGTTACTATTAATACTCTCTTATTCAATGCTAATGCTGTTATTAGAGCAAATAATGTCTTACCAGAGCCTGTAGGAGCTTGTAATACTACTAGATTATTATTCTTTAAAGCTTCTATTACTTCATCTTTCAACTCTTCTTGCCACTTTCTTAACTCTATCTCTACTTCCATCAGTAGATAATATGAGAGTAGAGAGTTGCCTAGCAATTATTCTATGAATGAGGAGTTATATTGTAAAGAGAGAGGTAAAGAAGAAGAGATGTAATTATGAGATACTGCTAGTAGAAGAGGTAGCAGATAAATGCTATAGAGTTAGAAATGCAAAGAAGAATACTGAATATTTAGTATTAAGCAACTATCAAGCATGTGATTGTATAGCATTTGAGAAGTATAACAATTGTAAGCATTTAGAAGCAGTTAAGCAGTATGAATTAGATAAAGAGTTGCTAGAGAAAGGAGAGCATACAGAAGAGTTGATAATGCTAGAATAAACTCCTAATATTTTTATATTTGGTATGCCAATTTATTAGCAGACAATTCTATTATAGAATAGAGGTATTAGAGATTTGAACCAAAACACTAAAATCTCTCCCGGCCCATTTCTTAATTGAACCAGCAATTCTCTACATTAATGTGTCAATTATTACGCTAGATAATATCTCTTTTATATGCAAATACCAATAACATTAATGTTGCTATAGAGAATGGTATAATTGCCATTGCTAGTGAAAACTCTGGAACTACTTGAATACTAAACTCATCTGTTATAGGTTCGATATCTTGACCTTCAATACTAACTATTTTAGCGTTTATCTGATATGAACCATTTTCATCAAATATATTACCTCTTATAGTATATGGACCTGTATATGTAGCAAACTCATTACCTTTAGTAATTGTTAATTCATCCCCATTGTATATTATTAGTTCCAACATGCCATCTCTATCAACAAACCTATTACTGAATACCTCTTCGCCATCTCTTAGAATTATCACTTCATATTCAAGATCATTTATAATATTATCTCTGCCTTCAGCAACAAATGAAGGTATGAACTTTAGTGTTATACTATCATTGCTCTCTCTATCAAATGGTAATGGATCTGTATCTAGATTTATGTTAGAGCTTTCCATTATACTATTATCTACATTAACATCTAACAATTTACCCCAGCTATCTCTTGTTTGTATAAACTCTTCTTCACAGCCTTCTGCTCTACTAACTGGGAGTATATTATCATCTACAATGAAACTGTATTTGCTAGTATTACTTCCATATATAAGACATAGTGCATTATACATCCTCTGCTGATCTAGAGCATGAACATCCCAGAATGGTACATTACCTAAACTACTCATATACTCATAGAATAATGGTATGTATAATGGTATATGCTCTAGATTAGAATCTTCTGTTAGAGTTATTAGCATTAATGTAGATAAAGAATCTGCTGCATCCTCTTCTTTGCCAAGTACTGGGAGATCATATACATCTATTAACATATGAGCTGCTTCATGAAAGAATATGCTTGATGTTATAGCAAATGATGCATCTGCAACATCTTCTATATTATCATAGTTATTAATTGCATATTCATCTATAAAATCTAAGAGTTCATAGCATATAATTATAGTTTTATCTCTTGAACTATAAAAAGCATTTATCTCTCCACACTCATCAAATATAACGCCAATATATATATCGTCTGGTATCTCTAATACCTCTTCTAACATGAATGTGAAGGTTTGTATTGAAGGAGCGTTAGAATCATGTATAGATTTATAATTCTCTGGAACTAAAGGATTATCGATATATGTTATTGAGCCTTCTCCATATGCTAATGGTATAAGCATTAGAAGAATGAATGGTGAGATATACTTATACATAATTGCATTTTAGCAACATATATTATAAAAGGTTTATCATGTTATTAATAATAAAAGACAGTTTAGTAATTTTGATAAAATGTGTAAAATTATGCTTAAACGTAATTTTAGAGCTTGCGTAATTCATTCCTTATATTACTAAATATCGTATTATCCTTCTTCGCAGAAGCTAATATATTTGTAGCTTCTAAGAAAAAGAATAAAAGAATAAATTGATATATCCTAAGTAATGGAACATATTTTAACAAACCATATTTCTTGTGTTTTATAAGAAAGTATATATATATTATATATAAAAAAGATGTAGTTATAATATCTATCAAAAAGAAACCTATAGGTAATCCAAATATTGCTAGTATGCCGCTAGAAGAGAATGATAGCTCGAAACCTAATAAAATAGCTATCAGTAGATAACCCCAAAATGCAAATGATGCTAATGCAGAACCATGATTTATCAATTCATAGATAAAGAACAGTCTTCTTGCCCCAATGTTCTCCTTTATCATATCTAGATTCCTTGCATGTGAGAAATAAAAACCTATATTCCATCTTACGCGTTGTTTTCTAAGTTCTTTAAGAGTACGTGGTATATCTGAGTAGATCAATGCGTGATCTTCGAACTCATTCTTATATCCTAATCTGCCTATCCTAAATGTTAAATCCCTATCTTCTCCAAATGTACTTTCGCCCCATCCTCCTAGTTCTTCTATAGTCTTCCTCCTAAAGACAGAGAATGCTCCAGGCTGAACCATTATAGTATCGAAGAACGCCTGGCTTCTTCTAGTGAATATATAATCGCCAAGCTTCGCAACGAGAAATTTTTGCCAAATATACTTTTCTTCAACTCCGTATATTATACCAGATACAGAACCGACTGCTGGATCCTTAAAATGTCTAACTATAGGATCTATTAAGTGCTTATCTACGTAAGAATCGGCATCTATTCTAAATATGATCTCGCCTTTAGATGCATTTAAACCTATATTGAGTGCTTTACTTTTACCAGAGTTAGGTATATGGAGTGCTATTCCATTACTATATTTAAGATTCTTTATGGCACTATCTACTATTATTGGCGTATTATCAGTAGAACCATCATCTATGACTATTATCTCTGTATTTCCATTATAATTTGCTGCAGCTCGGTCTATGCTTGCTATACATCTTTCTATGAATGTTTCTTCATTATATGCTGGTATTATGAATGAGATGGTAGGTTTATAGTCTGTTTTAATCTTACTCCATTTTGGAATTCTTATCTCTTCCAATATAAAAGCTATATAACTTGTATAAATCAATAATGAAGAGAGTTGTATAGCTACATACGCTGCTAAAGGAGAATTTTTCTCTACATCAAATATATTCATAAATATGTATAACATGACTGCAGTATTTATAAGTATTATAAATATTTTTAGATATTCGTATATCATATTATTCTTTATAACGCGTTTGACTTTGACTTTTTTAGGTAGTGCTAGAATAGAGTATAGCATTGCCTCTGTTATTATTGCGCCACCAATGGCACTTGCTAATATATCAACTTGGACAAATGAAGTTTGTGATAAGATCTTAAATCCTGAAAGTATAAGTATTATAAACGCTTGTAGCAATACAAATGTAAAAAACATCAATACTGTAAATGATATTATAATTAAACGCCTTTTTAGACTGGTATTCGCTGATGATACAAATGATAAGAGTACTACTATATATATGCCATGAATATGAGAAACTATGTTAACTTCGACTGGAGACCATACATTTCCTACTACTAATATCTGGTTGTGCTGTTGAATAATTAAACCGGCTAGTTCAAGTAATGAATTTAAAATTGAAACATGGAGATTTTGTATATCATCTATAAAATATAGATAAATGAATGAGTAGAATAAAGTACAAATTATGAATCTTAGCGGAAAGTACATTTACATAAAACTAGAATGATTATTTTATATAAAAATCTATGTAGAATAATAGAGCGTTAGCAAGATAAAAAGATATTAATTAAAAAGAGATTCATAGTCTATTACCATTAACAGTACTCCTGCGTTATCAAATACTTGGACTCTATGTGCATCGCCGTCTGCAACCCATATTCTATTGTCATCATCAACAAAAATTCCTCTCATATTAAGAAAAGAACCTTCGTTTATACCGCCTGAACCAAATTCCAATAATAGATTGCCGTTAGAATCGAACTTCTTTATCTTATTTTCATTACTAACACCAGCATATATGTTATAATATGAATCTACGTATACTCCTTTAACCAAGGTTAGATTATTTATCTGCATTATTACATTCCCATTCATATCGTACTTTGTTATTCTATCTAATGAAAACTCTGCTGCGTATATATTGCCATCATTATCTACTGCTATCTGATATGGTGTAATAGATTCTATATTATTTATTAGGTTCCCATTGGTATCAGTAATCTTTATTCTATCATTCTTTGTATCTGCAATATATAGAATATTGTTAAATGATACCAAACCTCTAGGTTGGTTTAGATCTGTTGTTCCAGAACCAAAACTTCCAAAACTCCTTAGAAAATTACCATTTTTATCGAATACTTGTATTCTAGCATTATAATTATCTGCTACATAGATCTCATCATCAACTATAGTTATTCCTCTAGGTCCTCTGAACTCTCCTTGTAAAACGCCAAAACCTCCAAACTCGTCTATAAACTCACCTGTAGAAGCATTTATGATTATTACTTTGTGTCTATGCCCGTCGCTTATATACGCTAACCCATTATCAACATATACAAAATATGGTTCTATATATGAGTCAACAAACTTGAATTCTCTAACATACTCACCGTTATTATTGTGTATGGATACTCTATCATTAGTTAAATCATATACATATATCATTCCATTATTATCTACAAACACACCGCTTGGATTACCAAACTCTCCAGGATCAGAACCTAAACTTCCAAAACTCCTTAGAAAATTACCATTTTTATCGAATACTTGTATTCTAGCATTATATGTATCAGCTACATATATGTTGTCTGCATCGTCTACTGCTACTCCTCTAGGTTTATTGAGTTTACCATTTGTGTCTCCAAAACCACCTATACTCTTGATAAAATTACCGTTATTATCAAAGATCTCTACTCTGTTATTTCCAGTATTTGCTACTATTACCCTACCTTGAGAGTCTACAACCACATCAAAAGGTAACCTTAAGAACCCTTCAGAAAAACCAGGAGAACCTATAGTTTTTATTAAAGAACCATTCTCATCCAGTACAAAGATCTTATGCTCTAATTTAGATGTTACGTATATATTGTTATTACTGTCTACATCAATGCCAGAAAGATTGGGATAGTTTTGTGTAGCATTAAATTGTGCTAAGAGTGCAAGTTGACCTGTATTGAATAACTTTATTATTTTATTATCTACTGTGAATATTATGTTATTATATTTATCTATAGCGATACCTCCTATAGCTAAATAAGTTGTTGGTGTGTTATATTCGTCTAATAAAGTTCCATTTATATCAAAACGTTTGATCAAATTATCGAAGTTTAATAGTAACCTATTAGAAGAATCTATGACAATATCAAAGGCATGAAATGCTACTATATCACCTAAACCGTTTAGTATGTCAAAATTTTTAGTTAAACCAAAATGTTTAGTTACTCTGCCAATAGAATTTATCTCTATGATATATTCTCCATTACTAGGTTGCGTGAATACATATCCATTTGATGATACACTCAGCTTATATGTTCCAGGTTTTACTTTAAACGAGAAAAACCCACTAGCATTACTATATGTTGAATCTATGAGTTCATCATCTTTATATAGGAATACTTGCCAATTACTTAGTAAAGATTCACCAACATTCCTTGCACCATTACTATTTGTGTCATTATAAATATAACCTTGGATATCAGCTAGTTTTACAACTCCAAATAATAATTGGTGATTGCTACCATTAATTGTTATATTTATATTGTTTGTGGTAGTAAAATCATATCCATTATTCTCTAATACTTTGATGCTATATCCACCTGGATAGAGATTTGTGAATTTGGTAGGGTTGCCAGACAAGGTATTGTTTATTGTAGTACCATTATTTAGAGTACCAGTAAGTTGAAATGTCCATGCAATAAAACTTTCGTTAGAATCCTTGATACCATTTTGATTTTTATCAGCAAATGCTATTGCCTTTATCTGTCCTAACTTTACTATACCAAAGTTTATAGTATTTGAGGATGAGTTTATTATTACATTTACACTCTTTGGCGTTGTATTACCCCAATTATTTACTGTATGTATTGTAACTTGATAATTACCATCTGGGACAAAAAACGAATAATATCCCATTGCATTTGACCTAGTTGTAAGTGTTATACTACTACCATTTACTGCATTACCTGACAAAGTTATAGACCAGTCAAATTTACCTACTTCAGAAGCATCCATTATACCATTCAGGTTATTATCTATAAATATATAGCCAGATATATTTCCTGCAGATTCAGCAGTAATTATCATATTGACATTAGAGATAATTAGTAATATGCTTAACATACTCGCTTGGAACTTGATTGAAAGTTTTTTGTACATCATTATTATTCTTACTGTAAAGCATAAAAATGTTGTGTAACTATTATTACATATCTTGCTTTGTGGACTAACCGATATCTTTATTGATCCTAACAACAAATAATAATGATATTAGCATATAATATAGATGAGAGATTAATAAAAAGGGGAGAGATATTATTATCATTAGATTTTGTTAATAATTATGAGCAAGAGTTAGAAGAGATGAATAAAGATTATACCAGATAACTAATAGCTATGCACAATTCTTAGCAATAATAAGATATATGTTAGATATATCAGATAATAGAAGGTTTTAGCATTAAATATATTAATACCAGAACTTAAACTAGTAGACTATTCAGAGATAAGGAAGAGGCTCATGAAGATCGATTATAAGAAGTTAGATATAAAGAATGATAATATAAGCATATCATTAGACTCATCTCTAAAGTTCATAAATCATATATGCTAGAAAGCATGGTATAAAGAAGCATTACATAAAGATACATTTTGCTATTAATGTTAAAACTAAATAGATATGAGGATTACTAATGATGATATTCATGAAAGCAGCATTAGATATGTTAAAGGATAATAATATAGATAAGATATATGCTGATGGAGCTTATGATAATATAGCATTATACAAGTTATTAGAGGATAATGGTATAGAGGCTATTATTAAACCTAGAATGAATGCTAGAGATGATAGTATTAGTAATATTAGGAATGAGAATGTTAGATGTATTAAGCAATTAGGATATAAAGAATGGTCTAAGTATATGGTAAGAGATGGATAGTAGAATCAGTATTCTCTACATTTAAGAGATTATTTAATGAGTATTGTTTATCTAATAGTATGAATGGTATAGTTAAAGAGTTAAGAGCAAAGGTATGGATATACAATATGTTAGTTAGGATGGTATAAAAGAGAAAGTATAGATAATGAGATATTGTAATGATAATAATATGTTATAATTGATCCACAAAGCAAATCTTATTAGTTTAAATAATATTTTAATGTAATTATTATAATATATGTTTTTATAATGTAATATATGTACGAGTAAGCATTTAAGATATACATGAATGGTCAAGGGTTTTTATTATATTACTTGTTCTGGTAATATTTTCAATTCATATTGCAAATATTACCAGAACATTAGACTAAAATAGAAAGTAGCTAAGAATATAGAGATGCGTATTATTACTAGTCATATATACAAACATATTCATATTAAATATTATATCTTCCATAGTTAGTAACAAAATAAATATGTAATACAAAGTACATATTATGCATGTCATAAATTTTATATAATAGTATTTATCATAAGATATATGCTATACAGAACAATAATTGGTATTACGATACTAGCAACAATGTTGATGACAATAATACCTAAGTCATATGCGGTAGATCCTTTAGAATTAAGTGCCACTTCAATACCATTAGGTAGTACTATCGATATAACATTTAATAATATTTACGGAAATGATTTACCTATAGTAGCAATAGTAGTACACGAGCCTGATGGTGATGTATGCAGGCATATAGAGAATAATGTTATGGATGGTGTTTCATTTACACTAACATATCCAACTAACTTTAGTCCAGATGTTGGTTCTGTTGATTGTGACACGGATGATATAGGTGAGTATGAAGTAAAGTCTTTAGCTGGTAATATTAACGCACCTCCACTTAAATTCGTCACTAGTTTCTTTGCACTACCAGAATCTCCAATAGGCGCTATAATAATAGTAGGCTCTTCTATTGCAATAATAAGCAGTTACACATTACTACGAAAGAAATAATAAACCTTTTTATCCTTTTTATATATTTATATTTTGGTGATTGGTTAATAATACCCATCTATATAATAACAGTATATGAAACTAATAGAACTAGCAAAGATAAACGATGAGAAGAAGGCAGAGGAGTGGTTAAGGGATAAGGGTATACTTAAGAGGTTTGATAGATGCATATACTGTAATAATGAGCATATAGGCAGAGTTAAGGATAACTGCTATAGATGCTATAGATGCAAGAAGGAATGGAGTGTAGAGATAGCATACTATATGGATTAAGGATACAATTCACAAAGTTCATAGGAGCATTAAAGCTATTTGAGTTAGAGATACCAGTATTAAAGGCTAGTAAAGAACTAGGATTAGCATATCGTACTACATATAAGATATATACTATAATTAGGGAGAAGATCTATAACTATTCTATAAAGGATGATATATTAAAATGAGAAGTAGAGGCTGATGAAGCATACTTTGGAGGTAAAAGAAAAGGAAAGAGAGGTAGAGGTTCATATAATAAGATACCAGTATTTGGTATATTAGAGAGGAATGGTAAAGTAAAGGTTGAGATAGTTAATGATGTTAGTGCTGAAACACTATTAAGAGAAACTATTAAGAAGGTAAAGAGAGGATCAATAATATATACTGATAAATACAAAGGTTATGATACTCTAGTATTATATGGTTTTAAACATGAGAGGATAGATAAGAGTATAAGATTTGCTAATGGTATACATTAATGGCATAGAATTATCAATATGCTAAAGAGAGATTATTAAGATATCATAGCATTAGTAAAGAGTTATTCCCATACTATCTTAAAGAGTTAGAGTTCAGATATAATAATAGAGGTAATGTATTCGATAAGATAATAGAGGTAATTAGAAGTAGGTAATAATGACTAATCACCTAATTATTAATGCTCTGTAGGTTAATTATTAACATATCATCGTATACTAAATCATACCTGTAGCCATATTATTATCATGAATATCATCATTGCTAATCTCTTTAGTATTGATATTAATAGCAAAATGTATCTTTATGTAATGCTTCTTTATACCATGCTTTCTAGCATATATGATTTAGGCGATTCCTCATTTATAGCCACTAACCATGATCTCAATCATCTTATCAAATACATTATCCCTATTATTATACCTAAACTCTAACTCTTTAAGATAGTATGGAAATAACTCTTTACTAACACCATGATATCTTAACAATCTCTCTTTAGCATAACTCCAGAACCCTTCTATACCATTAATATACACTCTACCATTAGCAAACCTTATACTCTTATCTATCCTCTCATGCTTGAATCCATATAATACTAGAGTATCATATCCCTTGTATTTATCAGTATATATTATGCTTCCTCTCTTAACTTTTTTAATAGTCTCTCTTAATATTGTTTCAGCTTTTACATCTTTAACTATCTCTACCTTTACTTTACCATTCCTTTCTAGTATACCAAATACTGGTATCTTATTGTTACTACCTCTACCCCTCTTACCTTTACTCTTACCTCCAAAGTATGCTTCATCAGCTTCTACTTCCCCTTGTAATATATCATCTCTTGAGCAATAATCATATATCTTCTCCCTAATTAATTGGTATATCTTATGTGTAGTAGTGTATGATAATCCTAATTCTTTACTAGCCTTTAATACTGGTATCTCTAACTCAAATAGCTTCAATGCCATTATAAATTTTGTAAATGATATCCTTAATCCATATAATATACTATCTTTCCTTATACTCCATTCATATTTGCAATTATAACATTTATACTTCTTACCCCTAACTCTATAGATTCTATTATTGTTACACCTTATACATCTATCATACCTCTTTAACAAGCCTTTATCCTTTAACCATTCCTCCGCTTCTTTTTCATCATTTATCTTTGCTAACTTTATTAGCTCCATATCATATTATATGTTAGTGTCTAATATTAAGCAATCGCCATGATTTATGAACTTTAGAGCCAGATTAGTCTAATGATATTATCAATGGTTCATTATTATCATTCTTTATATCTAACTTCTTATAATCGATCTTCATGAGCCTCTTCCTTATCTCTGAATAGTCTACTGGTTTAAGTTCTGGTATTAATATATTTAATGCTAAAACCTTCTATTATCTGATATATCTAACATATATCTTATTAATGCTAGGAATTGTGCATAATTATTAGTAATCTTATATGGTCTTCCTAATTCATTAGTGCTAGCTCTTGCTCATAATTATCAACAAAATCTAATGATAATAATATCTCTCCCCTTTTTATTAATCTCTCATCTATATTATATGCTAATATCATTTTATTTAGGTGATTAGTCATTATTACCTACTTCTAATTACCTCTATTATCTTATCGAATACATTACCTCTATTATTATATCTGAACTCTAACTCTTTAAGATAGTATGGGAATAACTCTTTACTAATGCTATGATATCTTAATAATCTCTCTTTAGCATATTGATAATTCTATGCCATTAATGTATACCATTAGCAAATCTTATACTCTTATCTATCCTCTCATGTTTAAAACCATATAATACTAGAGTATCATAACCTTTGTATTTATCAGTGCTGTGTTGAATAACTCATTAACAGAGTACATATCATATATCTCTTAACCATATCCATTACTCATAGATATAAACAAGTTATATGCACTTGCTTTAACCATCAACTCTTTAACCATATTATCCCATCTTACTGATTTAATATACTCTCCAAACATTCTCTTAAATGATGAGAATACAGATTCTGCTATCCATCTCTTACCATAATCATGCTTATGCTTCCATCTAGTATAATCACTCAATTGATCTAATACATGCATATCCCTTATACTATTATTGATTATAGAATTACTTCTTACTCTAATTACTGGTTCTATACCTTTATCTGTTAGATAATTAAAGTTATCATTACTATCATATGCTCCATCAACTATAACCTTATCTATTTTAGCATCTATATTATCTATAAGGTCTTTAAACTTCTTATTATCATGAACATCTTCTCTAGTTATCTCTAATGCTATTATCTTCTTATTTTTGATATCAACAGCTATATGCATCTTTATAAAGCCTCTTCTTACCTTCCATTTCTTATTCATCCATTCTCCTCTATTAGCTACTTTAATACCAGAAGAATCTACTACTATAATAATAGGTTCATTTGTATTGATATTATTATCCATCTTAACATTTAATCTATTAACTCTCCATGCTATGCTAGTATAATCTGGAACCTTAATGTTAGTATAATTGCTTAATGCTCTAATGAAACCTTCTAACTGTCTATATGGTAATAGATATGCATGTATTATTGCTAGTAATGATATGAATGAGTTAGGATATTGATAAGGTTTGCCTTCTTTACCTTTATTCATCTCTTCTAATTCCTTATCCCAATTATTAATGAAATCTAATGATAATAATATCTCTCCTCTTCTTACTAATGCTTCATTATACGATTTCCAATCTCTAGGCATATCATCTTAATTATAATGGTGATCAATATCTTTTATGTTGCTAGTGATCTATCAGTTATTCGACACACTAATTTATCAGTATATATTATTGATCCTCTCTTTACCTTCTTAATAGTTTCTCTTAATAGTGTTTCAGCACTAACATCATTAACTATCTCAACCTTTACTTTACCATTCCTCTCTAATATACCAAATACTGGTATCTTATCTATTTATACTTGTAATATATCATCTTTTGAGCAATAATCATATATTTTGCTCCTAATTAATTGGTATATCTTATGTGTAGTATGATAATTGTAACTCTTTACTAGCCTTTAGTACTGGTATCTCTAAAATAACTTTAATATTGCTATGAATTTACTCAACGATATCCTTAATCCATACAATATACTATTCTAATACTCCATTCCTTCTTACATCTATGGCATCTATAGTAATTCCTTCTAAATCTGCCTATATGCTCATTATTACAATATATGCATCTATCAAACCTTTTAAGTATACCTTAACCATTCCTCTGCCTTTTTCTCATCATTTATCTTTTAATTCTATTAGATTCATGTATTGTTATTGGATAGGTGGTATATATTAAGCAATCGCCAATGATATGTTATAATGCATATAGATTGATTATCTTATTGATAGCAATCATTAAGAGATTGATGGTTTCTAGAGCCATGAATTACAAAGATATGAAGATATTCATTGTAGTTATTACTGTCAAAGGTTAAAGGCATTAGAGATTTGGACCAAAATACTAATATTTCCTCCGATCCGACCATACACCAGTGGAACCATACTCAACTATCTTATTAGTTCTTATATTAATATCTCTACCTCATATGCGTATAGCAACTCTTCTGCATTCATGTTTGCTATCTTATAATATACACAAGAAGAGTATGTGGTTGACACACCATTAACATTTTCTCATTGCTACCCAAATTACTTCATTTCAGTTAAAGGATATATATCATATTCTGCAAGATTATAAACAGGCATGCCAGCTATAAGATTCTCCAATTCCTCATTAGATAAAACATTAAATATCCAAGCACCCCCATGCTTACCTACTATATGGTAATTAGCCTCTAACTTACCTTGTTCTTTTAACTTCTTTGCATAGTCCTTAAGAGCAAATATTATATCTATAAGATCTGGAGTAATTTTTATAGTTCTAATGAATGACCATATAACTAGGAATTTCATAGATTACAAGTATCTACCTTTCTATTTAAACTTTAAATAGAATATATAGGAATATACTATATGCAAAAGTTTATAGTTGAAGCAGATAATTTTTATCAGTTCTTTGACGCTTTAACTAGAAGAAAGTATGAGATAATAGGACCTAAGATAGACAACGCCACTGTAATTTATGATAAATTGAATTCAATTAACGATCTACCTATAGGTTTTAAAGATGAACAAGATAAAGGAATATATAGATTAAGAAAAAGAAAAGATAAAGCGTTATTTGGTTATGTAGTAGGACCATATTCGTGGAAAAAATATCTATTCCCTCCTAAGACAAGATTGTTCCATATGGAAAGAAAGGGTGCGGATTTTAAAATTATTGAAGATAAAGAGGAGGAGAGAAAGTTAGCGTTTATAGGAGTTAGAGCATGTGAGATTCATGCTATACATATACAGGATAGAGTATTCATGGAAGGAGAGTTTATAGATCCTATATATAAAAGGAGGAGAGAAAATATATTCATATTTGCAGTTAATTGTACAGAATCTGCTAATAGTTGCTTTTGCACATCTATGAATACAGGCCCAAAAGTAAATGATGGTTATGATCTAGCATTAACAGAAATACTCAAACCAGAACATTATTTTGTAATAGAGGTAGGAAGTAAACTTGGTTATGATATCTTAAACGAAGTGGAGCATGAAGAAGCAGATGAGAAAAAAGTAAGAAAGGCTGAGAATCTTATAAATAAGAATGCTAGAAATATGAAGAGACATATGAATACTACCAACATAAAAGAGCTATTATATAATAATTATGAAAGTAAGCATTGGGATGAGGTTGCTGAACGATGCCTTGCATGTGCCAATTGTACTATGGTATGTCCAACATGTTTTTGTAGTACAGTTGAAGATGTTATAGATCTTAAAGGAGAGCATGCTGAGAGATGGAGATTATGGGATTCTTGTTTTACTAACGAATTTACCTATATCCATGGAAATAGCATAAGGAAATCAACTAGCACTAAATATAGGCATTGGATAACTCATAAACTAGCGTCTTGGTTTGATCAGTTTGGAACTTCAGGTTGTGTTGGCTGTGGAAGATGTATAACTTGGTGCCCAGCAGGTATAGATATAACAGAAGAGATCAGATCTTTGAGGGATGAAGATGCTAGTTGAGATGATAAAGAATCACGCATTATTTAGGGATATAGATGCGGATCTGACTCCATTAGTAGAGTATTCAGAGGATCTAATCTTTCATAAAAATGATTTTATATTTCATGAAGGCGAAGATGCCAATTCATTCTATTTAATAACACATGGTAAGATATCTCTTGAATTGTCTACTGCTCATAGGGGAAGAATAATTATACAAACTTTAGGTAAAGATGAGGTGCTAGGAATCTCATGGTTATTTCCACCATATAAATGGCATTTTGATGCAAGGGCTCTAGAATTATCCAGAGTTGTTAAACTTGATGCAAACCTAGTTATGAAGAGATGCGAAGAGGATAGTAGACTAGGCTATTATCTTATGAAAAGATTTGCAGAAGTTATTATGAAGCGATTACAAGCTGTAAGATTTCAATTGATAGAGATGGAAGAGATGTAAATATGTATAATCCATTTATTCCAAAACTAGTTAAGATAAGAAAAATAAAGAAAGAAACCTACGATACATATACAATAACAATAGAAACCGATGACTTTAGGTTTTTTCCTGGACAATTTAATATGATCTATGTCTTTGGGACAGGTGAAGTGCCTATCTCTATAAGCAGCAATCCTTATGAAGATGATATTATAATGCATACAGTAAGAAAGGTTGGAAATGTAACTAATGCTATCTGTAGGTTAAAACCTAATGATATAATAGGCATTAGAGGACCTTATGGAAATCCATGGCCTATAGAAGATCATAAAGGTAATGATATTTTGATAATAGCAGGAGGTTTAGGCTTGGCACCATTAAGACCATTAATATATTATCTATTAGCAAACAGAGAAAAATATGGCAAGATAACATTGCTTTATGGAGCGAAGACTCCTCAAGATCTACTCTATAAGAAAGAATTAGAGAAATGGAATGATAAATTAGATGTTATGGTTACAGTAGATAAAGCTAAGCATGGTTGGACAGGTAATGTAGGAGTAGTAACTACACTACTTCCTAAAATAGATATAGAACCATTTCATACATCTGCATTTATCTGTGGCCCAGAGATAATGATGTATTTTGTTGCTAAAGAATTGATAGAACGGAATATAAATACTAACAATATATTCATATCTATGGAGAGGAATATGAAATGTGCCATAGGTTTCTGTGGTCATTGTCAATTAGGTCCAGAATTCATATGTAAAGATGGTCCAGTCTTCAATTATAACAAGATAGGAAGATTTCTAAAGATAAAGGAGGTTTGATATGAAACCAAAACTAGCTGTATGGAAATTTGCTTCGTGTGATGGATGCCAATTAAGTCTATTAGATCTAGAAGACGAATTATTATTACTAGCAGACAAAATAGAAATAGCTTACTTCTTGGAAGCATCTAGAGCTATAATTAAAGGACCTTATGATATATCATTAGTAGAGGGTTCAATAACAACTAGCGATGACATTAAAAGAATAAAAAAGATTAGAAAGATATCTAAATATCTAGTAACTATAGGAGCATGTGCTACAAGCGGAGGTATACAAGCTCTTAGAAACTTTAAAGATGTTAAAGAGTTTATTAGCATAGTTTATGCAAAACCAGAGTATATAAATACATTAGACAAATCTACGCCTATATCAGAACATGTAAATGTGGATTTTGAATTATATGGTTGCCCTGTTAATAAATACCAACTGTTAGAGGTATTAACTTCATTTCTGCATAATAAAAGACCTAATATACACTCATATAGTGTATGTTTAGAGTGTAAAAGAGCTGGTAATGTTTGCGTAATTGTAGCAAAAGGAGAAACATGCATGGGACCTGTAACTAATGCTGGGTGTAATGCTTTGTGTCCTTCTTATAATAGAGGATGCTATAGTTGCTTCGGTCCTAAAGAAGAGCCTAATACATCGTCATTAAAGAATGTGTTTAAGAAGTTAGGCATGGACGAAGATTCCATTATTGGATTATTCAGAAACTTTAACGCATATGCTAAACCATTCAAGGAGGTGGATTATGACAAAGAGTAGAAAATTCAAAGTGGATTATTTAGCAAGAGTTGAAGGAGAAGGAGCTATGTATGTAAAGATCAAGGATAATAAAGTCGAGGATGTAAAATTGAAGATATATGAACCTCCGAGATTCTTTGAAGGGTTTTTGAGGGGTAGAAGATTTACAGAAGCACCAGATATAACAGCTAGAATATGTGGTATATGCCCAATTGCATATCAGATGAGTTCTGTTCATGCCATGGAATATGCATGTAATGTAAGAGTTAGAGGAAAATTGCGTGAATTACGACGATTAGTCTATTGTGGAGAATGGATTGAGAGTCATGCTCTACATATATTTATGCTTCATCTTCCAGATTTCTTAGGTTATCAAAATGCTATTGAATTGGCAAAAGATCATCCAGATATAGTAAAACGAGGTTTGTTAATAAAGAAGATCGGTAATGAGCTTGTATCATTGTTAGGAGGTAGAGAGGTCCATCCAATAAATGTTCGTGTTGGAGGATTCTACAAACTTCCTAAAGAGGAAGAAGTATCAGAATTTATAAACAGACTTGAGAAAGGCAGAGAAGAAATATTGAAATCTATAGAATGGTTATCTAGGCTAGAATTTCCAGATTTTGAAAGAGAGTATGAATTCGTAGCATTAAGACATGAAGATGAATATCCATTCAATGAAGGTAGGATAACCTCAAATAAAGGATTAGATATTAAAGTTGAAGAATTTGAAGATAATATAATAGAAGAGCATGTAAAATATTCCAATGCTTTACATGCTAGGTTGAAGGAGAGAGGTGCTTATTTTGTAGGTTCAATGGCACGTTATAATCTTAATTTTGATAGACTTCCTTCATCTATAAAGAGTATAGGAAGGGAATTAGATTTGGAGTATTGTAATAATCCATTTAAGAGTATACTTGTAAGAAGTTTAGAGATATTATATGCATTTACTGAAGCTATTAGAATATCTAAAGATTATAAGATGATAGAGCAATGTTTCATAGATGTTAAGCCTCGAGACGGAGTGGGCTATGGATGCACTGAAGCACCACGTGGGATATTATATCATAGATACAATATAGATGATAAAGGCATAATCAAAGATGCTAAAATAATACCACCTACATCACAAAATCAGAAGATCATAGAGGAGGATCTATATCATTATGTTAGTAAATATATAGACCTGCCTGATGATAAACTCATATGGCGATGTGAACAAGCAATTCGTAATTATGATCCTTGCATATCATGTGCAACGCATTTTCTAAAGGCTAAGATAGAGAGATGAAGAAGTTAATAATAGGAATCGGTAATAAATATAGAAGAGATGATTATATTGGATTGATAATAGCAAAAAAGTTACATAATCTTTTGAATATAGATATAGTAGAAAGTAATGGTGATATATTAAACATAATAGATTTACTACCAAAATATGATCTTGTGGTATTTATAGATGCTATAAAATCGCTAGATACTCCTGGTAAATTACACAGATATTATTTAGAAGATCTAAATCAAGAGTCTGAACGTTTAACATCTACACATTCAATTAATATAGTAGAAGTTATTGAACTTGCAAAAATGTTTGATACGATACCTAAAATAATATTCTATGGTATAGAAGGTAAGGATTTTAGCATTGGTGAAGGGTTATCAGATGAGGTTAAAAGATCTATAGAAGAGAATGTAAATAAGATATATGAAGATTTGATTAATATAGCATGATCTAATAATTATTGGTATGCACGAGCTCTCGCTTATGAAGGATCTTATAAACAAATTAGAGACGATAGTTATTGAGAATAATGCAAAAAGGATCATTAGTATTAAAATAAAGTTAGGAGCATTATCACATATATCTCCAGAACATTTTAGAGAATATTTTGCGGTAATGAGTAAAGGTAAGGCTATGGAAAATGCCCGTTTAGAGATAGAGGTTATTGAAGATATCAATTCAAATGCTCAGGATATAATACTTGAAAGTGTAGAACTAGAAATGGAAGATTAATATTTCATATCATTAAATTCTATCTTATGTGTTTTGCGTTTGTTGGAAAGATAATAAGTATAAGTGATGATGAACTTATGCCGATAGCTAAAGTTGATATTAATGGACATGTTAGAGAAGTCAATATAGCAACTATTCCTAATGCTAAAATTAATGATTATATAATAATACATGCTGGAATTGGTATTAGAATAATAAATGAAGATGCAAAACTGTTATTATCAAAATAATTCATCTAAGATGAGAATATGAACAAAGTAACTTTATTACATGGAGCAGGAGGAAGTTTTACAGATAAATTAATTAATGAACACATATTGAAGTTTATCAAACCTTATCTAAAGTTTGATGTTTCATTGAATATGTTGGACGATGCTGGAGTTTATAATGATATAGTTATATCTACCGATACCTATACAATAAAACCATTGTTTTTTAATGGTGGAGATATAGGAAGGCTAGCTATATCTGGAACTGTTAACGATATCTCAGTTATAGGTGGTAAACCTATTGCACTATCATTAGCCCTAATAATAGAGGAAGGATTTAGTTTGGAAGAGTTGGATAAAATACTAGAGAGTATAGATATGACATGTAAAGAAGCTGATGTAGATATAATAACTGGTGATACGAAGGTAGTTGAAAAAGGTGCGTTGGATAAATTAATGATCAATACCTCTGGCATTGGCATAAGAAATCCATTCTTAGATGATAATATTAGTTATATAAATAGAGGAACTAAATGGCTACTAGATTCTAATATAAAAGATGGTGATAAGATAATAATATCTGGCAGTATAGCAGATCATGGAATGAGTATATTATCTGCAAGAGAAGGTTACGAATTTGAGAGTGATATAAGATCCGATGTAATGCCATTAAATAAGGTTATAGATGAAGCATTAAGAATAAAAGGGGTTGTTAGCATAAAAGATCCCACGAGAGGAGGCATTGCTAACCTTCTTAATGAATGGTCAGAAAAGTCAAATATTGGAATTATGATATATGAGGATAAGATACCTATAAAAGAGAATGTTAAAGCGGCATGCTCATTTTTAGGCCTAGATCCATTAGAGATAGGTAATGAAGGCAAGATATGCTTAGCTGTTACTCGAGAAAAAGCTGAGAAGATTTTAGACGCAATAAAATCTTTTGAGGGATGTGAAGATGCCTCTATAATAGGAGAAGCTACTAATCAATTCGATGTAGTTGCTATGCGGACTATAGTTGGAGGAACTAGAATTATTAGTAAGCCAGTAGGCGATCCGGTTCCTAGAATATGTTGATAAAAATGTTCAAAGCACCGTCAGAAAATGATATAAAAAGACTTTACTGTCCTATCTGTGGTTTCAGTAAAAATGTTCCTATTCATTGCAATAAACCTATGAGATGGGTTTTAGAAGGTAATTTTATTAAAGAAGAATATCTAGTATGTTCTATATGTAATTATAAGATGGATATACCAAAACATTGTAATACAATAATGTTTTATAGTGAGAGCAACTATAACGATATAAAGATCAGAGATGAGTGATACTTACTGGCATCTATTATTAGCTAATTCGATGGTTGATTTGGCTAAAAATAGCAAGACGAAAAGTGCTGCATATGCATTGTTAATAGCATTTGAAGAGTTGACAGATGCGTATGCTTCATTAGAAGATAAGCATTTTCACGAAGAGTATCTAGAAGAAGGGTGGAAGAAGAGAAGAGAATGGATGGAAGAGCATAATCTAATAGATAAATGGGAAAGATTGGTATATCTATGCAAGAAAGTTATAGAAGGTAGAGAAGATCATCTTAAAGAGATGTTCGATATCATAGAAAGTTTGAGGATATCTTTATAAGAACTAAATAGGTTATAATAGTTTATGTGTTTAGCATTTCCTGGAAAGGTTATGGAGATAGACGGAGATTATGCTAAGATAGATTTTGGAGCTAATACTATTAGGAGTAATATAAACATAGCAGAGGTTAATGCCAAGATTGGAGATTACGTTCTAGTTCATGCTGGTTATGCTATACAGATACTGGATATTGAAGAAGCAGAAAATACAATAAGATATTGGAAAGAGAATCTATTATGGAAATGTGAACGATGTTCTATAGCAGATGAGTGTCCTTTAGGTTCTATAGCTATGGAATTGAGAACAAAAGGTGGTATATGTGATATTAGAAAAATTTAGAGATCCTCAGTTGGCTAAAAAGGTAACTGAGAAGATACACGAATATGCTAAATATATTGAAGAACAGTTATTGTTTATGCATATATGCGGTTCTCATGAATGGAGTATGACACATTATGGTATTAGATCATTATTACCAGAGAATGTAGAAGTTAGAGCTGGTCCTGGATGTCCTGTTTGTATAACACCTGCATCTGATATAGATACATTAGTAGAGCTAGCGTTAGAAGGTAAAGTTATCTTATCTTATGGCGATATGTCTAGGGCTAAGGGCTCAAAAGGTTTGAGTGTTATGGATACAAGATCTTTAGGCAGCGATGTAAGATTAGTATATAGCGTTCATGATGCTATCATTAAAGCTAAAAGAGAACCAGAAAGAGATTTCATATTCTTTGGTGCTGGATTTGATACTACTGCACCTCCTACAGCTTATGAGATCCTTAATGGCATTCCTGAAAATCTGAGTTTTATGATATCTTATCGTTATATGCCTCCTATTGCTGGAGCAGTTCTAAGATCTTCATTATTAGGTATAGATGGAGTTATAAATCCTGGACATTCATCTACAATAACTGGTATGAAACCATATTATAGATACTTTTTAGAAACAAGAAAACCTCAAGTCTTTTGTGGTTTTGAACCATTAGATCTCTTACTTGGTATACTAATGTTATTAAAGCAGATAAGAGAAGATAAGCCCAAATTAGAAAATGAATATACTAGATCTGTTACATGGTCAGGCAATATTACAGCACAAAAGACATTAGATAAAGTCTTCGAGTTAGATGAGGGGTATCTTAGAGGGGTTGCAACTTTACCAGAATGTGGTTTTAGATTTAAGGATAAATATAAAAGTCTGGATGTATATGAACGTTATTCATTAAAGAAGAAGAGTCCTAAAGATGAGTTTGTATGTGGCGCAAGGTGTGGAGAAGTAATTCTTGGTTTAACAGATCCTCCAGAATGTCCATTATATATGAAAGAATGTACACCATCAACTCCAAAAGGTCCAACAATGGTATCACAAGAAGGAACATGTAAGATCTGGGCTGAGCATGGCATAACAAATTCTATTTGCAGGATATAAAATGGCATTCTTTATAGGTAATAGTTTCTGTAATTTATGTCAAAAAGATAAAGAGTCTTTACTTAAAGAGATGAAACTATG
>BPGC01000008.1 GCA_026002835.1 Candidatus Nitrosocaldaceae archaeon
ACATCTATAATGCAATACCATATTTTATCATACTATGAAACTATCTTATAATGTAAAGTATTATAATAATAACTAAAAGATTAGACGCCGGGGGTGGGATTTGAACCCACGAGTCACAAGGACATCAGCTATCTAGCCCTATTAGTACATCTCGAGGCTGACGGATTACCTGGCTATCCTACCCCGGCTCTATCTAAACTTTATCAATTATGAATATAAGTCTATAAAATTGATGTCATATATAGTATAATGATTCATCATCATTATAATTCAATTAGGTATTCTAAATAGTAAAACGTAAATTCATTTATATAGTATATTAATGCTATGGGATTAGATCTAAAACCGTTAGTAGAAGCAAAAGAGATAAAATTGGAAGAATTATCAAATAAGATAATTGCTATAGATGCTTATAATGCAATATATCAATTCTTAGCAATAATTAGAGGACAGCAAGGAGAACATCTAATGGATCGTTCTGGAAATATAACTAGTCATTTAAGTGGATTATTCTATAGAAATGTCAATCTATTGATTATGAACATAAAGTTGGTTTATGTATTTGATGGTATACCACCATCATTAAAATTTATGGAGATAGAGAGGAGGAGAAAGATAAAGGAAGAAGCAGCAATAAAATATCAAGAAGCATTAAAGGAAGGAAGGGTTGATGATGCTAAAAAGTATGCACAGATGACATCAGTTATCAAAGATTATATGGTCGATGATGCTAAAAAACTACTAGATTTATTAGGTATACCATGGATAGATGCTCCTTCTGAAGGTGAAGCAACAGCTGCATATCTAACTAGAAATAATATAGCATATGCATCTGCTAGTCAAGATTACGATTCATTACTATTTGGAGCAAAGAGATTAGTTAGAAATCTAACCATAAGTGGAAGAAGAAAATTACCTAGAAAACAGATCTATGTTGATGTAGAACCAGAACTTATCATATTAGATGAGGTATTAAATAAATTAGAAATAACTAGAGAGATGTTAGTTGATATAGGAATACTTATAGGAACAGATTTCAATCCAGATGGGTTCAAAGGTATAGGACCAAAGAAAGCGCTTAAATTGATCAAAGAGTATAAGAGATTGGAAGATATTCCATTGGAAGATATACAACAAGAATTGAAAGAGGTTGATTATCAAACCATAAGAAAGATATTCTTAGAGCCAGAGGTCAAGAGTATAGATAAATTAGAGTTTAAAGATCCTAATTATGATGCAATAATAGAGTTTCTATGCAAGGAGCATGACTTTTCATATGATAGAGTTAATACAGCATTAAACAAATTAAAAGAGGCTAGTAAGAAGAAGAATGAAACTTTAGAGAGATGGTTCTAACAATAATCTTTTGCCCATTCTTCATAAGCAAACTCACTAAAACAGAATCTAGCATCGATACTAGCAAGAGCATTATTTACTAATTCAGCATTAAGAATTTTATCATTACAATAAACTTTCGCTATTATCCTACCATAGCTTCCTTCTAGTTGATTATCATCCTCATCTATCAATACTCTAGAACCAATTGGACATAACTTAGATGTAAACTCTTTTGCTTCTTCATATAATGGTTCATATCTTTCTGGAGTATCAACTAATGCTAATCTTATTCTAATAATTTCGTTATTATAATTAACATCTATTGTATCTCCATCAATTACTCTTACTACAGTAGCATAGAAACATGCAGCTGAACCTTTACATAAATTAGATTCACTATTCATTTCATTAGAATAATAATATATTAGCAAAAGCGGAATTATAAATAAGAATAACAAATATTTAATTTGCAAACCTTCTTCTCTTCTCCTCCTTCCTTTTTTCAGCATCAATCCTAGTTAATCTATAATTTTTTAGATCTACAAACATGTTTGCTACTAGATTTTTATGAACATTGCTAATCTGCTTATACATCTCTTGAGCAACTCTTCTATAGTAAGGATGTCCTTGTTTTGATGTTCTTAACTCTATAAGATGGTAAGCCTCTCTTAAATTCATCTTAATAAAATATGGATATCTATAAGCAAACGATACTGGATACTGAGCATAATATTGATTATCTTTAGCTATTGCCTCGTAAGCTTTTTTACTATAATCCATACATTCTTTAAACTCTTTACTTGCATCTATAGCGTTAAACTCTTCTGGCATCTCATAACCTAATTTTGTAGTTAGCAATTGCCTTTCAAGCGTTAATATTCTATGTCTATGCAAATCTCTGAATATTCCATAATTTGTTAATAGATCGAATGTATAATATGCCATCTCAAATGCTCTGCCTACTCTATGCCTTCTATTCTTTCTATGTTTAGTATATGCATTAATTATCTCTATTCTCTCTTCTTCTTTTAGTTCTCTAGCAATTCTCATCATCTGATTCAATGAGTGTCCATCTGCATATTGATAAAGTATTGCAGCAGTTATCTTTATCTCAGCATCCTTATCATACTCAACTAACTTAACTTCTCTTTCCTCTATATTCTCATCTATATACTTTTTAGTTACAGCTTTACATTCATCTCTTGTATTCTTTATATATTCTTGTAACTCTAAACCATATCTGCTATTAATCCTCTTAAAGAATGCTGGGAGGAATCTATTTAATTCATCATACAACATATCTGCTATCTTCCTCTCCTCGCCTAACTCTGAGGCATATAATATTGATAATAGATATTCAAACGATCTAGCATTACCAGCTATTGCCAAGTTAGTTAAAGTACTTGCTGGAAGTAAGAAACGGAGGATATCTAATGCACTTGCTCTTATGCTAGCATTATACGCTCTCTCTGCTGCTCTTATATCTTCTTGATCTTTAAGACGATCAAATGGAACTTCTTCATTAGTATGGCTATCTTTAAATTTCATACTTTCTATAGGTTCTATACATTTTATATAATCTATCATAGGTTCTATCAATTTTGAATATATCTCGAATGCTAAATTACATGCTTCTTCATATTCTTTATATTTCTCTAATATATCATCAATATAATACTTCCATCTACCATTAACCTTCTGATCAAATCTAACATATCTAGTAGATTTCTCTAGGTATGATAAACCTATCCTTCTATCCTCGATAGTTTTAACTGCTATATTCGATATATCTTCTATTGCTACTTGTACTAATCCTAACTCTGCTACAGAGTCATCCCCATACTCTATCAATACTTTGTTATAGAACTCTTCCCCTCTACTAGGATTGTTCAAGAACTCATCTAGAAATATCCTTCTCATACTTTTAGTAGATCTGCTATATCTACTCATTAATGCTCCTCTATCTACTTGTCTGGGAGTAGTTATTATGAATACTTGTTTATCTAGATTAGAAAAGTGTTCTTTCAATACTTCTTTCTCTTTATCAGTAAACAATTCCATATGACATGATCGTTCAATAACACTCTTATAATTTAATGGGTACCGGCACTGCCGCTTCGCAAGTGCTTCCGCACCTTACTAACACGGCAGCGACGATAGGTTTGACTTCTGGGTTCGGAATGGGACCAGGTCGAACCCCATCGCTATGGCCGGCTATAAATAACTACTAATTATACCTAAATTAATCTTACTATATACAAGAACCTTTTATCTATTATAATATTTTTAATATATAACTATAATTTCAGTTTTCTAACCATAATAGCGATAGTATGATTTAATTATTAGATGTTATATTATTATAATATGGAAAAATCATTAGTAGATGATTTAAAGAGATTCCTACCATTAGAAGCTAGAGAGTCAGAAGAGTATATACAATTAGCACAGACATGTCCAGCAGCACTTCCTAGAATAATATTCAAGGTATTATTATATGATTCAATATTACATTCTGAGATAATAAATGATCTTATATTGTTACTTAATAGTAGTAACATAGACTCTGCATATAAAGAGTGTATAAGTTATATCAAGAATAATATAGATAGAATTATAGAGAATGTTAAAGAAGAAGAGCAAGCCTTAAAAACATTAGAGAGTAAGATATTAAAGAATACTGATAATCATTTACTAGAGGCATTAATGAGATACATTTGTGATGATGAAGAAAGTCACATAAAATTGTTAAAGGCCTTGATAAAAGAGTCTAATGTCTGAACTCACCGCCATCTACAACTATAGTCTGACCTGTAATATAACTAGAGTTATCTGATACTAAGAATCTAGCTGTCTTTGCGACTTCTTCAGGTCTGCCAAACCTTCTTAACGGTATTTTAGAAGAAAGTATTTCGATATCCTTATTATCATAATTCTTCAAGTTTGCTTCAGTTGCTATACTGCCTAATGCTAATGCATTGATATATACCTCTGGAGCTAATACTGGTGCTAGTGATTTAACGAGTGATATAATACCAGCTTTTGCTAATGTAAACGCTAAGCCTATATGATCCCCATATATGCCAGGAGTAGAACTTGTTAATAATATCTTTCCATATCCATTATTCTTCATATCTTTTGCAAATGCTCTAATACAATTATAAGATCCTTTAAGATCCACATTGAATGGCTTATCTAACATTTCGCTATCTAAACTTAATGGATCCGCAAACCATATATGCTTCTCTGCTGGATAACCAGCATATGCTACAATTATATCTAGTCTATTAAAATTATTATATATAATATCCTTTATCATTAATATATCATCATAATTTGATACATCAGCTTTTGCAATAATAACTTTAGATCCATATTCTTCAACTTTAGATCTTATACTATTTAACTTTGCTTTATTATTATAGTATTGTAATACTAAGCCTTTTACTCCCTCTTTAGCAAACTCTAATGCTGTGGCAATTCCAATATCACTGCTAGCTCCAGTTATCAATGCAACCTTATTATTTAGACTCATACCTTTTCTTCTATCTTCTTTGCTAGCATTATATCAAAGTTGCTTATTCCATTTATATCATGTGTAATTAATTCTATTCTAACTTTATTATAGACATTGAACCATTCTGGATGATGATTCATCTTTTCTGCTTCTAATGCTACTCTAGTCATGAATCCAAATGCTTGATTAAAATCTTTAAATTTGAATTCTTTGCTCAATTTGCCATTAATTATCTCCCAACCTTTTAATTCTGATAATTCCTTATCTATCTCGCCTTTAGATAATCTTCTATATTCCATAGTTGATAGTTATAATCTTTGATAGTTAAATGTTATCTTTTAAAATATGAAAGTATACTATAAAGGGTACTAAATTTAAATTATCTCTTATTTAAGTAAATTAACACTTATATTAGCCACAAAAGGAATAATATCTATAGATGCTAGAATACATATACTATCTAATTGATATATTGCTAGATTTATTAAAAACTTTTACTGAATTGTATATAATTCTGATAAATAATATATATCTAGATCCTGTAGGGAATTATATTACCAAAGGAATAATGTTTAGTGCATACTTCGTTTGGAGTGTATTCTCTGCATATTATATGATAGGACTTTTTGCATATAAAAGATATAAACCATTAAAAGATACATTTAAAACTCATGCAGAATTGGTTATAGTTACTGTAGGAAACAACAATATTAAAGATAGTTTAATCGAAGCCATAGAAGAGAACAGTAAATTTGGCAGTATTAACATACTTATAGAAGAAGATGCAGAATTGATAGATTATATAAGAAATATGAATGTTAACATAATTGAAGTTCCTAAAATGTATAGAAATGACCTTATAGGTAAAGGAAGAGCCTTGAACTATTTTGCAGAGAATATAGCAGAAGATAATAAATGGTATATATTTCTAGATGATGATAATATACTGCTAAATGATGATATATTCTATGAGATAAATATTTATGATAGATTGGGTTATGTTGCAGCAAATCCTATATTAGTACCAAGAATAAGCAATTCTAAGATAACATATATCATGGATTGGATTAGATATTTTGATGATCTACTAGTATTTAGAACATTTACCGGATTGTTAAAGAGGCCGTTGATAGGATTACATGGAGAGATGTTAACCGTTAAAGGTAAAGTGCTAAGAGAGATAGGTTTTAAAGATAAAACATTAACTGAAGACTTTAGGTTTGGATGTGAATTAGTTAGAAAAGGATATAAGACATGGCAGAGTAATACTAAAGTAAGCATATTATCTCCAAATAATATTGGAGATCTTTATAAACAGAGAGGAAGATGGTTTAGCGGTTTAATACATGATGTTAGTACAAGCGTTCCATTGATGAGGATAATAGTATTGACAAGATTGATATCATGGATATTGGGTATATTTGGAAGTTGGGTATTTGCAATATTATGGATATTATTTGAACCATTCTGGTATACTATAGTTGGAGGAGTATTGTATTGGTATATTTATGCATATGGAGTAAAAAGAGTAGGAGATTGGAAGTTCTTATTTCTAATACCAATATATGGAATATTAGAATCTTCGTCATGGATAAAGGGAGTTGGGTGTAAAGAGTTTGTAGTAATAGATAAGAACCATATTAAATTAGATGTTAGAACTTAAATATGCTTCTTTTATAATTATTTTATTATTACTAATATCTATGCTCTCGTTACTGATCTTATGTGATACAATTGCTAGATGCATATTATCATCTAGTCTTATAAAATTGGTATGCCATACAAGTATATCATTAACATAAAATAATATATCACTTGTACCTTTATTATAGACTGCTTTTAAGATATATTCTTCGTTATTACTAACGTATAGTATAGGTTTCCATATAAAAAAGCCATCTATCTCTGGAGATTGTATATATGCATATAATATATTATCGTTCTCTGGTAATACAAATCCAAATTCATGCTTATCATACGTTACTGTATTACTAGTAGCAAAGATAGCAAACTCATCCTTTGGATTGTTTGAATATTCATTGATTATGAATGATACATTAGCATATAATTCAAATGTGTTACCTCTTATACTTACTATAGATATAGCATCTTGATACATATCTGTTCTATTACTACCAGTAAATACTACAGTATTATCTTTTATAATGGGCAGACTACCATTAGTATTATACCAATTAAATTTAGGATCATATCTGGTAGTATCTAGTATTATGCCATTGTTAGAAGCATTTGTATTATAATACGATAGAATAGGTAATAATACTCCTATTACTAAAAGGTTCATTACTACTATCCTATTCATACACTATATACTATCAACTATTAATTATAATATTTGTCATTTTTAATTATAACATTTTTATCTTTATTATGGATTTTATAATATTTATTATCTTAATTTGGATATTAAAAGCTTATTAATACCATAAATATTGCTTTGTGGATCAATTATAACATATTATTATCATTACAATATCTCATTATCTATACTTTCTCTTTTATACCATCCTAACTAACATATTGTATATCCATACCTTTGCTCTTAACTCTTTAACTATACCATTCATACTATTAGATAAACAATACTCATTAAATAATCTCTTAAATGTAGAGAATACTGATTCTACTATCCATCTCTTACCATATACTTAGACCATTCTTTATATCCTAATTGCTTAATACATCTAACATTCTCATTCCTAATATTACTAATACTATCATCTCTAGCATTCATTCTAGGTTTAATAATAGCCTCTATACCATTATCCTCTAATAACTTGTATAATGCTATATTATCATAAGCTCCATCAGCATATATCTTATCTATATTATTATCCTTTAACATATCTAATGCTGCTTTCATGAATATCATCATTAGTAATCCTCATATCTATTTAGTTTTAACATTAATAGCAAAATGTATCTTTATGTAATGCTTCTTTATACCATGCTTTCTAGCATATATGATTTATGAACTTTAGAGATGAGTCTAATGATATGCTTATATTATCATTCTTTATATCTAACTTCTTATAATCGATCTTCATGAGCCTCTTCCTTATCTCTGAATAGTCTACTAGTTTAAGTTCTGGTATTAATATATTTAATGCTAAAACCTTCTATTATCTGATATATCTAACATATATCTTATTATTGCTAAGAATTGTGCATAATTATTAGTAATCTTATATGGTCTTCCTAATTCATTAGTGCTAGCTCTTGCTCATAATTATCAACAAAATCTAATGATAATAATATCTCTCCCCTTTTTATTAATCTCTCATCTATATTATATGCTAATATCATTATTATTTGTTGTTAGGATCAATAAAGATATTAGTCTACAAAGCATAATTGTAATACGGCTATACATAGTTGATACATTAAATAAAGCTAGAAAAGAAGGTAAATCTAGGTATGATAAATGCTAGCAGATATCCTTGGAAATATAAATAATAATTCCATGATAGCTTTTACATATATCTGATATAAGAATAAGGAGAGCTTCTGTTGGTGTTAGTTTAGAATAGAATCTATTCTACTTATATTAGGTTTATAATTGTTCGTTTTGCAAATAGGTAGATTTAATCCTATAGTTCTAGAAACTGTTTCATACTGTTCAACCTTTCAAAGGTTCTCGAGGTCAGTTGGGATGAATATCGTTCTCTTTGCAGAATCTATTATAATCTGGTGAGATAATCTGCTGGAGGTTTATCTTCTATCTCTGACATTTATCTTATCATGGCTATAAAAGTTATATTCCCCAAGTTACTAACTTTAGCCTCTTTTGTCTAAGGCTCGATCAAAAGCTATATTCTCTTCTAGATACTTCTGGTTAGGAAATATATGGTGTCTTGCTAACTCATTGGAATGCTACTCTTCTTAAGAAGAGTACCATTCCATGAGTTGTCTGCCCATTATTTCTTAACCAGAAGTATCTATAATAGAATATAGATAATGAACGGCCTTGCTGATTGTTAGTATACTTGGGGAATATAACTTTTATAGCCATGCTGTTATGTCGATCTAGAAGTAATCCTTCACCTTAGATTTTCTCTTTTTAACATTTTCTAATAGACTCTGCAAATGGGAATTCGCTATTCTTCCTAACTGACCTCTAGAATCTCTTTCTAAGGTTGTCAGTATGCAGTTTCTGAACTATGGATTAAATCTCCTATTTGCAAAACTAACAAGTATAAACCTAATTTAAGTAGATTATTTAGATTCTTTCTAACCTAACTTATCTATAGAAGTTCTCCTTGTTCTTATATCAGATATATGTAAGCTATCTGGAATTATTTTTTAGGTATTTCCGAAGGATAGCTGCTAGCATTTGCTCATACCTAGATTTACCTTCTTTCTAGCTTTATCGATGTGTCAACTTGCATAGCCTTATTACAATTATTGCTTTGTAGACTAATATCTTTATTGATCCTAACAACAAATAATAATGATATTAGCATATAATATAGATGAGAGATTAATAAAAAGGGGAGAGATATTATTATCATTAGATTTTGTTGATAATTATGAGCAAGAGCTAGCACTAATGAATTAGGAAGACCATATAAGATTACTAATAATTATGCACAATTCTTAGCAATAATAAGATATATGTTAGATATATCAGATAATAGAAGGTTTTAGCATTAAATATATTAATACCAGAACTTAAACCAGTAGACTATTCAGAGATAAGGAAGAGGCTCATGAAGATCGATTATAAGAAGTTAGATATAAAGAATGATAATATAAGCATATCATTAGACTCATCTCTAAAGTTCATAAATCATATATGCTAGAAAGCATGGTATAAAGAAGCATTACATAAAGATACATTTTGCTATTAATGTTAAAACTAAATAGATATGAGGATTACTAATGATGATATTCATGAAAGCAGCATTAGATATGTTAAAGGATAATAATATAGATAAGATATATGCTGATGGAGCTTATGATAATATAGCATTATACAAGTTATTAGAGGATAATGGTATAGAGGCTATTATTAAACCTAGAATGAATGCTAGAGATGATAGTATTAGTAATATTAGGAATGAGAATGTTAGATGTATTAAGCAATTAGGATATAAAGAATGGTCTAAGTATATGGTAAGAGATGGATAGTAGAATCAGTATTCTCTACATTTAAGAGATTATTTAATGAGTATTGTTTATCTAATAGTATGAATGGTATAGTTAAAGAGTTAAGAGCAAAGGTATGGATATACAATATGTTAGTTAGGATGGTATAAAAGAGAAAGTATAGATAATGAGATATTGTAATGATAATAATATGTTATAATTGATCCACAAAGCAAAATTAAAAATAAATCTTTTTCATCGTCGTGTATAATCTTTATGCTCTAGGGCATTGGTGCATTTGGGTGATTGGTAGTGGCAGGCTGAACTACTCGCCCGAAGGCTCGCAGCTTACACCTCCACCCCATCAACGCCATCTTCTTTGGCAACCCTTCACCATAAGGAAGGTAGCCTTTTCTTGGGAAGGGCTTCCCCCTTAGATGCATTCAGGGGTTATCCCAGGTGGCTTAGCTGCTCGGCTTGCCTTGTCAGACAACCGATCCGCCAGAGGCCACGCTGCCCCGTTCCTCTCGTACTGAGGGCAACTTCCCCTCAGGCTACCACGCTTCCATCAGGCAGAGACCGACCTGTCTCACGACGGTCTAAACCCAGCTCACGTTCCCTTTTGATAGGCGAGCAGCCTCACCCTTGGTCCCTGCTGCAGGACCAGGATAGGAAGAGCCGACATCGAGGTACCAAACCGCGGGGTCGATGGGAGCTCTCGCCCGCGACGAGCCTGTTATCCCTAGGGTAACTTTTCTGTCACCACCAGCCCCCAATAGTGGGGACATGATGGATCGCTAGGCCTGGCTTTCGCCTCTGAATCCCCTGCGTTTAGGAATCCAGTCAGGCCGGCTTTTGGCCTTACCCGCACCGGCGGAGTTCTGACCCGCCTGAGCCGACCTTTGGGCCCCCTCGCTATCTTTTCAAGGGGGTGCCGCCCCAGCCAAACTGCCCACCTGCCGTTGTCCCTCTTGCGAGGTTAGCGATACGGTCATGGATAGCTGGTGTTACACTTGCGCCTCCAGTGCCTCCGGAGAGGCACCTTCGACGGCTCCCAGCTACGCTCTGTATCCACAACCATACCGCAGCAACAGGCTGCAGTAAAGCTCCACAGGGTCTTCTCTCCCCGATGGAAGTCCGTGGACTGTTCGTCCACGTTATGTGGGTTCACCGGGTTGCAGACGGGGACAGTAGGGCCCTCGTTGTTCCATTCATGCACGTCGGAACTTACCCGACAAGGCATTTGGCTACCTTAAGAGAGTCAGAGTTACTCCCGGCGTTTAGCGGCCCTTAGCCCGGTTGTACCCAGGTTTTAGGTACCGCCACTGGCCAGGATTCGACGACCATACTAACCCTTTCGGGCTTGCGGTCGCCTGTGTTTTTATTAAACAGTCGGGACCCCCTTGTCACTGCGACCTGCAGTCCCTACTCCTCGTAAAGACTGCAGGCACCCCTTATACCGAAGGTACGGGGCTAATTTGCCGAGTTCCCTCGCCTGCGGTATACCCGATACGCCTTGGCCTACTCAGCCAGGGCACTTGTGTCGGTTCTCGGTACGATCTTGGAAGCATCTCTCTTGGCATACTTTCACTGTCTCCAGGAATCAGGCAAACCCTGCTAACGCAAGGCTATTCCTTCCTCGAGCAAGTTCTCGTCATTACGACACTCCCTTGCTCTTGGTAAGTTAAACAGAACGACAGTTCTGCTTGCCTTATCCTGAAGCGATATACCAAGATAGTAACGATGCTTCCAAGGCACTGGAATATTAACCAGTTTCCCTTTCGGATAACTCTGTTGAGGTTATCCTTAGGATCGGCTAACTCCCGGCTGACGACGCATTGCCGGGAAACCCTTGCCCATACGGCGACCGGGATTCTCACCCGGCTATGCTGTTACTACCACCAGCATCTACAATGGAACCCGGTCCACTGGATTTCACAACCCAGCTTCTCACCAGGCACCACGCCCACCTACCACGCTCTCATATGAGAGATCTGGAGTATCGGTAGTTAGCTTTAGCCCCGTCCATCTTCGGGGCCCCCGAGCTCGGCAGGTGAGCTGTTACGCACTCTTTAAAGGATGGCTGCTTCTAAGCCTACCTTCCTGCTGTCTAGGCTCGGAGACGCCCTTTCGTTTGACACTTAGCTAACATTTCGGGACCTTAACTCCAGTCCGGGTTGTCCCCCTCTCGGTTGTGGGGCTTACCCCACACAAACCCGCATCTGGGCTTCTACGATGCTAGCACCTTCGGAGTTCGAAAGGGTAGTGAGCCCTTTCGAGCCCTTGCTACCCCATCGGTGCTCTACAGCGCTAGCCATCTCAGCCCAGGTAGGACTGCGATCCGCTTCGGTGGGAACTAGCGATCACCGAGCTAGATTGGTTTTTGGCCCCTAGCCCCAGATCAGACGAACGATCTGCACGTCAGAACCGCTGCAGGCCTCCACCAGGCTTTCGCCTGGCTTCGCCTTGTCCAGGGCTAGATCGCTCGGTTTCTAGCCTTACCGCCATGACTAGGGCCCTTTCAGACCCCTCTCCTAACTCCTTGCGGAGCTGCGAGAGTTCGGTTTCCCTTCGCCTCCGTCCATAGACTTAGGCTCGCCATGGCAGTAAACTCGCTGGTCCGTGTTTCTAGACGGAACGCACCACTCTAGTGCCTCTACTACTGTTGGGCGTACGCTTGCGCGCCGTTTCCAACTTCGAAGCTCCTTCCGAGCGGTGCACGTCTGTAACCACTTGGTTTCAGGCTCTTTGCACCCCCCTTCCGGGGTACTTTTCAGCTTTCCCTCACGGTACTAGTGCGCTATCGGTCTTGAGAGGTATTTAGCCTTGGAGGCTACTTTCCCCCATCTTCGCCAGCCACTGCCAAGGCCGGCTACTCTAACTAGTAGCCATACCTCTTCCCCTTTCGCTTACGGGGGTGTCACCCTCTATGCCTACCTATTCCAAGGTAATTCAGCTAGAGGAAAAGGCATGTATTGCTACTAGCATACACCACATCCCTTTTGCATTACTGCAAAAGGTTCAGTTTGGGCTCTTCTCCTTTCGCTCGCCGCTACTTAGAGAATCTCGGTTGATTTCTTTTCCTCGCCCTACTCAGATGCTTCACTTCGGGCGGTTCGCCTTCACCTATTACTAGGTGAATCCCCTTGCGGGGAGGATTCCCATTAGGGGATCGCTGGATCAACAGTCGCGTGCACCTCCCCAGCGCTTATCGCAGCTTGCCACGCCCTTCATCGCCCCTCAAGCCTAGCCATCCACCAAGTGGCGTCTCCGCACCGCAACCCTAGAATTGCACGATTATACACGACGATCATTGTAAGCATATGCTTACTACGTCACTTCATCCTGTATTATATACAGGATTGCATCAGATGGGTCATATGTTATTTGTATGCTCGGTCTAAACTAAGGAGGTGATCCGGCCGCAGGTTCCCCTACGGCCACCTTGTTACGACTTCTCCCTCCTCACCGAGCCCACGTTCGATAATACCAACTTGGTACCATCTCGCGCGGACCCGGCTCGGATGAAGCGACGGGCGGTGTGTGCAAGGAGCAGGGACGTATTCACCGCGCGATGTTGACGCGCGATTACTAGGGATTCCAGATTCATGAGGGCGAGTTCCAGCCCTCAATCATAACTGGGGTAGGGTTTAAAGGATTACCTCACTCTTCCGAGCTTGGAACCCGTTGTCCCTACCATTGCAGCCCGCGTGTGGCCCAAGGGTTTCGGGGCATACTGACCTGCCGTGGCCCTCTCCTTCCTCCGTTTTAACAACGGCAGTCTCCCTAATTCCCCCCACCATTCCTGAGAATGATGGTAGCAATTAGGGACGAGGGTCTCGCTCGTTACCTGACTTAACAGGACACCTCACGGCACGAGCTGGCGACGGCCATGCACCTCCTCTCAGCTCGTCTGGTAAGGTCTTCAGCCCGACCTTCATCCTGCTGTCGCCCCTGGTAAGATTCCCGGCGTTGACTCCAATTGAACCGCAGGCTTCACCCCTTGTGGTGCTCCCCCGCCAATTCCTTTAAGTTTCAGCCTTGCGGCCGTACTCCCCAGGCGGTAGGCTTAACGGCTTCCCTGCGGCACTGGACTGGCTCGGAGCCAGTCCATCACCGAGCCTACATCGTTTACGGCTGGGACTACCCGGGTATCTAATCCGGTTTGCTCCCCCAGCTTTCATCCCTCACCGTCGAGCGCGTTCTGGCGAGGCGCCTTCGCCACTGGTGGTCCTCCACGGATCAGAGGATTTTACCCCTACCCGTGGAATACCCCTCGCCTCTCCCGCCTCCTAGTGTAACAGTATCCTCCGCAGCCCACCTGTTAAGCAGGTGGATTTAACGAAGGACTTGTTACACCGGCTACGGATGCTTTAGGCCCAATAATCGTCCCGACCACTCGGGGTGCTGGTATTACCGCGGCGGCTGACACCAGGCTTGCCCACCCCTTATTCACTAGCCTATTTACAGCTAGCAAAAGACTCCCTTAGCGGGAGCCACTCGGACTGACCCCGTCGGGCTTTCGCCCATTGCGGAGGTTTCGCGCCTGCTGCGCCCCATAGGACCTGGGCCCTTGTCTCAGTGCCCATCTCCGGGCTCCTCCTCTCAGAGCCCGTACCGGTTATAGGCTTGGTGGGCCATTACCCCACCAACAACCTGATCGGACGCAGTCCCATCCTGAGGCCATATAGATTTGAGCCATAGCCCATTCCAGAAACTATGACCTATCGAGGTTTATCCCCAGTTTCCCGGGGTTATCCTCGTCCTCAGGGTAGGTTGACTACGTGTTACTGAGCCGTGCGCCACCCTTGCGGGTTGACTCGCATGGCTTAGTCCCAATCCGATAGCAGTCGGGTCCGGCAGGATCAACCGGAGTCGATTATTTGGGAGTACGGCTTGATTAGTATAAGACCGAGCTTTATACTAACATATGACCCATATCAGATCCAACAGTGTTGGATCCTCATCAATTGTTAGCGTAATTGGAGGTCTATAACGCATCTTGTGGGCTATGCCCAACTACTTGTTATAGACGCCGCCGAACTATTACGCTAAATTATATCTTTTATTTATGGAGATATAAATCTTGTGTACGCTACAAACCTATAAATAATCGATGAAAATTGATAGATTTATAGATCTATTTTAGTAACATATCTTTATAAAAGTATTTATATCTTTATTATAAACATTAAATAACTAATATTTGATATATTAAATACTAGTGATAAAGCTCATGCAATTCGCATTAGAAGTATGAGGGAACGATTATGACAGAATTAAACAAACATGTATTTAAGCTGAGGGATACTATGCATTTTATTATGAAGAATCATTAACTGATAATATAAGGTTATGACCTGTAATAACTTATATAAACCATGCTTATAGAAGCATAGCATTACTGGCTAAGATGACAATAACATTACAAAACATATGGTAGATTTAATTTCAGAACTGATGCTGGTGCTACATTACAATATGCTAAAGAATGGTGGTATCCTTATGGTATAGAATATCCTAATGGATCAGAAAAAGTATATTAGAAGAAGGTTTGAAAATATTAAAAAGTTTATGGACTGATGGTTTCGTTAACTTTGGAAAACATTTTAGAATAAATATTAATATGCGAAAACCTTACTCTAATATTCCAATAACTATAGCTGTTAAAGGGAAAAAGATGTTAAAGATTGCAGAGTTATATACAGATATAATAGAATTCTCCTATTTGTTATCAGAAACAATAAATGAAGTTTCTGATAAAATACAAAGATCACTTGATGTTATAATAGGAAGAAATGAACAAGAAGAAGCAGTTTGCTATGAAGTATGGTCTCAACATTCTTTATCATGCTAATAAATATGGCTTAATAGAAACTCTAGAGATTATAATCAAGAAGATCGCGCAATATAAAAATGCTGGCATAGATCAGTTATTACTTGCATTTCAAGATCCTTTAGATATATACATTGAGATTGTTCATGGATACAACTAGTACATTATAAATCTATATTGTACATAAACAATGATGTCTTATCTAGTAATATATTTCCAAAAAGTATATTGAGAATGTATTACAATTTCCAAAATTATTTATACCTAGACTAACCGATATACATTATGAAAATACCTAAAGAGATACCTTTTTTTGAAGAGGATGATATAGAAAGTATAAGTAATGATGTCAAGAATATACTGAAGTCTAAAAGATTAGTATTAGGAAATTATACTAGGGAGTTTGAGAACAAGTTCGCAGAATATATAGGAACAAAACATGCAGTGGCTGTAAATAGTTGTACAGCTGCATTACAGATATCATTAATGTACGCAGATGTTAAAAACAAAGAAGTGTTAGTGCCAACTAATACATTTATAGCTTGTCCTAACACAGTTATCTATAGTGGAGGTAAACCAGTATTTGTTGATATAGATAAAGATACATTCTGTATGGATATCAACGATTTGCAAAATAAGATAAATTCTAATACTAGAGCTATAATGCCTGTGCATCTTGGTGGTTTACCAATTCCAGAGATGAATGCAATAATAGATCTATGTAAAGATCATAACTTGTATCTTGTTGAAGATTGTTCTCATGCACATGGAGCCATGATTGATGATAAGAAAGTAGGAAGTTTAGGAGATGCTGGATGTTTTAGCTTATTTGCTACAAAAATAATGAGTGTTGGAGTAGGAGGAATCTTAACTACAAACGACTCTAATTTGGCACAGTTTGCTGAAGAGTTAAGACATCAAGGAGGACTAGGAGGACCAGGTAAGATCGAATCGTTTGACAAATTTGGTTATGATTGGATGATGAGTGAGATAACCGCATCTATAGGAATTCATCAGTTGAATAAGTTAGAGAAACAGTTAGAAAGAAGGAATAGAATTGCCGAAGAGTATAGAAAACATCTAACAAATATTGATGGAATAGAATTGCCACCTAGTTATGATAATATACGTAACTCATATTGGAGATTTATAATCAAACTTGACAAAAGTATAGATAGAGATCAATTAAAAGATAAGTTAAGAAAAGATTACAACATAGAAGCGGGAGTATTATATCCATTACCATGTCATCTACAACCACTATATCGTAAGATGGGTCATAAAGAAGGTGAATGTCCAGTAGTAGAAGAAGAATTGAAAAGACAATTAACATTACCAATAAACTCATACATGGACGATGAAGCTATATCATATGTTATATCAACGTTAGATAACCTTTTACAAAGGTAATACAATCAATTTTATTATTTTATACTATGTATTGAGTATCAATAAGTATTTTATGTTATATTAGATAATGAGTTAGCTCACAAACATTCTTTATGCCATTTTGTAACTTGAATTATAGTGCTACTTACATATCCATAACAATAGTATTTACAAACATTCAATAACTAATACTTCATTTATTAAATTAATATGAAGAAACTAGTAGCTGCTGGAGGCACGTTTGATATAATACATAAGGGTCATCTTGCATTATTAGAATTAGCATTTAGTATAGGAGAGCATGTTATAATTGGAGTTAGTAGTGATGAATTTGCTAAGAAAAGAGGAAAAGTTGTTACTAATAGATTTGAAGATAGAGTAAAAAGATTAAAAGATATCCTTGATAAAAGGTATGCTAATAGATATACTATAACTAAATTAGAAGAAGATTTTGGACCAGCATTATTCAAAGATGATATAGAAGCATTGGTAGTTAGTAAAGAGACTGAAGAGAAAGGCAAGTTATTAAATGAGTTAAGGAAGGAGAGAGGTTTAAAACCTTTAGAGATTGTAGTTATGGATATGGTATTAGCTAAAGATGGTAAACCTATCTCTAGTAGCAGGATAAAGAAAGGAGAGATAGATCCTAATGGTAACTTAAGACTCTAGCATATATTCATCTATGAGATCTTTAGCTTTTTCTCTTCTTCGCTTGAAATCTTTTAGATAAACTATAGATGAATCAATAAGATCTTGCTTACATTCATAGCATAACAAACCTCCACTCTTGCATTTTACATATCGTTCATCAGAGCTCTTCTCATCTTCAAACATATACTTTAGATACCAGAAGACTGGACAATTATTCGGGTTTCCTCCTAGCATCTTCTGCAACTTTATTGTTGCTTGTCCTCCAGTAAATGAGTTCTTTACCTTCCTCTCTATAGCTTCTTCATCATCAGTAGTAAATATTGCAGTCTCTGGTTTTGAACTAGACATCTTTCCATGCATTCCTAATCCTGGGACAAATCTTGAATGTATTTGGGCTGGTTTATAATAACCTAATTTATTAGCAATATCTCTAGTTACTCTCCAATATGGATCTTGATCTATCGCTGCTGGTATTAAACATGGAGTTGGCTTACCTTCGATCTTTGAAGGCAAAAAGCATGGCGCGGCTTGAATTGCTGGAAATGCGATCATACCTATATTAGTAGAATTTGTAAATCCAAACGTTGCTTTTACAGTTGAGAATGTTATCCTCTTTGCTATCTCAATAGCTATTGGATACAAATGATTTATATGCTTAGTATCTACTATTATCTTTGTCTTCTCTTTCTTAAAACCTATAGCTATTATATCAAGTATATTTTCATATGTATACTTGTTTATCTCATCCATACTTTTATCATCATTATACAAGAACTTCTCATCATCTGTAACTTGGAATAATAGATTAACATCGAATGCATCTTGTAAATATTTTGTAAATATCCATGGAAGTATATGTCCTAGATGTATGTTTCCAGATGGACCTCTCCCAGTATAAAGGTAGAATTTTTCACCATCTTCATACTTTTTTAGTATCCAATCTAGATCTCTATGACTAAAGAAGTATTTTAATCTTAATAATGGATGAATATACTTAGCATGCTTCTTTATTCTATCCAATAATTCATCTGTTATTAATTGAGTGCCAAACTCTTTTACTAATTTTTCATAATCTATCTCACCTTCAACACTCCATGGAGTAACGGTATAACTCATAAACAAAATGTCTGATGCTTTTGAATTTATTTCTTTGCTATCTGCTAGTTGAGATTAACAATTTTCCTAATGTTGTTATCCTTACCTTTACTTTGCCTCTAGATATCCTCTCAACTTCAACAAGTCCTAATTCTGCCAATCCTTTTGACTCTTTTGAACCTTGTATATGATAGCTTAATAATGGCTTGCCATACTTTGATACATTACTTAACGCTTCTAAACTTTCAACCTCTCCACCAGCATTATCTATAGCTTTAAGTATATCGATCTTTGCATCTGATACTATCTCACTATAACTCATCTTTAATACAGGCATTATCAATGGTGTATAATTTTTGCTCATGCCAAATGCTTGTATTCCATTAACGAACGCTGCTGATAATGCTGCGCAACCAATCAACTTCTCACCAGAACTAACATTTATCAATATCTGATCAAATTCATTCTCTTCTTTTAATATACTAGCGATCTTTTCTAATGTATCTTTGATAACATTATTCTCAGATACATTCAGATAATTTACTGGTATAGATAAAGTACTGCTTATCCTTCTTCCAAACTCTTCTGCTCTCTTCCTATCATCTTCATAACAGAGTAAGATAAGTTTATGTATAGGAAAATTCTTTATGCCTAGAGTTATACCTTCTTGATCTTCTCCATATGTAGCAATCTGTAATACTCTCATACTATTTAATAACATTATAACTAAATATGGTTTTTCTTTAACTGTTAAATATTCATTTTAACTTTAGTTCCAGCATCTCCTTTAATAGCATCTATAGCACTCTCTATATCTGCAATAATTGCATCATTCCCTGTATTCTTAACAAATCTAATTGCTGCTATAACTTTAGGTTCCATACTTCCTTTACCAAACTCTCCTTCTTTTAGATAAACCTCGAGTTCATTTACAGATACCTCCTTTAATAATACCCGATCCTTACTAGCATAATTCAAGTATACACCAGGAACATTTGTTAATATTACAAATCTCGATGCATTTATAGCCGTTGCTAATCTCTCGCTAGCCAGATCTTTATCAACTACAGCATCCACAAATTTATTATCTGCAATAGGAATTCCTCCTCCACCAACCGTTATTACTGTAAACCCATTTTTCAATAACATTTTAATTGAATCTATCTCAAGAATCTCGATAGGATCTGGAGAAGGAACTACTCTCCTATATTTATCGTCTATCTTTATAAACTTGATATCTGGATTATTCTTTAATATATTAAGCATCTCTTCTTTGCTATAAAAAGGTCCTATAGGTTTAGTTGGATTCTTGAATGCTGGATCTTTACTTGATACTCTAACTCTAGATATTAAACTGATTATCTTATTACTCGATGCTAGATTGCTTAAAGCAGATTGTATCATGAAACCTAACAAACCTTGAGTCTCTGCTACACATGCAAATAGTGGTAATTGTGGTATGAAATCTTTAGCGATCTCATTTCTTAATAATTCGTCTCCAACTTGAGGACCATTACCGTGAGTTATTACTAGATTATATCCTTCTTTTATTATTGTTGATATCTTGCTCATGGTTTGATATATTGTTTGGTATTGATCTTCAAACCTCCTAGATCTGCTAACTAGAGCATTCCCTCCTAAAGCTACTACTATCACAATATAGCTATGAATCTTTATAATTTATAATCTTACATATATCTTATATCATTCATTCTTCATAATTATATTATGAAGAATATACCTATAATCTCAAATATAAAAAACATGGTCATTATGCATTACAACTTCCAAAAGAGCGTATATTAATTAGTAATGAACCACAGTTATTTAAATGGAGATTTGAACCACTAGAGCAAACTAAATACGGTAAGATAATTTTTATAATCAATACTGATATAGGCGACTATAGAAAAGAGATACATTACAGAATGTAAAATCTGAATAGTGCTCCGGCCGGGATTTGAACCCGGGATCAGCGGCTCGAGAGGCCGCTATGCTTAACCGGACTACACCACCGGAGCATTACATCATAACTTCTAGTGTAACCATTATTTAATCCGTTGCATACATTTTACTCATGCTTGATGTGATAAAGGATATGTATAAAGGTTATAGCATAATCTTAACAGGTTGTAGAGCTCTTAATTTAAATTATGAGTGCTGTGAATATGATATAATAATTCTAGAAGATTGTAAAGAAGAGGTTATCAAGATTGATGATATGTATATCGAGGTTCATAAGTTAAGTAATAACAAGATAGATAAAGTTATGCAATTATACAAAGCAGAGATCATACAAGATCCTCATCTAACACTAGCATCTTTGCTTAAATATTTAGATATGGATATGTTAAAAATGCACGCTAAAGATTTGCTAATTGATGCTATGCTAGATGCTAGTTACGCTAAAAATAATCTTAATGCATTAGAAGGTTCATTCCTTCTAAAGAGAAGTGCTTATAAATATCTGAGTGCTATGCTTGTATTTAATAAGATAAAACCGTCTCCTTTACATATACTAACTCAACTTAGAGAATTAGATCTAGATCTAACATTACCGTTTGAATGTTTAGGAGTTAAGCATGCTAATAGTTCCTCAATAATTAGAGCATGTAATATGCTTTATCAATTAACCAATTCTAGATTAGTAAGCAAGAAGTTATTATATCTCTATGAGAGGCAAAAATATGTTGATTGTAGTTTATACCTAACTTATATAGGTATAAATCAAGCAAATTATAGTAAGATTATAGACAAACTTAGAGTTTTAATGAATCTTAACATAGATCAAGGTTTAATAAAGCAACAAAGCAAATTATTATTAGAGGAATGCAAATCTATGCTTAAGAAATATTTTAATAATCATACTCTCTAGTTAGAGTATGGAATTAAAAGCTATCAAATTAGATATTCCAGAAGGTTTGAATATAATTCTAGGACAAGCACATTTCATAAAGACTGTAGAAGATCTTTATGAAGCATTGATAAGCAGTAGCATAAGTATAAAGTTTGGCATAGCATTTGCTGAAGCTAGTGGGAAAGCATTGATAAGACATGATGGTAATGATAAAGAATTAGAAGAGTTAGCAGTTAAAGAGTTATCAAAATTGGCTGCCGGTCATTCATTCTTAATTGTATTAAAAGACGGATTTCCTATCAATGTATTGAATAGGATAAAAATGGTTGAGGAGGTAGTTAATATATACTGTGCAACAGCAAATCCAGTCGAGGTTATAATTATAGAAACAGAGCAAGGAAGAGGAATTTTAGGAGTTGTCGATGGTATAAAGAGTAAAGGAGTAGAAGGAGATGAGGATAAGAGAGAAAGATATGAGTTTCTAAGGAAGATAGGATATAAGAAATAAATTGTTGGTTGGAATTTTTAACTAACCTTTACACTCTTTACAGTGAATGGAGGTACGTTCATTGATACGAATTCATCAATTCTGAACTTTATATCCTCAGCAGTGGTATCCTCCATACCTGGAGCATTTACATCGAACGTTATCTGATTAGAACTTATGTTTATATTTTCTACACTTAGATCTGCATACTGATTAGCAATCTCTTCTATGAATGCTCTCGCTGCATCATTATCACTTACACCCTCTACTTCTAGTGTAACTTTTGGCATCTTTCCACCATACCAAATAAAGTATCTAGAGTTAATAAACATTTTTAGAATGTGAATGAGTATTTTTAATCATATGATACGCTATAACCGCAGATTTAAATTACTTTAAAATGTATTTAAACTATCATTGCTATACACTAATTATTCCTGTTAAAGATTAATCATATAATTTAAATAACACAAACCCTTTTTGCTCTATAGGGTAGAGAGAATGCCAATAAATCCAGACTTTCCAAAAGGTTATGAAGTAATAGGCAAACACTATAACAAGGACGGTGAGCACTTCCACTTTGTATGGGGACCAGGAAGGCTTGCTGATGCTGCTGAGAACGAAGAGTGTAAGAGAGATTATGCAGCTAGAGGTGAAGAGATAGTTCCAGTCGGAGTTCATGGAACCATGGTAGCTGTAGACTGGGATGTATGTGTTGCTGATGGAGCGTGTATTGAAGCATGCCCAGTTCAAGTATTCGAATGGTATAGAACTGCTAACGATGTTCCAAATGCTGAAGCATGGAAGCATCCAGGAGGAGATGGAGAAACCGTAAAAGAGAATAGAAAAGACTTTACTGATAAGGCTGATCCAATAAGAGAACATGATTGTATATGGTGCATGGCATGTGTATCAGTATGTCCACCACAGGCAATTAAAGTAGATCAAGCAAATCTAGAGTATCATGAAAAGGCTGCAGGAACATACAATGAAACATTAGCAAAGAGTTCACAACCACCACCTCATCACCACTAGACTATCTGTCAAATATCCTAGTTAATTTTTTAACATCTAATACTACAACTTTATCTGGTAATCTTAATGATAACATATCTTCTTCTGGCATATTAAATTTTAGTGTATGAACAAGCATATTCTTATTTTTAACCTTCCTCTTCTCAAGTTTGATCTCTGGTTTAAATAACACATCGAATATATGTATATACATACTTCCCCATATGTTAAATGAATATTCGACTCTATAATACGGTATAGATAACCTCGGCATTAATAAATTACTTGAAGAATGCAAGACTTCATTAGTATTGTATAAATGCTTATGAAATTCATCAAGAAACGGTATCTTTGCATATACAGTATGCTTATATCGCTTTCTATAACATATAGAATTATATTTCTCGAATTCTTGATCTGGTAATGTTGCTAAACCGTATCTATGATCATCTTGTAAACTAATTCTTCTATTAACTACAAACTTATTACCAGATTCAATTAATCTTCTAACATTTTCTATAAATTGATTCTCATTACACTCATATATGCTCAAACCAGCACCTCTACTACCTTTTCTATTGTATGTTCAGAGCCATATATTGTAACTATTGGATCTTTTGGATATGCATCGCCTATCTCTTCTGATACAAATATTATCTCTTCTCCTCTAGTATATAACATTCTATGCCAGAATTTACCATCGCTAACTATTGTTGAGGTATCTTTTAAAGTAAAACCCAACTCTATTAATGTATTTTCTACACTATCCAACGATGCAAACGATGCTATAGATTTTACTTTTAGTGCCATATATTATAGATGATCATTCCTATATAAAAATCTCTAGATGACTATACGAAAAGATTATTTAATCTATCTTCAGAAGGTATGGTAGATAGTATTGAGCGATTGGGAATTACTGGTTCCTGGAATCGGTTTGACCATAATAGGTATGGTTGGAGTAGGATTATCTCTAGCTGGTATAGCTAGAACCTTCTTAGAAGGGATGCATTCTATAAGCGCTTTAGTAATGTTTGTTGGTATGATATTCTTAGCAGCTGGTTTACTTAAAGGTGGTTTGCCAACAACACCTCGTGCAAAGGCAGCAGCATCTATAATCTTAGGTTTGATGATAGCATTTGGTGCATTTGCTGCAAGTGTGTCTACAGTTCCAAGCTTACCATTATTCATTGGAGTATTATTGATAATCATAGCACCATCTATAGTAATAGCATTCGCTATGAGTAGAAATAGTAAATATACTAAAGCAATATCTATATTATTCATAAGTGCTTCAGCTGTAGGTATGATAACATTCTTAGCATTCAACGCTGCTACTCAACCTACAATTGCTGAAGAAGAGGAAAGAGTAACAGTACCAGAAGGTCCAAGGGTAGAGATAATAATACCAGAAGGAGCTGCTATACAAGGTAATATACCTTACTTACCACAAGAGATAACTGTAAAACAAGGAGTATTATTAGTATGGATAAATAATGATACAATAGCTCATACAGTAACAAGTGGATCTGGGTTTAGTGATCCAGATTTTGGCAAATTATTCGATAGTAGCCTTATAAACCTTGGTGAAGAGTTTGTATTAAATACAAATGAATTAGATTTAGGAACTTATGCTTACTTTTGTACATTACATCCATTCATGGTAGGACAGTTTACAATAGAAGAAGCTGTTGTTAGTGAAGCAACTATACCAGAAGAAAGTATTACAGTTGAGATAGTTAATGGTGCTGGACAGAGAGATCACCCAGAATTTTATAAACCTGATCTAGTTACTATTAATGTAGGAGATACAGTAACATGGATAAATAATGATATAGTTCCTCATACAGTAACTGGTGCAATAGATGCTCAAGATCCTAATACATGGGGAGGCATAACTATTGCTGGAGAAAAGTTCGATTCTGGAGTCTTTCTGCCTGATGAGAGATGGAGTTTTACATTCAATGAGAAAGGAGCATATGAATATGTATGTGCATTACATCCATGGATGACTGGAGAAGTTAGAGTAGAGTAATGATAAGAAGGTTAATAATACAAGATAAGGATCTCAATAGACTAAAAGAGTTAGCAAAGTCAGCTCTGCCTCTAGAGGCATGTGCATTATTGATAGGAAGCATTAAGGATGAAGATGGTATAGTAGAAGAGATTAAGAAGATGCAAAATACTGCTAACTCTAGTATAATGTTTATCCTAGATCCAGATGAGTTTTATAATACATATAAAGAGATTAGAGATGATGGTAAAGAGTTAGTATCTATATTTCATGCTCATCCAAGCAAAGCAGAACCATCACAGACTGATATAAAGTATATGATTATAAATCAGATTCCATGGTTGATAATGTCTAATACAGATTATAGTATTAATGCCTATGCTTATTATGATAGACTTGAAAAATTGGAATTGGTTCTCTTAGATTCCAGCTAAGCCTATGAAGATTGGTACGAATACTATCGCAACTGTATTTAATAGTTTGATAACAGTATTCAAGGCTGGTCCAGCTGTATCTTTATATGGATCGCCAATGAGATCTCCAACTACAGCTACTGCATGCTCTTCGGTTCCTTTCTTACCTTCTAACTCGATAAACTTTTTAGCATTATCCCATGCTCCTCCACTATTAGCCATATGATATGCAAGAAATATACCACTAACAACAGCTCCCATAAGTAAACCAGCAACCGCGGTTGGACCTAAGATAACTCCTAATATTATTGGACTTGCTACAGTTACTATTGCTGGAGCAAACAATTGTTTAATACTAGCACTAGTTGCTATATCTATGCATCTAGCATAGTCTGGTTTTACTTTACCATCTAATATCTCAGGTTTTTCTCTAAACTGTCTTCTAACCTCATCAACCAATCTTCCAGCAGCTCTATTTACTCCAGCAATAAGTTGGCTAGATATGAAGAATGGTAATAAACCTCCAACTAACAAGCCAATTATCACATTTGGATTTGATAAGCTATAATCTAATACTATATCTACAAATATATTTGCTGCTTCATGTTGGAATGCTTGTATCATTGCTAATGCTGCTAATCCAGCACTAGCTATAGCGAAACCTTTTGTAACTGCTTTTGTTGTATTGCCTACAGCATCTATCTTATCTGTTATCTTTCTATTCTCTTCTGGCATGCCAGTCATCTCAACTATACCTCCAGCGTTATCACTTATAGGCCCAAATGAATCTATGCTTAATACTATACCAGCTAAACTTAACATAGCCATAGCAGCTATTGCTGTTCCATATATACCAACTAAAGGTTCTCCAGTTGCAGTATATGTTATTGCATACGATATTGCTAGAGTTACTATAATCGCAACCATAAATGGCATAGTAGATCTCATACCAGTAATTATTCCTTGCAGCATATTTGCAGCATAGCCCCATTTAGTAGATTCTCCTATCTCTTTAACAGGTTTATATTTATAATTTGTATAATAATCTGTTATTCTTTGTATTATTGGAACTAATATTACTCCTAATATACTAGCACCAAATAATGAGTAAGCAAATGTATTTGAACCTAGGATTGTTATCGTTAACACACCATTAATTATTATTGCAATTATAGCACTAACTATGAATGCTAGATTCAAAGGTTTCATTGGATCATCGATCTTTCTAGGAGTTACTGTCAATGCTCCAATGATAGATGCAAATAACCCAGATGCGCCTATTACTATTGGATATATAATAAGATTTGTTAAATCGAACTCTATACTTGCTGGAGCTATATCAAGAATCAACGCTCCTAAAAGCATTGCTGCTAATAATGTTACTATATATGATTCATAGACATCAGAACCCATACCAGCAGCATCTCCAACATTATCTCCAACATTATCTGCTATAGTTGCTGGATTTCTAGGATCATCTTCTGGTATACCAGCCTCAACTTTACCTACTAGATCTGCTCCTAGATCTGCTGCTTTTGTAAATATGCCTCCTCCAGCTCTTATGAATAATGCAATAAGACTTGCTCCTATACCAACTCCAGCTATCATTATTGGTTCTCTAAATATTAGATATAGTATAGTTACACCAATTAATGCCATAGCTGGTATTGATAATCCTACAGTAGCGCCTCCTCTAAATGCAGTTACTAATGTATGACCTAACCCTTTGGTAGTTGCTTGAGCTGCCCTAACTGCAGCTTTTACTGTAATCTTCATAGCTATCAATCCAGCAATACCAGATAAAGCTGCTCCAACCGCAAATGATATGCCATTAGATATACCAGAAGCAGCTGCAATAGCTACTGCTAATCCTATGGCTATTGGAGTTATAACTTTAAACTCACGTTTTAAGAATGCTGATGCACCAGCTCTAACAGCTTCGCTAATATCCTTCATAGCATTGCTTCCAGCATGTTGTTTGCCAACCCATACAGCCATGAACCCAGCCAAACCTAGAGATATTATTGATGCTACAATTGATACTATAGAATCTATCCCTAAGACACTCATCAATTTCTGAGAAACTTTTAGTAATATATATGCGTTATTAACTTATTATTGCTACATTTATATACTATTAATCATATCAATCAAACTATCAATAGCATTTTTATCTGTTATATTAGGTAATATATGCTTCTCATCTATACTCTTAGTAGCATTTGAAAGTATAATAGCATACTTTAATAATAATTCCTCATCTATCTTCTTTATCCTTTTATCTAATACCATTCTCATTAAGAATGGAAATGCTAAAAGGTTATTAACTTGGTTATAATAATCAGATCTTCCAGTTGCTATTATCCTAGCCTCATCCGCCTCCTCTGGAGTTATCTCTGGATCTGGATTTGATAATGCAAATATTATAGGATCTCTATTCATCAATCTTATCATATCTCTAGTTAATAGATTAGGTTTACCAGATACTCCTATGAAAATATCTGCGTCTTTTATAGCATCTATCAAAGAGCCTTCTATTCCTTCTCTATTTGTAATGCTACCTATTCTCCGCTTGTATCTATCTTCCCTATTCTCTTTAGTTATTATACCCTTCGAGTCTAATGCAATTATATTTTTGAATCCATAAGCATGTAATAGGTTAATTATACCATACCCAGCAGCTCCAGCTCCTGCAACTATTATCTTTACATCTAAATCCTTATTAACGATCTTTAATGCATTAATTAATGCTGCTAGAGTGACAACTGCAGTCCCATGCTGATCATCATGAAATATTGGCAAATCTATATCTAATGCATCAACTATCTCTAAACATTTTGGAGATTCTATATCTTCTATATTAATAGCAGCAAACGAAGGAGTTATACCTTTTATTATATCGATTATTGCATCTTTATCTTTAGTTGATAAACATATAGGATATGCATCTATGTTACCAAATTGCTTGTATAGCATAGATTTGCCTTCCATTACTGGCAATGCAGCTTCTCCTCCTAAATCTCCTAAACCTAATAACCTAGAACCATCAGTAACTATAGCTATATTATTCCATTTTGATGTATAATCATAAACAAGATCTTTATTATCATAAATCGCTTTGGAGACATCTGCTACATGAGGGGTATAAACTAGGCTTAAATCTTTTGTATCATTGATAAACATTTTTGGTTTTATCTCTATCTTACCTCGCAATCTTTTATGAAGGTTCATAGCTGATTCATCATTCATATAATATTATACTAAAGTCTATAATAATAGCCTTTATCAAATCATTGATTAATATTAAATAGAAATTTTATAATGCTAATGCTAAAGATTGTTTAGACGTTTTTATAATATGTTAAGTTAGTGTTATATCAAAAATCTTTTATTAAGTTAGAATCTTATCTAATGTGATGAGTTTAGCAAAGTTGTATGAAGAAAGTATGAAGATGAAGTTTTATGGAGAACCAAAAGCAGTAGAAGAGCTTAAGAAGATTAGAGAAGAAGCATTGAGAGATCCAGAAGGTTTTTGGGCTAACGAAGCATCTAATCTTAGATGGTTTGAAAGATGGGATAAAGTTCTAGAATGGAATAAGCCATTTGCAAAATGGTTTGTAGGAGGAAAGATAAATGCATCATACAATGCATTAGATGTTCAGATCGACAATAAGAAAGCATACATATGGATTGGAGAGAATGGAGAGAGAAGAGAGATAACATATAATGAATTGTATAACGAGGTTAATAAGTTAGCAAATGGATTAAAGGAGTTAGGAGTAAGGAAAGGAGATAGAGTTACTATCTATATGCCTATGATCCCAGAGTTACCTATATCTATGCTTGCATGTGCTAGGATTGGAGCCATTCATAGTGTTGTATTCTCTGGTTTTAGTGCTGAAGCTTTAGCAGATAGGATAAACGATGCTGAGGCTAAAGTGCTTATAACTGCCGATGGAGGTTATAGAAGAGGAAAAATAATAAGATTAAAAGATATAGCAGATCAAGCGTTGAAGAATTGCAAAAGCATAGAGCATACTATTGTTTACAAAAGAGCAAATATAGATGTTAATATGAGCGAAGATGATATATTCTGGAATGATGCTGTTAGAGAAGGTATATGTGAAGCAGAACCAGTAGAGAGCGAGCATCCATTATTCATATTATATACCTCTGGAACGACAGGAAAGCCTAAAGGAATAGTTCATGATACTGGTGGTTATCTTACATTAGCAGATGCTAGCACAAGATGGATATTTGATATTAATGATGAAGATGTATACTGGTGTACTGCAGATATAGGATGGGTTACTGGTCATACATACATAGTATATGGTCCATTGCTACAACATGCTACTATATTGATGTATGAAGGAGCACCAGACTATCCTAATGCTGATATATGGTGGAAGATAATCGAAGAGAATAAAGTTAGTATATTCTATACAACTCCAACAGCATTAAGAATGTTTATGAGATTAGGAGATGAGTTGATAAATAAACACGATCTAAGTTCATTAAGACTATTAGGTACAGTAGGTGAGCCTATAAACCCTGATGTATGGCTATGGTATAATAAAACTATAGGCAAAGAAAGATTACCTATAGTTGATACATGGTGGCAGACTGAAACTGGAGCAGCCATGATAAGTCCTTTGCCTGGTTTAGCATTAGTTCCATTAAAACCAGGTTCTGCTACTTATCCTTTACCAGCAATTGATGCTGCTGTAGTAGATGAAGAAGGTAATGAAGTAAGTGCAAAGACTAAAGGTTATTTGGTAATAAGGAAGCCATGGCCTGGAATGCTTCTAACTATATGGAGAGATGATGAAAGATATAAGCAAGTATATTGGAGTAAATTCAAAGATTATTACTATTCTGGAGATTATGCTATGATTGATGAAGATGGTTATTTCTGGATTTTAGGAAGAGCGGATGATGTGTTGAAAGTAGCTGGACATAGATTAGGAACAATGGAGATTGAGAGTGCTTTAGTAGATCATGAGGCAGTTGCTGAGGCTGCTGTAAGCTCTAAACCTCATGAGGTTAAAGGAGAATCTATAGTAGCATTTGTAGTCTTGAGAGCAAATTATAAGAAGAGCGATGATCTTATAGATGAACTAAAGAAGCATGTTAGAAATACAGTAGGCCCAATCGCTGTTCCAGATGATATATTCATTGTAGATAAACTGCCAAAGACTAGGAGTGGCAAGATAATGAGGAGATTACTAAAAGCAATAGTTAGCGAGCAGACTATAGGAGATATAACAACGTTAGAAGATGAGGCTGCAGTTGAAGAAGTTAAGAAGGCATATGAGGAACTGAAGAAAGCAATCAGATGATTCATTTATATTAGACATCTCAAATTATTTTATTATGCCAGCATTTCTAGTCTTTTATCAATTCAAGACTATGAATGAAGAAGAAGCAAGAAAAGCTAAAGAAGAATGGGAGAATATCAAGAAGAATCTTCCAGCTGGTTTAGAATTGGCTGGAGAGTATGATCATGCATGGGGCACTGAATATAATGGATTTCTTATCTTTCATGCTAGCGATGCTGATACATTCCTAAACTGGTGGCCTACATTTAAAGATAGCATAAGATGGTATGTTACAAAGACACATACAATAACAGCAAAGAAGCGTTAATCTTCTTTCAATTTTTCTGACAATGACTTGAATTTGCCATGTTCAACATACTTTATGCTAGTATTAAGCCTTACATTCAACCCTATAGTTCTTAATATCGCTAATAGATCTGCACCAGATATCTTGCTGGATATCTCTCCCCTTCTTAATACAGCAGCAAGCCTAGGTATTATTAATCGCATCTGTGCTGGATATTGACTTTCGGCAGCCTTTAATACCTCATCTCCTCTATCCGTTAGATAATCTAGTAATAAACTTCTATCATCTTTCTCTTTCTTATCAAGTCTTCCTTCTTGTAACCTCTTCCTTAACTCTTTCATCTTCTTAGCTTTTATTATCTCTAACTCTATATCCTCATCCATGTTATCATCCTTTGATAACTCCAATTGGGACTAGTCTAGCAACCTTTGTAGCTATACCAACTCTATGACTCACATCTGCTACTGCATCAACATCCTTATATGCTTCTGGAGTCTCTTCTACAACTCCTTCTTTTGTTAATGCTTTTATGTATATGCCTCTACTCTCTAACCTACTTTGGACCTCTCTAGCAGTATAACTCCTCTTTGCTGCCCTTCTACTCATCGTTCTCCCAGCACCATGTGCTGTTGATCCAAATGTCAACTCCATAGATTTTGGTGATCCTAATAATATGTAACTAGCAGTACCCATAGAACCTGGGATCAATACAGGTTGTCCAAACTCTCTATACTTACTTGGCACCTCTTCTCTTCCAGCTGGAAATGCTCTAGTAGCACCTTTTCTATGAACTACAACATCAAGCAAATCGCTATTAACTTTATGCTTCTCTATTTTTGCTATATTATGAGCAACATCATAGACCAATTTCATACCTAATTGATCTTCATCCATCTTGAATACTCTTTCAAATGCTTTCCTAGTCCAATGTGTAATCATCTGTCTATTACTCCATGCAAAGTTTAATGCACAATACATAGCCTTTCTATATGCTTCGCCTTCTTCACTCTTATTTGGTACACATGCTAACTCTCTATCTGGTAACTCTATTCCATACTTCTTTAATGCTCGTTCAGATATTCTTAGATAATCGGAACATACTTGATGTCCAAATCCTCTAGAGCCACAATGTATCAATACCGTAACTTGCCCTTCATGTTCTATGCCAAATCTCTTTGCTGCTTCCTCATCAAATATCTTATCTACTTTCTGCACTTCTAGAAAATGATTTCCAGATCCTAAGGTTCCTAATTGTGGAGCTCCTCTCTTCCTAGCAGTTTGAGATACCTTACTAGGATCTGCTCCTTTCATCTGTCCATTCTCCTCACAAACCTCAGCATCTTCTTTATTCCCATAACCATGCTCGATAGCCCAATTAACTCCTCTAGTTAATACCTCATCTAATTCATTAGATGATAACTTTATTACTCCCTCACTCCCAACACCAGAAGGAACTGCTCTAAATAATTCGTTAACCAACTCCTTTAACCTTGTTCTAACATCTTGTTCAGTAAGGTTAGTTCTTAACAATCTAACACCGCAGTTTATATCATAGCCAACTCCGCCAGGACTTATTACACCTTCTTCTAGATCCATAGCTGCCACTCCTCCTACTGGAAATCCATAGCCTTCATGCCCATCGGGTAATACTACTACATGCTTTACTACTCCTGGTAGAGTAGCAACGTTAGTAGCTTGCAAAATAGTTCTATCTTGTAACATCTTGCTTAGTAATTGCTCATTAGCATATATTGTAACTGGAACCTTCATACCTTTCTCTTTAATTGGTTCTACTCTATATTCAACATCGCTAACTTTTTTAACCATATCTGCTAAACTCATGTCATAAATACTATCTATTAATGGCAATTTAAACTATAAGGCAAGGTTTATTTTTAAGAGCATAGATGCAAAAGGTATGCCTATTCTACCTATAGATGCTGGAAGGTATGGCAGTAAAGAGATAAGAGCTATATTTGATGAACAAAGAACATTAGATTACCAGTTAGAGTTTGAGATGGTAGTTGCTGAAGCACAAAGCGAACTTGGTTTGATACCAAAAGATGCTAGCAGAGAGATAGCAGAGATTGTTAAAAGTAAGAAGATAACAACTGATATTGTTAAAGAGTTAGAGAAGAAGACTGAACATGATACAGCTGCAATGGTTCAAGCAATAAGCGATCTAGCAAATATAGCAAAGCCATGGATCCATTATGGATTAACTAGTTATGATGTCATAGATAGCAGAATATCCATGCAAGTTAGAGATGCTTTGAATATAATTGAACCAAAGATAAAAGAGTTATTATCTCTGCTTATTGATCATGCATTAAAATATAAAGAGTTACCAGCAGTTGGTAGAACTCACGGTCAGCACGCTAGTATAATATCATTTGGTTTAAAGTTTGGAGTTTGGATATCAGATATGATAGCTCATCTTCAACATCTTAATGAATTAAAACCTAGAGTATTACTCTGCAAAACTTTAGGAGTAGTTGGAACTGGTTCTTTGATGAATAAAGATGCTTTGAGAGTTCAAGAACTAGTAGCAAAGAAATTAGGGTTATATCCAATAGACGCTGCTACTCAAGTCATCTCTAGAGAGAGGCATGCCGAGTTATTGCAATTCATAGCATTGTTAGGAGGAACCTTAGATAAGATTGCTGTAGAGATAAGGAATCTACAAAGAAGTGAGATCTATGAGGTATCTGAGCCATTCAAAGAAGGGCAGATGGGAAGTAGTGCAGTCCCAGTTAAAAGAAATCCTATAAAGAGTGAGAGAGTATCATCATTAGCAAGAATATTAAAGGCTAATGCACAAGTTGCCTTGGATAACATATCTTTATGGCATGAAAGAGACCTTAGCAACTCAGCAAATGAACGTTTTATTATACCAATATCATTAATATTATTGGATGAGATGCTTGAGAGCATGATAAAAGTTATGAAAGGTTTAAGAGTTAATGAAGATAGGATTAAAAAGAATATAGAGTTAAGTAAAGGACATATATTTGCAGAGTTTGTCTTAGAGGCTATGGTAAAGAAAGGTATTGCTAGGTTAGATGCTTATAGATTAATACAAGAGATAGCATTTGATGCTTATGATAAAGATATCCATCTACTAGATGCGTTGAAAGCAGATAATAGAGTCCTTGAGATACTAAATAAAGATGAATTAGATGCCATATTTGATGCTAAAAATCATCTAGGAGCATCTATGCTTATAATAGATAACGTTGTAAATAAGGCGAGAAGATGGATAAACGATACCTAAGGAAGATAACCTTACTAGGATTAGGATTATCATTTATAGCTATAATATTATCAGCGTTAAACCAATTCATTCTTGCTTGTATTGTATTCATAATAGTAGTAATAATAGGAGCGTTTGGTATATTAAAAATGTATAAGAAATAACTAATTATAATAGAATAATTACAGCTTATTTCTTAATCTATAAGCTTAGTTAAATTTATAAACAATTCTTGTAAAATATATATTGAGGTGAATAAAATGGAGAGTGTTTGGGCAAAAAGATTCATGATTGCTGCTATAATACAAGGTTTGATAGCATTAATTCTAACCTCTGGTATAATATTAGGTCAGATGTATATTAAACCAGAATTTTCAAGAGTTATAGCATTTGGTAGTGCTGGTATGTGGTTCACAGTTGGTTATATAATGTATATTGTAGTAGGAGTTATAGGAACTGCTGTATCAGCATTATTCTATCATTATATAGAAGATGTTCTAAGAAAGTCATATAAAGGCATGGCTAATGCTTTTGCGGCATCTCATCTAATATTGATGAGTGTAGGTATACTAGCATCTACATTTATGATGATGTATGGAGGCTATGAAGGAGCAAAAGCTATGCTACCAGTAGAGGTTGGAGGATTAGGTTTAGGACCAGAAAAAGCTCATGAGATACTTGCTCCATTAATAATACCAATAGCAATATCTATCAGCATATTATTAGTTGGAATATTGTTAGGAGGTATAGGATTTGTATATACATATAGAAAGAAGGAATTGGTTAGAAATATCTAACAATATTTTTATTTCATAAATATTGCTAGAAAGAAGAATGGTATAGTTATTATTATTAATACTGTTATAATTGCAGTTATAGCTTCGGGAGGAATGGTAACTCCTAGAAATGGTAAAATTGGTATAGGGAACATAGCTACAAACCATAATATTCCCAAGCCAGTTAATCTCTTCCATCTTCTCCTTAATAGACTCATAACATTTATTACAATAAACCCAAATTTATCTATTTCAATCTTTTTCAATAATTTATATCATATAGTTTTCTTATAAGTTATCGATTATCTTATTTAAATGTATTAATTTATAATAAAACTTTAATAATTATTGCTAGCATTATGGAATAGATAGGTATTTTAAAAGCATCTTTTATACATAAGATGTTTGAATCCCATATGCTTTGTAGAACTAGATGGTATAGAGGAATTAGCGAGGTTTGCATGTGCTTTCGAAAGGATAGCTATGCCTATATATCATACAAAATTAGATAATGATATATTAGCAATTCAGAGCGAAGATATAAACAAAAGATTAATCTATTATTATGTAAATTATGATAAAATAGATGAATTCTTAGCATATAAGATAGTTGGATGCAAGGAAGATATTAGACTTGCAAACTCTATTACAGAACCATCTTATACTTATGCTCCAATAATATCAATAAAAGAGTTACCAGATGAACTTATAAAGGAAGAAGAGATTAAGGATAGGTGTAAAAAGATATTATTACATGATCTAAAAAGTTTAGCAAAACTATGTAGTTATAAAACTATGATAGATGAATCACCTACTACGTTATTATATTTTAGTAATCATCTTGGAATGTTTCTATCATTGGATGATGAGACATTCTTCTATTGTATAAATGACAAGCCATCAGCAAACTTTCTTAGATACAATACATTAACAGCAGAAGCATCTTATACAAATAGAGTTGAAGAGCATGGTTATGTATATACTAAAATAGTAAAGTTGAAGGATCATCCGTTAGTGGAATTATGAAGAAACCTTTCGCTACTATAATGCAAGAACTTAAAGATAGGAAGCAGAGTAGAATAATCCTTGCATTAGATAAAGATCCATCTAGAGTTAATAAAGAGCAGATATTTAAAGATGCTATAAGGCTTATTACTGAACTTAATGAAGATATTATAAGCATAAAGATGAATATGCATATGCTATTACCTTTATCTGAGGAAGAGATTAGTAAGATAAATAGGATTGCTCATGAATATGATATAACTAGCATAGCTGATATCAAACTTAATGATATACCAAATACAAACAGAGCAGCAATATATAATTTAGTAAAGATGGGATTTGATGCAGTCATAATAAATCCATTTATAGGCTTCCAAGCATTATATGAAACAATAGATTATGCTAGACTAGAAGGAATTGGTGTAATAACTCTAGTATTCATGAGCCATAAAGGAGCAGAGAATACATATGGACTAATGGTTAATAATAAACGGTTATACCAAATATTCTTAGAATGGAGTCAAAATTTAGGTGTTGATGGTATAGTAGTTGGTGCTACTTATCCAGATATCATAGCAAGATGCTATAGATCAAAGATACCCATATATTCACCTGGTATATCTGTACAAGGAGGAGATCCTTCCATAGCTGTAAAGAATGGAGTTGAGTATCTAATAATAGGAAGGAAGATCATTAATGCTGAGAATCCTAAAGAGATATCTAAAAGACTAAAGATATCTACCTATAAATAATATTAGTTTTAAACCCATAATACGGTATTAAATTGTGAATGAATAATAAACGATTATATTATTCTAAGACTTATTGTTAATCATGCAAAGAACTATATTATTATCAATAATATCTATAGCATTAATACTGTCAATGATTATTATGTATGGAATTGATTCTTCATCTACAGAATCTTCAGAACTAGTAATAATGTCATTTAATGTATTAGTACCTGCAGGACTTATTAACAATACGATGTATTCATGGCAAGATAGAATATCTGTAGGTATTGATATAATAGAGAAGTATGATCCAGACTTTATAGGGTTGCAAGAAGCCCATAAAGAACAACTCGATATTTTATTATCATCTAAATATGATTTTGTAGGTCAAGGCAATAGAGGCATTAAAGGTGAATATGGCGCGATATTGTATAACAAGTATAGGTTTGTTGTTTTAGATAACGGAACATTATGGTTATCTCCAACTCCTAATAAACCTAGTACTGGCTGGGGATCCAACACTCCTAGAACGATAGTATGGGCTTTATTTTTGGATAAATATGCTAATAGAAAGGTAATGATTGCTAATACTCATTTAGAGCAAGGATCGGGAGATGCGTTTACAGCTAGGCAAGAAAGCATAAAAATATTTCTTGATAAGATATGGCCGAAGATGAGAGAAGAGAGATATTATGCATTTATAGGTGATTTTAATATGCGTAATGGAGGTTTGCCTATAGATAATAGAAGTAAATGGCAAGTAGAGAGTGAATATCTATGGAAGGTATTAACTGGTAAAGAATACCTAGATGGTAAACAAGCAACTCTAGTGGATGCATGGGATATTGCATCAAAGAAAATAAATGCTAGAGCTACAATAGATTGGATATTATTATCTAATAATTTTGATGTGATAGAAGTAATAAATCTAGAAGGTTATAGCAAAGATGGAATTCCTGCTACAGACCATTCTCCTGTAATTGCTATTGTAAAATATAACTAATTTTTCTTTATAAAAATACGTTTAAAATAAATGGGCCCGAGGGGACTTGAACCCCCGACCTACCGGTTATGAGCCGGTCGCTCTTCCAGGCTAAGCATCCCGCTATCATAATGATAGATACGGGCCCACCTACCGGCTCATAGATTGAGTGTAATCTAACTCTAATATATTTTGTTATTCAAGAGCTAAATTTTATATCTCGATAAGATGTTATCTTATCTATGCTGCCAAGATTAGAGTATATACGAGAGGCTAGAATTAGATTAAATATAACACAGAAAAAACTAGCACAATTATCTGGTATAAGTACTTCAATGTTAAATCAGATAGAATCTGGCAGATGTAAGCCTAGTTATGATACCGCCAAAAGAATATTCGAGGCGTTAAGCATGATAGAAGATAGAAAAGCTTTACGTGTTGGGGATATATGTAGCAAAAAACTTATCTATGCTAATAAAGATGATTCGCTTCTTAAAGCAATAAAATGTATGAAGAAACACTCATTTAGTCAGATACCTGTATTCGATGATTCAAAGCCTATTGGATTGATAAGCGATGATGGTTTGATCAAACATTTGTTAAATAATAATATAGATCCAAAAAAAGTGAGAGTTGAGGATGTGATGGATCCTGCTCCTCCAATTGTGGATATATCAACACCAGCAAAGGCAATTGTACCATTGCTAAGATTCTCCAAATGTATGCTTGTAAGTGAGAAAGGTAACCTTGTTGGTATACTAACAATAGCTGATACACTTAAGATGATGGAGTAATTAATGCTTTTGTTAACGCTTGATTAATAAGTTCGGCTATAATATATTCCTTTGAATGATCTGTATTACAATATTCACATGAGTCATTAGAATCTTCTATGTATCTCTTCTCTATAACATTAATGATCTTTAATAATTTTCTAGATATATCATCTATATTACTTGCATCTATCTTTCTTGCATTAAACCCTAAAAAGTGGATATTAGATTTATAATATTTTTCTAGTGTGCCTCTCTTCTCTTTAGTATATGCTATATCAATTAATCCAGCATTCTTTAATACATCTATATGATGTCTTATTGTTGGAACGGATTTCTTATAATTATGTTTTGTTAGTTCATTAACGATATCATCAACCGTTAATATTTTATGTGATAATATATTAATTATCATAGCTCTTATTGGATCGCCTAGTGCTTTACATTCATCGATGCCAAGTGTTACTATCTTCATACACTTAACTCCAAATAAAGTTTTAATAATTTTAACTATGGTACTTTACTCTCTACCTTAACCAATCTTTCATTCATATAATCTAGTTTATCTTCTATAATGTTTACACTATTTTCAACAGAATCTAATCTATTATCTATAAGTTTTATCTCAATAGAATTGGATTCTACCTTAGAATTTATTAATGCCAATGCCTTATCTAATTTATCAGTTAATTCAACACGTAATCTTATAATAGCATCTAACTTCTCATCTAGTTTGCTAGATATTGAATCTATAGATCCGTCTAATTGTGTATTAGTAAGCGTGCCATAACTGCTTAAACTAAGCGATATAATTAAAAGTATCTGAATAAGCTTCTCATTAGATAGATTGTTCAATGCCATAATGGATCCTCCTCTACAAGTTTTGATAATACAGATATAGCCATATTATATTTATAGTAATTGATGAATTTAAATGAGTATTATCTATAGTTTATTAGTAGATTTTTTAGTTAATATTCAAATTAATTATACTCCGAACCTTCTATGCCTTCTCTGATATGTTCTTATAGCTCTCATCAGATCTATCTTCCTAAACTCTGGCCAAAATATATCCATAAATACTAGTTCGCTATAAGCACTCTGCCATATCAAAAAACCACTTAATCTTTGTTCTCCTGAGGTTCTTAATATTAGATCTGGTGATGGTTGTGGAAGATGTGAAGTGTATAAGCAAGATTCTATGAGATCTTTATCTATATCCTCTACATTGATCTTACCATCTTTAACCATATTTGCTATCTTTTTAACAGCATCTACTAATTCTGTCTGTCCACCATATGCAATAGCTATATTGAAATACATGCCATCATAATTCTTAGTAACCTCTTCTAATTCTGCTATTACTTCTTGCATACTTTTTGGTAGTTTATTTATCTTGCCTAATCCTTTAACCCTCATCTTATACTTATGCAATTTGGGTTCATGAAGCAGCTTTCTTAATTTATCTTCCATCAATCGAAATAGATAGTCTATTTCGTCATGTCTCTTCTCCAAATTTTCAGTTGATAAACCATATATGGTTATTATCTTAATGCCCAATTCTCTACACCAATCTATAAGATCTTCTACTCTATCTGCTCCTTTCTCATGACCAACCTTTTGTATATACATATTCTTTCTAGCCCATCTCCTATTTCCATCTAATATAACTGCTATATGTTTAGGAATCTCATATTTTTTAATCTCTTTCTTGAGATAATGTTCGTAATACTTGTATATTCCTAATGAATTGAGTATTGTATTCTTCACTTAAGACCACTTTATTCATGTTCTTTCCTTTTTACTATGTAATATTTGTATACTAGAGAGGCTGCTACTAAAGTAACCGCTAAGCCTATAAGAAGTGAAGATACAAGCGTAAATGGATTACTAACATCTCCAGTAAGCATGAGGATAAATTGTTGTACTGGTACATAGAATAATGCTAATACAATTAATCTTAGCATATCTCCTAAAGTATGTAAAGTAAACCTTTCCTTGAATATACTACTTAACATTCTACCTCCAAAGATGGTTCCTAGTCCAGCCCATAGTAATGGAAGCATGCCATAAGCAAAATGACCTACGATCTCTAGATTTAATATATCCATAGATTCATCTATGAACTTGATGGCATTACTATAACCACTCTGCAATGATGCTAATATTATTAATATACCAGCAGATAACGAGAATATTCTGATATAACTTGATGGACTACTGATCTTAGTAAGATTTTTCAATGCTTTATCTATATCAAAGCCTCTTATTATCAGCGCTGCTCCCAATATACCTGCAATTACTGGAGCTGCAAATCTACCAAGATCTAATAGAAATGCTAATGCTCCTGCAATCAATAACGCTCCGGGCACTCCTAAGAAGAATTTAGAGTATCTAGGATCAAATACTAATGTTTTAAGATATCTTGCGAGAATTGCGTATGAGTATTCTACACTTCTACTATGTTTTATTACAACCCTTTGGACAGATACTACAGGAATTATATTTTGTATTACTGGTAATACTAGCTCATCCTCTCCTCCATCTGATACTATTATAGCACCATCCGCCTTGAACCTTTGGAGCACATCTTGTAATTGATAAGCGATCTTCTGATCCGCTTCTACACCTCCTTTATAACTTCCAGATAATAATGCTACTTCAGATCTATAACCTTTACTTATCAACTCTTCATAAGTTCTAACAGCAGCAAATATGGCATTTGCATCTGCTTCCTCTGGATCCATTACCGCTAAATTAACTCCAGCATTTATACAACTATCTCTGCCTATTACAGGTGTTTTTATACCGCCCTTTGAGCCTATATCATCATCTCTATCTATACATATCACTAGCAAGTTCTTATTATTCTCCATCTCTATATATAGTAAGAAGATCTTCATTCTTTATTAATTTAATCGATGAATTGTCTATAGTTAATAAAGGAAGCATGCTACCTTATGCTCTTTCTCAATCTCTAATAATTTAGGTTCGTTCTTACATTTATCCATAGCATATATACATCTATTATAAAATCTACAACCAGAATCTGCAATTTCAAAACTCTCATCCTTTATCTCTAGCATTTTCTCTCTATACAAGTTATTAGGATCTGGTTCAGATATTGCATTTACTAATGCTTTAGTATATGGATGTAATGGGTTTAATAATACCTTATCTATATATCCATATTCTACTATCTTTCCTTTGTAAAGGATAGCTATATTATCACCAATATATCTAGCAGTTGAGAGATCATGGGTTATGTATAGATAGCTTATCTTATATTTTTCTTGTAAGCGTTTCATAAGATCTAGAATCTCAGCTCTTACAGATATATCAAGCATTGATACTGGCTCATCAGCAATTATCAACTTTGGTTTCAATACCAATGCTCTAGCTATAGCTACTCTCTGTCTCTGCCCTCCAGATAGCATATGAGGATATCTATATGCTATCTCTTCTACTGGTTCTAACCTAACCTCTTCTAAAGCCTTTAATACTTTATCTTCCTGCTCTTCTTTACCGCTTGTATCATGAACTGTAAGAGGTTCCCTTACAACATCAATTATCTTCATCCTTGGGTTTATACTAGCATAAGGATCTTGGTGAACCATCTGTGCATTCCTTCTAAACCATTTCAACTCTTTACCTTTAAGGTTAGTTACATCTCTGCCATCAAATATTATTTGCCCATCATCTAATGCTATAGCCTTTAGTATTAATCTTGCAATTGTACTTTTACCAGAGCCAGACTCTCCAGCAAGTACAAAGACCGAACCCTTCTTTATATCGAATGATACATCATCAACAGCTTTAATTATTTTATCCTTCTTATTAATAAAATCAAGGAATGAACCTTTTACTATAAACCATTTCTTAAGGTTTCTAACTTCTAATATATTCATCTGTTAAGTAATAAGAGAATGGATCTTAATTTATGCTTATCCAATATAACTAATATTTGATGTATCGAACTCTTTGATTAATCTAAACTCATTACTGAATTTGATATTAATTAAATTCCTAATCTCTGGATACAATGATGAAGGATCGCTAGAAGCCATCTTTGTTGCTGGATGATCATCATCTAATAATTCTTTACATATATTGTACGTTAATCTTCTAACACTCATCTCATCTGTTAAGCCTAAGCTATGAAGGTATTCATGCATAATTACTACAAACAGATAGGAATTGTACTCTTCATCACTCTTTGCTAACTCTTTTATTGCATTTAATACAGTTCTGTTAACTACTATATAGTTTGAGCCAACTACATGATATGCTCCAATATATCCTGGCATATCTTGTAATAATAAAGTTAAACCTACTCTCCTCATACCAGTCTGCTCTTCAACTGCTCTTCTTGCTAATTCAAACGCATCATTGAAACTCTTTATCTCTCTTATCTTTTGCTTGTAATCTATCATTGTTTATAATACTCATAATCTAGATATAAATCTCACTAATATCACTCACATGAAGCATTTCACTCAATTATTCTTAAATTAATCTTATTATGATTGATAAACCTCTCTTATCAATCTGTATATTCTTATCATTTAACTCTTCAACTGCTAGAGTTATGCTTATTATATCAGATGGTTTTGCATTACTAGCATCTAATATGATACTATCATAAATTCTATAAGCTGGTTTAAATTCATCATATTCTAGTCTAACATCAGCTGAGGATAATATATTAGCAAACTCATCTTTTCGAAGATTCGTAACTCTTACCATTCTATTTTCTTTACTAGCTTCTGCTATTATATCTAACCTTATCTTTCCAACTTTATGACTAACATATAACTCTTGATCATTAACATATATATGAAATTTGAATGGATAACCAGCAGTAAAACCAGCCATCTTACTCAAACCATCATCTTTGATTATATCTATCTTCTTTATAGTATCTCCATACTTTATAATCCATAAGTTTGTATTCTTTACTATGTAATCTATCATCTCTATTCTAAAGTTATGTTCATCTTCTTGCAGTTTGTATCTATTAACCCAATCTTTATAATCATTACTTATATCTTCTATGAACTGAACGCATGTCTGTTGATAATCCTCTATACTAGTTGCTCTCTCCGAATCTTTGTCAATAGCGAACATTATTACTTCTTCTTATGTCTTGTTTATAAACTATTAATTAGAGTCTATTGATATTAATAGCAATGAAGTTTACTAGCATCATAAACGATCTACATAGTATAATTGAACAGTATAAGGATACTCTTAAAACCATAAAAAATCAGTATAGGATTTATACAGAATTAATAAGATTAGCCAATATAGTTGGAGATAAGTACAATGTTAATATACAATTAAACTTTCCATATCCAGAAAAGTTGAAGGATTATGATAGTTATGGAAAAGAGAATATAACAATAGTTATAGATAAGCATAGGAAACAGTTCCCAATAAGTAGAGATATGATAAAAGCTAAGGCTAAAGAGATCTTTAATGATGTTAATATAAAAGATGCTTATATGTATGAAGATAAAGAAGGAGTAAAGATATTCTTTAATGATGGAAGAATCGATATATTGCCTGGTTCATTACATATATGGAGAAAGATAGATAGTAAAGTAGAAGAGTTTTGTAATTGGTTATTCGATGAATGCTATAAACTATAGGATAATAATTCGTATCTAAAGATGAGATCGTTATCTTGATCTCTAACCTCAGCCTTTACTGGCAGAGGCATATCTTTAACTATCCATAACTCTCCTCCTCCTTGATAGCCTAGGTAGTATGCTAATTTATAAGCAGTAAAGTCTCCAGCTACTATAGATATATCTTCTTTTGCTACCAATTTCAATTCTACAGTTCTAAACTCTAGGTTAATTGTACTCCATACAGAATTGCCTACTAATGGTCTAGGTTCGTATACAAAATCTACTATCCAGAACAATGATTTTCTTATATCGTTCCATTCCTCAAAATTCTCTGGTATATCTACAGCAACTAAATTCTCTGATAATACAACCTCTCTACTAACTCCATCTGCTGTTATAGTAGCCTTCCAATTATTATCTATCTTTTCATCAAATCTTATATTTACAATCATACTCTTATTTGCTAAATCTATCTTATATTCAAGCATATTGCCTTCTTTTATACCATTTCCAGTTACCCACATGCCTTCAGATACACCTTCAAATCCAGCCGGTCTAGTTAACTCTCCATAAAGTATAAACCCTAGAATTATAGCTATTGCTATACCTACTGATGATCCTAATACTTTTACTCTAGGATCCATAGCATATAATAAAAATATGTATGTTTTATATCTTTGGTATGTTTATCTGTTTGAATCTGCTTACTGCTATTACAACTGCTACAATACTAGCCATGGCTATTATTGCTCCTATTGGGAATTCTGGAACTACTATAATATTAAATTCTGCCCTCTCTACAAACCCAGTCTCCTCAGGTGTTGGTGCTATACTTCCAAATTGACAACTAGTACATTCTACTATAACTTTATAACTACCACCTTGTTCAAATGTGATCTCAGCAGTCTTGCCTATGCCACCTTCAGCTATCTGATTCTTTTGACTAAATACCTCAGTTCCTTCCTCATCTATTATTATCAAGTTATAGATAGCATTATTCAATAATTCTCCTTGTGCAGTCCTAATAATTGGAGCCATCTGTATTGTTTGTCCAGGTTCAATAAGTTCTGGAGCCCATCTAAGTTCAAATAAGAAACCGCCAGATCTAGTTAATTGCGATAATGGTGGCTTTGGTATCTCGATCTCTTCCTTTGGTGGTATAGGTTGCTCATCTGTTATGCTATATACTAAAAGATCAAATTGGAACTGAATAGGGATCGGCTCTTGTGCAGATTGTGCATATGAGAATCCGTGTATAGGCAATGGGAAGTTATCATTTATCCATATCTCACTTGGAAGATCTCTCTTATGGAACCATTTCAATATACTTACATCCCATGTCTCTCCAGCAGCAGTAACTTGTGTCTGCTCTGAGATAGTTAATGTTATTCCTCCTCCTCCAATAGCTGCTATTGAACCCCATGTTGAACCAACACTTAATGATTTTGGTTCATCTGCTGATGTATATCCAGAAACCCAAACTATCGAATCTTTAAATATTTGTCTAGCTCTATCTAGATCTGGATCATCTACAAAACCTTGAGGTCTAAGATTCTTTGGAGACATTTGTGTCCATCCATCTATAACTCTGCCCTCTTCTTCCATTATAATATATACATTCCAATTACCATCTTCAGTCTGGTTCTTGAACCATAAAGTAAGTGTTACTGGTTTGTCATTTGTTATCTCAAAACCTTGTACTCTGTATTTGACCAATAATCCTTTTTGCAATCCTTTTCCAGGATACCAACCTTCCTCAACAACCTGTGCTAGGCTTATGCTAGTAGATAACATTACAGCAAGTGTTGCTGCTATTACTATCCTTAAACCCTTCATTATCAATTCAGAATCAAATCTCACTTATAATGTTTTATTTCATAAATCTGAACCTAACTTATTTTTATTTATAAGAGTTAATCTTGTTAATGCGATAGTTATAGCTATTAAAGTTACTGCTACTATAATACTGCCCATAGGAAACTCTGGAGTAACCTTAAGATCAAATGATAAACTATCTTTAATTTTACTATTTTCTAGTATATTTATAATAATACTAAATGAGCCAGAAGAAGGGAATTCTACTATATGAGTAGCTTTACCATCAATAGCAAACGAATTTCTAACCTCTTTAATTGTTACATCATCTTTAACTACAATGAAATCATAATTTGTATTAATATGTGTATTATTTTTCATAAAGTTTAACTCGAAATTAACTAACTCATTTGGTTTAATCTCTATAGGTTCCCATTTAACATATATATCTACATCATTTGATGAAAGTATCATAGTATTATCTATTTCAGCATATGCAATATTACTTAACAATAATAATAGTAATAGCATCATCATAACACTCCTAAACAATTTTTCATATAAATGAATTTCTAGTATATAGATAGATATATTATACACTAGGTATAGATGGATATTATGTGTAGATGTCCAAGAGTTCACTTTTATGAGGTAGAGTTCAAGTTAGATGGTATGAAGAGTTTGGCATATCATAAAAATTGTGGTGAAGTGTTATCTGATCAACAGTTTAGTGAATTCAAGAAGCAGTTATTAAGGAGTTGGGGTATAAAAGAGGAAGAGGAGTAATAAGCATATATTATAGATAAGTTTAATTAATCAATATTGAGCTATACTGAAAGGAAAAGAAGTGTTCTATGGTATCTATTACCTATATTCCTTGGAATAATAGGAGGAGCTATAGGGTATTTTGCTATTAGACATGATGATCCAACCATGGCAAAGAGGATGCTAATACTAGGGATAATAGTATCTGCAATAGGATTGATAATAGGATTTAGCACAGTTCCTAATGTACAATTACCTAGCGCCAATACAAATAACTAGCAAGATTCATATTTACTAAACAAAGAGTATTATCATGCTACAGATGGGCATTTACAAATATAATATATATAGAACTCCAAATATAGGAATATTTCTAAAGGTTAATGATAAATTTCTATTAGCACCAAAAGGACTTGCAAATACCAAGATTAACAAACTTGAATCGTTCTTAGGTGTTAAATGTATAAATGTTTCAATAGCACATACCAGACTCTTAGGACCATTAATGGCTATGAATAATAATACAATAATCTTACCTAGGATAATAGATGAGATAGAATTAGAAGAATTTAAAGCAATTGGTTTAGATATCATACTATTAGATATAAAGCAAACTGCGTTAGGAAATCTGATTGTTATGAATGATAAAGGTGCTGTAGTAGCATCTACAATTCCTAAAGATGTTATTAATATGTTAAAAGATAGATTAGGCATAGAGGTTATACCTATGCAATTAGGAGAATATTATCAAGTAGGTGCTATGATAGTTGCAACCAATAATGGTGCTGCTGTTCATCCTAATATTACTGATGATGAATTAAAGGTTATAATGGATGTATTAAAGGTATATGCAGAACCGTCTACTGTAAATGGAGGAGTTCCATTCTTATCATCGGGTTTAGTTGCTAACTCTAATAATGTAGTTGTTGGAGAATTAACTACTGGTCCAGAGTTAGTTATGCTTAGTAGAGCGTTTAAGGTTTGATATAATCCCAAGGCTTTTCCATAAAAGCATTTATATCTATCATCTCTTCTTCTTTCTTGCTCAAATCTCTTAATATGATCTTATTATTATAATATTCACGCTCTGCCAGTATTATGACTTTAGTAAAATTATTCTTTAATGCATAATCCATCTGCTTCCTTAACGATCTCTTTCCTAGCTCTGAAGATGCTATTATATTCTTCTTCCTTAAGATAGATGCTAATGATATAGCATTATTCTTCAATTTATCATGAGTATATGCCACATATACTTTCTCTTCTTCTTTCTTTCCTTCTTTAAGTAATGATAGTATACGTTCAATTCCTCCTGCAGCTCCAGTTGCTCCTAAATCATCTCTATTGAAGATCTTTGGCAACTTATCATACCTTCCTCCTCCTACTATAGCATTTTTACTCTCATTACTAAATACTTCAAATACTATGCTAGAGTAATAATCTAAACCTCTTACTATTCCTAAGTTAATCTTGACATTCTTTACATCTCTACTCTTTAATGAATCTAGTAACTGTTCTATTCTATTACAATCCATCTTTAACTCTTTTAATCTATCCAATGTTATGCTTTCTTTACTTAATGCTAATAATTGCTCTAATATGTTGCTATCTAGCATGGAGTATTCTTCCAATAATTCTTCTTCACTCTTCTTAGATGCCTTATCTATAGCTCTAAAATACTCATCTATATCATTAACTCCAAATCCTTTAAGATAATTTTCTAGCATCTCTCTATCATTGATCTCTATCCTAATACCAGTCAAACCTATCTTATTCATGAAATATTCAGTAAACTCTATAACCTCGGCATCCGATTCTGTATTAAAGTTATCATAGATCTCTATATCCCATTGATGAAACCATCTATATCTCCCTAATTGTGGTTCATCATACCTCCAAACTCCAGCAAAACTTCCAAATTTTGCTGGTATTGATAACTCTCTTCTGCTAGTAACATATCTAGTTATTCCTACTGTTAAATCGAATCTTAAAGCTATATCTCTATTGCTCTTATCTTTAAAAGCATAGATCTCATTCTTTATCATAGGTCCGCTCTTTGCTTCTAGAGTTGCTAACATCTCAATAGGAGATGGTTCCATAATCTTGAAATCGAATAGTTTAGCAGTATCTAGGAATATATCTCTAAGATAGTTTATCCTATTATACTCATCTGGCTCTATATCTCTAATACCTCTAGGCAGTTCAAATTTCATCATAAGCACTTGATAATTAATAGCATTAAAAGATTTGCACTCTACATTAAAATATAAGGTTATTATAATTAGCAATTATGAGAGCAATGCTTTTAGAGAAACCAGCAAAGATTGAAAGTAAACCATTAAAATTGGTTGATTTAGACATGCCAACTATAAGTAAGGATGAATTATTGATTAGAATAAAGACTTGTGGTGTTTGTAGATCTAATCTACATCTTATTGAAGGAGATTGGTTAAAGTATGGCATACCTCCTAAATTGCCTATAATTCCTGGTCATGAGATAGTTGGAATAGTTGAAGAGATTGGTGAAGATGTTAGATACTTTAAGAAAGGTGATAGAGTTGGTATACAGCCTTTATATGAATCATGTCTGAATTGTGATTATTGCTTAACTGGTAATGAGCATCTGTGTGATAATAGAAGGATTACTGGTGATACTGAGAATGGAGGTTATGCAGAATATATAAGCATTAGAGAACAGTTTGCTTATAAGATACCAGATAGCATAAATGATGTAGAAGCTGCTCCATTATTCTGCCCAGGTGTTACAGCTTATAGAGCAGTCAAACTTGCTGAATTGAACCCTAATGAAAGGGTAGGAATATTTGGCATAGGTGGAGTTGGGCATATTGCATTACAAATTGCAAAATTGTATAATGCTAGAGTAGTAGCAGTAACTAGAAGCAAATTACATCAAGAAGTAGCAGAAAAGTTATCTGCTGATGAGATATATTCAAATAATGATGATCTAGGCTTGTTAGATAAAGCTATAATATTTGCTCCTTCTGATGAGGCTATAAGCAAGGCTATAAGATCTGTTAAGAAGAAAGGTACAATAATCTTAGGAGTGTTTGGTTGTATAGGTGATGACTTTATGTTCATAGATGAGAAGATAATAAAAGGTAGTGTAATAGGCTCTAGAAAAGATATGAGAGATGTATTGACATTAGCCTCTAGAGGATTGATAAAGATAATTACTAAAGAGTTTCCATTAGAAGATGCCAATGAAGTACTTGAAGCATTAAAGTATAGTAAGATAGAGGCTAGAGCTGTATTAAAAGTTTAGAATCCAATATAATGTGCTCTTATATGAACCATCATCTCTTCTTCATATTTACTAACCTTACCACAATGTGGGCAGATCAATAGATTATCCTCTTTATACTCATTATATATGTTAGATAATATTGTAACTTTGATCTTATTACCTTCTTTGCTTACAATACCTTCAATACTATGAATAGATAAGAAGTTCTTAATTGTATCTATAAGGTCATCAATAGTTATAGGTATTATTGGATCTATATCTATAGCCTTATGCTTAATAGCAGCTATTACTTGTAAACGCTCCATTATATATACTGCCAAATTATGTATTACTCCTTTATTAGTATCTATCTCTATTGTAAGCATACGATAAATTGTTAGTGCTATTATATATAGAATAGCTTTAGATAATAATATTAATCGTTATCCTTTATAAATTCAATGACAAATTTACAAAACTCTTCTGGTTTCTCTTCAAAAGGAACATGTCCTACACATTTCATAATTATTATTTTAGCATTCCTCATCTTCTTAAATTCGTCTGCATATTCTACTGGCAATAATTTATCTTTCTCACCCCAGATTATCAATGTTCTCACTTTTATCTTATCTAGTCTATCCTTAAGGTTAGGAGCTCGTTTGCTTCCCATCAAAGCTGCTAGAAATGCATATTTTGCATTTGGTAACTTCATCCTATTAACAAAATTTTTTATATAATTCATATCTATTGCATCTGGATCTGTAGCCATTTCTTTAAATGCTTCAATAGCATTATCTAATGTAGGATACATAGCTGCTAAGATATAATCGTTTAATGCTTTGGTTCCATGCTTAACTATACCTGCTGGACTAACTAGTATAAGATTTGATAATACATCTGGATATTTTATAGCAAATTCGGCAGCTATATGACCTCCTAAAGAAGAGCCTAGTAATGTTATCTTCTTCCCTTTAAGGTTCATGGATTCAATAAACTTCATAATGAAATCTACAAAGAAATCTATTGTATAACTAGCCTCTGGTTTTTCGCTATAACCAAAACCTATTATATCTGGAGCTATTACATAGAAATGTTTTGATAGGATAGGAATAACTTTTAACCACCGATCTGATGATGCTCCAATACCATGGAGTAATATCATAACATCATTATTACTAGGATCACCTTGAGCTAAATATAATATATTATAGCCATCAACCTTTCTTATATGTGGCGTTATATTCATAGAAATCTTGGTTTGTATAGCCATATATGTATGTAGTTTATAATCTCATCTCTCAAGTAGGATACTAATCTTACGCTTTATTAACTCTAATGCTATTTTTGGATCAGCTTTACCCTTTGTATGCTTCATAACTTTACCTAATAAGAAATTGATAGCTTTCTCATTTCTCATGGCATCTTCTACAGCTTTCTTATCTTCATCAAATACTTTATCGATTATATTTATCAGTTCTTCTTTATCACTTATCTGCTCAGCATTAAGTCTTTTTGCTATTAAACTTGGCATCTCTCCTGTCTTGATGATCTCAGATAAGATCTGTTTTGCTACAGTTCTATTTATGATTGCATTATCTACCATCTTTGCTAACTCTGCTATATGTTTGCTAGTAACCTTTACTTTATCAAAGCCTAATCTTTCAATATATCCTTTAAGATCGCCAACAATCCAATTTGCTATCTCTCTAGCATTGTTATAATAATTTAATGCATCATCAAATATATCAGCTAATACTTTATCATCCACAAGCACTTGAGCTACGTTTTCTGATAGTCCTATCTTAAGTAACCTTTCTTTCCTCTCATCAGGTAACTCTGGCATTATACTCTTAACTTTATTAATTATATCTCTATCTATTATAAGAGATGGGATATCTGGTTCTGGGAAATATCTATAATCTTCTTCTTCTTCCTTACTTCTAGATTGTATGGTAACTTTCCTCTTATCATCCCAATGTCTAGTCTCTGCTTGAACGCTTATACCTTTAGATAGTAAACTCTTCTGCCTAGATATCTCAAATAGTAATGCTTTCTCAACATCTTTAAATGAATTAACATTCTTTATCTCTACTCTATTACCTTCATCTATAGATACATTAGCATCACATCTTACAGCTCCTTCTAACTCTGGATCTATGTTAAGATGAGTTAATATACTACTCAACTTATTTAGAAATATTCTAACTAACTTTGGATCATCAAAGTCTGGTTCAGTTACTATCTCTACTAATGGAATGCCAGCCCTATTATAATCTACATATGTGTAATTCTTGCTATCATAAACTAATCTTCCTGGATCTTCTTCTAACTGTATTCTTCTAATCCTTATCTCTTTGCCTTCTATCATAACCTTTCCTTCATAACCTATACTACTTATTCCATATGCATTATACTGTGTAATCTGAAAATTCTTAGGTAGATCTGGATAGAAGTAATTCTTCCTATAAAACATTATCCTATCTGGTATCTTACAATTCAATGCTAATGCTATAGTTATAGCATATCTTACTGCTTCTTTATTTAGTAAAGGTAATGAACCTGGTAACCCCATGCATATTGTACATATATTTGTATTTGGCATCTTACTTCTATAATCTGTTGAGCAAGAACAGAATAGTTTACTCTTTAAAGCATTTATTTGGCAATGGATCTCTAATCCAATCTTTATACTCATATCTTAGGTTCACCTCTAATATCATTAATATCCTCAAATGCTTTACCTATGCTGAGAAGTAACCCTTCTTCATCATGCTTTGCCATGAATTGTATACCTATTGGTAAACCATCTTTGAATGATGAAGGCATTGATAGAGCTGGTATACCAGTTATATTTGCTAATACTGTATCTATATCTGAGAGATATAATTTGATAGGATCGTTTATCCTCTCTCCTATCTTGAATGGGAGTATAGGCATTGTAGGCGCTACTAATATATTATAATCCTTGAATCTCATTAACAATTCCCTTCTTATCATACTTCGAACCTTTTGTGCTTTTAGATAATATTTACCATAATAGCCAGATGATAAGACATACGTTCCTAGAATTATCCTTCTCTTCACCTCGTCACCAAAATTGCTTCTGATCATCATATAATATCTGTTCCATTCTATGCCTTCTGGTTCAATACTTTTCCCATATCTTATACCATCATATCTAGCAAGGTTACTACTAGCCTCAGCCATAGCTGTTGTATAGTATGCTGCTAACGCATATTTCAATGAAGGCAGAGATATCTCATCGATCTTTATCCCTAAAGTCGATAATTTATCCAATGATGAATATATGGATTTTACAATATCTTCATCAGCACCCTCGATCATCTCTTTAACCAATGCTATCTTCATACCTTTAACATCCTTGAATTGCATATAATCTTTAGAAGTATGAGTTGTATTATCATACTCATCAATACCAGCAATAGTTTGTAGCATCAAAGCAGCGTCATAAACAGATCTAGTTAAAGGACCGATTATCTCCATACTATTTGCATATGATACCAAGCCGTATCTACTAACCAAGCCGTATGTAGGTTTCAAGCCTACACATGAGCAAAACGATGCTGGACATCTTATTGAACCTCCAGTATCAGATCCTAATGCTATACAAGATTCATATGCTACTACTGACGCAGCTGATCCTCCAGATGAGCCTCCAGTAACTCTTGACTGATCCCATGGATTTCTAGATGGACCAATAATACTGAATTCCGTACTAGAACCCATACCAAATTCATCCATATTGGTTTTACCTATTATTATAGCACCTTCCTTCTTTAGCCTAGCAATTACTGTAGCATCATATGGAGGGATAAAATTTTCTAGCATCTTTGAGGCACAAGTAGTTCTAATACCTTTAGTACATATATTATCTTTAACTGCTAGAGGTACTCCTGCTAACTTTCCTTTCCTTTCTTTATCAACTTTCCTTGCTTCATCTATTGCTCTCTTATTTATAGTAATAAATGCATTTATCTTCTTATCAGTCTTTTCTATATGCTCTAATAACCTTGCAATATGATCTTCAGCACTTATATTACCATCTCTGATCTCTTGAGCAAGTTGATAAGCATTCAATTTTAGACTCATCTTAACTCATCTTTGGTGCTTTAACAAAACCATCCTTCTTATTAATAACAACACTAAATATATCATCTTTACTCTCAATAGCGATATCATCTCTTAACTGATCTATCTCTGCTATAAGATAATTAGGTTCATCCTCAGCTTGTGCTTCATCTAATATATTAAGATAATCTATTATCTTGTTTATCTGTTCTACATAAATATCTAGTGCATTATCATCTAACTCAATTCTAGCAAGCCATGCTAAATGTTTAACTTTATCCTTATCTATATTCATGGACTTAACCTCTCTATATCTCTAGGATAAAATGTAGCATCCCTAATATTATCTAGATTAGCAATAATCATTAGAAATCTTTCCAAACCTAATCCAAATCCAGCATGAGGAGGCATTCCATAATCAAATACCTTTAGATGATATTCAAATGCATCTGGATTCAAACCTTGCATCTTCATCCTTTCTACTAATTCATTCTTCCTATTTATTCTAGTACTTCCAGATGAGAGTTCTAATTCATTATACATAAGATCGAATGTCTCACTTATCTTAGGATCATTCCTCTTTGGTTTTGCATAGAATGGTTTTGCTGAAGTTGGCCAATCGGTTATAAAATAATATCCATTGATCAATTTACCTAATAATTTCAGATTTTCAGTATTTAGATCATCTCCCCATTCTATCTTTGCGCCATTATCTTTAAGCATATTTATCAATTGATCATAAGTATAACGAGGGAATGGTAATTCTGGTTTTATCAATTTAACATCCAACTCTTCAAGTTCTTTACTGTTATGATTATTGATATAATCTATTACATAAACAATAAGCTCTTCTAATATATTCATAACATCATTATAATCTGCAAATGATTTTTCAATATCAATAGATGTAGCCTCTGCTAGATGTCTAGTAGTTCTTGAAGGCTCAGCTCTAAAGATAGGTCCGATCTCAAATACATTATCAAATGCCATTGTCAATTGCTCTTTATATAACTGTGGGCTTTGAGCGAGGAAAGCTTCTTTATTAAAGTAGAATATTGGGAATAACGCTGCTCCTCCTTCGGTAGCAGATGCTATCATCTTAGGAGTATTAACCTCAATGAAATTATTTTTATCCAAATATTCTCTTACCGCTTTTAATATGTTATACCTTATCTTGAATACAGATCTTAATATCCTCCTTCTAAGATCTACTGCTCTAAGATCTAACCTTATATCTGTATTAGGAACTGTTTTACTATATACAGAGAATGGAGGTATCTTCTTTGCTAATGCGAATATCTTGAGTTCGATAGGTATTATCTCAACACCTCTAGGAGCATTCTTTCTGCTCTTTACAACTCCTTTTACACCTATACACGAATGTTCCTTTATCTCTTTAAATATTTCAAATAAATTCGAATCTTTCTTAATAGTTAATTGGATCTCATCGTCTTTATCTGCTAACATTACAAAGATTATATTGCCATGATCCCTAATACTAGCAACCCATCCCATAAGTATAACCTCTTTATCATCTAATTCTGGAGTTATTTCGCTAGTGTAATGAGTCCTCCTCCATGAATCTAGATCTTCTTCCATCATGCTACACTATTATTAGTTTTATAAATTTGAGTCTTTATATTCTCTTCTAGCAATCTTAAGCATTCATCTTCTCTATCAGCAGGTATTGAGCCACTAGCAAATGCATCTTTACCTCCTCCTTTACCTCCAACTCTAGATAATGCATTGGATAATATAGATGAGCAGTCTATACTATCTGATGCCAATATTACAGTACATCTATCCTCTTTCTTATTGCTTATTAATAAAATGCTATTATCTTTTATAACTTCTCTTACTTGCTTCATTATAATCCTATCATCTAGATCTTCAAATTGAATGCTATAGAACTTTATCCCATCTATAACATCTGGCTTTATACTCTCCAATACCTTTCTACTTAGTTTAGCTAAACTCTTCTTATACGATTCTAGATCTCGCTTCATATTTTTTATTGTATCTTCTAATGTATTCATACTAACTTGTAGATGATCTATCAATCTTAAGCATGTAATTCCAAACTCTAATGCTTGTTTTTTAGCCTTGTTACCAGCTAGGAACTCAATTTCGTATAGATTCTTCTCTCTTGATATATGTTTAATGATAAAGAATTCACATTCCTTGGTATTTCTTACATGATCTTTTATGCATGCTGCATGATCGTGATCAGCTATCTCTACAACTCTCACCTTATTGCTTATTCTCTCTTCATACGCTCTTAGATCTGGGAATCTATCCTTTGCATCTTTTAATGAATTGAATATATACTCTCTAACTTCTCTACCAGCATCAATTATATCATTAGTTATACATTCAGCAATATAGATATCATCTAATGTTAGATTGTTACATTCAACATATATCTTATTTATCTCTCCATGTTCTACCTTCTTTACAAAGACATCTTTGCCTAGATTCTGCAATGATCTCATGAATATATGTTCAGCGGTATGTTCAACTTCATACATATCATAGCATATTATAGATGCATATATTATTCATCTTCTCCAATAATTTATAAACCGAAAAGATTGAAATGTTAGCAAGGGTGCGTCGTCTAGTCGGTTAGGATACCTGCCTTACACGCAGGTGGTCGGCGGTTCGAGTCCGCCCGCACCCATTAAGCATGTGTGTTTGGATTCTCTAAAATTATCTTCTTATTTGGTAATGTTGCCTTATAGATAAATCCATAATTCATTATCAATACCTCCGCTTCATCAGCCTCTACTTCTCCTTTTAATATATCATCCTTTATAGAATAGTTATAGATCTTCTCCCTAATTATAGTATATATCTTATATGTAGTACGATATGCTAATCCTAGTTCTTTACTAGCCTTTAATACTGGTATCTCTAACTCAAATAGCTTTAATGCTCCTATGAACTTTGTGAATTGTATCCTTATCCATATAGTATGCTATCTCTACACTCCATTCCTTCTTGCATCTATAGCATCTATAGCAGTTATCCTTAACTCTGCCTATATGCTCATTATTACAGTATATGCATCTATCAAACCTCTTAAGTATACCCTTATCCCTTAACCACTCCTCTGCCTTCTTCTCATCGTTTATCTTTGCTAGTTCTATTAGTTTCATATACTGTTATTATATAGATGGGTATTATTAACCAATCACCATATATATTGTATGTTATAATTAACCCACAAGCATTATTTATAGTATTTGCAAAACGATCTTCCCAAAATGTTTACTTTCTTCCATCTTTTTATGAGCTTCTCTAACTTTATCTAATGGAAATATGCTATCAATTACAGGTTTAATCTTATTATCTTCCATAAACTTTAACATATCAATCAACTGTTTTTTAGTTCCTAGATATATGCCATATAATGTTAACTGCTTATTGTAAAACGTTCTAATATTCATATTAGTATCCTCTCCAGATGTAGCACCACAATTTGCTAACTCTCCTCCAATCCTTAATGCTTGCAGATTTATATTCCAAACCTTGGCTCCTACATGATCTATAACAGCATCAACACCATAATTAGTAAATTTCATAATACTAGTTAGAATATCTTCTTTACTTCTATCAATTATTAGATCTGCTCCTAGAGCTTTAGCCTTTTCTATCTTACTAGCATCTCCTACTGTAGTTATTATTTTACAACCTAGAGCCTTTGCAAATTGTATCGCTGCTGAACCAACTCCACTTCCAGCAGCATAGATCAATACTGTTTTATCTTTAGCATTAACCTTCTCTAACATATTCCATGCAGTTAGATATGATATGTTTATGCTCGCAGCCTCTTCATAGCTTAGCCAATCTGGTATAGGAATTATATTATCTTCAGGAACTTTAACATACTCAGCATATCCTCCTTGAGTATCATTTAAACCTCCGATTATAGTAAACTCTTTACATAAGGTTTCTCTGCCTTCTAAACAATATTTACATCTCCTACAACTCAAGCCTGGATATATCAATACTCTACTGCCTTTCTTCAAACCGTTTATATCATTCATCAACTCGCCCGATATATCAGATCCAGGTATATGAGGAAATTTTATTCTCTTATTAGCAACACCTTCTCTAACCCATATATCTAGATGATTTAAAGAACAAGCATGAACCTTGATCAGTGCTCCATCATTAGGCGTTGGATCTGGATAGTCTTGATATTGTAATTCTTCAATTCCGCCGTGTCTATGCAATACTACAGCCTTCATTACTATTGATAAAATATAATAAGTTTATTATACTTTATTGCTTATCAATCTTAATGTTCGAAGGTGAAATACAATTGATATTAGATGAAAAGGAAGCTATCTATAAAGCATTAAAACCAGATGTTCTTAATGATAAAGATGCTTCAATAGTCAAAGATGAGCAGATAAAGATAATCATAAATGCTGAAAAGATATCAGATCTAAGAGCAAAGGTTAATTCATATCTTAGGCTAATTGAGGTTGCTATAAATGCTCTTAAGATAGAGTAAACTTTTTCAGTTTATCAAATCTTATCTTTGATATCTTGTAATAGATAACCTCTCCTCTCCTCTCTATAACAGCGATAACTGGTTCTTTACCCATCTTTGATATCTGATCTATCAACTCTCCTACATTGCTAACGGGAACTTTCCTTCCTTCATTTAAACCAAATACAACATATTTGGCTGGTTTGCTCCCATACTCACCTCTAGCGTATACTCTAAAATCTACTCCAAAACCGAATCCTTCTCTAGCAACATAACCTCTACTTCTTAGATCTCTATATACTAAGAACTTTGTCCATAAATTCTCATCATATTTTAATCCTATTCCTACTAATTGATCGAATGTTATCTCTCTACCATCCTTATAAACTTCTAACTTATTTATATACATGAGATATAACGCTTCATAGATATAAAGATAATAGTATTTGTCTTTAAAACCATAACCTCTCTTCTGAAGCTCATCTATACCTTTACCATCTTTAATTAAGATTTTATCACCAATTAACTCTCCATTTATAGCATACTCAATCTCTTGTGTCATAGCATTATTTAGATTATATGCACCATTTAATCGTTTAAATTCATAGCATATTTAGTAAGATCTAACAGCAATGCTAGTAAAAATTTATTATATTCCTCATCATTAAACTCGATTATATCAATATTATCTTTATTAGCAAGAGATAATGCCTTTAGATGATGACATTCTTCATCAATCTTCATATATTTGAAATAGTAACCTTTACATGAACAGAAATTTATTTTAGGTTCTAACCAATACTCCTCATTACTAACTATAGTAAAGATCCTCCTTTTACTAGGTAAAAATAGGTGCATCTTGATACACTTATTTTGCAATAACTTTTCTATCTTTTCCACAAACTAATTTATGTATAATATAATAAGTATCTTTATGAGAGTAAAGCCTTTACATCCATATCCAGCATTATTACTTTATGATGATAATGAAAGGTATGTGATAATAAGCGATCTTCATATAGGATTCGAGGAGCAATATACTAAGAAAGGGATAACTATAGATGATAACTATATCTATGATATGGTTGAAGAGTTAAAAATTATAAATAATACAGTAAAACCCAATGAATTTATATTATTAGGAGATATAAAAGATAGTATAGCAAAGATAAATAAGAATGAATGGAGATTAGTGCCAGAATTTTTAGAATGTTTAAAAGAGGTAAATGATATAACTATAATACCTGGAAACCATGATAATAATATAGATAGTTTAACTCCTGCTGGAATAAATATAACATCTCCACAAGGTTTGGTTATTGATGATACATTATTGATACATGGCCATACAATACCAAAGTATCTTAATGTTAAAAGGATAGTTATGGGTCATTTACATCCAAAGATAGTAAAAGAGGGGAGTGTATTAAATGGAGAAAGGGTATGGATCTTTGTAAGGATAGATAAGAGCATATTTGCTGAGAATGGTGTTTTAGATATAATAATACTGCCTACATTCAATAAATACTTGAACTCTAATAGAAGATATGATAATACAATAGCACCATTATTAAAAAGAGTAAATGAGAAGATCCTAGACTGTCTGATTGTAACTCTAGATGGTTCAATTGTAGGCAACAAGGATATGCTTAATCATCTAATTTAGCATATGGTTTAAGAAGATCTATACTAGGTTCATTCTCTCTAAGCCATTGTAATGTTTTTACAAAAGAGTTTGCTGCTTCTAATGTTGTTAATACTGGCAAACCTAGTTCAACTGCCTTTCTTCTAATAAGATATTCATCATCAAGCATCTCAACAAACTTTTCAATTGTAGATGTGTTAGGTATATTGATTATAAGATCGATCTCTCTGTTGTATAATAGATCTACAATATTGGGTTTCCTTTCTGGTTCACTAATCTTGTAAACTATATTTACATCATCAAAACCATGCTCGATCAGAAAATCTGCAGTATGCTCAGTAGCAAGGATCCTAAATCCTAATGATTTTAGTAATGATACAAGTGGCAAGATCTTCTTCTTCATCTCACTACCTCCTACTGTTATCAATGCAGAACCTTTAACTGGCATATTATAATTTGCAGCAATTAATGCTTTTGATAAGGCATCGTATAATGTATTTCCAAAACATGCTACTTCCCCAGTAGACTGCATCTCAACTCCTAGAATAATATCTGCTCCTTCTAGTTGCATGAATGAGAATTGTGGAACCTTAACTCCAAAGCCATTAGTCTTTAGCCATAGCTCGTCTATCTTATTAGAAGCATCTTTATTTAATATGAATCTAGATGCTAATTCAATAAGATTTAATGTTGTAAATTTGGATACAAAAGGCATAGATCTTGAGGATCTAACATTACACTCAATTACATATACATTATCATCCTTAACGATATATTGTATATTAAACGGTCCTTTTATTCTCAAAGCTTTTGCTATCTTATATGTATAATCCTTTATATCTTCGATATTCTTCCTACTTAACCTCCATGAAGGGATTACCATCATTGCATCTCCAGAGTGTATTCCAGCACTCTCTATATGTTCAATTATCGAGCCTATAACTACTCTAGAACCATTAGATACACCATCTACCTCAACCTCTAAAGCATCTGTTATGAACTTACTTATAACAACTGGATGTTCCTTACTTACCTTAGTTGCTAACTTTAAGAATTCTTCTAATTGTTTATCATTCCATACAACACGCATAGCTGCTCCACTTAGAACATATGATGGTCTAACTAAGACTGGATATCTTACATACTCTACAAATCTCTTTGCTTCGCTAATATCGGTAAACTTTTGCCATGCTGGTTGTTTTATGCCAAGTGTATCAAGTAACCTACTAAACTTTGTTCTATCTTCAGCATTATCAACATCCTCTGGCTTTGTTCCAATTATCTGACAATTATGCTTTGCTAGTTTAGGAGTTAGATTATTAGCAACTTGTCCTCCAACACATGTTATTATACCTTCAGCATTCTCTTTCTCGTAGATATCTAATACTCTCTCTAATGTTAATTCTTCAAAGTATAATCTATCACATATATCATAATCTGTAGATACAGTTTCTGGATTGCAATTAATTAATGCTATATCATAATTACTATAATCTCTCAAACCAAATACCATATTTACTGTAGCCCAATCAAACTCTACACTTGAACCTATCCTATATGGTCCAGCCCCTAGAACTATACATGATTTCTTATCTTTAATGCTTATATCATCTTCATCTCCTCCATATGTTAGATATAGATAATTTGTCTTCGCTGGCCATTCTGCTGCTAAAGTATCTACCTGTTTTATTACTGGCTTTATATTGTTATCCTTTCTGAAGTTTCGTATATCATCCTCTTCTAAATTTAATAATCTGGCTATCGTTTTGTCAGAGAAGCCTAACTTCTTTGCCTCCTTTATAACATTCTTATTCAACCTTTCTTTCTTTATCCTTTCAGCAGTTCTTATAATTCTATCAAACCTTGCTATAAACCAAGGATCTATCGATGATAGTTTAGATATTCTATCTATGCTTAAGCCATTCAATAACGCATCTGTTATTGTAAATATTATATCGTTATCTGGTCTTACAAGCTTATCTTCAATAGCCTCTATATCTTTATTAATTTCATCATTAAGCACTCCATCATATCCTATATCAAGCATCCTAACTGCTTTCTGTATCGCTTCTTCAAAACACCTACCTATAGCCATAACCTCACCTACAGACTTCATCTGAGTTCCTAACTTTCTATTAACGCTCTCGAACTTGCTGAAATCCCATCTAGGAACCTTTACTACTATATAATCTAACGATGGCTCAAAACATGCAGTAGTTATCTTTGTTATCTTATTCAACAACTCTGGTAGAGGATAGCCTAAGGCTATCTTAGCAGCCATGTATGCAATTGGATAACCAGTAGCCTTTGATGCTAATGCTGAAGATCTAGATAATCTTGGATTGATCTCAATTGCACAATATCTCTCAGAATTTGGCTCTAACGCAAATTGTATATTACACTCTCCAATTATGTTACAAACACTAGTAGCATGTAGAGCTGCTGTTCTTAACATATGATACTCATCGTTGTTTAACGTTTGAGATGGAGCAACTACTATATTATCTCCTGTATGGACTTTCATACCTAACATATTCTCCATATTACAGATAGTAATGCTATTTCCTTTGCTATCTCTCATGACTTCATACTCGATCTGTTTCCATTCTCCTATGTATTCTTCTAACAATACTTGATGAATCATACTAGCATTTAAACCTCTTTGGACTATATCATGTAATTCATACTCGTTTCTAGCAACGCCTCCTCCTTTTCCTCCAAGAGTGTATGCTACTCTTATCATTACTGGATAACCCAATTCTTTAACGATAGATAATGCTTCTTCTATGCTTTTAGCTGGTTTACCTTTAGCAACTGGTATTCCATTCTTTAGCATAGTCTTCATAAATAACTCTCTATCTTCGGTAACCTCTATACTATCTATGCTAGTGCCTAATACTTTAATGCCATACTTTTCTAATATTCCTTGCTTTGCTAATGATACTCCACAATTTAATGCTGTTTGACCACCAAATGCTAACATTATCCCATCTGGTCTTTCTCTCTCAATTACTTTGCTAACAAACTCTGGTATTACTGGTAAAAGATATACTTTATCTGCTAATCTTGTATCTGTTTGTATAGTAGCAACGTTAGGATTAACCAATATGCTTTTGATTCCTTCTTCCTTTAATGCTTTTAAGCATTGACTACCAGAATAATCGAACTCTCCAGCCTCTCCTATCTTTATAGCTCCACTTCCTAATACTAGAACTTTATCCAATCTTCTCACCTCTAATTAATTTATCAAATGCTTCAAATACGAACATACAATCATATGGTCCTGGTGAAGCTTCAGGATGAAATTGTACAGCAATATAAGGTTCTTCTTTATGAATAATCCCTTCTACAGTCTTATCATCAGCGTTCTTGAACCAGATCTCAAACTCTGTACTCTCTAACTTTTTAGGATCTACACAATATCCATGATTTTGGCTAGTTACATATGCTCTCCCCTTATTATCAATACATGGTTTATTCTGACCTCGATGACCATATTTCAATTTATAAGTATCAGCATTGGCTGCTAAAGCCATGATCTGATTTCCTAAGCATATGCCAAGTATAGGCAATCCTTCATCAAACAATTCTTTACTCAATTTTATAGTCTCGTTGCATAACTTCGGATCTCCAGGTCCATTACTCAATAATACTCCTTTTGGTTTATACCTTCTTATATCATCAATAGTAGCATTATATGGTAACCTAACAACCTTGTAATTTAATCTTAATAGATTCCTTATTATGCTATATTTAACACCAGTATCTATCAATACTATAACATCATCATTGATACCATACTCTTTTGCCTCTTTGACTGATACCTCTGGAACAAAGTTGATCTCATCATATCTAGCATTCTTCTTCAACTCTTCGAACAATTCTCCTTCATCTATCCTATCCTTTGAAACCTTTAATGCTCCCATCATAACTCCATTTACCCTCAACTTTTTTGTTAGGCTTCTAGTATCTATTCCATGAATGCCTGGTATACGCTCTTCATAAAGCCATTCATCTAATGTTTTTGAACAAGACCAATGACTAGCAATTGGTGATAATTCATGAATAATCAATGCTTTAGGTTGTATATGTTCAGCCTCGAAGTATTTAGGAATGTTATATTCATCTCTGATGTTATAACTCGGAACTCCATAATTACCAACCATGGGATATGTTAGAGTTAACATCTGACCTCTATACGATGGATCCGTTAATGCTTCAGTATAACCTACCATACCCGTATTAAATACAACCTCTCCTACAACCTTAGTAGGGTAACCAAATCCAATACCATCGAGTACAGTTCCATCCTCCAATACAAGTTTAGCATTTAAACCATCATACCTAGCATATCTAACTGGAATTTTTAACCCTCATAACATTCTATCTAATCCAGATATAAGTATTATGCTTTAATAAAGTTCATATAACAACTAATGTTTCTTCTAAATTCTTTATCCGATGTCTAAATTCATATACATAGGTTAGTTATGAAATAGATATTCTAAAATACATACTAGTGTGTCGAATAACTGATAGATCACTAGCAACATAAAAGATATTGATCACCATTATAATTAAGATGATATGCCTAGAGATTGGAAATCGTATAATGAAGCATTAGTAAGAAGAGGAGAGATATTATTATCATTAGATTTCATTAATAATTGGGATAAGGAATTAGAAGAGATGAATAAAGGTAAAGAAGGCAAACCTTATCAATATCCTAACTCATTCATATCATTACTAGCAATAATACATGCATATCTATTACCATATAGACAGTTAGAAGGTTTCATTAGAGCATTAAGCAATTATACTAACATTAAGGTTCCAGATTATACTAGCATAGCATGGAGAGTTAATAGATTAAATGTTAAGATGGATAATAATATCAATACAAATGAACCTATTATTATAGTAGTAGATTCTTCTGGTATTAAAGTAGCTAATAGAGGAGAATGGATGAATAAGAAATGGAAGGTAAGAAGAGGCTTTATAAAGATGCATATAGCTGTTGATATCAAAAATAAGAAGATAATAGCATTAGAGATAACTAGAGAAGATGTTCATGATAATAAGAAGTTTAAAGACCTTATAGATAATATAGATGCTAAAATAGATAAGGTTATAGTTGATGGAGCATATGATAGTAATGATAACTTTAATTATCTAACAGATAAAGGTATAGAACCAGTAATTAGAGTAAGAAGTAATTCTATAATCAATAATAGTATAAGGGATATGCATGTATTAGATCAATTGAGTGATTATACTAGATGGAAGCATAAGCATGATTATGGTAAGAGATGGATAGCAGAATCTGTATTCTCATCATTTAAGAGAATGTTTGGAGAGTATATTAAATCAGTAAGATGGGATAATATGGTTAAAGAGTTGATGGTTAAAGCAAGTGCATATAACTTGTTTATATCTATGAGTAATGGATATGGTTAAGAGATATATGATATGTACTCTGTTAATGAGTTATTCAACACAGCATAGCAATTGCAATATTCTTAGGAATCGGATTATGGCTAATTAGACAGCTTAGACTGTTTAATGTCATTAATCTAATTAGACGTCGTATAATACTGGGTATTATTCTTATTATAAGTGAAATAGGAATAATATATTATGTTATTATAACAATACAATAGCACTAATCTATGTTATAATAAAGAATATCAACTAATCATCAATAATAACCAAGGTCAATAACAAATACTAACAAAATATTATTAAAAACTGCAAATAGAACATTTATAGATATTTACCTAGAGTTATGTGATATATTGCTAATATAATATTTATAAGATATTAATTAACAATAACTGATATGAAAGGTAAGAAATACGTTCTTAGTGCTGATAGAACGTTAATGTCTCATTATAGAGATAACATGCTTTTTGGATTCATAGCAACCTTTCCAGCAGAGAAGATACCTCCATTCATATACAAAACTGTATTCTGCCCAACTATAGAGTTTGATAAGGATACTGGAGAAGCATTTGTAGCACCTCTCGGCTTAAGAAGAGTTGAGAGTGGCTTATTAAAAGAGTTCGATAAGCAAGATGTATTCATAGCACATCCAGATTATATTGAGAAGGCTATAGGAGAGGATACAAAGATAGTAGGGTTGAATGTTATGGATCCTAGAGGTATAGGACCAGTTCCATCTGCATTAACACAAGGTAAGATGACTCCAATAAATAGAATATCATTCAGAAATTTATGCAATAGGGTTAAAGAGTTGAAGAAAAAGTATAACTTCAAAGTTGTTGTTGGAGGTCCAGGAGCATGGCAGTTCTCATTTAGCAAAAGCGAGAGGGAAGAGTATGGTATAGATCATGTAGTTATTGGAGAAGCTGATGATAAGATAGTTAACATATATAATGATATAATACATGATAAAGCTGATGAGGTTATATTCTCAAGAACATATACTCTAGAAGAGATACCATACATAAAAGGTCCTACTACTAATGGTTGTATTGAAGCTATGAGAGGCTGCGGTAGAGGTTGTGATTTCTGTGATCCAAATCTTAGGAAGAAGCGAGACTTTCCTATTGATAGATTGAAAGAAGAGGCTATGATTAACCTTAGATATGGTATTACTAGTGTATGGTTACAATCAGAAGAGATATTGTTATATGGATCGGATAATAAAGAGTTAATACCTAACAAAGATGCAGTAACAGAATTGTTCAAAGAATTGAAATCGTTACCAAACGTCAATTATGTAGGAGCAATACATCTAACATTCTCATCTGCTATGGCAGAACCAGAATGTGTGAAAGCTATGAGCACTATAAACAATTTCGGGCCAGATAGATGGAACGGAGTTCAAGTTGGATTAGAAACAGCATCACCAAGCCTCATAGCAAAGCATATGCCTTATAAGGTAAAACCTTTCAGCCCAGAAGAATGGCCATGGGTTGTAAGGAATGGAATAAAATTATTGAACGATAATTACTACTTTGTAGCAAATACATTGATCATAGGTTTACCAGGAGAGACTGATGATGATGTCAGAGATACAATCGAATTATTAAAAAGTTTAGATGGAATGGCTACAGTAGTGGCTCCTATGTTCTATACAGATTATCATGATCCTACTAGATCATTATATGGAGAAAATATGACTAAGATGCAATGGGAATTATACTTTAGATGTTGGTATCTTACAGCAAAAACAGTATCAAATTGGTTCTGGTATGGAACTGCACATTTCAGTCCAATTATGAGGATGATAGCTGCTACATTCGGTAAATTTGGTTCATGGTATGTTCTTAAACTGATCCGTGATGGAGCAAAGAAGCATGCTGGGATTTATTTAGACTGATTTCTGTATTATAATTTTTCATAATTTTATGCTTTGTGGACTAACCGATAACCTTATTGATCAGTGATATATATACTATGATATGAATTGGCATGATATAGATGAAAGATTAATCAAAAGAGGTGAGATATTATTATCACTAGATTTTATTGATAACTATGATAAAGAGTTAGAAGAGTTAAATAAGCATAAGGTAGGAAGACCATATCAGATTACCAATAATTATGCACAATTCCTAGCAATAATAAGGTATATGCTAGATATACCATATAGACAGTTAGAAGGTTTTACTATAGCATTAAATAGATTAATACCTAAACTTAAACCAGTAGATTACTCTGAAATAAGGAAGAGGTTAATCAAACTAGATTATAAATTTGATATAAAGAATGATGATAATAAGCCTATAAGTATAGCATTAGACTCATCTGGTGTTAAAGTTCATAAATCATATGGATGGATTGAAAGGAAACATGGTATAAAGAAGCATTACATAAAGATACATTTTGCTGTTAATATCAATACTAAAGAGATTATAGATATGCAAATAACTAGAGATGATATAACAGATAGTAAAGCAGCATTAGATATTATGAATGATATAATTAATGATAAGATAGATAAGGTATATGCTGATGGTGCTTATGATACATTACCATTGTATAAGTTATTAGAAGATAATAATATAGAAGCAATTATCAAGCCTAGAAGGAATGCTAGATATACAAATTATAAAGATAGAAATGATAATGTTAGATGTATTAAGCAATTAGGATATAAGCAATGGTCTAAATTAAAAGGGTATGGCAAAAGATGGATGGTAGAAACTGTATATTCATCATTTAAAAGAATGTTTAATGAGTATTGTTTGGCAAGATCATTTGAGTATATAAAGAAGGAGATTATTACTAAGGTATGTATATACAATATGCTTATCAACCTTAGATGATTATTATAATAATAATTATCTAGTTATGTAGATGATAATTGATCCACAAAGCATAATTTTATTATATTTCATATCATCATATCATAAAATATATATGTAGAGTTACTGTTATCATAAATTATGCTGAAAACAATAATTGCTATAATTACTTTAAGTACAGTATTATTAGCAGCAAATGCACAAGCACAAATACCCATACCAAATATCGAGATTAAAACGGTTGAAGGTAAATATGTTAATGAAGAATTGGGTATAGAGATCACATTACCAGAAGGCTGGTCTGGTATGGAGTTTCCATCTATGGTATTACCAAGTTCACCATTAATTGCAGGTTTTGGAGCTGCGCCTGGGGGTATTGATATGACAGGTATGTCAGTAGGCTCTCCAATGATGATGCTTGTAGTAATGGATGCTGAAAAGGCTAAAGAGATAAAAGCTGAACCTCCATCTACAGAAGAGTTTACAGAACCTACAGAACCAGAGACAGTAGAAAGTAAAGTAGAATGTAGAGTATTATCATTTAATCTAGTAGATGTTGATGGAGCTAAAGGAATGGAAGGCGTTGTAGAATGTGATACAGAGGATGAGAATGGAAATCCTATAACTATTAGAGCTAAAGGTTTATGGGTATCACAAGAGTTTGATAATACAATAAGAACAATACAAGTAATGTTCAGTTCTAAAGTCGAGGATTATGACAAGTATATTAATGACTTTGACAATTCTCTGCAGACACTTAGAATATCTAATGCAAAACCATTATCGATGAACCTTGAGAAAGAGGTAGTTGAGAAGGTTATAATAGATGATACTGAAGTTGATATAAAGATATCAAGTAATTCGGATATAAGCAATGTACAGTTTAATGAGGAAGATAAAAGCATCTCATTCAAAGTTGAAGGTAGTGATGGAAGTCTAGGTATGGCTGAGATATATTTAAGTAATGTTCTAAAAGGTCCTTATACAGTAACAATAGATGGTGAACCTATAGATGCTATACCTATTGTAAACCCAGAAACCAATGAAGAGGGTATAAAGATAGTATATATGCATAGCATACATGAGGTAAAGATTGTTGGAACAGAGGTAGTTCCAGAATTCCCATTAGCTGTGTTACCAATACTTGCAATAATAACTGGAACAATAATATTATTGACTAGAAAGAGCAGTTTGAATATTTAATAATTTTCCATATATTTTTGATTGTCTATTAATACAGTTATACTATATTATATGCCATTACTCTGCTGTGTTGAATAACTCATTAACAGAGTACATATCATATATCTCTTAACCATATCCATTACTCATAGATATAAACAAGTTATATGCACTTGCTTTAACCATCAACTCTTTAACCATATTATCCCATCTTACTGATTTAATATACTCTCCAAACATTCTCTTAAATGATGAGAATACAGATTCTGCTATCCATCTCTTACCATAATCATGCTTATGCTTCCATCTAGTATAATCACTCAATTGATCTAATACATGCATATCCCTTATACTATTATTGATTATAGAATTACTTCTTACTCTAATTACTGGTTCTATACCTTTATCTGTTAGATAATTAAAGTTATCATTACTATCATATGCTCCATCAACTATAACCTTATCTATTTTAGCATCTATATTATCTATAAGGTCTTTAAACTTCTTATTATCATGAACATCTTCTCTAGTTATCTCTAATGCTATTATCTTCTTATTTTTGATATCAACAGCTATATGCATCTTTATAAAGCCTCTTCTTACCTTCCATTTCTTATTCATCCATTCTCCTCTATTAGCTACTTTAATACCAGAAGAATCTACTACTATAATAATAGGTTCATTTGTATTGATATTATTATCCATCTTAACATTTAATCTATTAACTCTCCATGCTATGCTAGTATAATCTGGAACCTTAATGTTAGTATAATTGCTTAATGCTCTAATGAAACCTTCTAACTGTCTATATGGTAATAGATATGCATGTATTATTGCTAGTAATGATATGAATGAGTTAGGATATTGATAAGGTTTGCCTTCTTTACCTTTATTCATCTCTTCTAATTCCTTATCCCAATTATTAATGAAATCTAATGATAATAATATCTCTCCTCTTCTTACTAATGCTTCATTATACGATTTCCAATCTCTAGGCATATCATCTTAATTATAATGGTGATCAATATCTTTTATGTTGCTAGTGATCTATCAGTTATTCGACACACTACAATTGCTAAATAAAGAATGTTATCTATTAGATCATATAGTTCATTTTGTAAGAAAGTATCAAATAATATTATCATTATAGATAAAGTAGATGTCATTGCTATAAGAAGACTTTACCATCACATGTTGTATTACCACGTTTAATAGCTATTTCAGGAATATTTGTATCATTTGCACTTATCTTAATCTGTTTATCTGTTCTAGTTATATTAGTTATATCTAACCATGTAATACCATAATTATCTATCAGATATTATTTGAGTTTAGGAGGTATATTCTCAGACGTGCCATTTATAACATACTCCCATGTAAATAAATAATCATCAATTTGGATAGGTTGTAGTTTTATTTGTGCTATAATTGAAATCAATATAAATAATCCAGCTATAATAGTAGCATTAGCTTGTAATAATGTATTATTATCCCTATTCACATTAGCCATATCCAATCTAATTGATATGATAAAGTTATTTTCTGATCCTAAACATTTATTCATAAAAATATTCAATTAAAGACATGAAAGCATGGATTGGCACTTCTGGCTATACTTATGATTGGAACAAAGCCAAACCATCAGCATTTGAATGGTATTTAATGCAAGGATTCAATAGTGTAGAGATCAATGCTAGTTTCTATAGGTTTCCTAGTAAAAATTGGATGAAAGCATGGAGTAAAGCTCCTAGCAGTTTCAGATTTGCCATCAAGGTTCATAGATCGATCACTCATTATGCAAGATTAAGAGGAAGAGCAGTTGAACTATTCAATAAATTTGCTGATATACTGAAACCTATGGATTATAGAATTAGATTCTGGTTATTCCAGATGCCTCCTTCCTTTATATATAGTGATGATAACCTCAAGATCGTTAAAGAGTTTGCAAGTATGTTTGATGATGATAGATTTGTTATTGAGTTCAGAGATCCTAGTTGGTGGCAATATGCTGATAAGATAAATGAGTTTGCAATCTTTTGCTCAGTAGATGCTCCAGATCTCCCTAGAGATATAATTGCTAGTAATAATAAAGTATATCTCAGATTACATGGGAGATATATCTGGTATTCATATCTTTATGAAGAGAATGAGTTGGATGAGATAATAGATAATATTAATAATCTAGGATTAGAAGAGGTTGCTATCTATCTCAATAATGATCATGGCATGTTAGCAAATGGATTATACCTGCTTGAAAGGTTTAAGAATTATTTATAAGTTATCTATCCATAATAGATAATATGAATGATGTAATATGCTTATGTCCGTTAGAAGGAATAATAGATCTGATAAGTAAGAAATGGGCATTATTAATAATTAATGAGATAGGAAATCATGGTAGTATAAGATATAACGATCTTATGAAAGAGTTGCAACTCATAAGTCCTAAAACATTGGCAGATATGCTAAAAGAGCTACAGAAAGAAGGCTTGGTTGAAAGGCATGCATACAATGAGATACCTCCTAGAGTAGAGTATACATTAACAGAACAAGGTAAGAGTTTAAGGAAAGCAATAATACCATTATTAGAATGGGCTATATCTAAGCAAGGAACGGTAGTAGCACGTTGTTCTTGTAGCATGATAAAGAGAGAGTAAGGAATATTATAACGCTAGAAATTCTCAAAGGTAATGAAAGGTATAGTAGCGTTAGATATGGATGGAACTATCTTAAATGGTAGAACTGTATTCGCATTAGCAAAACTGAAGAATGTTATGGAGCAAATCAAATCTATCATGAATAGTAATGAGTATGGATATATAAAGACAGAGAAGATAGCAAGATTTTGGGAAGGTTTAAGCAAAGAAGATATCTTAGATGCAGTAGATAAGATACAATTAAACTATGGTGCTGAAGAATTGGTTAATGAATTGAAGAAAGATTATAGAGTTGGTATAATAAGCGATAGTTACACTCTAGTAACTGAGTATATTGCTAAAAAGTTAGGAGGTTTAGACTTTACATACGCTAATGATCTAGTTATGAATAATGATATTGTAACTGGAGAGGTTAGAATGCCTCTAGGATGGGAAAAGATCAATTGTTATTGTAAAATATCAGTATGTAAGAGATATCATCTAGAAAAGGCTATGAAGGAATATAATCTGAATTATAGTATTGCAGTAGGAGATACTAATGCTGATAGATGCATGATAGAGACTGCTAACATAGGTATAGCATTCGATCCTAAAGATGATATAATAAGATCTACTGATAAGATAATAAATGATAAGAACTTGTTAAAAGTATTAGATTATCTCTGATCTTTTACCGAACTTCTCATTATACAACTCTATAGATCTTATTATAACATTCTTTGCTTCATCTACATCATACCAACCTACGATCTCTACTTTTTTACCCTCCAAATCTTTATAAACTTGGAAAAAATGAGCCATCTCTTTTAATGTATGTAATTCCATATCATCTATCCCTCTCAAACTATCGTATCTAGGATCATCTTTAGGCACACATAATATCTTATCATCAATCACGCCAGAATCATTCATCCTTAACAAGCCTATAGGTCTAGATTCTATAAGCACTCCTGGATATGTTGGATTTGTTACTAGCACTAATGCATCTAAAGGATCTCCATCCTCTCCTAGAGTTCTAGGGATCATCCCATAATCTCCAGGATAATGTAAAGGAGAGAATAATACTCTATCCAACTTTATAATATTATTCTCCTTATCATACTCATACTTATTCATCGAACCTTTAGGTATCTCTACTATAACATTGATTATATCTGGTGCATGTTTACCAATGTTTAGATCATGCCATAGATTCATGGTTTGATTATTAATAGATTGTAATTTTAGTCTTATGGTATTTATACAGTATTTTGAACAAACAAGGATTAATAATGAGGCTAGTGATCATTATATAGATGGATAAGAATAGATTGAATGATCTTGATGGAAAAGATTGGATCAAGTTTACCAAGTCATGGGTAGTTTATAACTCAGATGGAGAGAAGGTAATCAATTATAACAAACCAGAGAATAGAAGATTATCAGATAAGAGTTATTTTATTCATTCTCCTCCTCCTAGAAATGATGATAAGATTAAGCATCCTGCTAGTTTTCCAGAGTCATTAGTAAAGGAATTCATACAATTCTTTACAAAGAAGGGAGAATGGATACTTGATCCTTTTCTAGGAAGTGGTTCAACATTGTTAGCAGCATTTGAGAGTAATAGGAATGGTATAGGCATAGAGTTATCACAATACTGGGCTGATATGGCAAGGGAAAGATTAAAGCGAGCAAAAGAGCAGAACAAACTTGACAAGTTTATAGGTTATGAAGAATTGCAGCATATCATAATAGTTGGAGATTCTAGAGAGATAGATAAAATATGGACCAAGTATGACTTACCTAAGATAAAGTATGTAATAACTTCACCCCCATATTGGAACCAATTAAAACGGAATTACATTAGGCAGAAGAAGAGGGCAGAGCAAGGCTTACATACTATATATTCTCAAGATCCGAGAGACCTAGGAAATATAGATGATTATGCAGTATTTATAATTGAACAGAAGAGAATATTTGATAAGGTATATGATATAACAGAAGATAAAGGATATCTTACTATAATAACCGATAATATATATGCTGATGGAAGGTTATATCCTTTAGCATTTGATACATTAATAACTTTGAGCGAGAGATGGATACCAAAGGATGAAAAATTATGGTTACAAGATGATAAGCCATTGATACCTCTAGGAATATACTCTAGTTATATAGGCAATAGACACCATCAATACTGCTTAATATTTAGGAAAGAAGAGGATAAATTGAAAGAGCAAAAAGAATATTTTAATAATATAATCAAGAATATCTATGTAAGATTGAGCAATGAATCTAACGCATGATGAGTTTGTTGATGTGATCTCAAGAAGTATATTAAATAATTATAAAGATATCTTCAAGGATGTATTTATATCACGAGTATCGATGGACTTTCCAAAACCAGATTTTGTATTCATACCATTAAATATTAGAAAAGTATATTACCAGTAGCATTTGAGGTAAAGACACCATTTGTATATAAGCATGAATACCTTACTGGTTTAGGACAAACTATAGCCTATAATAGCATATTTCCATTAGCGTATATAGTAATACCAGATACCAATATTGAAGGGTTTGACGTTGCTGATTATATAAAGGATGTTATAGCCATGAATAATAAGCATAGGGTTATTCTCATATAAACAAGATGAACCAAGGAATGTAAGGCTTGAGAAAGAAGCAGATGTTATAAATATCGGTAAAGAGTACGTTAAGAAGGTTAAAGAGATAAAAAGATCATACTCATACTGGAGAGAGACAAGACCAGAAGAAGTATTTTATGCATTGGATATATCTAGTAGATTAAGGAAAGGTTATACATTGAATACATTGTTAAATAAACTATGGAAAGATAAATTGGTAAATAGGTTCAAGAATGCAAAGAGAGCAAGTTCATTCCTATTGAATTACAAGCTATTCTTGATCCAGAATGCATTAATAGATGCTAATGGTAAATTAACATTGATAGGAAGATATACTTTAGAGTTAGGTAAGAGATATGGATACAAAAGCAATATTGGATATGATATAATAACATACATAATGCTAAAGTATGGAGGACATTATCTGTTATTATCAAAGATATACAAGGAGCAACTTGATATGGATAATAATGAGTTATCGAGATGGGAATCATGGATAGATTCTTTACTAACTGGACTAAACAATCAGAATTATTATATAAGCAAGGATGATTTTAGAATAGATCTACCTAGATTACCATATGCTTACAAGAAGTACTTTAAGATAGCTAGATATGTTAAAGGTAGAGGCTTGTTAGTAGATTATCCAAGGGTAGTTGAGATACTTGAAATATAGTAAGTTGTTTGAGCCTATTGAATCTAGGCTTGAATAATCATCTATAAGACTTTTGTTTCCTTCTTCTAGCTCCTGGTCCACCAAACTTTTTGGGTTCAACTTGTCTAGGATCTCCAGACAATAGATGCTTATCATACTCTAATATCCTTTCCTTTATACTTTCTCTAGTTGCCTTTGGTAATGGATGTGCAGCCTCTGATTTATAATTTGTTAATGCTCTAGATATAGCCATAGCAGATGCAACGGCTTGACCTATAACTCCTCCCCCTTGAACTCTAACATTTATATCTACATTATTTATAGCGTCTCCAGCTAACTTTAATGGCGTTAATATTATATTTCTAGCCATCTCTGGCTCATATATCTCAACTGGTATATTGTTTATCCTAACCCTTCCTTTACCTTTAACAATGCTAGCAATCGCTCTAGCAGTCTTTCTTGATGCTGAGTATAATTCTAATCTAGTCATGGCTCCCAACCTATCAGTCTAGCAATCTCATATATAGTTGTATAATATGCTACTGGCTTTCTTATCTTTGCATCTTCGATCTGTATAGCTCTTGCATTAGCATACTCTTCTGGCACTCCAATATACACTCTCAACCTCTTCATAGCCTTGATACCTTTTGGTTGCTTTCTAGGAACCATACCTCTAATCATTCTAGTAATTATGTTATCTGGTCTTCTAGGATGCCTAGGAGTATGTTTAGGATTTATTATACTTGCTATCTGTAGATACTCATGCTGCTCTTTCAGTATATTCGCTTTATTACCACTAACTACAGCCTTTTCAGCATTAAGGATGATAACTCTCTTACCATTTAACAATAGTTTTGCTGCATAAGAGCATAACCTCCCAGCGATATGCTCAGTGGCATCTATTATGATAGTATCTTTCTTCTGAGATATATCTTTCAATTCTTGTATACTAACTTGTCTAGCCAATTATCATAACCTCCTTACCATCTGGGTATTTATTTGCCATCTCTTCTAATGTTAGAATCATACCTCCAGCCTCTTTAATCTTTCTTGCTGCTGCCTCTGATATAGCAAACGCTGCTAACTCTATCTTATGATCTATATTGCCTTTTGCTAATACTTTACCTGGTACTACTACCTTAGAACCATCTTTAGTATATCTTGCTATCCTATCTATATTAACCTCAACCCTTCTTGATCTGGATCTTTCTAACATTCTAGCAACTGCTAACCATATCTTAACGTTATTGCTCTTGCTAGCAACCTTTAACTTTTGTATTGTATCAATTAAGACTGGATTCTGCATACTCTTTCTCCTCTTTCAATTTTGTTATCTTCTCACTAAACCTTCTCAGCTTCTCAGATAAAACTCTTATGCTTTCTAATAATATCTCAGTAGCAGTTAAAGAGCCAACTGACTCTAATGTTAATATGAATTCCTCTGGTTTATCTCCTTCTTTTAGAACTGCTACTGAAACTGGTTGCCATTTAGCATGCATCTTACCAGTTCCTAGCCTGGCATATGCTTCAATCTTAACCTTTTGACCAGTTGCTAAAACGACAATTGGTATGTTAGGATTGATAGGCTTTACTATATCATCTTCAGATATCAGATCAGAAGATAAAACTTGCCTTGGCTTATCTATAGCCTCTACATCTAGATAAAGCATGACTCTACAATTAGGACATCCTAGACTACTCTTACATGAGCATTCTTCAGCCTTTACGAATCTATTCAATTCTGTTCTTAATGGAATTAAACCTATTCTATGAACCAAAGCCTCATCATGCATCGCTGATGAGTTATAATGCATAACAACATCATCAATAGCCATAATGGGAACTTCGCTTATAGCTATCCTTCTTAATGCATTAACATATTGTCTAGGAAAACCTACGAATTTTACTGATATTGTATTCTCTGATACATCAAGTATATCTATAGATACCATATGTTATAGAAATGACTTTTATACCACTTAAAAATGTAGCGAAGTTATTCTAATGATCTTGCTACTTTA
>BPGC01000009.1 GCA_026002835.1 Candidatus Nitrosocaldaceae archaeon
TATAGCAAATGTATTATTTATTTAGATGTGGCAAATCCAGAACATGTTAAGATTGTAAAGCAAGGAAGATATGCTATCAAGAAATGGAGAACTGAGCATTCTAACAAACCATTAGATTTGTCTAACACATACCTAGTAGGAATAGACCTCTCTGGAACAGATCTAACTTTAACAAGTCTCTGTGGGGCACACCTATTAGGAGTAAACCTAACAAGAACAGATCTCTCTGGAACAGACCTATTAGGAGCAAAGATATATATATCAGATCTTTCTAGAGCAAATCTAGTCGGAGCAACCTTAACGGGTGCAACCTTAACAGGTTCAAATCTTTCTGGAGCAAATTTAGCAGAAGTAGACCTTGGAATAGCAAATCTAACTAAAGTGGATCTCTCTTTAGCAAACTTATCAAATGCAGACTTATCAGAAACAATCCTCTTTAAAACAAACCTAACTGAAACAGATTTGGCTTATTCAAAATTATACTATACTATCTTTGCCGAATGTGATCTTTCAAAATGTAAAAATCTATCAAAAGTTAAGCACAAAGGACCTAGTAGTATAGGAATTGATACTCTTATAAGAACATATCGTGAATCAAATGGTTTTACTCACGAATTGAAGCAATTCTTCATAAATACCGGAGTGCCAAAGGAGTTGTTAGATGCATTACCGCAGATCATAAGAGAGATCAAGTATCATAAATGCTTTATATCATATGGAGAACCAGATAAAGAGTTTGCTGAAGAACTAGCTAAAAGATTGAAAAATGAAGATGTTTCAGTATGGATCTATTCAATGGATTATACAGTAGGAGAGAGAACATGGCCAGAGATAAAACGTAGACTTAGAGAAGCAGATAAGATGATAATAATATGTTCTATGAAGTCTTTGATAAGAGATGGTGTTAAGAAAGAGATTGAGGAGCAGATAGATGAGAATCCAGATAAGATAATTCCTATCTCATTAGATAATGATTGGAAGCATGAAGGATTCGAGATAAAGAGAGGAAATAGAGATCTCAAACCATTCCTATTAGAGATGAATTATCTAGATTTTACTGATAGAAAGATAACTAATGATAAAATAGAAAGATTATTAAAAGCGTTAGAGTTCAATCCTTCTCCTTGATCTTGAAGAATAACCAATTCTTATCATCTCTAAACTTTAGCAAACAATACCTTCCTTTCAACTTTTTGCCATTTATCCTAACAACGATCTTATTATCCTTTAAAGACTCAAGTTCAAACGTGCCTATATCCCATATCTTAACAGTTCCAGCACCATAACTTCCTTTAGGAATATCTCCTTCAAACAGAGCATACTCAATAGGATGATCCTCAACTTGAATAGCCAATCTTTTATCCTTATCGTTAGGTTCTTTAGGCAAAGCCCAACTCTTCAAAACATTATCGATCTCTAGCCTAAGATCCCAATGAAGTCTTTTAGCATGATGCTCTTGTGTAACATATACAGGATGCTCTAATTTAACACCTTTATATTTCTCAACTATGCTAGAGCAAAAGTCCTTATCTAACTCTTCCATATGATTAATAGCATAATCTTCAATTAAAAACTTTCATTAAAGTTTATATCATTATAATGCTTATGCTATGATATGTCTATAGAATCTTTGATAGCAGATAAAGAGCCTATAAAGAAGGGTCAGTTCTTTAGATTATACGATCTAGATAATGAATATCTATTATTAGATAGAACAAAGAGAGGATTAACTCCTAGAGAGAGATCATATGACGAAAAGTTTGAAACAGAAGCAGATAAGGGTATAATATATGATATAAATAGCAAGGCTCATAAGGTTAGTATATGTTGGCATTTTCCAAAGAATAAGTTTAGTTTAGAGAAAGTATTAGAAAAAGCAATGAGTATGGAAGAATATTATAGAAAATTAAGAGAAGAGACATGCCCAGATTAGTTTGAACTAACATAGGAAAGATATTTAGGCAAGTATTTATAATTTAAAAGCAATGTCAGCACTATTAGAAGACAAGGTATATGTAGTATTATCGGAGACAGCTAAGAGAGGAGTCTATCCTTTACATGGCTATAAATATGGATTATACAGAATACCAGTCGAGTTAATAAAGAAGGAAGAGATAGAGCAAGTTGTTAATGCATTAAAATCAAACTTTGATGTAGATACCTTTGCCGATAGAATTCTAGTGACATATAGATGGAAGGAGAGAGATGTTACGTCTTCAAAACCAGAGGAATGGAAGGAAGCAGAGTTAGAAGTTACAGTAGAGATTGTTACAGGAGAGGTTATAGATATAATATACCAGATAAAACCATTAGAAAACTTCCCAGAAGCATACTGGGTTAAGAACTATAGACTAAAGGCAGATCAGAATGCAAAGATGGTCATCGATGTTATACTAAGGAGCACAATAATTGGACAAAAATTGATCGAGCACTGGATGAAGAAGAACAAGTTAAGTGAAGAGGATGCAAAGGCAAAGCTCGAAGGTTTGACACCATTAGCAAAAGCACCAGTTACAGTCACTCCAGTACAAACAGCAATTCAGCAAACAGCATCTGCTCAAACAGCAGCTCCTCAACAAACAGCATCTGCTCAAACAGCAGCTCCTCAACAAACAGCATCTGCTCAAACAGCACAAGCAGCTAAGGGTATAGATCCAGAGTTTATGAAGAAGAGGCAAGTTGCAACTACCTCTGAACATGGTTATAAAATCTGGGGTCCATACGAACCACCAGTAAAGTTAGGAATACATGGTACTTCAGTAGCAGTAGATTTCGATCTATGTGTAGGAGATGGAGCATGTATTGAAGCATGTCCAGTTAATGTATATGAATGGGTTGAGACTAAAGGTCATCCGTTATCAGAGAAGAAGGCAGCACCAGTTAGAGAACCAGATTGTATAGCATGTTTAGCATGCGAAAGTGTCTGTCCTCCAAAGGCAATTAAGATTACTCCTGGAGCAACAGCATAAATTCATAATTTTTATTCATAAATCTCATATGTTATCTCATAATCATATTTAATAGAAATCTATATATAATCCTTTGAAGAAATTTTCAAACTTTTTATGCAATAGATCTGCTCTTTCATTTATGAAAGCATCAAAATTCTTCAGTAGCCATAAATCCTCATTGTTTGTTGGTATTAGTTGTTTGTCTAATTCTTCTTTTGGTATATTATATTTTTTAATATAAACATAAGGTTCAGTTCTTAACTTCTTATTAGTGCCAGGATTTACAAAAGATATGTTAGCTAGTAAATCATATTCATCCTTGGTTTTACCGATGCTTTTTAACAAACTTTTAGGAAAGAAATGATGCTCTTCAATAGTAAACTCTTTATTAATCTCATTAGTAGGAAGATATCCTAGATGTGTTCTAGTAAACCAATCTTTAGCACCAGCACGAAATGCTATGATATACATGACTAATTTTAACGCTCTAGCCTCTCCTTGATAATGAAGCATACTTCTAATATGCTCGAAACTTAAATCTAAAGGTTCCACACCTTCATGAAGCTTTTTAATTGCCATATCAAAATTCTCTGAGCTTTTAATTTTGTTTATATCTTCTTGTAAAATTGTTTCTGATGAACCAGTATATCTACCTTCTGCTAAAGCAAGTATAAAATAGTGAAATGCTCGTGCAAAGTCAAAATTACTATCATTCTTAAATCTTGCTATCAAATAAATAAGAGGTATAAGAGTATTTTTTGCATATATTAACTCTGTAGTTAATATACCATGTTTCTTGAAATTAGATATTAGAAAGTACATACTCTCCTTTAATCTGTTAAACGCTTTATCTAATATTTTATCTCTATTCATTAGAAATTCATCGCTAACATCTTTCAGCTTGGCTTTATCATCTCCCACAGACGTTATTGCACGAATTAATAATGTAGGCTCTAGGTAAAATCCTTCATCATCTAAATATTCTAGATATGGTATAAAATTAGTTCGCACCCAACCTTCATTGTAAGCAGCTATATATGATAGAGTTATATCTGCTTGTTTTATTCTAGTCCCCTTACTATTTATTCGCTCAAAAATAGTAGCTATCTCTTCTAATGTTGCATTTACCTTAATTAGTGGTAAGGGAAGTTTTAATATATCATATACTTTTTTAAGGTTTGAGTATATAATTGAATAAGCATCTGTAAAATTATCTCTGTCTTTATATCTAGCTAATTCTGTAGCCAATTCTTTTAATTGATCATTATTTCTACAACGAAATGCTTGATGTGGGTATATCCATAATGGATTGTTAGCTATTCCACCATATTCAAGGCTAACTTGCAAATTCTCTACATTGAACTTAATTTTATATTTACTTAATAATGTTGACCAGGTAGTATTATCTAACCAATAAGGTTTATTCTGTGTTAATATACAAAGAGAAACTATCCTTTGTTGACCGTCTACTATCCATTCTTTACTCTTATCTTCGAGAATATGCTTACCACTAATATAATCAGTCATATCCCATATTAGAAAAGAACCTATTGGATATCCTTTAATCAAAGAATCAAACAATTCTTTTACTTGATTATTTGTCCAAACAAATTCTCGTTGAAATTCTGGAATATCTAACTCTCCTTTTACAGCATCGTAAATGATTTTTTCAACACTTATAGTTTGTGTATCTGCCATATATTGGAAATAATGTTAATATTAATTCTATATAAGCATTCTCAAAATTACCATCTTTATATAGTTCTTTATACATATAAAGCAGCATCATACTTTATAAGAGCATCGTATTATTATTTTCTAGCCTTATTTACAATCGTATTAATCGATTTTTCTTTATTTTCCTAACTCTTCCTATCTATCTTTATGATTGCAGCATCTAAATTCATTACTAGTGTTATATACTTTAGAACTATATTAATGCCTACAAACCATAGTTTATTTACTTTTAATTTGCAACACTCATATATTCATAATACTATTACTATCTCATTAATCTATACGTTCTTACAATATTTCATATGTTATCTCATAATCTTTGAACTCATCTGGCATTAATCTATTAAGTAATTTATTAACATTCCTTCTCAACCTTATTGCTTCATCTATACATAATATTAGATCATCTTTTGTATACTCTCTATTAGGGCATATGATCTTTAATAAACCAGATGCTAGTTTAGTTATAGCCTTCTCATCTCTAATTGTTAAACCTTCAAACTTGACATTCTCATTTATTATATGAACAAAGTTTTGTAGATGTAACTGATGGAATATCTCTGATAAATAATCAGCGACTATCCCATATCCTTTTGCTAGATGCTCATCACTCTGCATTATTTTAGGAAGATCCCAACCATGTATAAAACCATGAACTCTATCTAATAAAGCAGAATCCTTCATAAAGTTTGGAAGTGAGTCTAGAGGATCGTATTCAATATTGCCTATGAATACCAATGAACATGTCGAATGTGCTTTTTTTGGTCCTCGCTCAAAGAATCCATCAACCATATAATCTTTAAGTTTACTTATAACCTCATCATTATTAGCAAACCTTATCTTTCCTATCTCATCAAATACTAAGCAATCCCTCAGAGCAATCTCTCCAGCATTCTTATTACTAATATTATAAAATAGCATAGGCGCACTTATCCTACCTCCAGCAATAACTCTTGTATGATGAGATACATTTCTATAAAGATAAGTTTTCCCAGTAGCCTTCGGTCCTAACTCTAACATATTACAATTTGGTTCTACTAATGGAATTAATCTTGTAAGAAGTAATAACTTTTGTTCATGATCATAAACATCTGGATTTAAGCCTATGCTCTTGATAATCAACTCAATCCATTCATCCCTATCAAATCTTGCTCTCTTACTAGCAAACTCTCCTAGGTTTATATTAGTAACTTGGAATGGAGTAAATCTAGATACCAGAATATCTGATAATTTATCACTCTTTTTCACATACTGTAAAGTAGCCATGCCCCATAACCCGGATCTTAATAGATCTATATTCTCATCTAACAATGCTGGAATTATCTTAGCATTATTGATCCCTAATCTAGGGATTATAACATTATACCTTCCATGCTTTATTAAAGTCTCTACTTTAAATTCATCTATTAGTGTATAAGAACCTTTACTCATTAGTTCATGTAATACTTTATCTTTATCTCTCATCTCTGGGAAGTGTATATTTATGAAATCTGTTAACTGTTTGATATTTATTACTCCATCATTAGAAAATTTTGCTATTAGATACTCTGCAATAAATCTAGGCAATCTGCTTATCTCTTGAATATGCATCAACTCTTTTTTAACGGCATGTTCTCCAAATACGCTTATTACCTTCTCATCCAAAGTTATGCTCATATTAACCAACTCTGTTTATTAATTCTGTTATAATATTATCCCAACTTCTTGCCATATCTTTCTTCTCATCCTTCTTTATAACATTCTTTATAGCATTGATATTATCAGCAAATAACTCATTGATAATCTTTATTGTGTTAGCATTATATTTATTATCAATATTCATTAATATAGATAATATAATCAAACCTATTATATGACTAGCATTATCATTATGAGCAATTATTAATTCATGAAGATCGTGTAACAATTCAATATCTTCATCTAATGTATTATTTTTTATGCTATCAACAAGCATCTTATGTGCATGTATTATCTTTCGAATTTTATCATCTCTATCTATAAATGTATTAGGTTCTTTCTCAAATGCTATTAGTGTAGCAAGTATATGTTTGCATATATTATCATCATTAGAACAAGCATATCTTATCTTATTCTTATTAATCCTTATAGTTACATGAGAGTTATCAACTATAGCACTGATAACATTCTTATTCTTAACTCTATTCTTAACTCTTTTTTGTGTAAATAGATCTAAGCCATGTATATAATCAAGCCTATTATCTGCAAACTCTTTTATATCAATATTCATTTCTATATCTTTACTTAACTGCTTATCTATGATCTTTAGATACTTATTCATATTCAAAGTATGTTTTAAGATATAAATAAACTAACTAGTTTAGTTTGGTTAAATACTCTGTAAATCAGAGTTGATAATGATATAGTATTTATATCATTGTATAGCTGCAGTTATAATAGTATGATCGGATATCTAGCGTATGTAGTATTCCTTATTGCATCATGGCTAATATTCATGTATACTCTTAACTTTTACTATCTGGTTTATATAGCATTAAAGAATAAGATGAGGATAAAGCCAGTAAATAATGGTTTTCCTCTAGTTACAATACAATTGCCTATATTTAATGAACGGTATGTTGCTCCTAGATTGATAAGAGCGGTATGTAATCAGGATTATCCAAAAGAGAAGATGCATATACAAGTGTTGGATGATTCAACCGATGATACAAAGCAGATATGTGAAGAGTTAGTTGGATATTATAAAGCGAGAGGATTTGATATAGAGCATATAACAAGAAAGGATAGAAAAGGATACAAAGCAGGAGCATTAAAGGAAGGATTAAAGACAGCAAAAGGAGATTTTATAGCAATATTTGATGCAGATTTTGTTCCGCCTCCATGGTTCTTGAAGAAAGCTATGTCATACTTTGCTGATGAAAAGATAGGATTTGTTCAATGTAGATGGGGTCATCTAAATGAAGATTATTCTGGTTTGACTGAAGCACAAGCATTAAGTTTAGATCTACATTTCTTAGTAGAGCAGAGAGCAAAGAGTCTAACTCATCTATTTATGAATTTCAATGGAACTGCTGGTATATGGAGGAAAGAGTGCATAATAGATTCTGGAGGATGGCAGGCTAGCACGTTGGTTGAAGATCTCGATCTAAGTTATAGAGCACAGATGAAAGGTTGGAAGAGTGTATTTATACCAGATGCTGTAATACCAGCAGAACTACCAGTTCAAATCAATTCGGTAAAGAGGCAGCAGTATAGATGGGCAAAAGGATCTATACAATGTGCAGTAAAATTGTTAGGAGATATAATGATGAATAGAAAGATACCAATAGATACAAAGATTCAAGCATTTGTACAATTGACTAGACATATTGTATATCCATTAATCCTAACACAATTCTTATTATTACCATTGCTATTAGCAATAGACTATAACATATACCCAGTTCATGTATATCCTATGAGTGCTCTAGTAATATATATAGCCTTTGGTTTTACATTCCCATTATTAGTTATAAGAAAGATATGGGGCGGTTCATGGACTAGGAAGATCAAAGGATATCTATACATGATATTATTTGGTACTGGTATAGCTGTTAATAATACAATAGCTGTATTTGATGCTATAAATGGCGGTAGACCAGAATTCTTAAGAACTCCAAAGTTCGGTATAACGAAGAAAGGCGAAGATTGGAGAGATAAGGTATATGCATTGCCATTTACAAAGACAACATTACTAGAGATGTTCTTTGCTGCATATGGTATATTAGGTATATTCATAGCTATTTTTAGCGGTAATCAAGTATATGCTCCTATACTAGCAATACAGACTGCTGGTTTCATCTATATATCATATCTAAGTATAGTACACTCTATGTTTGGTAACAAGAAGAATAAATATAAAAATAATGAAGATATAAAGAAAGAAGAGAGGAGTGAGCATATGAGTAGTATGAAACCAAAGATAGCAATGGGAGCTATTTTAGTCATATTAATATTTGGAGTTGTTATGGCCTGGATAGGTTATAGTAATGCTGTATATCCATTAGATAAGGCTAGAGGATACCTTACAGTAGCTATGCAAACATCAAATCCAGAAGAGATCTTAGATTATCTGGCAAGTGTAAAGACACTTTTGCCAGAGAGTGGAAATCCAGTATGGATGTTTCCTACTGCTAAAAGCGATTTTGGTATAATGCAGAAGAATATAGATACTATGATGGATAAGGCTAGAGTGTTATCAACATTACCAAGAGATAGTGTTGAGTTCAATACTGGCTTATCAGATCTTAGAGGCCAGATGACTTTGTTAGAAGATGCTATAGAGGATACTCAACCATATGTATATGTCAGTTTCCAAAATATAATCTTCAGTGTTATATGGATAGCTGTTATAATGCTGATCTTTAGCTTATTGAAGAGAGGAAGCCAAAGGATGAAGGAGTATGAGAAGAAGTATAATGAATTATAAATTTATTTTATAATTGGTTCTATGTATTCAACCTTTAATCCTTCTAATACCAATCTTTTATCAGCAGTTACCAATGTAGCATCTAGATGATTCGCTAATGCAACCATATATGCTCCAAACATCGGTAACTTATACATACTTTTTATCTTAATAGCTTTCTTTGCTACTTCATAATCAAACCCTATAAGTTTTATTCTAGAATTCCTTATAGCCTCTAATCTTCTAACTGCTTCAGAGTAATCGAATATCTTTGATAATTTATCTACTAGTTCTAGCATCCCAACTTCGAAAATAGCCCCTTCGTCTCTATTATCATTTATTAAATCAATTATTTTTGCTACTCTACTATCTCCTGCAAAGTAAAGCAATAATATCGCTGGGTCTATCAGTATCATTAGCAAGTCTTTAGCGATACTAGGTAATAATTGTTTGTATTGTTAAGTATGATATATTACTTATTTTGGTATTAAATAATCATGATGGACAATTTTATTCTTCATCAAGCATATCTTGTAACAACTCTTTTATAACATCTTCTTTCTCTTTATCTACACCAAACATATTCTTTATAGTAACTATTGGTATTAACTTTATACCATCTTCAGTATCAACAAATTTTAATTTCGAACCTTTAGTAATACCATACTTCTTCCTTATTGGGACCGGAATGGTTATAGTACCAAGCTTTGTTACCGTATGTATATACTCTTTACTCTTCTTTCCCATATAGCCTACTACATCTTTAATAGATTTAAATTTATAGAATCTCTGATTACTTTAAATTATATAATCCTCGAGTCTAGAAATACTGACATTAGGTGCTAAATATCTATATGAAGGATAAGAATGCGATGATTAACGGAACACTAACAAATATATATAAAAAAATTGAGGAAGCTGGCGTATCAGGTTTAAGAAAGACACAAATAGTCAAAGAATTTGGCAAAGATGCACCAAATAAACTAGAAGAACTGATATCTAAAGGTATGATTTATTCAGCCAAGAAACGTAATAGCATAATATATTGGACAAAAGAAAATTATGCAAAGGTTAATACAACTAAAGAATCAAACAAAACTACTGATAACAATACAGAGATAGATAAGAAGATCAAAGATATCTATGCTATACTAAATAATATTAATGAGAAAGAGGCTAAGGAACATGCAGGTATTATTAATGCATTAAACTCAAAACTAGAAGCATTAAAGGAAGATACAAACAATAGAATAGATACATTAGTAAAGGAACATAATGAGAATAATAGAAAGATTGTTAATGATATAGAGAATAGATTATCAAGTATTACAAATAAACTAGATACATTAACAAAGAGCATAGATACAAAAGCTGATACTAATAAGGTTACAGAATTAGAGAATAGTTTGAAGGATAGTATGAAAGATCTAGAGAAAGAGATCAAGACAGTAGTAAGCAATCTAAATAAGACAGAGAATGCAGATCTTAAAAGCATACAAACTAAATTGAATACATTAACAAAGAGTATTAATGAGAAAGTTGATGTTAATAAGATTAAAGAGTTAGAAGATAATCTAAAGAATTTAACTAATACTATTAGTAAAATAGATCAATATACTGAGAAGATCAATATATTATCTACTAGTATAGAGAAATTAGAGAAGAGTATTCATGGAATAGAAGATGTTATTAATAAAAAAGTTGATGCTGATGCAGTAAATAAGTTGAATACTGGAATGAAGAAACTAGAATATAATGTAAATGCATTAAACTCAAAACTAGAAGCATTAAAGGAAGATACAAACAATAGAATAGATACATTAGTAAAGGAACATAATGAGAATAATAGAAAGATTGTTAATGATATAGAGAATAGATTATCAAGTATTACAAATAAACTAGATACATTAACAAAGAGCATAGATACAAAAGCTGATACTAATAAGGTTACAGAATTAGAGAATAGTTTGAAGGATAGTATGAAAAGGATCGAGATGCTTGATAAAAATATAACAAAGATATCCAATAATGCTAATGATAGGCTAGATAGATTACTTAGACAGATAAGCGGTAAAGCTGATGATATCAAGGTATTTGAGATGGAGAGGAAACTGGAGAGTTTGTTACAAGTAGAAGCAAAATTATCAAGTTTAGAGAATATGATTAATATATTAGACGCTAAGATAAATGAGACTAGAGAAGAGATCGGTAAAAGCGCTGCAATAATACGTGCTGAATTACAAACTATCTCAAATGGCAATGGTACTCAAGGTTATGATACATTATCACTAGAACAATTCAAGATGGAGTTTGATAGAATGATAGCGGAGAGTTCAACATCTATAGGCTGGATAGAGCTAGCAGAGATAAGGAAGAAGATCTGTGATAAATATGGAATATCGAAGAGTACATTCTACTCATTAGTATCTCAATTACTAGACACATACGATGATATCTATGAGTTATCATCTGGAGGAAGTGAAGGAGTTACTGTAAGAGGATTGGTTCATGGATTTATAAGGAGGATCTAAAATGTACCCATATAATTTATCCAAAAATCCATATCCAAGCAGTCCTACACCAACTCTGAATGATGCTACTATCTTAGGTGGTAAGAGACATAAAGAGGCTAGAGATGCAATATTAGAGTGCATAAATGATATTAAAGGTAAATCAGCTAAAGATTTTAAATTAATTACAATAATACAAGATGTAGGTACTGGGAAAACTCATCTAGCATTACATCTAAAGGCTACACAGAAAGATATCATATGTTCTTATGTAGATCTAAGTACATTATTCCCTAGAGGATTATCAAATCTATATAATGCAATAGTACAAGGTTTTGGTGAAGATTACATAGAAGAGATGAGAACTGCAATAATAAATTATATTAAGAGTAGAGCATTGAACAATGAGAAACCTGCAAAGAAATTCTTTAGACAATCGTTCTTTAATAGGAATATTGAAAAGCTGGCTAACGAGGTATTAAATGGCAGAAGAGATCCAGATACAAGTTATGTAAACCAGATATTCAATAATTATGAAGCCCATGAGATATCTATGATAAAGAATATACTATACAAGGAGATTAATGTATCTAATAACTTGGAGGATATACTAGCAAATCTAGCAGCATTAGCAAAGTTGAATATGTTAATGCTTAAAAAGGTTACAATGATTGAGATCGATGAATTAGATGCTGATAGAGATGCCACAGATTTTACTAAAGCTGTAATTAATGCCCATCTTCCATATACAGTAATGTTATTGATTACCACACCATCGCTTTATAGCAAGATAAGGGATGTAAATTCATCGTTATTCGATAGGATAGAAAAAGCAAATTATAAAGTAGATCTAGCAGGTTCTAGCATGTTCGATGAGATTGCTGATATAGTATTAGAATACATAAGAGTAAATGTTAAAGATCTAACATTCTCATCGTATGAAGCTGATATAACTAACAAGATTAGAGTAATATATGATGAGTTTAAAGAGTTTAGGAACATAAGATCAATGCTGAATATAATGTATCATACAATGGAAACAGCTAAGAGAAAAGGAGTTAATGTGATAACTGAGGAGGTTATAGACGAAACTATAAATCATGCATATCCAGGCTTGCGAGTAAAAGGCAGTATAATGAATGTGCCTATATCAGAATTCATAAAGATAAGGAGAGAGTATAGAGATGATGAAAGGCTAGAGCTCAGTGTAAAGAATGCAATAAAGAGCCTAGTTATGTTTGCTCATGAGAAAGGAAAGATATTACCAGAGCAATTAGATATAGAGAATACAAGCGATATAGATGCTATATACGTAGATGATAAAGGTAAAAGGATAGGAGTAGTGGTTACAATAAGCAAGGATCATACAAAGATATTCGAAAGGATAAATAAACTTAAGAAGGAAGGTGTTGATAAATTGATAGTATTAACAAATGCAAATACGGTAAGCCAGAATGGTAATACTGTAATTAGCCTTGATAAATGCAAGATGGTGGATCTGATATACTTTAGCAATAAATACAAACAGGAAGAGATAGAAGAACCTGATACAGATAGAGCTCTAGTACTAGCAAAATCCGTCCTACTTTGTTAAACATATTATCTTTTGATCTAGATGGTACTTTATTTCCTAATAGTATTGATGATAGATTATGGTTTGAATTAATACCAGAAGAATTAGCAAAGGCTAAAGATATTAGTATACACAAGGCTAAAGAATATGCAACTAGAGAATACAATATCATTGGACCAAACGATCCTAGATGGTATATACCAGAATACTGGCTTGATAGATTTGGCTTAGATATAGATATCAAGTATTTATTAGATAAAATGGAATATTCAGATTATATTTATGATGATGTGATATATCTAAAAGAGTTAAGTAATAAATTCGATATTATTATCGCTAGCAATAACGCTAGATCTATGCTTGATAAGAAGGTTAGAGCAATCAATAGGTTAGGTATTAATATAAAAGCAAGTTACTCTGTAGTATCTGATCTAAACCTAACAGGCAAGAATACAAAGTTTTACAAGTATATATGTAACAGTTTAGGAGTAAAAGCAGATGAAGTTATGCATATAGGAGATAATATAGTATACGATCTATTACATGCAAGGGCATCGGGGTTATTAAGTATATTAATAGATAGAGATAATTTGATGAAGCATATAGATGTTATACATTCTCTATATGAATTAGGAGAGATTACTCAATTATTATAACGCCTTTCATACCATCTTCAAGATGTATAGAACAACGATATTCAAATATACCTCTCTTATCAAATGTATATCTCCATTTACTTTTATAATCCATAAATTTACTATCTATGAATATCTCCTCACCATCTTCAGTTTTATAAACACCTAACACATTATGAGGCAGATACGATACATTAAGCCATTCTATTGTAGTACCTTTTTCAATAATAACTGATTTTGGAAGATATACATTTACATCCATATATACAAGATTAGGTTTTATGTTATTCTCTATTACTCTTTCTTTCTGACTTGTATCTATTATTTTCCTAGCATTTAGATCAACTATTATTGTCCAGATCTTCTGGTGTGCAGTTATACTTTTACCAATTAGCATATCAAACCTTTCTGGCTTTGTTAAAATTCCATTCTCTTCTTCCCAATTTACTGTTATTATAACCTCGCCTATTCCGTTATGCAACTCGTTATTACTAGCATCAATCATAACTACTGGTTGTATACCAGATATCGTTATCTCTAATCCTTTATATGTATCAATGATATCTCTAATCCTTTGATCCTCTACTGCTATGTATACTGCCTCCTCTGCTACATCATTTATAGCATAGCTGAATACATTATCATCAAACAATGTATGCTTAATGATTCTCATATCTTGTTTTATAGTCATATTAGCCAAAGGGTTGAAATCTTTTGCTCTATGCTCAGGGAGTGATTCCGTAGCTATCAACACACTACCTATTATCAATATAATTGCTATTATTGATGATAAGATAATTATATCATTCTTCTTCACGATCATAAGTTATTTACAACTACTTATATCTCTTGAGTAAAGCCTAAATCTTAGATATATCTACTAATCTTATGCTCTTCCGTTTGCCAGGATTTGTTACCATACTTATAGCAGGAGTTGCTATATTATTATATGGCACTACATTTGATATGGACATAAACTGGATTATGGGCATTGGTACATTATTAATAATAATTGGTATAATGGCTGCTACATTAGTAAAATAAAAAAGTTTATTGCCTATTTGGCTTAGGACAGCCTTCCATAGGCCATATATATACATCTTTACCTGGTAATTTCCATAACTCATCTTCATACAGATCTGTGTTATCTATATGGCATCTATAGCATATATTTACTTGAAGATCGGTATCTGGCTTTCCTATAAGTTTTAGAAACTCTTTTGCATATTCTACTGCTTTCTCATCATACTCTTTTGGAACTTCATTTACATCTGTTTTATCAGTTGGGATGAATACATCAAAATGTATGCTCCTACCTGCTGCATATGTATTATAAACTACAACATTCTTTGCTTGTCCTTTATAAGGTATTAATGCTTCTTCAGTCATATTAGTATGATCATTCATAATCATATTTGTATATTACTCTTACATATTTGCAAAAACTCAGGTATTATAAATCTAAAATTATAAGATTGTCTCTCTAGTTATCCATTATATACAACCGTGCGCTCATTTATTATTATTTAATTACATAAGATCAATCATATCATAGAATTTTTCTTTGTTGAATAACAATGCATACATTCCTAGTGTTGGTTTCTCTATAATACATAACGGAAGTCCATTCTCTTTCCATATATTTATATGTACATCAGCTATGCTCTTAACGTATTGAGCAGTTTTAAGTCCATGTTTAGTTATTATTACTAATATATCACCATTATGCCTAACTGCTTTTACATGAGCATTGATAGCTGCTATGAATCTGTCTATATTGTTAGGATGTGCCATCTCTCGAAGTCCTACATCATATGTTATAATTGCAGGATTACCAAATTCTTTACATAGAGTATTGTATGTTGATATAAATACATTAGTATTTTTATCGATATTATGTTCATCGAAAGCTACTACCTTAGGTTTATCCAATAGATCTGTTTTGTTTATAAATGTGAATATAGCAAGTCTCTCTAGTTCTTCATCTGTACAGCAAGGCTTTATCCATTGCAAACTATCAGTATACAACTTATCAGGCGAATTTATCACTAACGCAGGTTTCTTATTCTTTAGATTATTAACTATAAGAGGCGCTAATAACATATTGATAATATTTGTATCTACACCTAATGTTGATTCTACTAATATTACAATACCTTCTTTAAATCCTATATAATTAAATATATTTGTAGTATTGCATGCATATGCTATATTGTTTGGATTAATAGACTGCATAGGTGGTAGCAATATAAACCTTGTATCCAGTAATGTATAAAGCCTAGTATTATATTTTATAGGCTGTGTTCTCATCTTATCTATGATCATCTTCCTTATTCTAAATCCATATCTATCCTCTGCAGTTAATGAGATAACAGCATCAGTCACATATGCTAATGTATTTTTCTCTGGTTCTTCACTTATGAATAGCAAAAACCCATCATTAGCATCTGCCATAGTAACCATAGTCTTCTCCATCTTGATCCTTTCTTCAAATTGAGTTTCTTTTGCTAGTGCATCCCAGCTATCTAATATAATAAATCTATTCTTACTTTCTGTTAATGCATTCATAACATTCTCCATAGTTCCTTTAGCAGTAGATAATCTCATATCTAACGCTTCGCTTTTATTATTTATTTCTGATGAGGAGAATATGTCATCTTCTTGTATCAATCCTTTAATCCATGGAAATTGTATTTGTAATCTTGATAAAGATACCCTAGTTGATATATATAATGGCTTGTATCTATCCTTAACTAATCTTAATAATTCTAAAGCTAATGTAGTCTTTCCTGCTCCTGGTAGACCTCTAATCAACAATGATGTAGGTTTCTTATCAAAGAATGGTAAGAATACATATTCTAACTCTTTGTTATGCCTTTCTTCGATTACTTGCACGATCTATTATTATTAGTATACGAATAATAGTATTTGTTAGTATAATTGGTTATTTACTACTATAAATTGTCAACAAAAATTATAAGTATTTCTTATGAATATAGCACCATTTCCATGATCTGTTAGGTAATTCTATCATTACTGGATGTCCAGTCTCTTCAAAATGTTTAGTAGCATGCCTACCAACACTTGAATCGCAACAGCCAACATGACCACAGGTTAAGCATAACCTTAATGCCACCCATCTAGTTCCTTCTTTTTGACACTCTTCACATAATTCTGTTCTAGGTTCTATATTCTCATTAATACATTTAATATGCTCACATCTATCCATAACATAACTAATAACTACTAATATATTAGCATTATATAACATCTATATATCTTATTAGCATAGATAACATATGGAAAGAAGATGTCCTATATGTGGTTGTAAGAAACATTATATTATTGGATGTATAACTCATTGGCTACATCATAAAGATGAGGATTAGTTAAATATAAGATATTATAACACTATCTAGATGAAGATATCATATGAGTTAAACCCTCCAAGGATTCTTAATGGTAATTTTGATTATGATAGATTAAATTATGATCTTAAAAGATTTCATGCTAGAGTTGCACAGATCAAAGATCTTGTAGATAGTATACATTTAACTGATTCTGTACTAGGTGTTCCAAGAGTATCTAGCATAACCCTTGCTAGAGATTTTGATATAAAGGTTAGATGTTCATTAAGAGTAAGAGATAGGAACTTTTTAGCATTGCTACAACTTGTTACAGATGCAATATTTACAAATATTGATGGATTGTTAATAATCAAAGGAGATGAACCAAGAGATAGTTCTATAGATTCTGGCTTGAAACCAAGTAAAATTGTTAAACAACTAAATGAACTAGGCTTTAGTAAGAAGATAAAACTATTCTTATCAGTTCCATGTAATCCTAGCAAGGATATTATAGAGAAGAAATTAAGTGCGGAGCCTTATGGATTAATAACACAAACCATATCATCTATAGATAATTTAATTATGATTAATGATATTGCAAAGGCTAATGGTGTTAAGGTATTACCATGTATAATGATCCCTTCTGAGAAGAATAAGAGATCTGCTGAGATGATTGGATTAGACTGGCGTAATTATATTAATGATCCTTATTCATTTATAAAGCGAGCTTATGATATATGTGGTGAGGTACTGATGACATCGCCTATGAGTTTTGATGATGGAGTTAAGGTATTGAGGAGGTTAAAGCAATGAAAGCATATGCTTTAGGTATATATCCAAGATCTCCAAAATTGATAGAGGCAACTAGAGTAAACGATCCAAAATTAGATAACTTATTCAAAACTGAGAAGAGGAAACTAATCAAGTTGCAGATAAAGAATAACATGACATTAGTAGAAGATCCTATGCTTGATTGGAATGATATCTTCAGACCATTTGTTAATGTAAAAGGTATAGAGTTAGGAGCGTTAAACAGGTTCTTTGAGACAAACACATTCTATAGAAAGTTGATAATAAATGATGAATTGAAAGGATATGGAAAGATAATTAAGAATAATATATTGCTAGATGAGTTGCCAGCGAATAAGGCTGTAGTAATGCCAGATCCATATACATTCGCAGAGTTGAATGAGAACCAATATTACAATAGTTATGAAGAATATATATTAGCAATAGCAAAGATGCTTAATAAGGAAGCACAGACTCTAGCAAATGAAGGAGTAGAGTTTATACAATTAAACGCTCCATCTATAGCATATAATGCTAACAATATAGATGATTTTAATATAATAAAAGAGGCAATTGAAAGTGTGAAAAAGAGAGTAAAGAGTAAAATTTATCTGCACTTATACTTTGGTAATATAGAGAAGATATTGGATAAGTTATTGGATATAAAGGTAGATGGATTATCAATAGATCTGATAAATAATAGTATAGATGCTATAAAGGAATACAGATTCAAAGGTTTAGGATTAGGAATAATAGATGCTACAAATACAAAGTTAGAAGATATCAAGATGGCAAAAGATATAGAAGATAGATTGAATAACATGAACTATAAAGAAGCATATCTCTGCACAAATACAGATCTAGAATTTCTGCCGTATGAGTTCGCTATAAAAAAGATATCTAGGCTTGCTGCTATTGCTAAAAAGGTGAAAATATGAAAGCATTCCAGACACAAGAGATAGGAAGTTTAAAAAAGCCTAGATGGCTAATAACTGCATTAAGAGATAAAGAGGTTAGTGCTATAGATAAAGAGAGGGCTAGAGACGATCTAGCATATCTTAATACTAGAATTCTAGAAGATCTAGGATTGGATATAGTATATGATGGTGAAGCTAGAAGGGTAGAGATGTATGAATATCCAATCAGGCATATAGAAGGCTTTGAGTTTGCTGGTTTAGTTAGATCTTGGGATAATAAATATTATAGAAAGGCTAGATGTATAGGAGAAGTAAGGTATAAAGAGAATTACCATATAGATGAATTCAAGTTCTTAAAGAGGATAGCAAAGAAGGAATTGAAGATACCAATTACTGGTCCATACACATTAGCAGATTGGTCTTATAATGAATATTATAATAGCAAAGCAGAATTCATAATAGCATTAGCAAGGAATGTAATAAGACCATTGATGAACGATCTTGTAAAACATGGTGCAAAGATAATACAACTAGATGAACCAGCAGCTACTACACATCCAGCAGAGATGGATATATTTGTAGAAGCTATAAATGAATGTGTTAAAGGCATTGATGCTAAAGTTACAATGCATATATGCTATAGCGGTAATGAATACAGAGCATTAATTCCTTATCTTAACGAGATGAATATAAAACAGTATGCATTAGAGTTTGCTAATAGAGATAAATTAGAGTTAGGAGTTGATGATAATAGTAGAAGAGGATACCAAGTAATTAAAGAGTTTAAAGATAATGGATTTGAAGGTGAGATAGGATTAGGAGTATTAGATGTTCATATAGATGAGATTGAACCTCCAGAATTGGTTAGGGATAGACTCCTTTATGTATCAAGGTTCATAGATCCAGAGAAGATATATGCTAATCCAGATTGTGGATTAAGAACAAGATCTAGAGAAATAGCATTTGAGAAGATAAGGAATATGGTTAAAGGCGCAGATTTGGCAAGGAAAGAGTTAGGTTATAAAGACTGAAATCCATATTTTTATTAATGATTATAGAGTTTAATAATATATAATACAAAAAGTTTAAAGATAGCGTTGTTATAAATAATATAATGTTGCAATCAAAGGAGGAAAAATCAACAGAGAAAGGCTTTGTTATATGGCTTACTGGTTTACCAGGAGCTGGAAAGACAACTATAGCAAAAAATCTAGCACCAAAGTTAGAAGCATTAGGATTAAAAGTCGAACTATTTGATGGTGATGAAGTTAGGAAGCAATTAAGTCCAGATCTAGGATTTAGCAAAAAAGATAGAGAGTTACATGCTAGAAGAGTAGCATATTTAGCAAAGATATTAGCAAAACATGGTATAGTATCTATAGTATCATTAATCTCTCCTTATAGAGAGTTTAGAGAATATGCTAGAGATCTTATAAAGGATTTCATAGAAGTATATGTTAAAGCAAGTTTAGATACATGCATAAAGAGAGATCCAAAAGGATTGTATAAGAAAGCATTGAATGGAGAGATAAAAGATTTAACTGGTTTGCAAGATGTATATGAAGAACCATTAAAGCCTGAGGTTATAGTAAATACTGAAGATGAAGATGTTGAGGAAAGTTGTAATAAGATAATAGATAAGTTGAAAGAACTAAGATACCTCTAAATTTATTTTATCCATCTATCTATGTATCTATTTTTATTTTGTAATACTACAATCCTCGATTCTACACTCTCATCCATTATATTATAATCCATCCTTTTCGCAAGTTCTGAAGCAAAAATTCTAACTTCATCCATAAATAGCATATGCTCATGCTCTAACCTATTTCTAGAGTTTCCTACATGCATGTATGACTTTATCTCTATAAAATGAGGATCCCCTCTTTCCAGTAATTTAGCATACTCATCTACAAGATCTAATGAATCATTATAATTTCTAATTAGCGTAATCCTTATTACAGTTCTTGTATTAGCATTCTTTAAAAATTCTAAGCTTTTTAACCATCTATGCCATGCATCCTTATGTCTAGGTTTATTTATCAGATAGAATAACTTTTCATTAGGAGCATTTGTTGATAAGTATAATTGTGTAGGCAAAGCATCCTCTTCTTGTAATCTATAAAGCATCTCTGGTTCTTGACCATTAGTTACTAGGAATATAGATCTAGTACTCTTTAAGCTTTTTAGATATCTAATCAATTCTGGCAATCTAGGATACATCGTAGGCTCACCAGATAACGATATTGCATAATGAGATGGCACTAATGCTTCTTTCAACTTGTTCTTATCTGCTTTTTTATTACCAAAGTACCCATTCATTAATCTCCTTCTCTCCTCTAATAAATTATCAATCAAAACCTTTGGTTCATCAACACGCTTTGGGTCTATATCCATAAAGTCGTAAAACTCCATAGGTCTCCAACAATAGATGCATCTATTCTCACATACCATGCCCATGGGAGAAAACTCCATGCATCTATGCGTATCTATACCATAAAACTTGCTCTTATAACATTCTCCTTCGTTTGTAAATGATTTCTTTGTCCAATGGCATAACTCTATAGTTGAATGGTTAAACGTTCCATACTTTGCTTTTCTTAATTGCATCATAACTCTAGGCTTGATCTGTATAATATTTGTTGGTTCTTCTCCAGAGCAACTCATGATAAGAATTATTGATATTACATTATTAAATCTTAGTGTATACTATTAATATAAATGAGTCTATTAAAATGATATGGCAACTGATGATGATCCAACTAGACATTATATGAAGCATAACAGTATAAGTAATATCTTGAAGCAAGTTATACCCATCTTGATAATAACTCTAGCATCTAGCATGTTAGCTGGGTTTATCCTTGTAGGCATGAGACATTCTTTAGAGATATTGCCAGGATTGTTAGTAATGATCCCTGGTTTATTAGCAACTAGAGGTAATATATATGGCGTATTTGGTTCTAGATTAGCAACTGGTTTACATCTAGGTATCATCGAACCTCGATTTAGTAGAAATAGAAATCTGCTAAATACCATGTTAGCAACTCTAATCAATAGTGCTGTAATATCTATCGTTATAGCATTATTTGCTTATCTAGCATTATTACTATTTACAAACACAATTACACCATTATGGGCTTTGACGCTAATATCATTCTCTTCAGGAATGATTAGTGGTATTATATTACTAGTAATAGTTAGTATATTTGACTTTTTAGGTTTTAGAAAAGGATTAGATCCAGATAATATACATGGCCCTGTTGCAACTGTTAGTGGAGATATATTTGGAGTATTAGCATTATTCATATCAGCAGAGATGGTGATGGGTTTACTATGAGCGATGAGATATTCTGGAGTTTGAAGAAGTTATTAAAGACTCAGATACCATTATTAATAATTATATCTGTAGTTGAGATCTTTGCTGGTTTATTATTAGAATCAATGAGCAAAGATATATTATCAAAACCATCCATACTTATGCTTGTTCCAGCATTCTTGGCATTAGGAGGAAATCTTGGAATAACTTATGGTTCTAGACTATCTACAACAATCCATCTTGGTATATTAGAGTTTACCCTAAAGAATCCAGTATTCAAGAACAATCTAATTGCAATATCAATTGCTAGTATATCTACATTCATAATAATAGGAATATTATCATACTCTATTAATAATCTGCAAGGTTTAGCTGTATTATCTATACAAGATACTACACTTTTAGCCTTAATATCAGGTTTGATATTAACAATAATAATAATGCCAATGGCTATTACTGTAGCATATATAAGTTATAGGAAGGGAATAGATCCAGATGATATGATAGTTCCCATAATAACAGCAACTGCAGATGTTATAGGCATGCTAGCATTATCTACTGTAATAATAGTATTATTATAGGTGTATGAGTAAATATGCATGGAGTGAAGAGTGCTAGAAAGCTCAAATATAAACCCATAAATGTAAAAGATGCGATAGCAGAGATCAAGGATACCGCAGAATTAATGCTTGATCTTGCATACTCTAGCATATTATTCAAAGAACGAGATTTTAGCGAGGAGGTTATCGAGTTAGAAGATAGAATGGATGAACTTATATTCATGGCTAGGGCATCAATAATGCTTGCTGCAAGAGGTATAGAAGAGATCGAAGAATTAACTGGTGTTTTACAAGTTATAGATTCTGCAGTTATGATAAGTTCTGCAGCAGTAGATCTAGCAAAGATACAACTAGATAATCTAGGCTTGCCTCCAGCATTCCTAAAAAGCATACATCTATTAGAAGAGACTATAGTTAGCACAATAATACCTCAAGGCTCTAAGGCTAATGGAATTACAGTAAAAGAGTTAGAAGATGAGACAAGCATGAATATAATAGCTATAAAGAAGCCTAAAGGTGAATGGATAATAAATCCTAATGATGATGTTAAAGTATATGCAAATGATAAGATAATAGCAAAAGGTCCATATCAAGCATTAGAAGAGTTTAATGTATTCATTATAGGCAAGCATGAAGAGTTTCCTAGTCTAGATGAATTAGAAGAGCCAAAGATATTACATATGATAAGAGAGATAATAATAGAGATGACTGTATTATCTCAATTATCAATAGATCTAGCATATTACTCAGTATTATTCAATAGTAAAGAGATAGCAGAAGAGGTTAGTAGCATTGAAGACAAGTTAGAAGATTTGCGGGCAGATCTTGAATTGAACGTACTCAATTATGCAAAACAAGTTGAGAATGTTAACGAACTTAGAGGATTGTTAAGAATAGCATATTCATCTGAAAAAGTATCAGATGCTAGTAAAGATATAGCTGATATAGTATTGCATGGCATAGCTATGCATCCAATATTACAGTATGCTGTGAAAGAGAGCGATGAGATCATTACTAGGATTGTTATTGTTAAAGGAAGCGAGTTAGATGGTAAAACATATGCAGAGTCTGGAATTGAGGTTAGCACTGGCATGGATATAATTGCCATAAAAAAGAGTAGCACTAACAAATGGCAATTCCATCCTAAAGGAGATATCAAGCTAGAGGCTAATGATATCATAATAGCAAAAGGTTCAGTAGAAGATGAGGATATCTTGAAGCGTTTAGCAGGAGTTTATAATGAATGATATTATAGATAAGATAGATGCAATCAAAGATGATATAATCTCTACAGCCTCTGATCTGATAAAGATTCCTAGTAGAAATCCTCCAGGAGAAGAGAAAGAATGCATAGAGTATATAAAGAGTAGATTGGAAGAATATGATCTAAATATAAAGATAATATATAAACCGTTCAAAGATAGACCTCAGATCATAGCATGGAATGAAGAACCTAGAATATTATTAAATGGACATGTAGATACAGTTCCAGAAGGCAATTCTGATCTATGGAGTATAGATCCATTCTCTGGAATTATTAAAGATGGCAAATTATATGGAAGAGGAGCAGTAGATATGAAGAGTGCATTAGCAATCATGATACATATACCTAGAATAATAGATAGACATTTGTTATTAACATTTGCTATAGGAGAAGAGCGTGCAGAACCAGGAACTCTTGAATTGTTAAAACATATTCCAAATGATGTTAGATATGGAATTGTATTAGAACCTACCTCATTAGCAATAGCACCATATCAGAGGGGAGCTTTATGGGCAGAGATGAACATTAGAGGAAAAGCAACTCATGCATCTTTGCCAGAGAAAGGTATTAATGCTATTATTAAAGCGAAGAAGATAATAGATAAGATTGAAGAGTATCAGCAAATATTAAAGAAGAGAGAAGCATTGAATACAACTCCTACTTGTAATGTAACCATGATAGAAGGAGGAATTAAGGAGAATGTAATACCAGATCTCTGTAGGTTGATAATAGATAGGAGAATATTGCCAAATGAAGAGTACCTAAAAGTAATAGATGAATTGAAGAGCATTCATGAGTTTGAGATTATAGCATATAGAAAGCCAGTTAAGTTAGATAAATCATCATATATATGCAATATACTAAAACAATCGTTACTAGATATTATAGGAGATGCAAAGTTCATATGCTTTCCTGGCTCTACTGATAATGAGCATATAATTGATAATGGTATAGAGAGTATAGTTTGGGGACCTGGAGATCTAGCAGATGCACATAGTATAGATGAATCTATCGATATTAAAGAATTGATAACTGCTACTAAAGTATTGGCATTATCATTATATAGGTTTGGCAAAGAATAACTGCTATGAATACACGAGAAATAATGAACTTGGCATTAAAACTTGCTAATATGGATCGTATTCCAGCAGATAGTGCAATTCATGTAGAAGGTGATAATATCAAAAAGGTCTTGCTAACAATAGATGTTGATCCATCAATAATAATGCTTGCTAAAGAGCAAGGTTACGATGCTATAATTGCTCACCATCCAATAGGCAAAAGTATGTTAGATTTCCATAAAGTATTTGATAGGCATATAGAGTATATGCTTGCTTATGGTATAGATGAAGAATTAGCAAAAGAAGCGGTAAATGCATTAAAACAGAAAGTCATGCTTAGAACTCATACATCCATATATACCAATACTATAGCGGTTGCTGAGATGCTGAATATGCCATTATTGAATATTCATCTACCTTGTGATGAATTGATGAGGCAAAGGATTGTTAATACATTAAAAGCGAGCAAAATAGAAAAAGTATCTGATATAATAGATAGCGTTAAACAGATACCAGAGTTTAGAGATGCTTATACTGATCCATTAGTAGTTTATGGCGATGCAGATAACAAAGTTAATAGGTATGCAGTAGTTATAGCTGCTGGAACAAATGGAGGAGCAGAGATAGCAAAATTATACTTCGTAGCAGATGTTAATACAGTAGTATATCTTCATATCAGTAATGAAGAGTTGGCAAAGCTGAAGGCTAGCACTGTAGATGGAAATCTTGTTATTCTTGGACATCTTGCTGGAGACTCGTTAGGATTGAATATATTTGCTGATGAGCTAGAGAAGCATGGTTTAGAGGTAACAAGATTAGGAATAATCCATTAAACTAATTCTAAACCTTTTTATCAATAAACCAGCATATAATGCTAAACCTATAATCCCAATTGTTGTTAGTAATAGATCCAACCATGCTAATAATGGATTATTAATAACATCGTCCCATGGGAATGCAAAGACAGCATTTGTGAATAAACCATAAGATGTTAGAAAATAGTTTGCAGACCAATGCAATATAATAGATGCATGTAAACCATATCTATAATATACAAACCCTAATAATATTCCAGCAAATGTAGATTGTGTAAACTTTCCATACTCCCAGCCAGACAATATATGCAATAGACCAAATATCACAGCACTTGTTATTATCAAAACAGATACCTTTCTATTATTAACATATCTACTTGGAAGCCATAAAGTATATAGAAACTCTTTATAATTAAACCTCTTATTAGTAAAGAATAGATACGTTGGTAAACCTATAAGCATTATCCTAAATATCGGTTCTTCTTTTAGAGGAGCAGTAGTAAGATTAAAGAATTTTAATAATAGATTATCTTCCTTGATCTCTCCAATCTCTATACCGAATTGTTGTTGGATAAAATCTATAGCTTTTGAACCTACTAATAATATAGCAAACCATACTATTATCATAGCAAGTTTATTATTATATGGATGTGTATAATTTTTTATAGATATAAGTAAAGCATGCAATATATTTCTATTCTTGAATAGTAATATTGAGAATAATGCTAGATATATACACCATAATACTATAAAACCTTCACCTAACTCTATGGTAATATTAGATGTTAACTCTATTGGATGTTGATATGTTATAGCATCTCCTATCTCTGTGTTGAAAACGGTATATGCTCCTATAGGAAATGATATGAGCATAAATGCTGAGATAACCATAATAAGTCCAGAATAAAGAAGTAAGAGGAGTTGAAATAAATTCTTCTTTATATCCATTTTATCTCAATGGACTTCAATTGCATTCTCGTTAAAGCCTAGTTCAGTCAGATACTTTTTTATATTATATCTATGGTCTCCTTGTAAGATTATGCATCCATCTTTAGCAGTTCCTCCACATGCTAGTTTGTTCTTCAAATGTTTAACAACGCTATTGATATCTGTACCTTTACTAAAACCTTCAATGAGAGTAGCATCTCTATTGAATCTCCTCTTCTCTAGCCTAACTATTATCTTAACTTGTTCTTTATCTAACTCTACGCATGCACATAGATCTTGCGGCAAACCACATTTTTTGCATATACTCGCCATTTATCATTTTAACATACGCTTTCTTAATATTAAAAGATTCCTCTAAAGGATTAACTTTTATTTATCTCTTATCATAATATTAGATCATTGAGCAAGGATATGTTATCTTTAGCAGCAGAACTACTTAGGAAAGGAGGTACTCTACTATCAGAACCGTGTGAAGCCTGTAATGGAGTTCAAGTAAAGTTCGAGGATAAGATAATCTGTGTAAACTGTGGTAAGAAGATAGAAGAGCATAAAGAAGATAAAAAGGATGAGGTTAAGCAAGTTAATGATGAGCTTAATCTCTACGATGTTATAATCAAAAAGATAAACGAATTGATACCAATACTTACAAATGAGAAAGAGATAACAAGGCAGTTAGATATAGCTAAACTTATCAACAGTTATCTAGAGATACTAGCAAAAATAAAGAAAGATTAGACCTCAACATCTGCTGCTGGTGCTTGAAAGTTTATCTTTTGATGCGTGCCATCGCAGTATGGCTTATTATTAGAACCACCGCATCTACATAAAGCTATCTTCTTGCCATTATTTTCTACTATTATAGGACCGTTCTCTAATACAGTTATCTTTACCATAATAGAATTAAGGTTTGAATAATATATAAACTATCAGTTTGTTAGTATTTATACTATGAGAAATATAGCATTGATCATTATAGAGTAATTTCTGTTACTGTATAATCAAATCTATACTCTTCATTATGCCCTTCTCCATGAGCATGGAACTCTCCTTTACCATCTTCTAATACTATCATAGCCATATCACCAGCATTATTCATTACCATCCCTCCATTCTCAGTCCATTTATCAAGATTTATTGCAAGCCAATTCCCCTTATCTAGAAATTTGAAGAATGCTCTTTTTATCTCTCCATCCTCTTTAATGATAAAGAATCCTACCTTACCTTTTTCTTCATCGGATTCCCAGTCTCCTTTACCTATTATAACGGTTTTATTCTCTGCATATAGTGAGATAGGCATAGTTATTACTATAATTAGCAATATTGCTGCTAATATTTTATACTTCATTATAAATAATATCTCATTCACTAATAAATATCTTTCATATCCATCTAACGTATAGAAAGAGATTTATTTAATTAGTATCATAGAAATGGTATGAGCTCTAGCAAGAAGAAGAAATCAGCTCCATTACCTGCTTCAAGTGCTGGTTTGTTAAGATTCTTTGAGGATGAGACTAAAGGGTATAAGATTAGACCAGAGTATGTCTTCGCAATAGCTGCTGGTTTCATAGGTATCTCTATATTGATCAAATTGTTATTCCCAATAGGATGAGCGACTCAGTAGGCAATATTCATAAAAGATTTTATCTAACTTTAATAAATCCATCTTCATACAAAACCTCACTAGTTATAATGCTTGTATCAACTGCAATAATATCTATCTTGATCAACCTAAATGATCTTAATAAATTAGTATATAGATTACCTTTATCTGTAATTTTAGCATATCTGCTCATCCATCTAGATTATAGATTGTTAAAAGATTTAGAGACAGTCAATATATCTAAAGTTCATCATATAGCAGCATTTGGTATGCTATTCTGGCTAATTACAGTTTCATTAGGCATATTAGCAAACATGATATTTTCTCATACAACTCCTAGATATATAGTTGAAGGAATGATGCTATTGGTAGGATTTAGGATAAGTATATTTAGAGCAGTATTTGGTACTAAATTTTCTAAAGCATTGCTTATAGCTCCAATAATGCCTTTACTATTGTTTATAACTATGAGTGATATTCCATTGTTGTTTGATTATCAGAGTTTATTATTCGGTTCGATATTATTAGCATTAGGTATAGCATGGAGTATACTTGCTGATAGATCTGGAAAACCATGGGTCGAGAGTACTTTTAGATTACTACAAGCATATCTATTAGCATGGACTGAGAATAATCCAAAGATTATGGAGAAGATGATGAGCAAAAAGGCTAGTTATACCTATGTAAAGACTAGAGCTCTAGTATTAGATAATATTGCTCTAGTATTACCAGATATACATCCAGGTCCATTCAATCCTGTTGGAGGTAGTAATCTACCAGCAGAGGTTCATGAATATTATTCAAAGAATGGTATGAAGAGCATGATCATGCATAGCATATCTGATCATGGAATGAACATACCTTCTAGAGAAGAGGTATCAGCTTATATAAATAGTCTAGATAAGTTAGATGTTATAGATAATAATAATAAATGCTCAGAACCAGTGATAAGTATAGTTAATAAAGCAAGAGTAACTGGTTTAGCATTTGGTAACAACGCTTTACTCTTCTTATCATTATCGCCATATGGTATGGAGGATGTTGAAGAAGATGTTAAACATGCCGTTGAAGAGTATGCAAAGAATCTAGGATTTAATATGTTATTGGTTGATACACACAATGCTTTAGGAGAACATCTTAATGATGAGGATAAGAAGGATATGATAGATGCATGCAAAGATGTATTAAATAAATTAGCAGATGCTGAGCAGTATCCATTTATGGTAGGTTCAGCAGATAGTAAAGAGGTAAACTTTGATATGCAGGAGGATATAGGCAATGGCGGTTTGAGTGTATTAGCAATCAAGGTTAATGATAATATCTATACTATAGGATGGGCAGATGCAAATAATATGATGCTTGGTTTAAGGGAGCATATAGTAAAATTCTTAGAAACAAATGGCATAAAGATGTTAGATATATGCACATCGGATACACATGCTACATCTGGCAGAGCAAGGAATAGACAAGGCTATTATACACTAGGAAGCAAAAGCGATTGGGATTATCTAGCAAGAATATTTTTGGAATTATCTAAACTAGCAATAAGCGGATTAAAAAGATCAAATTATAGATTATTAGCATCTGAAACAAGGTTGATGCTTATGGGCTCTGAAGTATTCGATGATTACTCAAAAGCATTAGATAAATCATTACATCTAACAAAGATATTTCTAATATTAACAGTAATTGTATATATAATAATGTTTATCATAGACTAACGTTTTATAATACAGATATGATCAAGGTAACCTTTAAACTCTCCAATAAAACTATCAAACTTTGTTATAGGAACTATAGGAACTTTATCTATGAATGAGATAGATTCATGTAATGTTAGTATTATAGGAACAGCATAACTTATATCAAATCTATTGCTATTTAATAACAATTCAATTCTTCTTATCTGCTTCTCTACAGCCTTTTTAAGCATAGAATTATTATTATACTTCCAATGCTTACAATCTATTACCAATGCTAGATCATCTATTGCTAGTATATCTATCTCTAACCTCTTTATCCTTACTGAGTTATATACTTGATAATTATGTTCATTTAGGATTATGCTAGCAAAGTACTCAAAATCTTTCCATGATAATACCTTTGCTACCTCCTTTATATCCACTCCATTCTTTAATGCTATTATTGCTAGTTTTAATCTATCTTCTCTATTAAATTGTATATTACGTTCATCTGATATTTCTATACCAATATTGTTAAATACATTAAGTATATCTTCTGATACTTTATCGTTCATAATTTTGTTATTTGTTAAACTATCAATTATCTTTAATATTATAGTTGGATTCATAGTGTTCTGCACATATATTAATATGATTTCTTTCCATAATATCAATAATATAATGTGGTATTTCTGGCAATATCATTTTATCTATTTTCTCAAGTATTTTTTGATTTCCGCCTCTAGTATTAGGAGTAGGATGACTAAGTTGTTCATGAACATTTTGAGTTAATTTATCAAACCAATTTTCATATAATGCTATTATACGTTGATAAGATTCATGTGTATATTTAATTTCTAGATCATATTTATTTTTATTATTAGTAGCTTCTTGTATAGAGATTATAAAATTAAGTCCTTTATACAAATTGCAGTATTTTCTTTTATTCTGTTTGACCAGCATCATTAGTTGTGGGAAAGCTTTAGATATGTCATTATCAGTAATAGTATCTTTTATTTTAATATTTTGATACTTAGATGAGAAGTCTCTAAGCAATTTAGTTAGTTCTTTACTCTGAGCAGGAATTATTGCTTCTATTTCAGAATTAATATCACCTTTTATTAATTCATATCTAAGTAATGGGGATATATCTAACACTTTGTATTTTATTTTGTCTTCAATTTTACATTCTTGAAGTCTTTTGAAGTAAAAATCAATCTTCTTATCTTTGTTAATCGCATTTATAATATCCTCATCTTGTATTTCTTTTAACAATTCAGTAATTCGAATCGCTTTTCTAATCAATTCATTTATATTATTATATGTTAGTTTATCAGCATTATTATTTATACTTTCCAATTTATTTTTTAATTCATTAAACTCATCTATCAGAGGTCGCATTTTACCTTTCCAATTATCTTCAAACTTTTTTCTTTTATTATAATCTCTGTATTTGTCATAAATAATTTTACCAAGCACACCTACAAACATACTAATTATAGCTAATATATATTCCCCAAGCATAAATATATTAGTAACTAATGATCTATTTATACATACTCATAGCATATAGTTTTTATTTGATTATAATATATCTTATCTAAATTGCAAACAGAAAGGATACTAGACTTACCGTTAGTTAGAGAGGATGAGGATAACATCTGCTTACCATTGGTTATAAGCGTTGTAGCTAGATACTGGCATCAAGATATACCATTAGAAGAAGCAAAAAGTATAGCAAGAAAATATCCTAATGTTAAGGCTAGTATAATGATCGAAGGTATAGAGTTAGCCGAGAAGCATAACTTTAAAACATTCATCTATAAAGGTGATATCAAAGATCTGAAGAAGAGGATAGAACAAGGTTTTGCTCCTATAGTTATAATGCCAGGAATAAAGGATGTAGTTCAACATGCTCTAGTAATTCAAGGTTATGATGAAAGTAAGAGAAAGATTCTAACATATATTCCAGAACCAGATAAGATGGGAGCTATTGAAGAGCAAAAGTTCAAGGAGTTATGGGAAGAAGATGATAATCTAACCTTACTATTAGTGCCAGATGATATGAGTATGTATGTTAAAGATAATCTCAAATTCTTGAGATCGAATAGAGTATGTTTTGAAGCAGAGAGGGCAAGGTTGTTAGGAAAGCATGAAGAGGCATTAGAATTGTTAAGCAATTCTAAAGAGGATAATCCTAGAGTATGGTATATGCTAGGAGTTATCTATTCAGATCTAAAAGATTACAAGAGAGCAGAAGAATGCTATAAACAAGCTCTAGCATTTAACAAACGGTTCTATCTAGCGTATAGAGGATTGGGGAACCTATATCTGAAGATCAAGGATTATAAGAGAGCAGAAGAGTATTATACTAGAGCAATAGAGATAAATCCCAACAGATTTGCTCCAATATATAAGAATAGAGCTATAGCAAGGTTAGAATTGGGAAAGAATAAAGATGCTGTTGAGGATCTAAGATTATATCTAAAATATTACCCAGATGCTAGTGATAAGGCATCTATTGAAGCATATATCAAAGAGTTATCATGAATATAGTAAGGATATTAGAAATACTTAAGAATAGAGAAGGCTATGTATCTGGAGAAGAGTTAAGCAAGGAATTAGGAATAAGTAGGGAGGCTGTATGGAAGAATATATTATTATTAAAAAGGTATGGCTATGTTATAGAGGCTAAGAAAGGTAAAGGCTATAAACTTATTGCTAAAAGCAAGTTATTACTTACATGGGAGATACAAGATGGTTTGGATACCGAATTCATTGGTAAAAAGATAATTCATAAGATGAGCATAGATTCTACACAAGATCTAGCTATATCGATAGCAGATAAAGAAGAAGAAGGCACAATAATAATAGCAGAAGAGCAGAGAAGAGGTAGAGGAAGGAGAGGAAGAGTATGGCATGCTCCTAAAGGTGGTATCTGGTTCTCATTAATCCTAAAACCAGAGATCGAACCATGGAGAGCAACTTTATTACCACTAGCAGTTGGGCTAGCAATAACAGATACAATTGCTATGCTTGGTTTAGAGGCTACTCTGAAATGGCCAAACGATGTTATGATCAATGACAGAAAGGTATCTGGTATATTGCTAGATATGAGTAGTGAGCAAGACAAGATAAATTATATAGTTATAGGTATAGGTATAAATGCAAATATAGACAATCCTTCTAGGTATGCTGATAATGCAACCTCATTAAAAGATGAGTTAAAGAGAGATATAGATAGAATAGATTTTATGAGAAGATTGTTAAAGAACATAGAGAAGAGATATATGCAACTAGATGATGAGCAATTACTTGAAGATTATAAGAAGAGATGTATAACATTGAATAAAAGAGTCAAAGTTAGATCATTCGATGAAGAATATGATGCAGATGCCGTAAATATTGATAGAGATGGCTCATTGATTGTTGTATTAGATGATAATAGTATAAGAAGAGTGTTTGCTGGAGATGTTAGTATTAGAATATAATTATATGGAATTTAAATTATGTATATGTATATGAGATTCTACCGAATGGAACTATACAGACATATCCAGTTCTAATCGGAGAAGGAGGATACTAAGTCGAAGGAGGATATTGGCTAGATAATTTATCGCCTGGAGATGTTATTGAAGATATAAACTTTGGTAATACAGCTATAGAGAATTTACCACATGCAACTATTACAGGCTTTAAATGGGATGATATAATAAATAATGGTGAATGGGATGCTGGAGAACCAGGAGTTGCTGGTGTAGAGATATGTGCTTATGTATCTGTTATAGGCGAATTGTGTACAACAACTATGGATGATGATCCTAATACACAAGAAGATGAGACGGGTATGTATTTGTTAGATATACCAATATTAAGCAATACTGGTGTATATGTATATGAGATTCTACCAGAAGGAAGAATACAGACATATCCAGAATTTAGTAATGGTCATTGGCTAGATAATTTGTCGCCTGGAGATGTTATCTGAAGAGTATAAACTTTGGTAATAGAGCATTAACGCAATTACCAGATGATATAGAGATACCTAGTGAAGTAGGTGAAGATAACGGTATACCATTACATGGAAGAACAACTCCATTAGAGATAATAAAGACTATAGAGTTTTGTGAGCCAGTTGAAGCATTAGCAGTAATAGAATGGCCAAATGGTGTAAAAGTAGAGAAATGGATGACAAATATAGGAGGTAACGAATGGCAAGTAATAATATATCCTAGTGAAACTGGAGGTATATTTCCAAGTGGTACAGCAACGCTAACAATATATGTTGATTGTCCACCAGATAATTCAGACTTTCCGCCAAATGATCCAGGAGTAGAGGATGCTATAGAGATAGGCGATATAATATTTATAGATCCTAGCGGAACTATAACAGAGTCATGTACAAATGGACCATTAGAAGGAGCTACAGTAACACTATATAGAGAATTTCCAGAAGGAAGTGGTAATTTTGTAATTCCAGCACCATCAGATCATATACCTACAACAAATCCACAAGTAACTGGCTCAGATGGAAGATATGGATGGTTAACTGTAGCTGGAACGTACAAGATTTTAGTAGAGAAAGATGGCTATAATCCAGAATGGAGTGTTGAAGTTACAGTTCCTCCACCAGTTAATAATCTAAATGTTGAGCTAGACAGAACAAATGGATGTGATTTCGGAACATTAACTGCAATTCCAAATCCTATACCTACTCCTGGTTCTAGTACAGATCTAACTCTAACCATGGAGAGTAGTGGATTAGGTAACACAGTAATTACAGCATGGGTTGTATATGAACCAGACGAAGATATATGCCAAGTAGTATTATTACCATCACCAATACCTCCTGGTGGTTCAGTAACTAAAACATATCCAGATGATTTCACAATAAGTGTATTAGATGATAGTGGTACTGGAAATAATACATGTGATACAGACACTATAGGAGCTTATACTACCGAAGTACAAACAGAAATAGGAGATCCTATAATAAAGACATTCTATATAGCATTCAATGTATTGAATGAAGCGGTAATAGGAAGTGTAGCATTAGTAGGAGCATCACTAGCAGCGATAATTGCATATGCTTATAGGAAGAAGAGTATATAAGCTCATTCTATTTTTTAATAGCAATAATTAAATTACTTATTATCATGCTAAATATTATGTTCCAATATTACACTCCACAGCAGGCAAATAGAGTATTACCAGAGATTAAGAACAAAGTTAGATTATTGATAAAATTGAAAGATCATATAATGCTATTACAAGATGAATTGGCTAGAGCTGCATCGTTAGATTCCTTACAAATATACATAGAGAAGAAGCAAGAGTTGAACAAAGCCATAGCTAATCTTTACAAAGGTATAGAAGAGTTAGAGAGTATGGGAATAATAATCAAGAGTTTAGAACAAGGATTATTAGATTTTCCTAGTAAAAGGTTTGACGAAGAGGTATGGTTGTGCTGGAAGTTAGGAGAGGATGAGGTAAAGTTTTGGCATGGAAAGGATGAGGGTTTTGCTGGAAGGAAGCCATTACCAGTTAATGATGAGTCGTTGGTCTAATTGATTAGGGTATGGTTAAGAGCAGTAAGGATCAAGTTTCTTCTTGCTAGTATTATAGCGGTTAGTAATGGTTTAGCATTAGCATATTTATATGCTAATATAGATATAGCATATGCCATTCTAACATACATTGGCATTATATCTCTACATTCTAGTGTAGATCTATTGAACGATTACTGGGACTTTAAGCGAGGTATTGATAAGATAACAAAACGAACTCCGTTTAGTGGAGGAACTGGAGTATTACCAGAAGGATTGCTTAATCCTAAAGATGTGTATAGGTTAGGATTGATAATGCTAATAATAGGTTCGTTGATAGGCTTCTATTTTGTATTGATAAAAGGTATAGTTATAGCAATAATTCTAGGATTTGCTATAATATCAATATACTTTTACTCTAATAAAGTAGTAAATCTAGGATTAGGAGAATTATTCGTAGCGATAAAAGGCAGTATGATAGTGTTAGGAACGTTTTATGTACAAACCAGCATTATAACACTAGACGTTGTATATAATAGCATAATAATAGGTTTATTATCATCAGTAGTATTATTTGTAAACTCATTTCCAGATCATGATGCAGATAAAGCTAAAGGGAGAAGAACATTAGTTATTATATTAGGCAAAGAGAAGGCATCTAAATTCTTTATAGTATTTCCAATCCTGATCTATTCGCTTATAATCTCTGGCATCATCTTTAACCTAACTCCACTCTATGCATTATCTGCTTTATCAGCATCACCATTAATAATAAATGTTATAAGATATATGAATAAAAATAGAGATGTTGATATCCATTCTATGGATAATATAGTAAAGTTTTCAAGAATAGTAGGCTTATCATTACTATTATCATTAATATTATCTATATTATGAATCATAAAGCCAACATCTAACATACCCATCTTTACTCTTTACTAATGGCGGTTCTTTTTTGCATATATCCATTGCATGAGGACATCTATCTATAAATCTACAACCTTTAGGAGGATTTGCTAGATTAGGAGGATTTCCTTTTATGTATGATAGTTTTTTATCTCCTCTAAGCCTTGGAATTGCGTTGATTAACGCCTGAGTATATGGATGTTTAGGATTATTATATATCTCTTCAGAAGTGTCGAACTCTACTAACTCTCCAGCATACATTATTCCTATCCTCTCTGCTATCTCTGATATTATTGCTAGATCATGAGTTATTAGCATTATATTCATACCTTCCTTCTTTAACTTTTTGAATAGGTTCATTATCTGTGCTTGAACTAAAACATCTAATGCAGTAGTAGGTTCATCAGCGATCAATAATTCTGGTTTTAACAATAAAGCCATCGCTATAACGACTCTCTGCTTCATACCCCCGCTCAATTCATGAGGATATCTATCTAATACTGATCTATCTAATCCAACTTGAGTTATAACTTCTTCTGCTCTTTTATTGAAATCTCCTTGATAGTTATGGAATTGCATAATCTCTACTAATTGATCTCTAATTTTGTATACTGGATCTAAGGAGTTCATCGCACCTTGAAATACCATAGCAATTCTCTTCCATCTTATCTGCTCATCGAACTCTTTATTGCTTAATCTAGTTATATCGATATCATCAAGAAATATACTCCCATCAAGAACCTTTCCAGGTTCTTGGAGCATTCTCATCAATACAAAACCTAACGTACTTTTACCAGAGCCAGATTCTCCAGCAATACCAACTGATTCTCCATCTTTTAGCATAAATGATACTCCATCTAATGCTTTCACTGCACCTTTACTAGTAAAGTAATATGCTTTCAGATCCTTAACTTTTAATGAATGCACAATAATTTATCTATTGTTAGGATACATATACCTTTATTATAAATGAAAAGAATAAATTTCAAGCGTAATCTACTGCTTGTATGGATATACATCGGAGCCATTACATATCAGATATAAATGAAGATATGACAGGAGAAAAAGTTAGGATTACTGGTTGGGTAGAAGATATCAGAGAGTTAGGAGCAATAACATTCTTGATAATACGTGATGTATCTGGGAGTATTCAAGTTATAACAAGAGATTTCAATGTAACAAAGCAGAGTATAATAGCTGTAAATGGTATAGTTCAGAAGAGCAAGGCTAAAGCATATAAAGTTGAGATAAAGGCAGATAGTATAGATGTATTATCAAAGGCTAAACATCCATTACCTATAGATCCAACTGGGAGAGTAAAGGCAGGTTTGGATGTTAGATTAGATTCTAGAGCTTTAGATCTTAGAAATCCTAAAACCCTAGCCATATTCAAGATTAGACATCATGCATTACAAGCCATAAGAGGCTCATTGATCAAGAATAGGTTTATCGAAGTTAATACACCAAAGATAATAGGAAGTGCTAGTGAAGGAGGTGCAAATTTGTTCAAACTGAAATATTTCGATAAACAGGCATATCTAGCTCAAAGTCCTCAGTTATATAAAGAACAATTGACTATGGCATTAGATAGAGTATTCGAGATAGCACCATATTATAGAGCAGAAAAGTCTCATACAGTTAGGCATCTTAATGAGTTTATAAGCATAGATATAGAGGCAGCATTCCTAGACGCTGAGGATGTTATGAAGATTGCTGAGGAGTTGATAGTAGATACAATTACTGCTATAAAAGATAATGCTAGTAATGAATTAGAAGAGTTAGATCTAGATCTAAAAGTTCCAAGCATACCATTTGAAAGATTGACATATGAACAAGTTATAGATGAGGTTAAAGATAGAATTGATATAGAGTTTGGAGACGATCTTCCAGATCATGCTCTTAGGCTATTAGAAGAGAAGCATAAAGGATTCTATTTCATAAAAGATTGGCCATTAAAGTTAAAGCCATTCTATATACATGCTAAAGAAGATAATGAGGAGTTATCATGCTCTTTTGATCTACAGTATGGTTATCTAGAATTAGCATCTGGAGGGAGGAGAGAACATGATCCAGAAAAGTTAAGAGCTAGATTAAGAGAACAAGGATTAGATCCAAAAGATTTTGCCGATCATTTAAGAGCGTTTGATTGGGGCATGCCTCCTCATTCAGGCTGGGGATTAGGGTTTGATAGATTGATGATGGTGCTAACAAATACAAAGAACATAAGAGAAGTTGTATTATATCCTAGAGATACAGAAAGGTTAACTCCTTAACTCATTTATTATTGCATCTGTAACCTCATCTGTAGTATTACTTCCATTTATATCTGGAGTCATTATACCTTTTCTTAATGTATTATATACAGCATCTTCAATCATCTTAGATGCTTCTAAGAACTTCTTATCTTTCTTACTTAGCCATTCAAACATCATCTTTGCTGATAATATTAATGATATCGGATTTGCTATCCCTTTACCAGCGATATCTGGAGCAGAACCATGAACTGGTTCAAAGATAGCAAAGCTATCACCAATATTTGCTGATGGAGCTATACCTAAACTTCCTACAACTTGAGCAGCTTCATCAGATAATATATCTCCAAACATGTTCATTGTAACTATAACATCGAACTCTTCAGGATTTCTTATTAGATTCATAGCAGCAGCATCTATTAAGAGCTCATTATATTCAACATCATACTTTTCAGCAACCTCTCTACAACACTTAGCAAATAAACCATCGGTCTTTCTTAATAGATTTGCTTTATGAACTGCATGAACTCTCTTCCTTCTATTCATAGCTAGTTTAAAAGCTGTATCTGCTATCCTTAGAGATGCCTTTCTAGTTATAACTTTGATAGCAATACTAGCATCATCTAATTCATATTCTAACCCAGCATAGAGATCTTCTGTATTCTCTCTAACTATTAGCATATCAATATTATCTCTCAATCCTTTTATGTTAGGAAATGTTTTTGCTGGTCTTAGGTTTGCATATAGATCAAACTTTCTTCTTAGATAAACTATAACATCAGATGCGCTAGAACCTATAGGAGCTTTTAGACAAGCATCAGCCTCTTCGATCTTTGCTAATGTATGATCTGGTAATGCCTTTCCATATTTTGCTAAAGCCTGATCTCCAGCCTCTACCTCTTCTAACTCAAATTTTAATGATAAAATATCTTTGATAGCATATAATACTTTTTTAGCAGCATTCATCTGTTCTGGTCCAATTCCATCTCCAGGCATTAAAACAATCTTCATGATAATAGCATAAAGAGTAGCATTATTTATCTCTTAAAAAATTTAGATTGTGTATTCCCTCAACTTCTGCTCTTCTTTATCCATAACTCTCTTTAGCATTATCTTATTTATTCCATTGATCATGGCTTGCACACTAGCAACTACTATATCCTCTCCAGCAGCTCTAGCAGTTGCCATATTACCAAATTTATCCTCAACTTTAATGCTTACCTCTGCTAATGCATCAGAACCTCCAGTTATAGCTTCTAATCTAAACTCTTTCAACTTTATGCTTACCATCTCACTTGTTATCTTTTGTATTGCCTTTAATGCTGCATCTACTGGACCTAAACCAGTCTCGGCAGATACGTACTCTTTACCATCTAAAACTAACCTAACAGATGCTGTAGGAACTACATTGATACCAGTAGTTACTACAAAGTCATGTAATCTGATCTTCTCTTCTAATCCAGATCTTCTCATAATCTCTGATGCTATTGTAAGCAGATCAGCATCAGTTATCCTTTTACCTTTATCTGCTAACTCTTTTATCTTACTAACAATTGCTTTTAACTCTTCTCTAGTAGGCTTCAAACCATATTCTTCAAGCATGGCTGATACGCCATGAGCTCCAGCATGTTTTCCAGCCTCAATCCATCTCTTCCTTCCAACCATCTCTGGACTTATGGGTTCATATGTTAATGGGTTTGACAATACACCATGAGTATGTATACCAGACTCATGACCAAATGCATTCTCTCCAACTATAGCTTTATTAGGTTGAACTATTACACCAGTAAGACTAGATACCAATCTTGAAGTTTCATATAATAATTCAGTCTTTATATTAGTCTTCTTGTTATATAAACAATGAAGAGCCATGACAAACTCTTCTAATGAAGCATTACCAGCCCTCTCTCCTATACCATTTATAGTTACATGAGCACAATCTCCTCCAGCTTCTATAGCAGCTATAGAGTTAGCAACTGCCAAACCAAAATCATCATGGCAGTGTATGCTTATAGGAACTTTAATTATATCTCTTAATTCATGTATAAGTTCATAGATATACTTTGGTGTAGCATATCCAACAGTATCTGGAACGTCTATCCTATCAGCACCAGCATCAACTACTGCTTGATATACTTGTTTAAGAAATTCTCTATCGCTTCTAGTAGCATCTTCTGCTGAGAACTCTACTAACAATCCATGTCTCTTTGCATATTCAACAGCCTCAACAGCCTTCTTTAATGCTTCTTCTCTACTTATCTTCAACTTGTATTTTAGATGTATATCAGATGTTGCTATGAATGTATGAACATATTTGAGATCACAAGATAATGCAGCATCTATATCCATCTTTTCTGATCTTGCAAGTCCAGAGATCTCAGCATTTAAACCTTCCTTAACTATAGATTTTATGGCAACTTGCTCTCCTTTAGATACTATAGGAAAACCAGCCTCTATGACATCGACTCCTAACTTATCTAACTGTCTTGCAATTATCAATTTATCTTCAGCAGTTAATGTAACACCTGGCGTCTGCTCTCCATCTCTTAATGTAGTATCATATATCCTAATATATTCACTCACTTGCTACACCTCTTGCTAATGCAGTAACTCCAGTCCTAGCCATCTCAACTATATTATAATCTTTAACCAATGCTATAAAAGCATTGATCTTATCAGTAGTTCCAGTTATCTCTACCATTATCGATCCCTTACTAATATCAACAATTTTACCTCTAAATATGTTTGCCAAGTTTATTATCTCGATTCTATGACTCGGATCCTTTAACTTAATCTTTATTAATGCTAACTCTCTATGAACTGTATTATTAACATCTAGTCTTAAAACTTCAACGACATCTACTAATTTATCTAATTGCTTGACTAATTGATCTATTACTGGTTCTTCTTCATCTATAGTTACTGTTATCCTAGACAGGTCTGGTTGTTCTGTAGGTCCAACAGATAAACTTTCAATATTAAAATTCCTGGCTCTGAACATATTAGTTACTCTGAATAACACTCCAGGTTTATTCTCAACTAACGCAGAAATGATACTCCACATAATACTCCCTATGCCGCTAATATCATATCTTTAAGTCCAGTTCCAGGTGCTACGAATGGTAATACATTCTCCTCTGGATCTATAGGTATATCTATAACTGTAGTTACATCGCTCTTCAAACCGACCCTTATAGCATTCTCCAATTCTTGCATATTTTGAACTCTAATACCTTGTGCTCCATATGCTTCTGCTAGTTTAACAAAATCTGGAACACGCTTTAGATCTATTCCAATCATCCTTCTATTATAGAACATCCTCTGCCATTGTGCTACCATCCCTAAAGATGCATTATTCATCAAGAATACAATTACTGGAAAGTCCTCGGTAACAGATACAGCTAATGAGTTCTCAGTCATGTTAAAACTACCATCACCAGCGATATCTACTACTGGAAGATCTGGTCTAGCTGCCTTTGCTCCTATTGATGCTGGAAAGCCAAATCCCATAGTTCCTAATCCAGTAGAACTGAAGAATGTTCCAGGGTAGATAACATCAAAATGTAATGAAGCCCACATCTGGCATTGACCAACTTCTGTAGTTACTATACTTTCTGCAGGAAGAACTTCTCTTAACTTCTTTAATGCTTTTTTAGCGGTAATCTCTCCAGAATGATCCTTTAATATCTCTTTATAATATTCTCTAGTCTCATTAACCTTCTTAAGCCAAGGAGTCTCTTCTTTCTTTACAATCTTATTTGTTAGCATCTTTATCAATGCTCTTAAAGATGCTCTAACATCACCAATTATAGGAACATCGGCCTTCTTATTCTTCCCTATCTCAGCAGGATCTATATCAATATGTATTATCTTCATACCTTTACCAAATTCATCGAACCTTCCCACAGATCTATCTGAGAATCTAGCGCCAATTGCTAACAATACATCAGCCTCGATTATCAATTTATTAGCCTCAGCATGACCATGCATACCTATTGGACCTAATGCTAATGGATGGTTCTCTGGGAATGCACCTTTACCTTTGAATGTAGTAGCAACTGGGATCATTAACATCTCAGCCAACGTTTGAAGTTCATGAAATGCTCCAGCAATATTAACACCTCCTCCAGCCATTATTATCGGCCTTTCAGCCTTTAGTAATAATTCTACAGCCTTACTAACTTGCTCAAGATCTGGATCTACATGAGGATTATAGCCTCTAATCTTTACTATATCAGGAAATTCTACATCATCTACTTCTTGCTGAACATCTTTAGGAAGATCTATTAGAACTGGTGCTGGTCTACCACTCTCTGCTAGATAGAATGCTTTCTTTACAGTCTCTGGAACTTCTTTTGCTGAATATGGTTGGAAACAATATTTAGTTATGGATGTACATATGCCAACTATATCACATTCTTGGAATGCGTCTCTTCCTATCATAGCTCTAGGAACTTGTCCAGTTACTGCTATCATAGGAATAGAGTCCATATATGCTGTGCCTATACCAGTAACTAGATTAGTAGCTCCAGGTCCAGAAGTAGCAAAACATACTCCAGCCTTTCTTTTAACTCTTGCATAACCATCTGCCATATGAGCTCCAGATTGCTCATGCCTAACTAATACATGTCTAATATTGCTAGCATATAACTCATCATATAATGGAAGGTTTGCACCTCCAGGCATACCAAAGACTATATTTACGCCTTGTTCTTCTAAGGCTTTTATAAATGCTTTAGCGCCAGATAACTCCATATGATCACCTAATTTTATGCATGTAAATTCACTACTCATGAATAATTATAAATATTTTACTGTCATAGATAGCTTATGTTTAAGAAACATAAATGCGATATATGTAATAAAAGTTTCAAGCAGATTGAAGAGTTGATGCAACATATGCAAGTCATACATGGGAGTAACAGCAAGTATCTATGCTTCGAATGTAATAAAGAGTTTGATAACGGTGAGGATCTTAGAGCTCATGTAAGAGCATATCATACATATAAGCGATGATCATTTTACAAAGGTTAACCATTTTACAAACCTTTCATCTCTCCCTCTAACTATATCTTCATATAATCTCTTCAACTCTTTTGTTATTGTTCCTATAGACCCATCTCCCACAACTCTGTTATCTATCTCAACTACTGGCTTTAATCCTGCTGCTGTGCCAGTTAGAAATACCTCTTCTGCTGCGTATAGATCATCTCTTGTAATATTAGTAATCTGATACTCTAAATTATTAACCTCCGCTATCTTGAATATAGTATCTCTAGTTATCCCGCTTAATGCTCCAGCTGTAGTTGGAGGCGTCTTTAATACACCATTATCAACTATGAATACATTCTCAGCACTTGACTCTGCCACCATTCCATCTATATTAAGCATTATTGCTTCATCATATCCATTCTTCAATGCTTCCATCCTTGCCAATGCAGAATTTGCATAGTTAGCAGTTGCTTTAGCTTGAACTGGCATGCTCCTAGGATCTATCCTCCTCCACGATGATATGATACATCTTATACCCTTTCCTTCCTCTCCAATATACTCATTCCATTTCCATATAGCTATTGCTAGATCTATATCATTCTTTAAAGGATTGACTCCCATAGGACCATATGCTGTGAATGCTATTGGTCTGATATAACAATCTGGCATATCATTAGCCTTTACAGTCTCTATAATAGCATCTATAACATCATCGAATCCATATGGAATATTCATCATATACATCTTTGCACTATTAAATAACCTCTTTACATGCTCATGTAATCTGAATATTGCTTGACCTTGTTCAGTTTGATAACATCTTATCCCTTCAAAGACTCCAATACCATAATGGAGAGCATGAGTTAATACATGTATGTATGCTTTATCCCAATCTAATAACTTTCCATTATACCATATCTTTGATCCTTTCTGCATATTATTAAAGATAATATTCTGCATAAATAAACTAAACGTTATGATAATGCATTAATAATTTCTGTAAAAATAATATATGCTATAATATCCTATAAATTATATATCTTTTATGGAATTGGCATTATATATCATGTAATGCACAAAATACATAAAATTTACATATATTGATGAAGCTGGTTAAACAACGAGATATAAGAATAGCAGGTTGGAACAATATTCTTTGCTACTCTTCTGGTAATCACTATACCATTATTTACTATGAATGGTAATGCTCATACTGTATAAGTTGATTGTAATGGACATACAATAGAGAGGTAACTTTGATAATGATTCAGATACTTAGGTTAAGATCGATAGCAATGTATATGAGCATAATTGTGTAATAACTCTAGATAATAAGGCATATAATATAATAATAGTTTTGGTACAACAGTTGGTACTGCTGGTAATGACTTTATAGTTGGGTTAGGAGGTAGTGATTATATAAATGGATATAGTTTGTCATCCAATGGTGTTGCTACAATAACTGAAGCGATTTACTAAAGGAGGTGAAGGAAAGGATATACTCAATGGAGATGAAGGAAATGATGCGATCAATGCTCAAGATGGTATTGCAAATAATGATATTATAGACGGAGGCTCGAGAATGATATATGAGTGATCCAGATGACTAAATTATGAGTATGTCGATCTAAATAATCAAGATTTTGCAGTATTTCATGTTGATAACAACGTAATAAATCCAGGAGATAACGTATTGATAACATTCAATCTGAGTAAGGATATTCCAACAAAGATAACTAATCTATATGTTCAAACATCATCTGATGGAAATGGAGATGATATATGCAATTGGAGTAATAGGAGCGATATTTGCTGCAACGATGCTGTATACAAGGAAATAATTTTTATTTCTTTGCCTCTTTCAAAATTCTTCTCTTCTCTAATGGTATATACTCACATCCATGAGGACCGCAATATTTTCCTACATAAGATGCTGACGGTCTATATAATACTGGCTTTGGTTGAGCCTCAGCAAACTTTTCCTCGATTACATGTGCACACCATCCAGAGATCCTTGCTGCAGCGAATAATGGGGTGTATAGATCTATAGGTATGCCCATCATATAGAATACCGAAGCACTATAAAGATCAACATTTGCATATATCTCTATACCTTTCTTTGCTCTAACCTCTCTTTTTGCTACCTCTTCTAATCTTCTAGTCATCTCATACCATGGAGCCTTTAACTTTTCAGCCATTCTTTTGCTCATCTCTCTAAGTATCTTTGCTCTTGGATCATCTGTTTTATATACAGCATGACCCATTCCCATTATCCTTTCTCCTTTCTCTACTTTCTTCTTAACCCATTCTTCAACCTTCTCAACACTTCCTATCTCTAACAATGCTTTCATAACCCTCATATTTGCTCCTCCATGTAACTCTCCAGATAAAGCAGCTATACCAGCAGCTATACATGCATACATATGAGCTCTAGTGGAAGCTACTTCTCTAGCACCAAATGTAGATGCATTAAAACTGTGTTCTGCATGAAGGATAAGCGTTACGTCCATATATCTAGCAAATTCTTTAGATGGTTTCTTACCATGAAGCATATATAGTAAATTAGAAGCATGATCTAGATTGGGATCTGGTTCAATAACATCTTTATTATTTCTTATTGCATGCCAGCTTGCTATAATTGTAGGAAATTTTGCTATCAACTTTATTGATCTCTCTAGATTATCCTCTTTACTATCTTTGCTAGTATCATCATAATCAGCTAACATAACTTCTGATGATAACAATACATCCATAGGAGCTGCTGTTTTAGGTCTCTCTTTCATAGCATTTATTATTGATCTAGGAATACTTCTCTCCTTTCTCAATTTAGAATCAAACTCCTCTAACTCTTCTGGAGATGGTAGATCTCCATATAATAACAAGTATGAGACTTCCTCAAATGTAGAATTCTTTGCTAGATCGAATATATCATAGCCTCTATATGTTAATACACCATTCTCTCCATCTATAAAGCATATCTTTGTATCCGCTACCTCTATATTCCTTAAGCCTATATTCTTTATACTAATGCTCATAATATAATAAAGAATTAATCTCTAATTAAGCTTTTAATTAGAGATAATATTATTACTAACCTTATGAATGAGAAAGATATAATAGATATTATAAGCAAGCATATAAAATTAGAGCATGATGATGTATCATTTATAAGATTAAATGATAAATTTTTAGTATTAAAATGTGATATGTTAGTTAGAAGCACTGATGCTCCAAAAGAGATGAAGTTATGGCAGATATCTAGGAAGAGTATAGTATCTACTCTAAGCGATATGGTATGTAAAGGAGTAAAACCTATCGCATCTTTGATCTCATTAGCAGTTCCTAATACTTTTACTAGAAAAGATATCAATTCATTAGTTAGAGGATTCAAGGTTGCAGAAGAAGAGTTTGGGATAAAGATAATAGGTGGAGATACAAATGCTGCAGATGATCTAATAATAGATTGTATAATGGCTGGTTTTGCTGATAATATAATAAGAAGGAATAATGCTAAAGAAGGCGATATAATAATCTCTACTGGATTATTTGGTTATACATCAATTGGTTTGAAGATATTGCTAGATGATGCTTCTGCTAATAAAAGGTTGAGGAAGAAAGCATTAGAATCTATCTTAATGCCAAAACCTAGGATAGAATTCTTGAATATTGCTAATTATGTAAATTCCTCAATGGATTCTAGTGATGGTTTGGCTGCAACCCTTAATGAGTTAAGCATTTCAAGCAAAAAATCTTTCATAATAGATAATATTCCTACTACAGAGGAGGTTTACGAATTCGCTGAATCAAATAATTATGAGCCAGAAGAATTAATCTTTGATGGAGGAGAAGAGTATGAGATAATAGCGACTCTTCCTAAAGAACATATAGATAAGGTTAAAAGTATAATGCCAATCCATATAATAGGAAGAGTTGAGAAAGGAAGTGGTGTTTATATAAGATCAGGCTCTAGATTCAAAAGATTACGTAGGAAAGGTTTTATTCATCTAGCAAATAGATAATGCTATGGAGTATGACGAAGAGATCAGATTTTGTGACAATTGTATGAGAAGAACAAAGCATCTTATAATAATTAAACCAGAGATAGTAACTTATAAACGGAAAAGACTGTATAAATGCACTATTTGTAAGAAAGAAAGCTGGAAACGAGGCCTAAGACCAAGTTCTGAGGCTGTTTATTGATAAATATAAATTATTCATATAATTAAATCTAAAATCATGTTTATATTATATCATTAAAATAATTTAGTATAAATCATGAAATCAATTAAAACTCATAATAGATTCTATTATTCATATTAAAATTAATATTTTATGTAATATAAATACTTGCGAAACATTTTTTAATGATAATTTATATATATTAAATTGGTGAATGCTATGAGTGCAAGAACAGAACTCAAGTTAGATCCAAGATGGATAATTAACAAAGGTATAATGACTAGGGATGGTTATCCTCATAGCAGCATTGTTGGAACTACCGAAGATTCAATAATTGTAGTAGAGGGTGTTGTTAGGACACATAAATATGTAATACCAAAGTCACTAATTACAAATTTCGATGGAAGTTATCTACATCTCTCAATAACTGAGAGTGAATTATCTAAATATGAGGAAAAGTAAAAATATTTTCCTAATTTTTTATATAACCATATGTTAATAAATGGTATATGTTTTAGAGATTAAATTAAACCCAAAACCTTTAATTTAGCATTCTCATATGCTAAAATGAGAGATGTTAGATATAATCTTCCAGCAGTTTGGACCATTGTTCCCTTCAGGAGAAGATGCTGCTAATAATTGGTGGATATCATTATTATGGATATTACCAATATTCTTCTTCATGGCTTATGGTCAAAGGATACAGATGTGGATGGTTATGAATGATGTAGGTAAATCATTGAATAAGTTAAAAGAGATGAGAGAAAAGTCAAAGAATGATACTATCAATTATATAAATTCAATATATCCATCACAAGAGCATGTTAAGAATGTTGAGTATTTAATGGAATATTTTACTATCATGCCAGTAGATCTAGATCCAAATGGAATAGTAAGAAAGATACAACATATTATAAGAGTTAGAGATGATAAAGTAAAAGCAGAGATAAGAAAGTTAATTCCTAATGCAGATGATATAACAGCTAGTAAGGTCGAGAATATATTAGAGGCTATGAGCATGCTTAATACCATCTACAAGATAGTTAGGCATTTCTACCTTCTAGGCAAAAAGACTACTAGCATGTTCTTTGTAATACAGTTACAGATGGTTATGCCTATGCTATTAGAACAAGCAGAGGCTTTACAGAAGGCTATAGATGCATTCAAGCAAGGACAGCCTATAGGAGATGGTATTGGACCTATGATTGCTGGACAGTTCATGCTAGATAAAGAGAAGAAAGTAGTAGCAAAAGAGACTGTAGTTGCTAATGGACCATATAATGGAAGGCAAGTATACTTTATGAAGGCTCAAGGACCAGGAGGAACTGTAGGAGATCCTGGAACCGCAGTAGAAAGGTTAGTATCTGAGATGGGTATAAAACCCAAGTTTATAATAATGATCGATGCTGCATTAAAATTAGAAGGTGAAGAGACTGGAGAGGTAGCAGAAGGAGTTGGAGCTGCTATAGGGGGTATAGGAGTAGAAAAGTATCAGATAGAAGAGGTCGCTACTAAATATGGAATACCAATTCATGCCATAATAATAAAACAGTCTGTATTAGATGCTATAACTGTAATGAAGAGAGAGATCGCAGAATCTGTTGAGAAGGTTAACAATGCTATATTTAGATTGATAAACGAGAAGAGTAAGGAAGGAGATACTATATTGGTAATTGGTGTTGGTAATACACTAGGTGTTGCGCAATGAAGAAAGAAGAAGAGAAGCCTATAGTTTATACAATTGAAGAATGTAAAAAGTGTAAACATAGATTGAAACGGAATTTTAAACTTGGAGATTATGTATATAAGGATGGTGATGCTTGTACTAGATGTGGAGCACAGACTCTGATAACTATGATATATGCTGAATATGTTAAGGTTTAAGCTGTTATTATTATAGCACCATTCTCTTGAGGTATTACCGTATGTTCTGCTTGTGCTACATATTGCCCATTACCCTCCACTAATATTGGGTATGCTTTAACTATCTTCTTCTTAATCAATACATTCAATGCTTCGTTAATATGTTTTATATCATGATCTTTTAGCCATCTAGCAGCAAATGGCAAAGTTTTAAATCTATTCCAGATCTCATCTTTTATAATATCTGCATCTTTATTGCCACTCTTCTTCCTATTTATTAATGAGAAGATATTCTTTATTCTGCCATTAACCACTAATCCAGTACCTTCTTTAGTAGTAAAGAATGGTTCTATAGCATAAGCTTCATTTGCTTGTAATGAGAATCCAGTATAAGTCCTTATATTAGGTATAGATTTTCCTGCATGAACTGTATATTGAGCTAGCGAGTGTCCAGTAAGATTATGAATAGGCATAAAACCTAAGCGTTTAGCTGTATCCTCAATAACTTTGCCTATATCACTTGCATTTACACCTGCCTTTACTATCTTAATTGCTTCCTGTAAAGCAAGTTCAGTAGCATTAGTTAATGATTCATACTCTGGATTATAACATGTTGTAACTGCTGTATCTGCTATATATCCATTTATATGAACACCAATATCTATCTTTAAGACATCTCCATCTTTAACTATAGTCTCATCATCTGGCTCTGCAGTATAATGAGCAGCTATCTCATTGAGACTAACATTACAAGGAAATGCTGGTTCGCCTCCTTTTGCTCTTATCATACCTTCTAACTCTTCACATATCTCTAGCAATGTTCTTCCAACATGATATTTCTTCCTAGCATATTCTCTAACTTCGCTTGCTATCTTACCAGCTTTGATATACTCTTCCATACCAATAAGATGAAACTAGTCTTTAATATAGAATGCTATTTAAGTAAGAACTTTTTAAATTATCAAAAAGGGGTCGTGGGCTAGCTTGGTATGCTTCGAGCCTTGGGCGCTCGAGGTCGCCGGTTCAAATCCGGCCGACCCCATCTATTCCATAGTTTGGAGTAACTATTCTATAAAGAGAGAATTCTATAAGAGGAAAGAGAAGTGTTGAGAAATAGATGACAGGAATGCTTCTAGTATACTAAAATTCGTAGAACATATGTAAGAGCGGTAAAAATAGAATAGGTAGTATAGTATTTCAACCGTAAAAGTTTAGGCAAATTATAAAAATACTTAAAGTTCTATATGGAAATAATGAGTATTATCCAGAGCAAGTATTATGTATTAATTAATAGAGTTAGTAAAGATAGAAAGATAGCATAACGCTCTATTCTATGACAATTTCCTAACTGAAGAGGAGCTAGAATTGCTAATATATACAGCAGATATTATACAAAGCATTTATAGCTGTTTGCTATGAGATTGTGACAGGACATGAAGGTTAAATATCCATCCATATAGGAATGATAACAATTCGTATCTATGGTTGTATGAAGCTATTAACCATAATCCTATAGGCTTGAGAATCGCTGAGAAAGCATTTGAGAAGATGAAGTTAGAAAATATCAAGAAGAGAAAGATTGTATATATTAAGCGATCCTAAAAGTAAGTTCATAGAGGTAATATTTAGAGGATTAGAACCATATTGCTATCATTGCTCTAAAGTTAATTGTAGACATGCATACTATGCTCTAGCAGCATATATGATATATGGAAGGTATGGACCGGGTGGGATTTGAACCCACGATCGCTCCCATGCCAAGGGAACATCCTACCAGACTAGACGATTGGCCATAACTCCGGCCCGTCATCCGATCCATTATTATTCAAACATTTAAGGTTAAATATACTTTTTACTTAAATGCTCGAATTAAATCTAGGTTCTTCTTATCTAGTTTTATTGCATATACCATAGCATCATCTTCTCCAATCTTTGATAATTCATCTAGGAATTCTGTTTTATCTTTACCTCGCTCTATATTAGTAGTACTCTCTTTTACACAGAGTGTAAACCTATTCATCTTTATACCATTCTTCTTAAGATATCTTATAAATGCTCTATAAGCATTGATATCATACCATTCTCTATTCCGTTCTTTACAAAGACTGATCCATACATCTACACTATTCTGAAATAAAGCTTTGCTCTTCAACTCTTCAAGCATAAATGATAATTAGTAGTATAGCTTATTTATTCTATGCTATACTCTAACTCTTCTCCATTTGAGTTATATGCAAATAGATCTCTATCTTCATAAGGATATCTAACTATAACACTAACTAATCCTATGAAATGATGAAGATCGGTTAAAGAAGGAGTAGCATTACCGCTAGGATGCGAGTGGGCGGTTCCAATTATAGATCTATCATACGGAAGCATATATGTTGGAAAGCCAGAGTAATATGGACCATGTTCAGATAATGGAGGTACCATCAATCTTTCTATTATTAGCCTATCTTTCTTATTATTGCCGCAAAGTATCAATATTGCCTCATGAGGATGATGTATCTTGCAGAATGTCAATATGCTATCTCTGACCTCTCTCTTGAATACTACTAGTTTTTTCATTACTATATATCTTATCCTAACGATATTAAACCCTTACCTAGTGATAAGATTAAATTGAACTTATAATAAGATAGTTGCATGAGCGTTGATACTACTGAAGGTATAGAGAAGATGCTATTATCTACTGGTATTAGGGTAGGCACTCCAGTAAAGACAAAATCTATGACTCCATTTATAGTAAAGGCTAATCCAGAAGGATTGTATATACTAGATATAATAAAGACATTAGAAAGGATAGAAGTAGCAGCCTCATTTATAAGCAGAATGGATCCTAAGAGAGTTGTTGTATGCTCTGCAAGAGAGTATGGCAAAGTTCCAGTTACAAAATTCTGTGAATTGACAAATGCTACTCCAATATTAGGAAGGTTTATGCCAGGAACGTTTACAAACCCATTATTGCCTAATTATACTGAACCATTACTAGTTATAGTTACAGATCCACAATATGATCAGCAAGCTGTAGTCGAGGCTAGCAAAGCAGGCTTGCCAGTAATAGCTATATGTAATAGTGATAATATAACAAGTAATGTAGATCTAGTAATACCAGCAAATAATCGAGGTAGGAAATCACTAGCAACTGTATTCTGGCTATTAACAAAGGCTGTATTGTTAAGGACTGGTAAGATAACATCTGAAGATGTAGGAATCAATTCATTCATATACAATGGTAGAGAGTATAAGATAGATGACTTTGAGACAAAGCCAATAGAGGTGGAGTAGTTGCAGGTTAGAAAACCTGCAGTATCTGGCATCTTCTATCCAGGTGATAAGGAGTCATTACTATCCTCAATAAAAGAGTGTTTTCTTCATAAATATGGTCCTAAATCTTTACCTCCTTCTAAAGATCGTAAAGAAATTATATCAGTTATAGTTCCTCATGCAGCATATATATATTCTGGTCCAATAGCTGCTAATTCTTATTATTATATCTCTTCATTAAAACCAGAGTTAATTGTATTGATAGGCCCAAACCATTATGGTATTGGGAGTGGTGTAGCTACTATGAAAGGAGTCTGGGAAACCCCATTAGGAAGTATAGAGGTTGATGATGAAGCAGTTGATATCGTTGTAAAAGAATCTGGTATAGTAGATATAGACTTTTATGCTCATAGTAAAGATCATTGTTTAGAAGTTCAACTTCCTATGTTACAATTCGTTTATGCTCATAAATTTAAGATATTACCAATAGTATTATGGATGCAAGATAGAGAAACTGCAGAAGATATAGGTAAGGCTTTAGCAGAAGTTGCTAAACTAAAGAATACATTACTTATAGCGTCATCAGACTTTACACATTATGAACCTAATGAAATTGCACATAAGAAGGATAAAGAACTTATAAAATGTATAGAAGAGTTGGATCTATTGAAATATTATACAGTATTAGAAAGATTAGATGTTACAGCATGTGGTTATGGGGCTATGGCATCGGTAATATATGCTAGCAAGTTACTAGGTGCTAGTAAAGGAGAGTTGATAAGATATGCTACAAGTGGTGATATATCTGGTAATAAGGATTCAGTAGTAGGATACGCATCAATGATGATAGTATGAAACCATTGAAGATATCTAGCACTGCATCAGCGCCTTGTAAAGTTATATTATTTGGTGAACATTTTGTAGTTTATGGTAAGCCAGCTATATTAGCAGCTATAGATAAAAGAATATATGTTAATGTTAGTATCAGAAATGATACAAAATTTGTTATCAATAATAAGGATATACATGACGAAATTAGTATTAGTAATATGAATCAAATTGAATCTAATTACAAGCATGATAAATTATCATATCCAATATTCTTAACAGCTTATAATACATTGAGAGGATTTGATTCTAGAGTAGGATTAGATATCAAGATCGATTCTCAAGTTCCATTTGGTTCAGGTTTAGGAACTTCAGCAGCAGTAAGTGCTGCACTAATAGCATCTATATCAAACTTGTTTGGTTCATTCAATAAGCACCAAATATTCTTACAAACATTAGAGACTGAAAAACTTATTCATGCAACTCCATCTGGAGCGGATCCAGCTATAACTGTAACTGGAGGAGTTATCATGTTTAGGAAAACAAAAGAACCTGATATGCTAATAATGCCTTTAGGATATAATGATCTTCATTTAATTATAATATATTCTGGAAAGAATAGAATAACTGGAGATATAGTTAATAATGTTAAGAGAATAAGAGAAGATAACCCTAAACTATTCGAGATGTTTGCTAATAAGAGTGAAGAGATAACACTTGATGCTGTACAAGCGTTGAGAAATAAAGATCATAACAGTTTAGGTTCATTAATGTTAAGAAATCATGAATTATTAAAATCCTTGGGTGTATCTACTAGAAAATTAGATGAGATAGTAGAGAAAGCTATGCAGAATGGAGCTTTAGGAGCGAAGATGACTGGGGCTGGAGGAGGAGGTTCGGTTATCGCAATAGCAGAAGATGAGAATAGATTGTTAAATGCATTCAAAGAGTATTATGCTTTCATAGCAAATGTAGATGAGGATGGAGTAAGAGTAGAGTAATTAATATTAGGATATTATTCTTACCTTAATGTAATGGTATCTATATTAAAACTAGGTGGCTCAGTAATAACATATAAGGATAAACCTTTGGCATTTAATGCTAATATAATTGAAGAGATTAGCAAAAATCTCAAACAGATTAATAAACCTCTTATAATTGTCCATGGAGGAGGATCTTTCGGTCATTATTATTCAGTAAAATATGATATGCATTCTAAACCAGATAGATATGATATCCATGGTGTATCAGTAGTTAGAACATCAATGGTAGAGTTGAATAATTACATAGTCAATATTATGGTTAGGTATGGTTTGAATCCTTATACAATACCTCCTATATCATTCATGAATGGAAAAGATGTTATTAAAAATAAGGTTATCGAGATTGCTAGATTAGCAGAAGAAGGTTTGCTACCTATAACTCATGGTGATGTCATGCCTATTGATGATAAGATGTATTACATATTATCTGGAGATGAGATAATGAGCATCTTAGCTTCTATCCTAAAGCCAGATAAGATAATATTTGCTATTAATGTAGATGGCATTTATAACAATATGGAAGAAAGAAGATTAATCAGAGAATTATCAGCTAACGATGTTTTACAATTAGAAGATGTAAAAGCAGATGTTACTGGAGGAATGAAGAGAAAGTTACGAGAAGCATTTAAAATAGCTAGTAATGGTTTACCAGTAATGTTAGTTAATGGATTAAAACCAGAGAGGATTGTAAAAGCATTAAACGATGAGCCAGTTATATGCACTATGGTGAAATCATGAACAAAGATAAAGATGTCGAGATTATAAAACAAAGGAAACGAGATGCCTTGAATATACCATTACAGAAAGAAGTTCAATATAAAGAGACAACAACTCTTCTAGAGTATGTTACATTAATTCATAATGCTTTACCAGAACTTAATCTTGATGAGATTGATACATCAACTACGTTCCTTAACCATAAATTTAATGCACCAATAATAATAGATTCCATGACTGGAGGAGCTGAGGAGGCTAGAGAGATAAACTCTAGACTTGCTGAAGTTGCTGAAGAGTATAATATAGGCATGGGCTTAGGTAGCCAAAGAGCTGGGCTATTAAGTAAGGAGTTAGAAGATACATATTCAATAGCTAGAGAAAAAGCTCCTCATGCATTCCTTATAGCAAATATTGGTGCTGCACAGTTAGCAAAAGGCTTGAGCATCGATGATATAAAGAGTATAATAGATATGATCAAAGCTAATGCATTAGCAATTCATCTAAACCCATTACAAGAACTGGTCCAACCTGAAGGAGAGCCTATGTTTAAAGGTGTATATGATAAGATAAGCGAGGTAATTAGATCGGTAAATATTCCAGTTATAGTAAAAGAGGTTGGCTCTGGCATATCTAAAGAGGTTGCTGTAAAGTTGGAAATAATAAATGTTAAAGCTATAAACATTGCCGGAGCAGGAGGAACTAGCTGGGCTGGAGTAGAAAGGCATAGAGCAGAAGAAGCAGAGATGGATGATAATACTCATCTTGGAGATCTATTCTGGGACTGGGGCATACCAACCGCTGCTAGTTTATTAGAGGTAAAACATGCTACTAATATACCAATCATAGCATCTGGTGGGTTAAGAAATGGATTAGAGATCGCTAAATGTCTAGTATTAGGAGCTGATATGGCAGCATTAGCATATCCATTCTTAAAGACTGCTTCCCAATCAAAAGATAATGCGAGCAAGTTTGCAAAACTGCTTATTAATGAGTTGAGAAGTACTATGTTTCTAGTAGGCGCAGCGAATATAAATGCATTAAAGAATGTCAGATATATAATACGCGGTGAGTTAGCTGAATGGTTCAGATAAGTCTAATGGAAGAGATAAAGAATATTGCAAAAGTTGTTGATGATTATATTGTAAATAATATTAAAGGTGAGCCAGAACAACTCTACAAAGCATCTTTACATTATATAATCAATGGTGGGAAAAGATTAAGACCATTCCTAACTATAAAGAGCGCTAATATATTCAATGGTAAGTTAGATATAACATTACCAATAGCATCTGCTATAGAGATTACTCATAACTTTACATTAATTCATGATGATATAATGGATAACGATGAAGAGAGGCATGGAGTTCCAACTGTTCATAAAGCATACGATCTACCATTAGCAATTCTTGCTGGTGATCTATTGATAGTTAAAGCCTTCCATTTTATAACAAATAATGCAATTCTTGCTGGATTAGATAGAGATATAGCTATCGAGATATCAAAAAAGTTAGCAGAGAGTTGCGTAGATGTAAGTGAAGGGCAAGTATTGGATATAACATTCGCTAAGAATAAGGATTTCCCTTCTATAGATGAATACATACATATGATAAAGAAGAAGACTGGAGCGTTATTCAAAGTAGCATGTGAGATAGGAGCATTATCTGCTAATGCAAGTGATAAAGATGTAAAGAATCTAGCAGATTATGGTATGAATATAGGTATAGCGTTCCAATTGGTAGATGATCTCATAGGTGTAGCTGGAGATCCCTCAAAGACAAAGAAACCAGTAGGTAATGATATAAGAGAAGGAAAGAAGACATTACCAATATTATTAGCTATGAATAAGGATAAAAGCATAAAAGAAGAGATACTAACAGTATTTGGAAATAAAGATGCTTTTAATGGTTCTATAAAGCATGTAGTTGAGCTTATAACAAATGCAGGAATAGATGATGAGGTTAGGAAAGAAGCCAAAAGTTATGTTAAGAAAGCATTAGATAATATTAAAGAGTATCAAGGTCCAGATGCTCATTCATTAAGAGTATTAGCAGAGTTTGTAGTGGAGAGAACACTTTGAATGATCTAAAAGAAATAATAAAGAGCATAGCTTTAAAGAATGCAGTTGAACATGATGGTAAGGCTAGAATGGATTCTGTAATCTCCAAATTATTAGCCATAAAACCTGAAGTTAAGAAAGATATCAAGAATATAATTAGCGATGTAAAGGCTATAGTAGAGGAGGTTAATTCTATTAGTATAGAAGAGCAGAGGAGATTATTAGAAGAGTTAAAACCAGAATTCTTAGAAGTTAAGAAAGAGGAAAGGAGAGGATTGCCTCCGTTGCCTAATGCCGAGATGAATAAAGTAATAACTAGATTTCCTCCAGAACCTAATGGTTATCCTCATATAGGTCATGCAAAAGCAGCTATAATAGATGAAGAGTATGCTAGGATGTATAATGGTAAATTTATTTTAAGATTTGATGATACAAATCCTTTACAAGAGAAGTTAGAATATTATGATGCAATATTAGATGGATTAAATTGGTTGAATGTAAAACCAGATCTTATCAAAAATACATCTGATGATATGGATATATTATATAATTATGCTAGAAAATTGATCGAAGTAGATGGAGCATATGTATGTCTATGCGAAGCAGATACAATAAAAGAGAATAGAAGGTTAGGAGTAGAGTGTGATTGTAGGAAAAGAAGCAATGAAGACAATTTAGAAGAGTGGGAGAAGATGTTCAATGAGTATAAAGAGAATCATGCTATACTAAGGTTCAAAGGTGATATGAAAGCTGATAATACAGCTATGAGAGATCCTACTCTATTCAGAATAATAGATGCTGAACATCCTAAGAAAGGAAGAAAGTATAGAGTTTGGCCTACATATGACTTTGCAGCTCCAATAGAGGATAGTATAGATGGAGTAACACATGCTATGAGAAGCAAAGAGTATGAATTAAGGAACGAACTTTACTATGCAATATTAGATAAATTATCATTAAGGAAGCCATTAGTTATAGAATTCTCTAGGTTAGAGTTCGAAGGCATGCCAGTATCCAAGAGAAAGATCAAACCTTTGATTGAAGAAGGAAAGGTAGAAGGATGGGACGATCCTAGACTCCCTACATTAATAGCATTGAAGAGGAGAGGAATATTACCAGAAGCTATTAGAGAGTTTGTATTATCCCTAGGTTTTACTAAAGCAGATACAAAAGCACCATTTGATAAATTAGAAGCCATAAATAGAAAGTTATTGGATCCAATATCCATAAGATTATTCTTTGTTAGTAATCCAGTAAAGATGATAATAGATGGTATGCCAGATATCAAAAGCATAAAGGTAAAGAATCATCCAGATAAAGATCTAGGCATTAGAGAGATCAAAGTATCTAATCAATTGTTTATATCTAACAATGATGCACAAAATCTTAAAGTTGGAGAAGAGATAAGATTATTAGAATTATTCAATGTTAGGATAGATAAGATTGATGATGTAATACATGCAACTTTTACTAGCAGAGATGTTAAGCAGATACCAAAGATACAATGGGTTAACGAATATGTTAATACTAAGATAATAATTCCTAAACAACTCTATATTGACGATAAGTTTAATGAACAAAGTTTAGAGATAGTAGAAGGTTATGGTGAAGATTACATAAGAAACTTAGAGATAGGCAGTAGAGTTCAATTTATAAGGTTTGGTTTCTGTATAATGGATAGTAAAGAGAGATTTATTTTAACACACAAGTGATATTATGAAGGTTGCAAGATTATTAATTGATGGTAAAGAGAGATACGGATTTGTTAATAATAATGAAATATTCTTAAAAGAAGATCTTGAAGAAGTATTGGATATAACTCTCCCAGATAGTATAGAAGATTATCTATTATCTATAAAACATTTTGATATGCCAGATATAAAACCCATAAATAATTATAGATTGTTACCTCCAATAACTAAACCATCAAAGATAATATGCTTAGGTTTTAACTATCTAGATCATGCTAGAGAACAGAATAAGAAACCTCCAGACGAACCAGTTATATTCATGAAACCTAGAACTACGCTTATAGGAGCTAATGATGATATAATTGCTCCAAGGTTCATAAAAGAGTTGGATTATGAAGGAGAACTAGCATTTGTAATAAGCAAGAGATGCAAAGATGTTAGTAGAGAAGAAGCGATGGATTATGTTCTAGGCTATATGGTATTTAATGATGTTAGCGCTAGAGATATCCAATTTAAAGACGGACAATGGACTAGAGGCAAGAGTTTTGATACCTTTGCTCCTTGCGGTCCTTATCTTACTACCAAAGATGAGATTAGTGATCCTTACAATTTAAAGATAATCACTAAAGTTAATGATGAGATTAGGCAAAACTCTAATACTAGTTATATGCATCTGAAGATAGATAAAATAGTTTCTAGTTTGAGCAAAGTTATGACATTAGAACCATTAGATATTATAGCAACTGGAACACCATCAGGAGTTGCTATGTTTATGAACAAACCTAAATTCCTTAATGAGAATGATATTGTTAGTATTGAGATTGAAGGATTAGGAAGTATAAGAAATAGAGTAAGATTTGTCTGATAAACTTTATAAAATATAAATTATTAATTATCTGCTATGAAGGTGTTAGTTGGAAAGGTAGATGATATAAAAGAAGGAGATATGATACATTTTGAATATAAAGATAAAGATATACTTATTGCAAATATTAACGGGAAGTTTTATGCAACTAGTAATATATGCAAGCATGCTGGAGCTAGTCTTCATGAAGGCAAATTAGAGGGAACTAATGTAACATGTCCATGGCATGGAGCAATATGGGATATAACTACTGGTAATTTAGTAAAGTTTCCAATGAAGTTAAATCCATTAGAAAGATACGATGTTATAATAGAAGAGGACTCCATATATATTGATATTTAACACCATTATCCATCATCAATGTTAATCATTATAAACCAATAATACTATCATCTTTCATCAATTCTTAATATAATACATTCATTATTACAAATCAATAATAATAATTATTATAATGATAATTACAATTATTATATAACAATATTTTTATATTATTTTCAATCAGTATTGATGAGTAAAAATGGCACAGATTCCAGCATTAATACCAAAAGAGGTAGAGATGCAGAGACTGAAGAAGGTATTGATAATGATCATAGTACTAGGTTCAATAGCAGCAAGTGTAGAGGTAGACAACTTTGTAGATGGTTCTTTACACCAAACAAGTATTAGAGATTCAGCATTCACACCAGCACACTGGTGGCTATACTCCCACTTTGTAGCATTACCATTAGGCTGGGCTGCAGTAATGATATATGATAGAAGGATACCATCGATGAGAGGTCCAAACAATACAGTAAACACTGGTTTGAAGGTAACTGTAATTGGTTATCTAGCAACAATGTTCACAATAGGTATCAATGAGATGTGGCACTTCTGGTTCGTTGAAGAGGTATTCGCAGTTCCAAACCACTGGAGCTTCAACATGGGAGTAGTAGTAGCTTTCATGGGAGCATTAGCATATGTAGTTAGGCTATATGTAAGAATGGTAGAGCTTGGTATGGAGACACCACCAAGGAACCCATACGTAGCAGAGATGTACAAGTTAGCATTAGAAGGAAAGCTATACTCAAGAAGCATACCTTAAAATCATTAAATATTATTATTTTTTATATTTGTTCAATAGAAGTAGGGTTATCCATACTAGATATATCTCCTAAATCTTCATTCAAGAATTTAGCTCTTAATACTCTTCTCATTATCTTACCAGTTCTTGTCTTTGGAAGTTCGTTAACAAATATTACATCTTTGGGCATAGCAATCTTTCCCAATCTAGATGCTATATATTTTTCAAGTTCTTCCTTACTAACATGATCTTTCTTAACAACATACAATATTATTGCCTCTCCTTTAATTTCATCGGGTATACCTATAGCAGCCGCTTCTTGCACATTAGGATGTTCTGTTATCACTGCCTCAATCTCTGCACTCGCAATTCTATGTCCTGCAACTTTGATAACATCATCAACTCTACCATGAAGATACCATAAACCTTTATCAATTGAAGCATAATCTCCATGAAACCATACATCTTTGAATCTAGACCAGTAAATTTCGATGTATCTTTCAGGATCATTCCATAAACCTCGAGTCATAGCAGGCCAAGGTTGCTTTATAACTAGATAACCTTTCTCTCCTATGATAGAGTTACCGTTATCATCGAATACATCTGCATCTACTCCAGGAACTGGACCACCTACAGTGCAGGGTTCTAACTCCATAATGGGTAATGGACTTAATATAGCTCCTCCTATCTCTGTGCCTCCAGATAGGTTCATTATTGGACATCTATCCCTTCCTATCTTCTTTAGATACCATAACCATTCATTCTTGTTTATACTCTCACCAGTAGATGCTAACATCCTTAATGAATCTAGTTTATGAGTAATATCATATTTCATGAATAATCTTATTGCTGTTGGAGCAGTTCCAAATATCGTTACTCTATGTTCATCTATTATATCAAACCAATGATCATGTTTAGGATAATCTGGAGCACCATCATAAAGTATAGTAGTTGCTCCTATCAATAATGAGCCATATACACTCCATGTCTGGCCAGTAATCCAACCTATATCAGCAGGCCAGAATAATATATCATCTTTCTTGAGATCAATAAGGTAAGCAGCTTGCTGTGCAGCAAATGTCATAAACCCTCCATGAACATGTAAAACTCCTTTTGGCTTACCAGTAGTTCCTGATGTATACAATATAAATAATGGATCTTCAGCATTCATCATCTCACATTTACAACTATTTTCACCATCGAGGATATCGTTTATTATTATCTCATCATCTCTCTCTATCCTCTTCTTATATTGATAGATCAATACATGATCTATTTTAGATAGTTTCTTTGCTTCTCTTACTATAGATAAAAGATTTACATACTTACCTCTTCTATAATATCCATCTGTTGTTATTATCACTTTACTATTACAATCACTTATTCTAGATGCTAATGCAGATGATGTAAATCCAGAGAATACTACATTATGAATGGCTCCTATCCTTGAACATGCTAAGATAGCTGCTATTGCTTCTATTATCATAGGCATATAGATAGTAACTCTATCGCCTTTCTTTACATCAAATCTCTTCAATAGATTAGAGAATTTATTAACTAAATTATACAATTCATTATATGTTATAACTTGCTCTTCTCCACTTTCATTTATACAGATATATGCTGGTTTGTTACTAAGATGCTTATCTAAGCAGTTATAAGTTATATTACATATACCATCACTAAACCATCTAGCCCATGGCTTTCCATTACTAATATCTAATATCTTTGTATAATCTTTAAACCATTCTAATTCTAGATCATTATTAATAACATCCCAATACCATTCTATGTTCATAGATCTATCTATTAATTCATTATAATCATTTATGTCATGCTTATCCATAAAATGTATGATATTACTATTCTCTACTATATCAGTTGGTGGCTTATAGATCATAATCAAGAAATATTTAGACTAATATTAGTGTGTTATCTTAGTAGCAATATGCTTGAAGATATAAGAGAAAGAGTCTCAAGAACCTTGGATTTAGGTCCACAGATAGAACTCTCATTAGATGCTAGTAGAAGGTTTCTTTCTAGGCATATAAATAAGAAGATAAGATTGGTAGTGCTCATAATAGATATAGCTGGCTCTACCCAACTAAGTTTAACGATGCCTACCAAGGTTTTGGCTAGGATAATTCAATTATTCTCACAAGAGATGGGGCTAGTTGCAAATAGATATGGAGGATATGTATTAAAATATGTTGGAGATTCTGTAATAACCTTCTTCCCTGCAGAATTTGATATTCAAAAGGCATGTATGAATGCTATAGCAGCTGCGAAGGAGATGCAGATAATAATTGATAAATGCATAAATCCAGAACTAGAGAAGAGATCTTATCCAAAGATAAGAACCAAGATTAGTATAAACGTAGGTTCAGATCTTATAGTATTGTATGGCAAAAGTCCAACTTCCCATATAGATATAGTTGGTCCTACAATAAGTGTAGCAGCAAAAGTAATGTTAAGTGCTCCGCCATCAAGTATAATAATAACTGAACATGTCTATAATCATTTAAACGTAAAGGAATTATTTAAAGAGATAAAGCAAGATAATATATTACTAGGTGATCTAAAATTATATAAAGCGAGCATAAAAGATACTCTAGAAGGTTATTTAGATGGTAAAGCTATAATTTACAAAGCTATAGATGAGTTAGGTATAGATAGCATCAATAAACCATCATTAGCAATCAAAAAGATATTAGATAATACTATAAAAGAAGGATATGATCAAGAGATATATAGAGTAATAGCAATAGCACTGATGCATTTTATGTTATCTAAATTTACATTACCTAGTGAAAGGAAAGTTACTATAAATAATCATATAATAGATATAGTTATACCATCATCAAGGGTATTAAAGGATAATCCAAAGAACGCATTAATCCTAGCTTTTCCTGATGAAAAATTTGATATTGAAGGGTTATTAAAGATTCAGCCATATAAAGAGAATATATGGATCATATTTGGCTATGATGCTGATATAAGCAAGTATAAAGATTTCAAAGTATACATGCCTGATCAATTTGGAAAAGGAATAGCATTATCGTTAATAATAGATGATATAAATCAGTTCCTTAAAGATAAGCGTATTAGAGACTTTAAGATATTACCATCATAATTAACGTTTCATCATATCTTCAACTTCTTTCAACTTCTGCTCTATAGATACATCTAAATTCTTCTCCTCAACTGTACTCTCACTATCTAGTATCTTCATAACTTCTGCTACTTTCTGATCATTAAACTCTCCATTTGATAATATACTCTCATTAGCTGTATCGACTACTACAGATAATACTTCTTCTAACCCTTCTGCTTTCTCCATAGCTTTTTCAAACTCTCCTTGCATCTTTGTAATCTTTGAAGCATCTGGTCCTTCTGCAATTGAGTTAGCTATATCTTTAGTAAATGTTATGAACGAAGATGAGATCTTTACCAACTCTTTTTGGGCTTCGGCTTCTTCCATAAGCAATAATAGCTTTTTTGCTTGATTGATTCTACTCTCTAGTGCTAAGAACTTTATAGCCTGCCTTCTAACTAATTTGTCATCTCCTAACTTCTTTGCTTCTTTACCCAAGGTAAATATCCTTTTCTGTAATCTTTCCAGATTAACTATATAATTCTGTAACATAATCTTAGCTTTCCTAGCCCTAATCTTCCTCTCCATCTCTTTCTCTCTCTTAGATTTAAATAAGCCCAACTTTACTATTATACTAATTAAATTATTTAACCTTTTTTATTATCTACTAACCTTTAGTAAATTTATAGGTTAGATAATTTAGATAAAAAACCTTAAGAGTATTTTTAATAAAACTTGTATTATGTATAATGGCTTACTATTAAGAAAAGCTAATGAGTATATAGATATAGCGTTAGAGAAGGAGCGAGCAAAAAAGTATGAGGCATCTAGGGAATACTATATAATGGCTGCTAAACTTATGCTTGAGAGTGCTAAAAATGCTGATGAGAAGATTAAGCAGATAAGATTGCTCAATGCTGAGAAACTCATGTTAAAGGCTAAGCAGTTGAAGAGTAATATTGAGATTGAATATAATTATGAGACTAATATTAAACCATTAGATGAAAAGCCAAAGATACGATTTGATGATATAGCTGGGTTAGATGATGTTAAAGAAAAGATCAGAGATCTCATTATTACACCATTTTTCTATCCAGAAAAGGCTAGGAAATGGAATATTAAGATAGGAGGGAGTATATTATTATATGGTCCTCCAGGAACTGGTAAAACACTGCTAGCAAAAGCGGTTGCTAGTGAATTAGATGCAAAATTCTTTTACATAAAGGCTAGTGATATAATGTCAAAATGGGTAGGAGAGAGCGAACAAAGGATAGCAGAATTATTTAGAACCGCTAGAAGAGATAGATCTATAATATTCATAGATGAGATCGATGCATTACTTCCAAAAAGAACTAATAACTCAGTGATGCAGAGAATCGTTCCACAGTTCCTAACCGAATTGGATGGAATGGAAGATAACAATAATCTCTTATTAATAGCAGCAACCAATATACCATGGAATCTAGATCCAGCGGCATTAAGATCTGGAAGGTTTGATTTTAAATTCTATATACCATTACCAGATTTTGCTGCTAGAAAGAAGATCTTCGAACTTAACCTATCTATACCAAATAATGTAGATTTTGATCTATTAGCACAAGAGACAGAAGGCTATAATGGTTCTGATATAAAATTGATATGTGAAGAGGCAAAAAGATTGATGTTCAAGAATGATATAAATGGATTAGATCCTATATTAACAAACGATGATATGCTTTATATCATAAATAATATAAAACCATCAATAGATGCATCATTACTAAAACTTTATGATGATTATAGGAATGCGGGGGGTGGGATTTGAACCCACGAACCCCTAAGGGATGAGGTTTCTCATAATTATTCTGAGCCTCACGCCGTTGACCAGGCTTGGCGACCCCCGCTTATTGATATTAATAAAATTATGATAATATTTATTTTGTAGATAAACCACCATCAATTACTAGTATAGTTCCAGTAACCCAACTAGCTTCATCAGATGCTAGATATAATATGCCATATGTTACATCATCTGGTTCTCCAATTCTTCCTAAAGGTTGAGCAGCATTTAATACCTTCCTTGCTTGTTCATCCTCCAAGTATGGTTCTAAGAACTTGCTTCTAACAGTTCCTGGGCATACACAGTTACATCTTATATTATATTCAGCATATTCTAATGCTATACTCTTTGTAAACATTATAACTCCAGCCTTGGTTGAATTATAAACTGCCAATGGGACTTTCTCCATAGCTCTCATACCAGCTACTGAGGATATGTTAACTATAGATCCATATTTCCTCTCCATCATGAATGGTAATACAGCTCTAGTAACTCTAAATGTTCCTATAAGGTTAGTATCTATCAATTGCTGCCATAGATCATCTGTAGTTTTATGGAACTCAATTGGATCATTTGTAAAACCAGCATTATTAATTAATATATCTATCCTATCAAACTTATTTATGGATAAATTAACCGCAGCTTGAACCTCTTCTTCATCTGTTATATCAGTTCTAATTGGAAATACTTCTATATTGTATTTAGATGTTAATTCCGTAGATAAACTCTTAAGTTTATTCTGATTTCTTCCTAATAATATTAGAGATGCACCCTCTTTAGCAAATAATCTAGAGATACTATTTCCTATACTTCCAGTAGCACCAGTTATTAGTGCAACTTTATTATCTAGTCTCAAGTTGAATATTTTTAAAGACATTGATCATATTTATCTGTTTATATTATCTCATGCCATATCTAGCAGCTATCTTTCTCTCTATTCTAGAGAATATAAGACTATCCATAGCTAATCCTATACCCATTATAACTAGCATTATAGCTATAACTTGAGCCATATTATATATATTCCTAGCAGCTATAAGTAAGAATCCTACTCCTAATAATGCAAAAAGCATCTCTGCGCTTATTAAGCCTCTCCAAGCGAATGACCATGCTTGTCTCAATCCTGATATTAGGTATGGCAGAGCTGCTGGTAGAACAACTTCATATAATAATGTAAAACCTTTCGCTCCCATATTTGTAGCTGCTTTTATATATATAGGAGGAACATTCTTTATTCCAGTATAAGTTGACATTGCTACTGAGAATATAGTACTAGCAATTATGACAAATATTATACCCATATCATTTATTCCAAACCATATTAAGCCTATTGGTACCCATGCCATGCTAGGTATAGACTGTAAACCTAATACCAATGAACCTAAAGTATCATAAACAGTTTTATATTTAGCCATATAATAGCCTAAAGCAAAACCTATACTTATTGCAATGATAAATCCTATTAGCAATCTTATAAAACTAGTTCCTATAGCATATGGCAAAGTTCCATTTATTATTAATAATCCTAAACTCTCGCCAACTTGGAATGGAGATGGTAATATCAATTCTGGAACTATATCTGCTAGATAGATGCTATGCCAGATAATAACTATTATAGCATAGAATATCAGTTTTTTTATTATTGATGATCTTATTATCTTACTCATTCTTCTCTTCCTTCATAGCTGCTATAACTTCACTCTTTAAAGCTTCTAATACCATACTAGAGTATTTGTTCAAGTTTGGGTCTTCCATAAGTCGAGGTCTTCTATAATCTATCTTAAGCTCCTTCTTTATAGTAGCTGGTCTGTGTGTAAATACTATAACTCTATCACCTAAACATACAGATTCTCCTATTGTATGAGTTACAAACAATATAGTCTTCCTAGTCTTCTGCCATAATAATTGTAACTCAACTAATAACAGATCTCTAGTCTGAGCATCTAAGGCAGCGAAAGGTTCATCCATAAGTAATATCTCTGGATCCATAGCTAATGCTCTAGCAATCGCTACTCGCTGTCTCATACCTATAGATAATTGATAAATATAAGAATCAGCAAACTTTTCTAACTGCATCATACTTAGATAATGCATAGCTATCTCTCTTCTCTTCTTCTTCTCTACACCAGCTATCTTTAAACCGAATTCTACATTATCTATTACAGTAAGCCATGGAAATAGAGCCCCTTCTTGGAATACCATGAGTCTATCTGGACTGGTGCCAGATATTGGCCTACCATCTAGTATAATCTCACCTTCATCTGGTTGTTCTAAACCAGCAATTATATTCAATAATGTACTCTTACCACAACCAGACGGTCCTACTAAACATACAAACTCTCCATCTTCAACGTTAAGGTTTACATTGCATATAGCTTTAACTCTACCGTTATTCTGCTCATAATATTTTACTATATTTCTCAGTTCTAATTTAGCCATCATCATTCACCTTTATATTATCAGATGCTTGATAATAAATTTCTGTAATGTCTGGAATGTTATTGAATATATGAAGTTTATATGCTCTTTCGGCAAACTCTTCTATTGAATTGAGCATTGGATCTGAAGTAAACTCTATCCTAGATAACGATTCTTTTATTATATCTTCGGATAGTTTCTGTTTTGCAACATCTTCTATATGTCTCTGTATTATAGGTATTGCATCATCTTTATGCGTATTTAACCATCTAGTTGTATTTATATGAACGTCTAATATCTTTTTGATAACATTCTTATTCTCAATTAGATCATCTCTAACTACTAATAATGCACTAGCAAATCTTCTATCTGGCCATAGATCCCGTTCGTCCAAGAATATCCTACTATTGGTATTTTTCAATAATATAGTAGCCCATGGCTCTGCAACCCATGCACCATCTATATCTTTCTTAGATAATAATATTAGAGCTTCAGAACCTCTAACATACAATATCTCTACATTACCTCCTAACTCTTTAGGTTTTAACCCATTCTCTATTATATAAGAGCGTAATGATATATCTTGAGTGTTACCATAATCTGGAGCAGCTAATCTAGTATTAGCTAGATCAGAGGGAGTTTCTATTGGAAGATCATCTCTAACTATGAATAATGATCCGCCACTTGCTGAACCTGCTATTATTTTTAGCATTCCATCGCTTCTAACATATCCTATTATGGTTGGTATTGGACCTACATATGCTACATCTATCCTCTTACTTATCAAAGATTGAATAGCTTCTGTTCCAGCATTAAATACCTTATATTCTACCTTATATCCCTCATCTCTCAATGCTTCATTAAAAGAGTTATTTTCTATGGCTAATATAGCTTGAGCATGATTAACATTAGGAAAATAGCCAATTCTAATTATCTTATTATCGGCTTTGCTATATGTTAAAAGTATAACTATAGTAACTATAGTAACTATAGCAGATACCATTAGTATTATTTTTCTCATAATCCAATAAATAAAACACCGTTATAAATATCTCTTTTAGTCTAAAATGTTCATTCTGGTAAGATCTCTTCTTTCATGAACTTTTCAAACTCTTTATCATGCATACTTCTTCTAGCCTCTAGTAACATAGCTGCGTCATTTCCTATAATGTATCTAAAATCGGGTTCTTCTTCTATTAAGATCTGTTCTATTATTTTAGTTATATCTTCTGGATCTGTGCCATGCTCAGATAATATCTTTAATCCTTCTGCCATCTTCTCTATCATCTCTGAATAATGCTCATCCTCTATTTTCTTAACATTAATAGAGAAATAATCTTTAACTGCACCTACTTCTACTAGTATAATCTTTATGTTATATGGTTCAACCTCATATCTTATAGATTCGCATAATCCTTCTAATGCAAACTGCATACTAGAATATGCAGACACCATAGGAAAACCAACCTTTCCTGCTACTGAGATTATATTTATTATCTTACCAAACTTCTGTTTCTTCATTATAGGTATTAATAACTTCATTAATTTTATAGTATTAAATAGATTTATATCAAATATTTTCTTGATATCTTTCATATCTAATCCTTCAAAAGGTGATAATATATTGTAATTATCAGTATTTATTAATGCTACTATATTACCTCTTTTACAAATATCTCTAATATATGCGTCTATAACTCTCAAAGATTTATTTCTAATATTTATATTATATACAATATATTTATTTATAAGTATCTCAGTTATCTTTTTTGATATACTATTAGAACCAGATACCAGTACTATATTCATATAGATATAACAAGATAAATTATTAATAAATCCTTTACTAACATAAACTAATATTCATATATAGTATATGATAAATTATATTGTTACTATGACAAGCCAAGAAGTAGAGAGTTCTAAGAATGAATTAAAAAAATGGGATACATTGATACATAATGGAGTAGCATTCCCTCCAGAATATGATTATAAAGGTTTAAGTATAAAGATAAAAGATAAAAAGATAACATTAACTCCAGAACAAGAAGAGATGGCATATGCATGGGCTAAAAAGAAAGATACTCCATATGTAAAAGATCCCGTATTCATATCAAATTTCCTTAATGATTTTCTAGCATTATTCCCAGAAGAGTTTAGAGATGCTAAGATAGAAGATATAGATTTTAGTGAATTGTATAAAGTTGTTGAAGAAGAAAAGTTAGCAAAAGAGTCTATGAGTAAAGAAGAGAAGAAGATGTTAGCTGCTGAGAGGAAGAAGATTAGAGAAAAGATGAAAGAGATGTATGGATGGGCTGAAGTAGACGGTAATAAATTTGAAGTAGCGAACTGGATGGTTGAACCTCCTGGATTATTCATGGGAAGAGGCGAGCATCCATTAAGAGGAAAATGGAAACCTAGAGTAAGAGCAAGTGATATAGTATTAAATCTAAGCGAAGATGCACCGGTTCCAGAGGGAGAATGGAAAGAGATAGTTCATGATCATGAATCTATGTGGTTAGCTAAATGGATCGATAAATTAACAAAGAAAGAAAAATATGTTTGGTTATCAGATACTGCAAAATTAAGACAAGATAGAGATAAAGCAAAATATGATAAAGCTAGAGAACTTGGAAAACAGATAGATACAGTAGTTAAAAGGATCTATAAATCTATGCATAGCAAAGATAGGAAAGAGAGGATGATAGCAACTGTATGCTATCTTATCTATAAATTAGCAATGAGAGTAGGTGATGAAAAAGATCCAGATGAAGCGGATACAGTAGGTGCATCTACATTAAGAGTAGAGCATGTAAAGTTGAATAAAGATAGTATAGAGTTCGATTTTCTAGGAAAAGATAGTGTTAGATGGCATAAGAGCATAAAGATAGATAAAGAGAATAGAATATTGTACGAGAATCTTAAAGAGTTTATGAAAGACAAAAAAGAAGGAGAATTGATATTCTCTGATATCACATCTAGGAATGTCAACCAATTCTTAGGTAAGATAGTAAAAGGTTTGACAGCAAAGGTGTTTAGAACTTATCTAGCTAGTGATGTTGTTACTAGATATCTAGCAACTATAGATAAAGAGTTAACAACAAGTGAATACGCTAAAATCTACCATGCAAAGATGGCTAATCTACAAGCAGCAGTAACATGTAACCATAAGAGAGCTCCTCCTAAAAATTTTGAGAATAGTTTAGAGAAGAAGAAAGCAAAGTTGGAAGAGATAGAGAAGAAATTAGAGGAATTGAAGAAGACTGAAGCGAAGACTGAGAAGCAGAAAGAAAGGTTAGAGAAAAGGTTGGCAAAGATTAAAGAAAGGTTAGAGAAGACAAAGTTCCAGATAGAGTTAGCATTAAACACTAGAGATTATAATCTCAATACATCGTTAAGAAACTACATAGATCCCAGAATATTTAAAGCATGGTGTGATTATGAAGGTATAGATTGGACTAAACTATACTCAACATCTCTACAGAGAAAATTCCAATGGATAAATAGATCATCATTTAAATGGGAAAGGTTAGCAAAAGAAGGTTATAAATAATCAATATGTATCTAAATACTTCTTGATCTCCCATTCTGTAACTTGAACTTTGAATTCATCCCATTCTCTCCTCTTTATGCTAATGTATCTATCAAATAGATAGTCGCCTAACGCTTCCTTGATTATACTATCTTTCTCCATAGCATTTAATGCTTCATATAGAGATGATGGTAGAGTATCTATATTCTTCTTAACCAAACTTAACTCATCCAATTGGTAAACATTCTCTTCTACTGGTTCTGGCGGTTCCAGATTATTCTTAATACCATCTAAACCAGCTTTAAGCATAACAGCAAATGCTAGATATGGATTACAAGTAGGATCTGGACATCTTAACTCAATCCTAGCAGATTTAGGTTTCTGTGCAAACCATCTAGGTACTCTTATTAGTGCTGATCTATTCATGCTTGCCCATGTTACATATACTGGTGCCTCATATCCTATAACTAACCTTTTGTAAGAGTTAACTGTAGGACATAAAACTGCACATAATGCTTTTATATGCTTCATCTGTCCAGCTATGAAATTGTATGCTAATTTAGATAGTCCATAGCTATCTTTAGGATCATAAAATACATTCTCATCATCTTTGAACAAACTTTGATGTACATGTAATCCAGATCCAGGTTTATTCATCAATGGTTTTGCCATGAATGTAGCATGCATCTCATGCAACTGAGCAATCTTCTTGATTGTATACTTTAATGTTACAAGTCTATCTGCAGTTGTTAGAGCTGGTGCATAGCCAAAATCTACTTCATATTGACCAGAGCCAACTTCATGATGAGCTGCTTCTACATATATCCCGAAACTCTTTAATACAGTTACTATATCCTTTATTACTGAAAAATTGTTTGGTGATGATAGATCAAAATAACTTACTTGATCTATTGGTATAATATTATCTTTGAATAGATAAAACTCTGGTTCTGGACCAACATTATACTCAAATCCTAATTGTTTAGCCTCTTCAACTACTCTCTTTAATGCAAGCCTTGGATCTCCTTCAAATGGTTTTCCATCTGGCCTATATATATCACATAATAATCTTGCAGTCTTTGTTCCAGATGATAGCCATGGTAATACTGAATATGTATCTGGATCTGGTTTTAAATATAGATCGCTCTCTTGTATCCTAGCAAAACCTTCTATTGAAGAACCATCAAACCATATACCACTTTTCAATGCTGTATCTAGTTGCTCTACTGGTATGATGATCTCCTTAACAACTCCTAATAGATCTGAGAATTGAAGTGTAACAAACCTTACATCGTCTTTGCTTACTTGCTCTAATAGTTCTTGAGAATTCATAGATTTAATTGATCTATCTTATTTAAAAATCTAATCTTTTATTATCCTTCAACTTTTGTTATATAATATAATTTATCAGTTGTAGAAAGATAGTAATAGATTTATATTCAGAGTATTTAATCTCAGATAACATGGGTGTTGATGGAGTATTTGTAGCAGGAGCATGTACTGTAGCTTTTGGAATAATACTTATAGTAATGGGTCTTATGCTACCAGATTTCATGCCAGTCCTATGGCCTGTAGCTGTAACGTTTATAGCTTGTGGAATAGCATTAAAGGTAATCTCAGTAACGCATGCAAAATAGTATTTATAAAATACCCAACTTCTTTGCAAGTTTTATTAGATCTTTCTCTGTAATCCATTCAACTTTTAGATAATCTAGCATCTCTTTCTTTGTTAAACCTAATCTCTTTGCTTCTTTGACTGTAATTCTATACGCTTCAACCTCAGTCTCTCTATCTACATAACTATAATTATCATCATAAAGTTCTTTACCTTCAAGTAGTTGTTTTATATGAACTAACTCATGAATTATATCTAGATGAAGAGTTACATCATCAGCATATAATAGATGATTATAAGATATTATTATACTTCCATCGGTATCATCAACACGCATATAATGCTCATTATCAACTATCTTTACCTTTAATTCATCTAACACATCCTTTAATTCTTTTTTGTCATAAACCTCATATAATATCTCTTGCTCCTCTAATCCTTCAAATACATCTCTTATGTTATATGTATTAATCCTAAGCCTACGATTTGGTTTTATCAATACTTAATCCTTCTCTTGCTTTTTTACTCTCTCTTCGCATAACTAAGAATAGATAAACTGCTAACCAAGGTAAGAACATTATCTCTCCAGCAACTGAATGAAACTCTTCAAACTCTACAGGATTAGCACTAATGGTTAATACGAACAATGATAGAGAGAATATCCTTATCATATTAACTACAAATGTTCCAACTGCTCCAATTACAAAGTATATAACCTTCCTCTTTGAGGGAATATTCATCTTTAATAAGAATGCTAGCATAACTAGCGTGTAGATTATCATGCTATGAACTCCAGCAGATGGCCAGAATACTTGTAAAGCCATTGAGCCTTTCTCACCATTTAATAATAATAGATTGCTATTTGCATATGCGCTTCCTATATCTAAAGTATTTATTAACCATGCATCTATTTGAAGGACATATGGTACTATGAATTGTAATGGTCCTAGAGTATCGAATGGGAAGAATGCATCCAATGATAATATTATCGCACTTCCAACTAGATAGATTGGAGATGCTGGAGCTATTCTAATCCATCTCTTACCAAATAGTATGAATAGCATACTAATCATGAATATTGACAATATTACAAAATCCCACATCCATATCCAACTATCTACTAGATTGACATTATAAATTTCAGATCCATTCCTTATATAATCCCTTAATCCATAATCTAATACTGTAAAGTATGCAAATGTTAATGCTATTATCGGTATTGCAATATATAATCTCTTCCTATCAAGAGTATAATTCAAACCAACAAGTTCAGCAACTATAAATGCTAATGCAAATAAGAAACCTCCTCTTCCTTCATTCCATGACATGTTAAAAGTATCAGGTGCTATGATCAAGGTATAGATTATTGGAGATGCTAGTAATGCTATAGCTATATAGATATCATTACTCTTTAATGTTGTCTGCTCCATACTTACTTAATAACTACTCTATTACATATATAGTTTCATAAATAGTCTATAAGCCTCTTCTGCTTAAAACTCTGAAGTATTCTGCTCTTTTCTCTCCATTTAGGTAATGGTATCGCTAAATTGCTCATAGCATAGTTTATCGCATCATCTAGATTATTAAAGATCATTGGCTTGCTATTGAACATAGCTCTTAATTGCTCTCTAACAAACCATACGCCTATTGGTAGATTAAATCCTGGATAGATCTCTCTTAGTATCAATATGCTAGCTTCTCTCCTAATGTTATTAAGATGTTCAGCAGCAGCCAATCTTGCTGAATAGTAACAACCTCCAACATTTGCATAATGATCTATTCCCTTATAACCCTCATAATCTCCAAGGATCTCTGGTTCCCCATATGTTTGCATATTCCATGTAGTATTAGGGAACCATGCTTCTATCCATTCAAACTGCCATCTATTAGGTATCAATATAGCAACGAATACATTCATAGATGCTTTCCTAACATATACATGATATTCATTAATAGCAGCATGTTCTTTCACCCTTTTAACTAATATCTCTGAGATTGTATCATCTATAGCTGTTATACTCCATCTAGTTGGAACTAATCTCCTCTTACTTCCTAACATCCCTATACTAAATGCCTTTATTATATTAGATAATGGTACTCTTTGATCATACAATTTGATAATAGCATTACTTGCTTTTAGATCTTTATCATACCACGCTTTCTCTATCCTCTTATCAACATTAGGATTGCTAGCATTAAATGATAATAACTTTCCAGATGGACCGAATGGAGGTGTATGTTCATTAATATATGGTTTGTTCCTAATCTTCTCTAACCTCATATCCGCATCTACTGGCTCTTTTGCGATTGCTAACTCTTGTAATTTCAAGAGTTTATTATCTGGATCTCTAGCCTTATCAATATTATATAGCATACTACCTCTAACTAAAGATAATCTGAATCTCAAGATCTCATCTAATCTAAGATTACTCCATTCCTCAGGTTTATCATATATGCTAGTATCTTCATTAATAGGAGGTAGTAATGGACCTATGTTAACCTTAGGATAGCCTATCCTTCCTACAAATACACTTGGAGGAGTGGATCCTTCTATATCCTTATTTATAACAATATTAGGAAGATTGAATCTAATAATTATTGGACAATATGCTAAACCACAGAGCAATTTGCTACCTCTACATTCTAAACATAACGATGGAGGTATTGAAAGCATATATTTTATTACAATTCATGTGATATGAACTTTAAGCATGCTCTAGCAATCAGTTTTGCCACTCTAATTGGTTCTGGTATTGAACCTTGTAATAAGAATTTATTTATTATCCTTCTAGAATCATCGAGATCTATTCCTTTACTTCTTATATATATAACATATCCAGTCTTTAATAGCAATTCTTCTCTTTTACCTAATTTATGATACATTTCTAATTTTCGTTTATAATTATATGGGAATGCTCGTTTTATATGATCATCTAAACCTTCTGATTCTTCAAATGTTAAAGCTATTATAGGTTTTTTGATATTTTTATAAACTTCTTCTATATCTATTATATTATACATGCTGATTATTAAACCGTTAAGCATTATCATATTTATATCATCTCTATTTAAATTATTGTATATTCTTATTATAGCATTTGTAGCATCATCTCCTCTAACTGTTACTGTATCAAATATAATACCATCAATAACTAGATCACTTCTCATAACTACACCAGCTAAGATAGATTTATCTCTACTCTTCTTAAAACTCTCTGCTATTGCTAGTGCTCTAATACCTTTCTTCTCTAAATGTATCATGTTCATCATCGATATATCTTAATAATAAGCCTATAACTAGAACAAATATTATGGTTATTATTATCCATGT
>BPGC01000010.1 GCA_026002835.1 Candidatus Nitrosocaldaceae archaeon
TTTTTTATAAATATTTTATTGTCTAGAATTTATAACTATTCTAAATATTTAGAAGATATTTAACTAAATAGTTATATTTTAATATCTTAATTATCATATTGAACAATTAGGAATATTGGAAATAAATATGATTAACATGGATCACTAAGATTTTTTATAATATTTTGATTTTATGTAATAAATGACAATATATTACATATTAAATATGTATAAACTAAAGTTTATTTATTACTAAAAATATGACAATTAATTTCAAAGGTTTTATTTGCGGGCCCGTCGGAGCGCGTTAATACAGATATAACGGAACCTTAGGGATAGAGCAAAACATCCATTTTATTTTTTATAAATAAATATATGATTCTAACATATACGCAATAAAGCAGAGTGAAATAACATTTCAATGCTTTAATAATCTAATAAATTCTTCTCTGCTTAATCCAACATCACTTAATATTCCTAATAATGTTCCTTTATCTATAGGGTCATGTTTAGGAACTACAGTAAACCTACCATCTTTATGCTGTAGCATTATATGACTGCCTTTCTGCCTAACTGGTTTGAATCCTATTTTATATAATATTTTTAATAATTCTTTCCATCCTATACTAGGAAGGCTCATATACTAATCTCAACTACCTCTCCTTCATCTTTCTTTATACTATCTTCCATATGCTCAAGTATAAGCTCTATAGCTTCTTTGACATTCTTTAATGCTTCCTCTTTAGTATTACCTTCACTTCTTGCTTGGGGTATCTCTAAGCATTGAGCCAAATACTTCCATTTTTCTCCGTGCTTCAATATTATAGTAAACTTTCTCTGCATAGGGTATATTATATTATTGTATATAAAAAACATTCCTATTATCATAAACGTGTTATCTACGTTCAAATAGATAAAGATGTTATTAGTATTAAAGGATACCTAATACATTATCTAGTTATAAGATCATCAAGAGTTTAAACTGACTGGTTTAAAAGTAGATTCTGTTATCAAACTAGATAAAATTGCTACTTTATTGAAAGATCTAGTATATTGTATATACCTAACCCTTTAACTTCTCTATAGTTACTGAACCTACTCCTTTTATATTCTCAAGATCTAACTCTTTATCTATTCTATATTATCATTAAAGTTCAATATTATTAATCTTGTTTATACTATATAAATGAGGGTTAAGGATATATGTTGCGTGTAATTTAACCATAACAAAGTGTTAATTATCTCTATCATAAAATTAGTTCGTTCATCAATAGGTTAAGGACAATGCATATAATGATATCATCAAATATAAATTAAGTAATTAACAGATATAATAGTTGCTAGTAATGATAAAAGCAGTATAGATAGGATAGCATTTTATATAAGATATATAAATATGCTAAAAATATATCGTTAGATAGCCTAAAAGCCATTGATAATACTCTCATATGGAACTGTTATCATTAATGTTACCATAGATATAAATATTAGATGAAGACCATACACTAATAGTTATATGCTATAAATAAAATAAGATATTTATTACAGCAATTACATTTAATATATGGTGATTGGTTAATAATACCCATCTATATAATAACAGTATATGAAACTAATAGAACTAGCAAAGATAAATGATGAGAAGAAGGCAGAGGAGTGGTTAAGGGATAAGGGTATACTTAAGAGGTTTGATAGATGCATATACTGCAATAATGAGCATATAGGCAGAGTTAAGGATAACTGCTATAGATGCTATAGATGCAAGAAGGAATGGAGTGTAGGAGATAGCATACTATATGGATTAAGGATACAATTCACAAAGTTCATAGGAGCATTAAAGCTATTTGAGTTAGAGATACCAGTATTAAAGGCTAGTAAAGAACTAGGATTAGCATATCGTACTACATATAAGATATATACTATAATTAGGGAGAAGATCTATAACTATTCTATAAAGGATGATATATTAAAAGGAGAAGTAGAGGCTGATGAAGCATACTTTGGAGGTAAAAGAAAAGGAAAGAGAGGTAGAGGTTCATATAATAAGATACCAGTATTTGGTATATTAGAGAGGAATGGTAAAGTAAAGGTTGAGATAGTTAATGATGTAAGAGCTGAGACATTATTAAGAGAAACTATTAAAAAAGTTAAGAGAGGATCAATAATATATACTGATAAATACAAAGGTTATGATACTCTAGTATTATATGGTTTTAAACATGAGAGGATAGATAAGAGTATAAGATTTGCTAATGGTATACATTAATGGTATAGAATTATCAATATGCTAAAGAGAGATTATTAAGATATCATAGCATTAGTAAAGAGTTATTCCCATACTATCTTAAAGAGTTAGAGTTCAGATATAATAATAGAGGTAATGTATTCGATAAGATAATAGAGGTAATTAGAAGTAGGTAATAATGACTAATCACCATTATTTAAAATGAAGTACTGGGGTAACGGCTACATAGTAGGATGGTTAATTGGTTTAGTGGTAATTGGTTCTTATACAAATTTAATTGATATGTTAGAATTCTCGGTCTATCTTATATCTGCTTCAGCAATACTAATAATACGATTAGCAAAGTTCTAACACCATAGATTATGAAACCTCATTTATAATTATTTTATCAATAAATAGCAATTACTCTAACTGGAGATCCAGTAGCGCCTCTCAACTTTAATGGTAATACTATTAGTTTAAATCTATCTGGCAAATTCTTCAAATTACAAAGGTTTTCTACTATCAATATACTATGCCTTAACAATATATGATGAGCACTAAACTTATCATCCTTAGCAGCATCAATACTAGCAGTATCTATACCAACCAAATTTACCTTCTTCTCAACTAGATATTCAGCAGCATCTATGCTTAAACCTGGATTTGCTGTTAAATATTCATCCTCATCCTTCTTATCTTCCCATGAAGTAGATATAATTACAGATTTAGTATCTATATCATAAGCAAGCAGATCACCTCTAGTTATCAATTCATCTTTACTCTTCTTTATCCTTAATAATCTGGCATCGCTAACAAATCTATCTATGGCTATCTCATCTATGCTAGTTTTGTAACCAAAATGTTTAGGAGCATCCATATGAGTTCCAGTATGCGAACTCATGAATATCAATTCTAGATCATACCCATGTGTCTTAAGATTTGCCCATGGTATCTGTAATGGCTTAACCTTCTTCTCAAATACTTGCATATCTTCATGAATTGTTTGTGTTAGGTCTACAATCATAAACTGATTAATGGTTATGAAGTATAAAAGGTTATAGAAGAAGTTATATAGTTTGATACTAAATTAATGTTATGCCAACAGCATATGTATTAATAAACTGTGATCTAGGTTCTGAGGAAGAGATAATTAATGAGATAAAGAAGATACCAGAAGTAGTTGAGGTTAATGGTGTATATGGCGTTTATGATGTTATAGTAAAGATAACTTCTGATAGCATGGAGAAGTTGAGAGAGATAATAACATGGAAGATAAGAAGGATTGAGAAGGTTAGATCAACATTAACAATGATAGTAATAGAGGGACAAGGCAAAAAGTCATAAAATTCTGATAACATTAAGGGCTTCTAGAACCTCTCTCTCATCGTTGAAGAAGTGAGGTGAGGCTCTAACAATATTTTTTCCTGATATATCCCTTTTAGCAAATATTATATTATTCTTCTCTAACTTCACTATAGCAGAATCTACATCATCTACAGCAAATGATACAATGCTAGTTCTTTTATGATCTTCCTCTGGCCCGTATACTTTCTTATCTTTCAAACCCTCTCTAAGCATATTTGCTAGTCTCACATTTCTCTCCCTTATATTATCAATACCAACATTCATTATGTATTTTAGCGATGCATTCAAACCAACTATACCAATATAGTTTCTGAATCCAGCCTCAAACCTATCTGGAATATCTTTAAGAAGTAGTTTATCATCCTTTACAAACATAGATTCAAACCCAGATAGTAATGGCTCTAGTATATCTTGGCTATCCTTTCTGCAATAAAATACTCCTATACCACTAGGTCCACAGAGCCATTTCGAACCAGTGAATGATAAAAAGTTACAATCTATCTTACTAAGATCTACATCTAAACAACCTACAGTCTGAGCAGCGTCTATGAAGAATGGTATGTTATGCTTTTTAGCTATTTTACCAACTTCTTCTACTGGTAGGATTAAACCAGTATTGAATAATGCATGGCTTAACGCTATCACTTTAGTATTATCATCTATCAACTCTTCCAATTCATCTAGATCGATTGAGCCATCTTCATCTATATTCAATCTTCTAACCTCGCATCTATCCTCAAGCCTAGCCCATGGGATATAGTTTGATGGATGTTCATGAATGCCATCTCTGATTATTATATTATCTCCTTTCTTCAATCTCAAACCTTGACTAACAAAGTTTATTCCATCAGTCGTGCTTTGAGTAAATATGATCTCTTCTTCTTTACATCTAAGCATCTTACTTAATCTTCGTCTAGTATCTATAGTAATCTCTTCTATTCTATCGGATACAATCCTTGAATCTGGTCCATGTTCACTCTCAAATAAGATATAATCTGTAATAGCCTTTATACTACTTATAGGCATTGGAGCACTAGAAGCATTGTTCATATAAACCAGCCTTCTAGTTATAGGAAAATCTCTCCTTATAACTCCGATATCCATTATTACCCTTCAGTATATAGTATTAGCATGCAATTTAAACTGTTTGAAATGTTAAGAAGAATGAATCTATTGCTATTCTCTAATGAGAAGAGTAAACTTGCGATAATTAAAGAGATACTCTCATTAGATATCCGATTATTCTACATAGATTTCGATTTGCTTTTAACTGGTTATATAAAGAGCGATGTTATAAAACCGAGAGCAAATATCGATCTCTATATACCAGAAGATGTTAAAGAGTTAGCATCTAGCATAGCATCTATATCTTCAAAGATTAACGATGATATAATTATAATTGATTCATTCGATACAATGAATATGCTTTATAACGATCATCTATTGAGCATATATCTATCAGTGCTATTAGCAAATGCTGAGAGATCAAAGATAATAGTCTTTAGCAGAAATAAAAGATGGTTCATTGAGCATATATCAGATCTGATAATTGATATCGATAATTCAGAGATAATAAAAGATTAAAATTTGACAACTACTAATGCGTAACTAGCTATCAATGCCAATGCAATTATAGAGAAACCAGCTATTATAAGTCTATTAACTCCTATCCTTCTCTCTCCAGCTTTATGTATAAGATAGAAACCAGCTGTACCAGCTATGAATATAAAAACTCCCAAGACAACTTCACCTAACGTTTGAACATTTCTCTGCCTAGTTATGAATAGAGCGCTATTGCCTTCCAATATTCCATTGAATAAACCAGAAGCGAATGAGAAGAATGCTATTATATATGCTATTGCTATTACTGGTAATATACTCTGCCATCTCATACAAGTTCTATTTAATCATCGTTAAATAAACCTTCCAACTCATACTTTATTATATCCTTAACCCAGGTTCCCGTCTCTTCTAATTCCAATAATCTTGCCAGATACTCTTTCCATGTAACATCTCCATATGCCTTTTTCCATTCTTTATAATTATCTTTGAGCATATAGTATGCTTGCATGTGATATTTACAGAATTTATCATTACTTTCTCTATTACATATTATGCAATTCAATACCATTCATTAACACAACTTCTATAAAGGCTTTAGCATAATATTTTAAATTATACTTCAATCTTAAGCATAGCGTGAAAGGAGAAGAAGCAGTAAGAGAGATCTTCAAACTAATAAAAGAACATCATGAATGGTTTGATAACTCAATACCATTGATCGCTAGCGAGAACGTTCCAAGCCCAGCTGTAAGACAAGCCATGATCTCTGATTTTGCTAATAGATATGCAGAAGGATGGCCAGGTGAAAGAGTTTATGCTGGATGTATATACATTGATCAAGTTGAGTTAAGATGCATAGAGTTAGCAAAGAGTGTATTTGGTGCAGAGTTTGCTGATGTAAGACCAGTTTCTGGAGTATCTGCTAATCTAGCAGTATATGCTACATTCACTAAACCTTATGATACTATGCTAGCATTATCCATACCTAGCGGTGGACATATATCTCATGGTAAAAAGGATCATGCTGGAACTGCTGGTTTAGTTCGAGGCTTGAATATTGAATCTTATGCTTTTGATAAGGAAGAGATGAATATCGATGTTGATAAAAGCAAACAGAAGATTGAGCAATTGATCAAGGAAGGTAAGAAGCCTAGTCTTGCTATGTTCGGAGGAAGTTTATTCCTATTTCCTCATCCAGTAAAAGAGTTAGCAGATTTTCTGCATGAGAATGATATAACAATATGCTATGATGCAGCACATGTATCTGGTTTGATAGCTGGTAAGCAATTCCAAGATCCATTGAGAGAAGGAGCAGATGTTATGACTATGAGCACTCATAAAACATTATTCGGTCCTCCTGGAGGAATGATATTATCATTTGAGAGATATGCTGAAGATATAAAGAAAGCTGTATTTCCTGGTAATACTAGCAGTCATCATCTGCATAATGTAGCGGGCAAAGCTGTAGCATTGGCAGAGTTATTAGAGTTTGGAGAAGAGTATGCTAAACAAGTTATAAAGAATGCTCAAACGTTAGCAGAAGCGTTGCATGATCTAGGGTTTGATGTATTAGGAGAGAAGAACGGATTTACTAAATCACATCAGATAGCTGTAGATGTAAGTAGATATGGAGATGGTGGTAGCATAGAAGAGGCTTTAGAATCTGCAAATATAATATGTAATAGACAGTTGTTACCAGGTGATATAAAAGCAGGAAGACATTATATGCATCCTGGAGGTATTAGGTTAGGAACCGCAGAGGTTACTAGATTAGGCATGAAAGAAGATCATATGAGAAGCATAGCCAATTTCATAAAGAGGGTAGTTATAGATAAGGAGGATAAGAATAAGATAAAAGAAGAGGTTAGCAGATTCAAGAAAGAGTTTAAGAAGGTACAATATACATTCGACAATGATACAGATGCTTATGCATATATACAATTAACAAAATACTAATAAAAATTATAAAATATTTTTAACTAAAGTATTCTAATCTGATCTCTTGTCTCAGATAACGCTTCAATCCATCTTTATGCTTATCAACACATACGAACATTAGGTTTAACAAGCATTCATCACATATAGGCTTGTTCCTATAATTCACTCCCCGCCCCTTCTCAAAATCAAATCTGACGTTGCATATAACACACTTCATGACTTTAAGATATACTATGTCATGCTATAAAATGTTTATGCTCTAAATATATTCCTAAAATAGATAGACTTTTAAAAAATGGCAATAAATAATCTTAATAATGATACCTATCTCAAAGCCATGGTTAGATGAGGAAGAGAAAGAACTTGTTAATAGAGTAATAGACAATGGTTCGTTAACAAATGCTACATTCGATGGAGGAAGATACGTTCAAGAATTTGAGAGGTTGTTAGCAGAGTATACTAATGCAAAATATGTAGTTGCAGTAAACTCTGGGACATCTGCATTATATGCATCTTTATTAGCATTAGGATTGAAAAGTAATGATGAGGTTATAATACCATCATTGACATTTGTAGCAACTGCAAATGCAATAGTTGCTGCTGGTGCAAAACCAGTATTTGCTGATATAAATATGGATGATTATACCATAGATCCAAACGATCTTGAGAAGAAGATAACTAACAATACAAAAGCGATAATTCCAGTTCATATATATGGTCATCCAGCAGATATGAGTGTTATAAAAGAGATTGCTGATAAATACTCATTATATATAATTGAAGATGCATGCCAATCTCTTGGCTCGCTTTATAAAAATAAACATACTGGCACCATTGGAGATCTAGGTTGTTATAGTTTCTATCCTAGTAAAGTATTAACAACTGGGGAAGGGGGTGCTATTGCAACTAGTAATAAAGAGTTTGCAGATAGATTAAAGATGATCAGAAATCATGGGATGCTTGAAGGATACGATACTAGAATTTTAGGATTAAATCTAAGGATGGGAGAGATGAATGCTGCTATTGGGATAGCTCAGATGCATAAACTTGATAAGATGCTAGAGATTAGAAGAAGAAATGCTTGTATATTAAGTAATATATTACAAGATATAAAGATACCAAAGGAAGATAATGATAGAATATACAATTGGTATCTTTACACAATATTATTAGAGAATAGAGATTATATACAGAACAAACTTAATGAAGAGGGTATAGGAGCTACTGTATATTATAAGTTGCCCGTTCATAAGACACCATTTTATGCTAGCGATCTAAGGCTAGAGAATACAGAGTATGTATCTAAGCATGTGTTATCTTTACCAGTCCATCCATTGGTAAAAGAGGAAGATATAGAAAAGATGGGAAAGACTATACTATCATTATATAAATAATTTTTATCTTTTATTTAGATCTCTAGCGATCTGCTCAATCTTATACCTTAAAGCCTTCTTTATATTTGTATTATCAACTAGATTAAGCAAACCTTTACACTCTGGGCATTTGAAGAATACCTCAACTGCTTGCTCAAATGTTAACCTTTGACATGTATCATTACCACAATGGTAAAATTCTGCAGACTCTTCATACTCTAACCTCTTCTTCAACCTTTCTAGGACTTTCTTCTTCTGATTCTCTATGAAACTATCTGCATAATCTCTCCTAGCTCTCCATCTATATACAAACCAACCTTTCTTCTCATCTTTGACTCTAACACCACTTATCAATGCTTTACCAAACATATCATAGAGTATCTTCCTAACAATATTTATCCTCAAGCCAGTAGCACTAGCTATCTCTTCATCTGTAGCATCTTCAGAATTTAGCAATGCTCTAGCAACTTTCATATAATCTTTGCCTCCAATTAAACTTGCTAGTTTTACAAATGAATCTTCATAATCTACTTGCATAAATAAATATATGCTGTTTAGGGTTATATATCTATTGTAATATATCTTACTTAACATTCTTGACTATAATTCTCTCTTCATCCTTATGTCTTATAATATTATACCTTCTAATGTTTCTAATCTCTGGTAATATTGCACTAGCGGCGATGACTACGGCCAAACCTATTAGCATACCCATGTATGCTTCGGCAGATCCGAATAGTCCGACCATAATCATCACCTCCATTATAATATAAGAATAACAGATATATCAATATTTTTCATATAATAATTAATTATTTTAACCCTTTAGCTGCTGTGTTGAATAACTCATTAACAGAGTACATATCATATATCTCTTAACCATATCCATTACTCATAGATATAAACAAGTTATATGCACTTGCTTTAACCATCAACTCTTTAACCATATTATCCCATCTTACTGATTTAATATACTCTCCAAACATTCTCTTAAATGATGAGAATACAGATTCTGCTATCCATCTCTTACCATAATCATGCTTATGCTTCCATCTAGTATAATCACTCAATTGATCTAATACATGCATATCCCTTATACTATTATTGATTATAGAATTACTTCTTACTCTAATTACTGGTTCTATACCTTTATCTGTTAGATAATTAAAGTTATCATTACTATCATATGCTCCATCAACTATAACCTTATCTATTTTAGCATCTATATTATCTATAAGGTCTTTAAACTTCTTATTATCATGAACATCTTCTCTAGTTATCTCTAATGCTATTATCTTCTTATTTTTGATATCAACAGCTATATGCATCTTTATAAAGCCTCTTCTTACCTTCCATTTCTTATTCATCCATTCTCCTCTATTAGCTACTTTAATACCAGAAGAATCTACTACTATAATAATAGGTTCATTTGTATTGATATTATTATCCATCTTAACATTTAATCTATTAACTCTCCATGCTATGCTAGTATAATCTGGAACCTTAATGTTAGTATAATTGCTTAATGCTCTAATGAAACCTTCTAACTGTCTATATGGTAATAGATATGCATGTATTATTGCTAGTAATGATATGAATGAGTTAGGATATTGATAAGGTTTGCCTTCTTTACCTTTATTCATCTCTTCTAATTCCTTATCCCAATTATTAATGAAATCTAATGATAATAATATCTCTCCTCTTCTTACTAATGCTTCATTATACGATTTCCAATCTCTAGGCATATCATCTTAATTATAATGGTGATCAATATCTTTTATGTTGCTAGTGATCTATCAGTTATTCGACACACTATGCTATATTAATATATGATCATAGAAAAGAGAATATTTCCACTAATATACTTTTTATAATAAATATTAGATAAGTTTATCTATAAGAAGGTATTTTGTTGATATAATGAGCGAGTATATATTTGGCTCTACTGCAAAAGAGTTATTAAGGTTAGAGTTACAAGCAGAGTTATTTGAGCCGTATACTAAACATACTTTAGAATTGGCTGGCATAAAGAAAGGTATGAAATGTGTAGATTTTGGTTGTGGGAATGGTTATACTGCTATCCTTTTAGCAAAGTTAGTTGGAAAGGATGGAAAGGTTATAGCAATAGATACTTCAAAAGATGCTTTATTGGTTGCTGAAAAGAATGCAAAACGATTAGGAATTGATAATATAGAGTTCATACAAACAGATGCTTATAATACTAGTCTAAAAGATAATTATTATGATCTAATATTCTCTAGGTTCTTATTTACACATATATCAGAACCTAAGAAGGTTTTAGAGGAGATGATAAGGATAACTAAAGATAACGGCATAATAGTTACCGAGGATTTTAATCATGAGTTAAGAATCACATATCCTTATAATAAATATATAGAAAGATTAAGGACAGCTCTCATAGAACTTTTAAAGAAGAGCGGTTCTAAATATGATATAGCTGGGATGCTTTATAGATTATTCAAGGAGCATGGATTAGATGCTAAAGTTGATGTATATGCTGTGCCGTTCTCTATGAACGATAAGAGGTATAGGGTATTGCCATTACTATTTGCTGAGGTCTTGAGGGATAGATTTATGAAATATGGTATAATAGATGAAGAAGAGTATAATAACATCATAAATGGTATCAATGAATACATGAATATAAAAGATGCTATAGTGTTATATTCTTCTGTATTCAGAGTGTATGCTTATTTAATATAAAGATTGGTGCTAAGTATCATCCAATATATAGTAACAATATATAAGTTTATTATAATAATAAAACTATACTCTATATAATTTCATGTATATATTATAAATTTAATATTAATAAATTTTAAGAAATATTTATTTATATGAATATATAATTATCCATTAATGGAGAAAAATAACTTGACTTTACCTACTAAAGAGATTGAGCTAGGGAATAATATCCATAACTATCAAGAAATAGAAATAAAGGAATATAAATCTTCATTAAGAGAAAACATAACTGCTTCATTAAGTATATTAGCACGTTATGCAAAAGCAAGGTGGCTAATCTTCAACTTTCCATGGGCTACATTTGTAGCATTAATGATAGCATATAACGGAGCGGTAGATATACCCATAGCAGTACTAGCTGTAAGTTCAAGCTACTTGATACTATTGGCAACTTATACTTATAACGATGCACAAGATTTAGAAGTAGATAGAATAAATGATCCTAATAGACCTTTAGTAAGTGGTAGAGCTACAAAAGACCATATCATAAGATTGACATACATGCTTAATGCAACAGCATTAATAATGGCAGGCCTAATAAATCTATATGTATTTGCTATAGCATCTATATTAGTAGTATTAGGAGTATTATATTCGCATCCAAAAACGAGCTTTAAAGATAAATTTCCATACAAAACTCTAGTAACTAGTTTTGGAGCTATGTTAGCATCATTCTTAGGAGGGTTTGTTACCGATGATATATCGATAAATGCAATATATGCAGGAATTGCATTCTTTGCATTCTGTACAATGCTAGCATTACTTGGGGATATAAGCGATATTAAAGGAGATAAGGCCAATGGTAGAAGAACATTACCGATAATAATTGGACAGAGAAATACAGCTCTAGTAATACATGCTGCATTAATATCTATGATATTAATAACAATATGGTTCTACTCTATAAATTATATGAGTGTCATTACAATGGGCTTGGCAGTAACTGTATGTGTTATAAGTATTATAAAACTATTATCATTATTCAAGATTAGTGATGTAAAAAAGATAAAAAAGTTGAGGCCGCCGATGCGTATACTATCTTTTGCTTTTCAGCTAGTACTGCTCATAGGCCTCTTTATCTAATGCCATCCTTTATTTTTCTATTAACGGTTTTATATCATCCATAGATAAACTCCAGATATCATTATACTTCCTTCTTATACTCTTTGCTACCTTCTCATCTTTAATCAATATACAAGCATAGAACTCTTTAGTATTACTAGCATCTACTAACTCTATAGCACACTCTTTGCTATCAATTATCATCATACTGAATGGTAGATTGGTAAACCTTCTCTCTACTTTAGTATTATCCCATGGATTTGCTGCTGTATTTATCCTCTCCTCATAATGCTCATCTTTCTTTATGTTAGCAGTATGCTTCTTAAAGTATGATTGGAATAATGGTATATCAACTATAACTCTAGCATCTATCATTTTGCTTCTATGCATTATAGCATTTATTATCTTCTCCTCATAGAATCTTGATGCTAGTAATACCTCTTTCTCTGCCTTGCTTATCCTATCTATTAGAGTATTGACCATAGCTTCCCATGACCATATTATCTCACATTTAATATCTGCTCTATCTCCAGCAACCTTTGCTAAGAACTTTGTAATCTCATCTGTAGTAAACTCATTACTCTTCTTTAATACATCGATCATCTTCATCTCTTGTTTATATGCTAAGCTATTTGCTAGTTCTACTACATGCTTATCATATACCAAACTGCCTAGAGTTGTATGATAGTATACTCCTTCTATCCTCTCTATCAATCCTAGATCTACTAACTGTTTTAATCTAGTATAGTATTGCTTTCTTGTTAATCCAATCTTGTATGGAGCTTCGGTCTCTGCTGGCAAACCTTCCCTTGCTAGTAAGAAGATAGTCATAGCATCTGGTTTAGATAATACATTGAATACGCTCATCAGCCTCTCCATAGTCTCTGACTCTAGTACTGGTGAAAGCTTTACTTCATTCACATCATAATGATACATTTACTCCTTAATAACTTTTATGTAGTAATAAATACATACTACAGTTATGCTAGTAAGATTATAAAGTATTTGATAGCAGTAATAAAGATAAGTAATGTTTACTAGCATATATCCTCTTTCCATGTATTAAGCACGTATACTACCCTAGTATCACTAATATTGTATGCTTTTATATTATCTGATATTATATTAGCGATCTCTTTTGGATCAGATGCTCTTATCTTCAACAAAAAATCTCCGTCTGTATGAATCTCATGTATCTCCAATATATTAGGAATTCTAGTTAATTTTTTAACTATATCTTCGACATTAGTATTTCTAATATTTACAAATACAAATGCTAATGTATTCAATCCCAATTTTGTTGGATCAGTAGTTATAGTAAACTGTTTTATTATACCTTTCTTTAATAACCGTTTTACTCTATGTCTAACAGTTCCTTCATTAACCCCCAAGATCTTTGCTATCTTTACAAATGGTGTTAAACAATCCTCTCTAAGTATCTTGATTATCTTTTTATCTTTCTCATCTAGTAGATTTCTCTTTGGCATAATAATAAGACTTTGGAAAACGTAATAAAACTTGCTTTTTATTACGAGAAACGTAAATAAAGAAGAAAGTATATAATTATATCTAGGTGAGAGCGATGCTAAGCATTCCTAAATATGGTTATGTAGGAATTGGATTAGTAGTTGCTGGAATAGCTCTAGCGCTATATACAGCATTTACAAGTGAATTGATAGAATATAATAATATAACCCTTCCAGCAAATGAGATGCTGCCATACTTTATAGGAGGTATTAGCATGCTTATTGCTGGAATAGTATTGACAACATTAGCCTTCATAAAGAGAAAGGTAGAGATCAAACAGTAACTAGATCTTTTGTATATTTGTTCAAAATCTCACACCCATTTTTTGTTACTAATATACTATCTTCAATCCTTACACCATAATTATTAAGGTATATTCCTGGTTCAATTGTTATTGCCATTTTATCCTTAAGCATATAGTTGCTATTAGCTCTAATCCATGGTGGTTCGTGAACCTCCAAGCCTATGCCATGCCCAGTTGAGTGTATGAAATATTCTCCATAATTATTTTTAGTAATTATATCCCTACAAACCTTATCTATCTCACAAGCAATTATGCCATCGTGAACTTTCTTTATTCCTTCTTCTTGAGCTTCTTTAACGATACTATAAACTCTCTTCTTATCACTGCTTATGCTATCTATAGCAAACGTTCTAGTAGCATCTGATACATATCCATTATATCTTAATGTTAGATCAATTGTGATCAGATCTCCTTTCCTTATCTTTCTAGATGTTGGTTGAGCATGAGGTAGAGATGAATTCTTCCCAGATGCTACTATCAATGGATGTAATGTAAATTTGTAAGATGTTGGTAATAATCCTACTTTCAAACCTTCATAGAGTAGCAAAGCTTGAATCTCTAATTCGCTCATGCCTACCTTTACCTCATTCTCAGCTATAGAGAATAATTTATCTAGTAACATACTTGCCTTCTTTATGCTATTTATCTCATCATCATCCTTTATTACTCTAGCATTATAGAAGATATCTGTATTGTATGTTACATTAGCAACTTTTTCTAATTGCTTGAATGTATTATAATCATTACAATCAGTACAAACCCTTCCATTTATATTCTCTGCTAGTATATTTATCATATCAGAGCCTCGCTCGCTCTCAATAACAGTTGCTCTACTCTTCCTAGCTCTTTCCACTTCTAATTTTGGTGCAATCAATAATAGATCATGCTTATTCAATACAGCTATTGCTTCTCCCCAAAATCCAGTTAGATAGAAGATATTCTCTGGCTCAAATGCTACTAGAGTATCATACTTTAAATCTTCCATATTATCTCTTATCCTCTTTAACCTATCCATAGAATAATTTTATGATAGGTATTATTTATTGATATATGCACCAGCATAAATAGATTGATAGATTAAATGTTTATTTATGGTATTGAATCTAGTCTATATGTGGAGAAGAAGAAAGCAGTAGCATTGTTATCAGGAGGCTTAGATAGCACTCTAGCAGTAAAGATAATGAAGGAGCAAGGTTTTGATGTTAAAGCATTAGCAATAAAGACACCATTCTGTGATTTTGATTGTGGACATGGTTGTGGATTTAAAGTTATGGAAGTTGCCGATAGGTTAGGAGTTGATATCAAGACAGCATATTTAGGTGATGAATATCTAGAGATGTTAAAGAATCCAAAACATGGCTATGGTTCTGGAATGAATCCATGTATAGATTGTAGAGCTATGATGTTCAAATTGGCAAAAGAGTATATGGAAGAGATTGGAGCAGAATTTGTAATTACTGGAGAGGTTCTGAATCAGAGACCGATGAGTCAGAATAAGAAGGCATTAAAGATAATAGAGAAAGAGGCTGGGTTAGAAGGAAAGGTATTAAGACCGTTATCAGCAAAGAATCTAGAGCCTACCGAAGCAGAGAAGAAAGGTATAGTTGATAGAGATAAACTGTTATCAATAAAAGGAAGGTCAAGGAAGATCCAATTCAAACTTGCAGAAGAACTAGGAATAATAGAGTATCCTAATCCAGCAGGAGGTTGCTTATTAACAGATCCTCAATTTGCTAGAAGAGTTAGAGACCTCTTTGAGCATAATGATAAACCTACTATAAATGATATAGAATTGTTAAAAGTAGGAAGGCATTTTAGGATTGATAATGCCAAACTTATCGTAGGCAGAAATAAAGATGAGAATGAGAAGATAGAAGCTTTAGCATTAAAAGATGATATACTACTAGAGGATAGAGACTATAAAGGTCCTATAGGTTTGATTAGAGGAAGTATTGATGAAGAAGGGTTGAGATTAGCAGCATCAATAGTGTTAAGATATTCAGATGCACCAAAAGATAAAGAAGGAATAATAACCATAAATAGGAAAAAAGAACTTCAAATATTACCAATTAATGATAATATTTTATCAAAGTATCGAATATAAGCATTTTTTAATTATAGTAATTTGAAGATTTTAACATACCAGTCAACAAAAATAGACAGTTATTAATATTTAGTATGTATACTATTTATATATAGAAGATGCAAAAAACTAAAGAAATAACCACATTTGTTAAGGCTGTTACATTAAGGGATCTAAAAGATCTAACTTCTATCAAGAATGATATTGAGGAAGGAATGATATTGATAATAAGAATAACACCATTAGCACAGAAAAGTATAGAAGAATTGAGAGAAGCTATAGATAAATTATACGATTTCGTGAAGAGTATCGAGGGTGATATAGCTAGGCTTGGTGAAGAGAGAGTTGTTATAACTCCACCAAACGTGAAGATATGGAAAGATTCTAATAAATTACAATAGATCCATGCTATAGATGAATTGCCTTACCTTCTCATCATTATCTGGTTTTCTAAAGACTAGTAGATGCTCATGAGCTATCTTGTAGAAATCATAGCTTCCTCTCCATACCTCTCTAGTAGCCTTTGTCTTATGCTGTATCTTGATTATATACTCTCTAAGTATAAATCCAGACTCTAAGAATATATGCATCACATTATGTGTTATTGGGATGTAATGCTTATGCTTCCTAGTATCTCCAATAAGTATGGCACAATGCTTCCCAGGTTTAAGTACTCTATAACATTCTCTTGCTACATTATACATCTGTGTTAGATACTCTTTTATCGATAATGAGGATAGATCTGCTTTATTCTCTTTATTTGAATATGCTATTATTCCAGCATATGGGGGATGAGTTGCTATTAGATCTATACTATTATCCTCTATCTTATCCAACTTTCTAGCATCTCCATGGTATGTCTCTATTCTAGGCTCTAGTTTATAATCAAAGTTTAGTCTATCTTGTGTAACCATAACTGCGTTATAGTTTATATCAACTCCTATAGCATTCCTTCCTAACAACTTACATTCTACTAATGTAGTACCGCTCCCCATCATCTGATCTAATACAAGATCTCCTTGCTTTGTGTATCTAGTTATAAGGTTCCTTGGTATATAAGGACTCCAATTGCCTCTATAATCACCTTTATGTGTTGACCAATAGCCTCGATCTGGGAATGACCACACTGTTGAACATTCTCCATTATAATTTTCTGGCTCGAGTTTTACTAACCTCTTCTCTCCTAACTTTATCTTAGCCTTTCCTATAGTAACTATATCATTATATTTTATGAATTCTAGATAATCTTCTTTGCTAACTAGACACATAGGCATGTATGACTCTTCTACTCTCTGAACTTGCATGCTAGTCTATCTTCATATAATTTGAAAAATCGCTTAAGCAATATATATTTACAAAATGATAAATTTATTTATAGATGCTAGCAAGAAAGGCAAAAAACAATATATCAGTAATGTATCATAAATAGTATGAGCGAGAGTATGAGCGAAACAAGTCAAACAAATCAGAGAAGGATTAGAATTGTAATACAAGAATTGGATAAAGGTAAGTATAGAAGGAATACCTCAAGGAATATCAGTGTATTTGATGATGCATCGGTAGATGAGGTTCAGAATATAATAATTAATGCATTAACAAGGTATGGTATAAAGCATAAATATACATGGACTAACGAATAATATTAGATATAATAGAGGTTGCATGCTAATAACTATTGTATCAATTAAAATATTTTAATATAGTTTGACAGCCTCTTCTACATATGGAGTATATGATGATATCTTGAATATCCTTCTCACAGAACTTGCAACGTTCTCTACCTTCTTTCTTTCGCCATGGTTTACTATAACCCTTCTAAGCTTCGGCTTTAGTTTATTTATATAAGACATTATCTGGTTATAATCACTATGACCGCTAAAACCTTCTACTTTTTCAACACTACTATTTATATTAATTACATCTATCTTGCCTTCCTTGCCCATTATAGATACTTGTCTTGAACCATCTAACACCCTTCTACCAAGAGTTCCATTGACTTGGTATGATACGAATAATATCTTATTCTTCGGATCTGGAGCTATAGATTTGAAGTATTCTATAACTGGTCCTCCTTCAAGCATACCAGATGTAGCCATTATTATTGCTGGTTCATCTCTCAATGCTTCTTCTCTAGCATCTGGATGTTCTATAGTTGTGAAATACTCAGATGTAAATGGATTATCATCACTATACAATATCCTCTGCTTTAGATCTCTAGCAAGATACTCTGGATATGCAACATGCAAAGCACTAGCCTCAGAGATCATACCTTCAATGAATACTGGTGCTTCTATCATCTTACCAGACTTCATGTAAGAATCTATAACCATCAATATCTCTTGAGCTCTTCCAACAGCTGGGACTGGGATCAATACCTTGCCTCCTTCGGATAATGTTTTATTTATGGTATTGACAAATGTATTCTCTACTTCTTCTCTAGTAGGCATTATATCCTCCTTTGCACCATAAGTGCTTTCTATTATTAGAGTCTCTGCTCTAGGGAAGTTCCATGAAGCGCTCTCAAATAATTGACTTCTGCCATACTTTAGATCTCCAGTATATACAACATTATGATCTCCATTTCCTATATGCAGATGAACCGATGCTGAACCTAATATATGCCCAGCATTAACCATTACAAGCTTTATATCTGGAGCGATATCAGTTACCATGCCATATGGGAGTGTTATTGTATGCTTGATAACCTCTCTAACATCTTTCTCTGTATATAATGGAAGAGAACCTTCTACCATAGCTACTTTGATCATATCTATCTGTATCAATGTCATCAATGGCAGAGTTGGTTCTGTACAATATACTGGACCTTTATAACCATACTTGAATAATACTGGCAAAAATCCAGTGTGATCTAGATGTGCATGACTTATCACTACAGCATCTATCTCATCCAATTCTATATTAGCCCAATCCAACCTTGGATAAGCGCTGAATGTGTCTCTTGCGCCAGGATTTATACCACAATCCAATAATATCTTGCTCTCTCTAGTAGTTAATAACATACATGACCTTCCTACCTCGCTAAATCCTCCTAAAGTCATAAGACTAGCCTCTGCATTCTCATCCAATCTCTGCCTAAATATTCTCTCTCCTACATCTCTATAGAATCTACTTCTCTCATTAGCTGATGTCTTTAATGAGTAATTTACTTGCTGCATAGTTTGTGATGGTATATGAGGTGCTTTCCTTATCCTAATCTTCCATCCTGTCTTTTCTACTAGATCTATGAGATTGAAGTTATATGCTGGCCCTTCTTCTGTTTGAGGGTTTAATATCCATGGTCTCTTAACCTCTATAGTAACTTCCCCTAATGCTGTATCAAAGAATGTACTCTTTATCTCAGCATCTTTTGGTATCATCTCTAATATTATATTTCTAGCATCTTCCTCATTCTTCCTAATTGATGGATCTGTTCTAATTACTATCCTCTTCTTTATAGTTCCTACCATATTAGAGATTATCTCATTATTCTCCATGAGATATCTTGGATTATTAGTATAGATAGCTATCCTAGGTCCTTCGTATTCGATCTTTGTTACCGCTGCTTCACTAGGAATGTTTTGTAATATAACATTCATTATACTTTGCTCTTCATTAACTTCCATTACGCTCACTTTAAGATAATAGAAGACTTTTCTTCTCTGCTTAACTCTCTATATCCATTCTTATCTATTATTACTACATCTATTCCATCGCCAGTTCCAGCATTTCTAAGTATTGCTGCATGAATAGCCCTAGCAGCTATCTTTGCTCCTTCTTCAACATCTATCCCTTCTTTGAATTCGTTCTCTAATATTCCATATGCTACAAATGATCCAGAACCGGTTGATACAAACTTTTCCTTATTTACAGAACCAAATAGATCTATCTTATACAATTCTGGATTACCATCATGCCCTCCTACCAATAACTCTATTACATATGGATAGAATCTATTAGCAAAGAAGATATTTGATGCTAATCTAGCACATGATCTTATTGGTATTGGTCTTCTATTCTGTAATTTGTAAGTATTTGCATGGTATCTCAATATATCTACCATATTCTGAGCATCTGCTACTGTTCCAGCCATTGTTAATGCTACATGATCATCGATCTTTGCTATCTTCTTGACATTCCTATGTGCAATATATAGAAATCCAGCGGTTGCTCTATTATCAGCTGCTAATACAACTCCATCAGAGCATTGTAAGCCTACAGTTGTAGTTCCATGTAACTTATGAGCATCTACATAGTTTGACAAAACTTACACCTAATCGCATACTAACAGAGATACACTAATAAACTTTTCCTTATATGAATATACTTTGATGAAATAGTTTATAACCAAATATTACAATTGATACTATATGCCAATGCCTGCACCAGAGTTTGATATGATAGAGGAACCAGTTGAAGTTATAAAAGAATTCTTGAAGAATCATCAAGAAGATGCTTGGACTCCTGAAGAGATCAGTGCTAATACTGGCATAGATATAACTAGCGTTTATCACATCTGTCAATTAATGAGAGCAAAGTATGTAGAAGCAACAGCTAAAGAAGAGTATTTCCCAGTTAGATCTATAGAGAGATTAGGACAGACATATTTTAAATGGGTTCCAAAGACTAGGAAGAAGAGAAGTACTAAAAGCACTCAAACTACTAGAAAGAGGAAGAGCAAAACTGAGAGTAATGAACAATAACAAAATTTATTATACTTGAGGATTTAATGCATTGACTATTGTTAGTAGTACATCAAGATCTACAGGTTTTCTTATACAATAAGTTATTCCATCTTTTAACAACTCATCGATCTCACTATCAGTCATGCTAGATGCTGTGAATAATGCTATCTTTTGCTTATCTAACAAACCTTCTTCTTTCAATGCTTTAATAACATCATAACCAGTAAACTCTGGCATTGCTAGATCTAATAATACAAGATCATAATGATCCTCTTTTATCATCTTTAAACCATCCCTTCCATTATTAACCGTAGTTATATCATGCTCAATGCTTAATACAGTTTCAAGCATATCTGTTATATCTTGATTATCGTCTATTGCTAGTATCTTCATTCTCTCACCTTTGGTATTGTAAAGTAGAATGTGCTTCCTTTACCTTCTTGACTTTCAACCCATATATTTCCTCCCAAGGCTTCAACTATACCTTTACATATAGCTAAACCTAACCCAGAACCTCCATGCTTCCTCTTTGCTGAAGTATCTATCTGATAAAACTTCTTAAATAGATCATTCTGTTTATCTTTTGGAATTCCTATACCATTATCCTTAACATAGAATAATATATCATTACCATTATCTTTAGCAGCTATCTCTATCCTACCATTCTCTGGAACAAAGTCTATAGCATTAAATATCATATTATTCAACACTTGTTCTATTCTATTCTTATCGCTTCTAATAATAGTTTGTGTGTCAGTAGCATTGACAAACTCTATATTTTTAGGTTTCATAGCATGTTTAAGATTTGTATATAATTCGTTCATCATATCTCCAACATTAAACTCTTTATAATCGAACCTCATCTTCTTTAGATCTAACTTTTGTGCATCTAGTATATCTCCAATCAATCTTCTCAATCTTTCAGCATTCTTATGTATAGCATCTACAGCCTTCAATTGTTTAGGAGTCAACTCTCCCATTATCTTCTCATTCTTTAATGCTTGACTCCAGCCTATAATTGGAGTTAATGGTGTCTTCAATTCATGCGTTATCATTGATGTAAACTCTTCTTTTTGCTTTTCTATTGAATTAACCCTATCTATCAAATTGTTTATAGCATCTGCAACTTGTTTAGTCTCATCATTACTTTTCATGTTTACATGTTTAAGATCTGTTGGATCTAATTTATTACACTCATTAGCAAGTTCGATTATAGGTTTGACTACCCTTCTGGTTAAATAATAGGTTAATGATATGCCTCCAATAGCTACTATAGAGGCAGTTGATGCTATTAATGTTGTTAGATCGTTAATATTATCGCTTAAAATTTGATGATGAGGTAGTTCGTATACCAATACCCAATCAAACGTGGGAAGTTTTTCATATACTACATGTTGTATCTCTCCGTCTTTATAATAATGAGAATATTCATGTTCATTTATTGCTAACTCTTGCATCTTCCCTAAAAGTTCTTTAATCCCTGGAGCTATAGTATCTACTGACCTAAAATATTCATCTAATCTTTGCACAATATACACAGACTCTTGATGTTTAGACTTGCTTTCCGAATCTGCTATTATATAACCTCTATAAGCATCTATTATATACATTCTGCCTTTATCTATGCTAACTATGCTATCTAATACTTCTAAAGGAATCTCAAAATGGAAGAATGCTGGCTTGCTTCCATCATCTAATACTATCGGAGTTGTATATGCAAAAACCCATCTATTTGTATCTGGAGATACATATGGATATGCTACATAAACTTCGCCTTTATTACGCTCAAAAGAAGGTTCGAAGAATGGAGTATCTTCTTCATCTGGTGATAAATCCTCAATTGGAGCAATCTTTGATAATACTAACCTTGCATGCTCTTGGCCAGTAGTATCTATAACGCATGTCTCATCAACGTTAAAATAAGATTGGAAATTTTTTATCCATATCTCCATCTCATTCTTCAATTCAATCTGCCTATTAGTAAATTGTAGTATATGATTATCATCATATAGATTGTTTCTACTCTCTGGCAAACTAAAATATTCTTTAAAGATAGGGTTTGCTACTGCAAATAATATATGTTCTTTAGCCTTTTGATGCATATTAACTACCTCATCTTCTCTCTCCTCTAAAAGAGCAAACATCTCTTTAATTCTAGCATCTGTTGCAAATCTATCAAACTCCTGTAATGTTATATAGGTTAATAATGCTATAATTAAAACAAGAGCTATAGATACAAATATTAGATTATAACGTAGTAACATTATCGTAAATTAGATTATTAATTCATATATGATTTTGTTATAAAAGAATGATACAGAATAGCTTAAGGGTTTCGATCAACTCATATATAATGCTTATAAATGAATAGTATGAAATATGTTCTAATAGTAATAGGAACTGGAGCAGCAGCATCAACTATAGCATATGAGTGTAATTCTAAAGACTGCAATAGTTGATGAGAGAATTGAGGAACTTGTGCATTAAGAGGATGCGTTCCAAAGAAAGTTCTAGTAGGAGCGTCTGAATTGATAGATTGGAGTAATAGGATGAAGCATGTATTAGATGGAAGAATAAAGATAAATTGGAAATAGTTGATGAGGTTCAAAGTTTTACCGATCACATCCTAATAAGGCTGAAGAAGGATTTTCTTAATGCTAGTATAGATCCGTTTCATGGAAAGGCTAGGTTCAAAGATGCTAATACTATCAAGATTAACGAGGATGAGTTAGAAGCAAGATATATAGCAATAGCAACTGGAACAAATCCTGCTAAATTAAATATTGAAGGTGAAGCGCATCTAATAACTAGCGAGTAATTTCTAGAGTTGAATGCTATTCTAGATGATATTGTATTCATAGGAGGAGGATACATATCATTTGAGTTTGCTCATATAGCAGCTAGAGCTGCTCTAAAGTAACCATACTTCATAGAAGCAAAGTGCCTTTAGAGAAGTTTGATAAAGGGTTGGTAGAAAAGTTAGAAGAGAATAGCAAGAGCATAGGTATTAATATTTATGCCAATTCTGCTGTAAAAGGTATAAAAGTTGTTGATGGTAAATATAGAGTTATTACTAATAATCATACAATAGATACAAAACTAGTTCATGGTGCTGGAAGAACTCCAAATATAGATCTAGATAATGGAAATATAGCATATGCTAAGGTTAATGGGTATCTTCAAAGCATATCAAATCATAATGTATATACTGCTGGAGATGTTATTTGATAACAATCCTTATCCATTAACTCCTATAGCAGGATGCCATGGGAAGATGGTTGCATATAATATCATAAATGGTAATAAGCGAAGAGTAGATTATAAAGGAGTTCCTAGTGTTGTATTCATAACTCCTCTATTGGCATCTGTAGGCTTGAGAGAAGATGAGATTGATAGAAAAGTTACAATTAATAAGGTGATATGTCATCATGGTATTCTTCAAGAAGGATAAATTAGAAATATTCTATGTTTATTGTTGGATGAGAAAGATCATATACTAGGAGCGCATATATTAGCACATCATGCAGAAGAGATCATTAATATATTTGCTCTAGCAATAAGATTGAATTTAACTATAGATGTAGTGTGTCGAATAACTGATAGATCACTAGCAACATAAAAGATATTGATCACCATTATAATTAAGATGATATGCCTAGAGATTGGAAATCGTATAATGAAGCATTAGTAAGAAGAGGAGAGATATTATTATCATTAGATTTCATTAATAATTGGGATAAGGAATTAGAAGAGATGAATAAAGGTAAAGAAGGCAAACCTTATCAATATCCTAACTCATTCATATCATTACTAGCAATAATACATGCATATCTATTACCATATAGACAGTTAGAAGGTTTCATTAGAGCATTAAGCAATTATACTAACATTAAGGTTCCAGATTATACTAGCATAGCATGGAGAGTTAATAGATTAAATGTTAAGATGGATAATAATATCAATACAAATGAACCTATTATTATAGTAGTAGATTCTTCTGGTATTAAAGTAGCTAATAGAGGAGAATGGATGAATAAGAAATGGAAGGTAAGAAGAGGCTTTATAAAGATGCATATAGCTGTTGATATCAAAAATAAGAAGATAATAGCATTAGAGATAACTAGAGAAGATGTTCATGATAATAAGAAGTTTAAAGACCTTATAGATAATATAGATGCTAAAATAGATAAGGTTATAGTTGATGGAGCATATGATAGTAATGATAACTTTAATTATCTAACAGATAAAGGTATAGAACCAGTAATTAGAGTAAGAAGTAATTCTATAATCAATAATAGTATAAGGGATATGCATGTATTAGATCAATTGAGTGATTATACTAGATGGAAGCATAAGCATGATTATGGTAAGAGATGGATAGCAGAATCTGTATTCTCATCATTTAAGAGAATGTTTGGAGAGTATATTAAATCAGTAAGATGGGATAATATGGTTAAAGAGTTGATGGTTAAAGCAAGTGCATATAACTTGTTTATATCTATGAGTAATGGATATGGTTAAGAGATATATGATATGTACTCTGTTAATGAGTTATTCAACACAGCACTATAGATGATGTAAAGAGTATAATATTTACATATCCTACTCTTATATACGGTATAAACTATATGTTGCAATTAATGGCGCCCTGGCCGGGATTTGAACCCGGGCCGCAGGCGTGACAGGCCCGCATACTAGGCCAGGCTATACTACCAGGGCGTTATCATACATTATATCTTACCGTCATAAAATTTTTTCCTAATCTCAAGACTAAAATTATGCTATATAGCAATAGCCTTAGGGCCCGTAGCTCAGTCAGGAAGAGCACCGGAAGTGATGGTGAGACTTTTAAATGACTGAGGAGATCCGGGGGTCTCGGGATCAAAGCCCGACGGGCCCGCCATATACACTATTATCAGAACTATACTCTAAAACTACCTTCTTATTTGGTAAAGTTGCTTTATAGATAAAGCCATAATTCATTATCAATATCTCCGCTTCATTCGCATTTACAACTATCTGTTTGAGCTGTTGCCCTTCCCAGCATTTGCTAGGAAGTTTAGCAGTTCCTCTTTATTAAATCTCTCCAAGTATGGTTTTGGCTTCCTCTCTTAACATCTCTTCGTCATTATCTTTATTGCTAACCTCTACATCTAAGAACTCTTCTGTTCTAGAATATGATTCCCTTAACTCTCTAACCAAATCCTCTACTAGATTATATTTAGCATATGTATAGTGGTGCTCTATTCCAGATATATGGCCCATGAGCTCTTCTTTAACGCTAGAGCTTATCTTACCTTTAGCGACTGCTATCTCTAATTGAGTAGCAAACCAATGTCTTAGATCATATGGTCTTATATTATATTCATTAACTACCACTCTTACATATTTACATACAGTTATTGTAGTTATGAATGGTTTATCTCTTCTAATATATTCATATCTATAATCCCTTGTTATTATTGGGCTATCATCTGTTAATACCTCTCCTTTCTTTAATCTATCATTAAGGTATGTTAATAGATATCTTACTCCTTGCTGTGCTTAGGAATGTTACATAAGGTTTATTGTTCTTGCTTAACTCTGCTCTAACCTTTATCATACATGGATACTTTCTACATATAGCCTTCTTCCATTAATGATCTTTATATCTGGCATATCTTTTAACCTTAAACCATCTGTAGCATTGTAATTCCCTATAACTTGTGGTCTTAAACCACTCTTGCTTATCAATGCTATAATTACCTTTGTCCTTAGATCCGCTTTGTTTATAATCTCTGTATACTCATCATCATTTGGTAATCTCTGTATATTTGCTAACTTTGTATATCTATGCTTAAAAGGTATATCTATGCTAATATCATTGAATCTCAACCAATGCTTTATTGTCTTTAATATACCTCTCTGATACTCTTTAGAATAACCTTTCTCTTCCATCCAGTTTATATAGTCTATTATTAGATGCTTCAACTCTTTCATATTCTTGTCTGCTAACTCAATCAGATCTAAAGGTTTTATCTTATGCTTCTCACAAAAGTTGTATAATCTTCTCAAACTTGTATCTGCATTTATCTTACTTGTTCTTGCTATATGTTTATACCATCTCGCAACATATATATCTTTTAGATATATGCTCTTTTTAGTAACCTTAGGGATAGAGTTATGTCTATTTATCTTCTGCTCATACATCTCTTCACCTACCTTATCTGCTCTATCCCATGCTAATCTAGCATTAGCATGTTCATCACTATAATTATAAACATTAGAATTAATATAATTATTTGCCCTATCTTTAATTATAGATAGTAAAAGGTTCAATGCTTCATATCTAGATATAGGATCATTAGCAATATCATTAATGATATCTAATAATGAATATGATATACTATCTATCCTCTCTATATCTAATACTTTATTGTTACTTAAAACCTTTATCTTATGTAACTCTAACTCTGCTAGCATATCATACACCTAAGAATTTTCTAAACTCTTCATCACTCTCATACCTATTGATTATAGTTAAATCTATAATATCTCTACAATAACTCATTACCTTCTTTATTGCTATATCATTCTTAGCAAACTTTAATGCCTCTAATACTAATTGCATATCTTTATCTCCATGCTCTGCTAACCATTTTATTATCCTAAACCTCTTGTAGAACTTTATATCTACATTAATATCTAATGCCAACTTTCTATCAAGATAATCATTATAACTCTTCCCTAGATACCTCTTCTTTAACTTCTTACCTTCTCTATAATATGCATATAGATATGGTCCATATCTTTTATTATTAACATAAACATACTCATATCTTAAAGTAGCGCTATCTGGTATATCTAGATTGTAATTTGCTAATCTGAATAACCTATCTTTATCAAAAATATTACTCATTATAACTCCCTTTTACCTAGTCCATACTTTACCCTCTCATGGATTGGCAGAGATACTGATACATATATCCTATGCACTCTTATAGATTCTATAGGTCTAAACCTCTTATACCTATACTTATTTATAACATCTGCTACCTCTTTTATGACTTGTTTTATCTCTTCGTCAAGCGTATCAAAGTTCTTATGTGTTATCCAGAATGCAGAAGTAACTATATGCCTTGCATCATTATCATTCTTTATATACTCTATATCATCTCTATTCTTCAAATTTAAGAAAGAGCATGCTATATCATTCTTCTCAGCATATGTTAATGGATAATAATAACCTCTCTCTAATGCCCTTGCTACTGTTCTAAGCCTTGTATCAGGCTTTAGCATACGTAATGGATATACAAATGGTTCCAAGAATGAAGGTTTATTGATAAGAGTATCTGCATAGCTTAGAAATCTAAGCTCTATCTTACTACTATCTATAATCTGTGTATCTCTTGCTGTTAATATCAATATATTATTCATGATATACTCTATACCTTTTTCAGTAAGATCATAATTACCTCTATTTACCCTTCTTACATAACCATCAGTAACTAACTTGCTTATAACATTCCTTACTGTCTGTTCATTCCACTCCATTAATTCTGCTATACTCTTTATATCATTATTCCCTTCAGATAGTATTAAGAGTATCTTCTCATAATCTTTCATATACCTTATTTTATATCAGTCATATATAATTGTTAATACCTATAACATATGTATATATAGATATAGACTTATTAACAGGTTTGAATTAGTAAATTAAGGAGAAACTATAACTATATTTACTGTTAATTCATTAGTTAATATAAAATATATAAGATAGACATAGACATTATATTATAGAGATGAATAACAAGAAGCTTATAGAAGAAGAGTTAAAAAGATTGATAGAAGAGGTTAAGATGCTATATGATAAACTGTTAAACCTAATACCTAGTGAGATTATAGAAGATAATGGTAAGAAGATAAAGAAACCTTTGCTATATGATTATAGGAATTACTTTGATAGTAAGAAGTTATGTGAGATTGATGCTTTAATAAATAGCCTAAAAAATAACAACTATGTTAGTATAGTTACAGGAATACAGAGGAATGGTAAACAATTAGTATCAGTTGATCTTGAGAACTATAAAGTTAAGCATGGAGAAGGTTTAAACATTGATACAGTATGGTTAGTATTTACAAAGATTGCTAACTATTGTAATATACCTACTCTAACACTAACCTCTACTTCATATAATCAAGGTCTGCATTTATACTATTATGTTGAACCAATACCAGATAAAAGGGATAATAGATCATTTGAAGAGATAGGTATAGAGATAATTGAACATAACAAGCATGTAGTTGCTATTGGTAGAGGATTACAATTACATAATACTGAGATAATAGCAACTATTACCCTTGAGAATTGGAGAAAGTTCATAGAGATAGATAGTCAATTAAATGATATAGTTAAAGCATTAAAACCATACTATAAGCAAGGAGTTAGAGATCTTATATGCTTATCATTATCTGGTTATTTGAGGAAGAAAGGGTATAATATAGATTATACTAAACTTATCATAGAATGCTTATGCATAATCTTTAATGATGAGGAGAAGGATAATAGGATAAAGCAATGTGTAGAGCAGACATACAAGCAAGATATAGAAAGGGTATCAGCATATAAGATTGCTAAAGAGGTTAATGAAAAATTAGCAGACAAATTAAGCGATATATTCAATGTAAGAGAAGAAAAAGGGACTATAGATGAAGAGATAATAAAGAAAGTTAGAGAAGAGCAGGGAAAAGCGATATCTAATATTGTAAATATATGTATCAATAACAAGTTAAGGTATCATACCAAACTATATATGCTTATGCTCATGTATTACTTACAATATTCAGTATTATATAGGTATTATGAAGAGGCAGAGAAGTTAGCAGAGTGCTTGAATAATGAATGTATCTACTGTTCAAAAGCTTTTAATGATAAATACGGACTCTTTGAACATGTAAAAGAGGAGCATACTAACATAAAGTGTTTTGATGAGTATCATCAGGCTATAATTCCAAATATAATAATCTCTGATATTATCTATTGCATATTAAGAGAGATTGAGGATAAAAAAGGTAAAGTGATTGGCTACGCAATAATACCAGATGATATAGATAACCTTTTAGTTGCATTCAAATATATAATAGAGAATGAGGGTAGGAATAGACCAATAGTTACGATAGATGGTAATAGAACATTAAGGTATGAGAATGGAAGATATGTAATTGTTAATGACAATAAGATAGAGGCAGATGTAAGGGATCTAATAACAAAGAGCGTTCTAGCAAATAATCTGCACTATGAACTTGAGTATGGTATAAACGAGAAGTATACAACCAAGAAGGTTAAGGAGATAATCAAGATAATAAAAGAAGGCACATATGATAATACTATAAAATGGAATAGTAAGTATATCAATTGCAGAAATGGTTTGATAGATCTAGATAAACTGGAGTTGATAGAACATAGTCCAGACTATTTCCATACTATACAGATAAATGCTAATTATATAGCAGATGATAATGAATTAAAGAGAAGAAGCAGGAAAGTTATAGATTTCTTTAAAGCAGTAATGCCAGAGCAGTATGAGAGGAGTAGATTATTAGAAGCATTAGCGTTAGTATTTTTGCCAGAATATCAATATGCCCTTATGCTAATAGGCAAAGGTGCTAATGGTAAGAGTACTCTGCTATCATTCTATAAACATATGCTAGGTAGAGAGAATGTTAGTCATGTATCTATACATGATCTAGAGTATAATAGGTTTGCAGTAGCAGAGTTAGATAATAAGATAGCTAACATATTTGCGGATATAAAGAGGTTAGAGTTAACTAGTACAAGTAACCTTAAGGCTATAATAAGTAAGGATCCTATAAAGGCAGAGAGGAAATATGGTCAGCTATTCACTCTATACCCTATAGCTTACCTTATCTTCTCATGTAATGAGTTACCAGAGGTAAGTGAAGATACATTGGCATGGTTTAGGAGATGGATAATAATAGAGTTTAAGCAGAAGTTCTTGGATAATGCTAAGGTAGATATACTTGAAGAGTTAACAAAGCAAGAGAATTTAGATATCTTATTTAGTATATTGATAAGGATAGCGTATAGGATAAAGAAAAATGGTATTAGATACATAGAAGATCCAGAGAGTGTAAGGATACAATGGGTAATGCATAGCAATCCTTTAGAGAGGTTCATTAAAGAGGTTATAGAAGTAACTAATAATGCTAATGATAGGATACCTAAGCGTGATCTATATAGAGAGTATACAATATGGTGTAATAAGAATAGTATAAAACATATACTAACAGAGAACCAGTTCTCTAGAAGGTTAAAGGCTAAAGGTTTTATAGATAGTACACAAAAGTTAGGGAAGAAGGCAACTAAGGTATGGTTAGGAGTAAAGTTATTGGTTAGTGGGACAAAAGATAATACAGTTCAAGATAAGATAGATAATACAATACAATCCTCAAATATAGAGATACCTAATATAAACAGCATACTCTATATAGATAATAGGAAATATAACAATATAGAACTAAACTCTTTAAAAGATAAGGTAGTAGCACTAGTCAATGATGATAAAGTATATGTAAAATGTCTAGTATGTAATGATAACTATACCTATCAGTTCAGTTTAGCTCTAGCAGAAGAATCGATGCTAGAGAGATGGTATTATGTATTTCATGAACCAATATGGCATACTAACAAAAGAAGAGTTATATAAATGGTATAAAAAGCATGCAAGTTCATTCCATAATAGTTAGAATACTACAGAATTCAAAAATAGCATAAACTTTCAGATTATTATCTATATTCATTTATGTATTACTGCTAAAGTTACTGGTTACTGAAGTTACCGTTTCTAACAACTTTTTCTAGAGAGTAAGGTATAACTACTATACAAATATATTTGTATTTTAACTCTTTATATTGTTACTTTCAACATATTTGTTAGGGTTAATTTATAATTTCTATATTAGTAGAGCTATTGGTATATCTGGTTACCGATTTAGAATCAGTAACTTTGGTAACTTTAGTAACTTGTATCTGATCATAATAGAGGACATAAAAGTTACTGAAGTTACTGATTTGATTTATCCTATTAGGTTGATGGTATCTATCATGTTATAGAATATATAATTTTCGTTTGATATATATGTAATATATTTATATATAGAGTTATTATATTGATATTATTGTATATAATAATAGCTTTATCTCTAGCAAGAATAGTTAATAAAAATGGTAACTTCGGTAACCAGTAACCTATTAACACTTATCCGATATGTCTGAATCAGACATAACTAATATCTGTTAAAGAGTGTATACATAAGACTAATAGATTTTTTGACTCTAGCGGTGGTTATACATATGGAACAAGTAGGACTTTTAGAGATGTAATATTTCTAAAGAATGGCAAGTTAGAATTGACACTTACAAATATACCAGATCCTAGAGGCTTGGCTAGATTAAGAATGTAAAGAAGCAATTATATCATAAAAAATATAAAGAATATAATATGCAAGAACTGTAATAAGAGAAATCCTAAAAGATCATCATTCTGTAATAAATGTGGCTATCCATTGAACTAACTTTAATATAATGTTACATAAATATGAGTAGTTATATAACATTATAGAATGAGATTATTAATAAGATTAGAAGCAGCGAGGGATCAAAAGTATAAAACTGATTATCATTATAATATTCACGGGTTTATCTATAATCTCCTTAAAGATAGTGAGTTTGCGCACATACATAATAAGAAAGGCTATAAGTTCTTCTGCTTCTCAAATATATTCCCTATATCAGATATGAAGAAAGGAGATATCAAACAATTACTGATTTCTTCTCCAAATAGTAAATTTGTTAAGAGTTTAGCATATAAATTGAAGATTATTAAACGTTCTTCATCAGTTATAAATATTGGAGATATGAAATTCCTTGTAAGAGGTTATAAAGTATTTAATAATAGATTAGATAAAGAGAATCTTAAACTTATAACTGCAACACCAATAATTATAAGAATAAACAAGGATAGATATAAAGAGTTTGGTATAAATCCTAGATATGAGTATGATTATCTATATTGGAGGAAAGAGTATCCATTAGAACTATTCATAAACCAATTAGAGGATAATCTATACAAAAAGTATGAAGAGTATAACTCATTAAAGTTGGAAAGAGAGAGAATAATAAACAAACTTAGGTTTATTAAGCAAGTATCTACTCGATTAAAGATACATAACAATGAGCATATAGTTATAGGAACATTATGGGAGTTCTGGTTTGATAATATTAATGACAATATCATAAAACTATTAAAGTTTGGATATGATTGTGGTTTTGGAGAGAGAAACTCTTTAGGGTTTGGGTTTATAAATAGGCTCTGTTAACTTAACCACCATCTAGAAGTAGGAATTTACTCAAATCTATCTTAACATTAATGTATACTAATAGTTTAAACCATCTTATAACATGCTATTACAATTATCCTTCATACATGGAAAGTTATCATCAAAGCATTCAGTTCTATCTTTTATATATTGAATAGCTCTCTCCATAACATTCTTTCCATCTATGCCATAAACAACATGCCATAGTCTTAACCATCTACATGTTTGATTATATCAACATTATCAGTATAGATTATCTTTCTACCATATAATTTTCTTAACTTCTTTATGAAATTATAACATACTAATAGCGTCCTCTCTTTAGATATATGCATCAATAGGTACTTCTTTATATAAGGTTCATATGCTGCCCATAACCAATAATATTTCTATTTACCATTATCATGGTCTCATCTATCATTATAGCTTTAACATCCTTCTTAACATTGAAGATATTAATATCAATACTTTTTATCCTTCATATTGATACATAAGATCTCTTTATCAATGGTTCTAAACATTTAGCTGCTAACCTAAGACTTGAACAATAGTAAAGATATATTGTATATAGTTTTAATGGTTTAGGGGTTCTATTACGTTCCATAATTATAGTTCGTCTAACTATGATCTAAAGTTAACGGAGCCTATAAATATAAGATAACATTTTTATGTACAACTATATTATTATAATTTAATGCTAGAATATTGGATTCAGAATGGAGAAACCGTTATAAAGGAAGAGATTACAAAGGATTTTATAAAAAATGCATTAACGTCTATATTTCAACAAGATGGTAAAAATACTGCATTCTCAAGAGCTTATTTTAGTCAATTAAATAAAAACGCTTCTAATATTGATTTTCTTACAGAATTTATTGTAGATTCATTACAAAAGCAAAAAGAAAGTAATAATAAAACATGTTCTTTCTGTCATAAATACGGTGCTTTTAAATTAAAAGGTTGGATATTTCCATATATAATAACCAAAGAGAAATTCCCAAATATATACTCAAATGGTAAGGTTGAATCGCTTAACATATGTAAAAAGTGTGCGTATAAGAGTATACTAGCCCTTAATAGGGTAAGATTTAACGCACAAAAAAGTGGTAATGTTGAATATTTATCTTACATAATCTTCTTTTCAAATACTACAGATAATCTTAGACGCTTCTATAACGTTTTGCAAGAAAATATTAGGCCTAATTATTTTAGAAATATTACTGAATATTTAGTAGATCAGGTATATTATCCATATGAGTTCCTAGCAGCATTACTATATAATATAGCTATAAGGTTAGAAGATTATGAGCATTATGATTTAGGCTCGATTATAATTGGTTTAACTACAGGTTCTAAGAAAATAATTGGTTTAACTACAGGTTCTAAGAAAATCTATGAAACTGCTGATATAATAAATTATTTAAATCCTGTAATTAGTGCATATAGACATCTTTATAATACAAACGATAAAGCGTTCTCTATGTTATTTCGTAGATTAAGAGAAGAAGGCGGGAATGATCCTAATTTATATATTAAAAGAAATATCTTCTTCAAAACATTCTTAAAATTTAGAAGTGTAGACTGGGCTATTCTTGAGGATATATTATTTTATAATATATCAAAAAATAGAACTATACCATTTATAAATAACTTTCTACATATTATTATGAATGAATTCAATATGAGTGAAAAAGAGCTATTTAAAGAGGTATCTAATGAAGGTTATAAATTAGGTAGCGAACTACTAAGAAGTGAAGATAATAGAAGAGATAGGGTAAAACCAATACTATATGAATTAAGAAGAAAAAGGAAATTGGAAGAGTTTTTAGATGCCATTAATCTATTACAACTCAAAGTAGAGAAACAGTTTTATGATAAACCATTTAAAGATAACCCAGAGAGGTTTCCACGATTGAAGACATTCTTTCTTATAGGCATGGCTAACGCAATATTTCAGGGTAAAGGTGAAAAGAATGAAAGCTAGGTTTATGGAGATAGTATTTTTAACAAAAGTTGAAAAAAGTAATATTAATGCATCTGGTACTGAAGGTAATATAACAACATTAAAAAAGACTACAGAGATCGATGATACACAACGTGTATTTATATCCGGTGCATCAATTAAATATTCTATAAAAGAATACCTTGCAGATCTAGGATTTCCGCTCTCACCAGTAATTTCTAAAGCTGCTGAAGATGTAGAATCTGGTACAAAAGCTTCGCAGATTACAACAAAATGTGATCCACAAAATTACATAGACGATGATCTCTTTGGTTATATGAATACAGCTACAGCTCAGAAAAGAGTCGCACCTATTAAAACTAACGGCATGATATCTCTATTTCCATACACAAATGATCTCAATAGAGGAGTAAGGTTCGATCCTAAAGGCCAGAATCATAGTCTGTATGATATAGAGATTGTTACTACTATATTTAGGAGCAACTGGGCCGTAGAATTAGATAGAATAGGTAGAGAAGGTGATAAAGATATAATTAGTAATGAAGAGAAGGAAAAACGCATCAAAGCGTTTATAGAAAGTATTTTTAACTTATGGTCAAGAGTGAAACAGACGAATTATCTAACAGATATATCTCCACAAGTTATAACTATAGTTTTTAGAGATGATAAAACTCTAACTATTGGAGATAAGTTAAGGATAGATGCTAATTATAATTTGGACATAGATGCGTTGCTGGAGGCTATTAAACGCCATAAAAATAGGATTAAAGAGTTCTATATAGGATATTCTAGAACATTCATTAATAATGAGGAAGAATCGAAGGACGCAATAAAAGGATTGGATGAAGATATTAAAGCAAAGGTTAAAGTGATGGATATAGTAGAATTAAAGAGCGAGGTATTAAAGAATGAATTCAATTTATTTACCTGATAGTATTCATATTATTTATTTTGATATTACAAGCGACTTTGCTCATTTTAGGGATATGTTTACACATTCATATTTCAGAACTTTATTAGCTCCTCCTAGGACTACAGTATTAGGCATAGTCGGTGCAGCTAAAGGTCTGAACGAAGAAGATACAATAGCGTTATCAGAGAAGTTATACATAGGAATTAAGATACTTTCGTTAAGCGGAATAGCTAAAGAGATAATTACTGCTATAAATCAGAAAAAGGCTAATTTAACGACACCAATAATGAGGAGTTTAATTGTAAAACCAGTTTATAGAATATTTGTAGGTTCCAAAGATAAAGATATTATTAATGATATTCTATGTGCTCTTGAAAATCCTACTTATCCTTTGTACTTGGGTATATCTGATTACATAGCTGAGATAAAAATGATCTCTGATATATACAGTACAAATCTAAATACTTCTGATACATTTACATGTGTAATCCCAATCAATGATATAAGATTCACAACTTATATAGAAGAAGGTAAAATGGTATTTATGCCAGAATTGAATAATACTACATATTCGTTTAAACGTTCTCCAAAAGGTCGCGTGCCAGACAAGTATGTAAAACTACTAATGTTCTATAATTGCAAAGTCAAATTAGAACAACTTGTTAATGTATATTATATAGATAACGAACCAATATGTCTCTTTTAAAACTACTTGCTAAAACAGACCCAGATATAAGTCTAGAACAACACCTGTTAGATACATTTACAATAGCGAAAGATTTGTTAGATAACAAAAAAGAAAAAGCTCTTAATTATTCTGCATTAATAGCAGCTACATTTCATGATATAGGTAAGGCTGACGATACATTCCAGCAACATATAAGAGGGAAAGGTAAAGGAGAACCTCATCCTCTTATGGCCTTGCCTATAATAGAATCTATATTGGCTAATATAGAACTGGATAGATATTATAAAGATCTAATTCTATTATCTGTAGTTTCGCACCATACACCTTTACATGATGAATTATATCTACATAAAAACCCTAGACTCATAATAAAAGAGAAAAGTGAATTTGAAGATATAATAAACAAACTATGTAATCAATTATCTATACACGAACCTAACTTTAATGAGGTATATAGAACTAAACCAAAAAAGGTTCTAATATTGGCAAAAGACAGAATCTTCAATTATGAAGGTGACAAGAACAAATTAAGAGAGGATTTTATATATATACAAGGTATATTAGAGCAATCTGACTGGTTAGCTAGTTCTAAAGAAGAGATACCGAAGTTAGAGATACCGAAGTTGGTATCAAAGAATTATGATTATCAAGACTTAGCATTAAGAAGTATAGGGAATATATTTATTACATTACCCACTGGAGCTGGCAAGACCGAGACTGCATTATACTGGGCTAAAGCGAACTATAATTACATCTCTCGAGTTTTCTATATACTTCCTACCATAACTACAATAAATTCTATGTTTAAGAGATTAAAAAGAGTTTTTAATGGTGTTGGTGAGTATCATAGTAACGTTGATCTATTTCTAGATCTTGAAGGGGATAATGCGTTAGATAATGAGTTAATAATGTATAAGTATTACTTTATGCCATTAAATGTAACTACACCTGATCAACTGCTTTTATCACTCATGAATTATAAAAAATTTACATTAAAATCATTTCCTTTATATAACGCAGCAATTATTCTTGATGAGATACATGTATATGATTCAGAAACGTTTAGTTTGATTAAATTCATGATAAAATATCTTAGTAGTTTGTATAATACGAGGTTCTGCATAATGAGTGCAACGTTCCCAAATAAATTAAAAGAGGAATTGTATTTTCTTAATGCTAAAGACCTTGTAACACAAAAAGATATAGAAAGATATTATAAAAATAAGAAGAGAACATACATTAAATTTAATGATAATACTATTGATGAGATAATAGGTGAGATAATAGATTCTGCAAAGCTAACTGAAACTGTTGTAGTTGTTAATACAGTTAAACGGGCTCAAGACCTGTATATTAAAATAAAGAACGAGGGAGATATTACTAACATAGAACTATTACATAGCAGGTATATATTTAAGGATAGGCGTAAAAAAGAAGAGATGCTAACGAATGATAAGAAGCCAAGATTGCTAATAGCTACGCAGTTAGTAGAGGTCTCATTAGATATAAGTTATAACAATATGTTTACAGAAGCATGCTACATAGATTCTTTAATACAAAGAACTGGAAGGATTAACAGATATAATGAGTATAAAGAACCAAGATTGATTAATGTATTAAGACCTATAGATTATCATCCTTATGATAAAAAGTTATTGGAGACCGCTATGAATATAATAGTAGAAGAAGAAGGAAACATAAACTCAGAATTTGATTACTTGAGGATAACTAATAGATTTTATGATGAGATATGGGATGATATAAAGATAGAGAGTGATAATAGATTTTATTATGTATGGAATAAATGTAAATATCTATATTCTATAGATTTAAGAGATGAAGAAGCACAAGAACTATTGACTACTAGAAAAGGTATTATCTCTATACCGGCAATACCTATAGAATTTAGAGATCATATATCCAGCTTACAAGACAAATTGAAAACTAACAATGATATAAGAGAAAAGATCAATTTAAGAAGAGAGCAAAGAAAGTATCTAGTAAACGTTCCTTTAATTAAAGAATTTAAAGATAAACTTTATACTGAACGCATTTATGATAACTACTTTACGTTTGTTAACGCTAAGTATGATGAAGAATTAGGTTTAACTGGTTTAGTTGATAACATAATTTAGTAAAAGATTAATTTATCGATATAGCAATAATAGTTAATGTATAATGAAGAGAAAGAAGATATTGAATTAGAAGAATTAGAACACTCATTAAGTTATACTGGTACACAGATAAATTACTATTTTGTATGTAAAAGGAAATTATGGTTCTTTAGCCATAATATGGAACTAGAGAATGAATCAGATCTAGTGTTGCTAGGTAAATTATTACATGAACATAGTTATACTAGAGAGATGAAAGAGGTTGAGATAGAGAGAATAAAGATAGATTTTATAAAGAAGAGAGGAGAGGTTCATGAGGTTAAGAGATCTAAGAAGATAGCAAAGGCTCATGAATATCAATTGTTATACTATCTCTACTTCTTAAAGCATTACGCTAATAAAGAGATGAAAGGTGTATTAAATTATCCATTGTTAAAGAAGAGGGTATATTTAGAGTTAACAAAAGATAAAGAGGAAGAGATGAATAATATATTGAAGGATATAGAGAATATAATAAAGCAGGAGAGACCTCCAGAGGCTGAATGGAAGAATTATTGCAGATCTTGTGCTTATAGAGATCTCTGTTGGGTTTGAGATGAGGGATTATTATATCTTCAAGAGTGGAAGGATAAAGAGGCATGAGAATACAATAGAGATAATATATAATGATGGTAAAAGAAGCATACCTATAAACGATATAAGATCTATACACTTATTTGGAGAGATGGATCTTAATACAAAACTTATAGTATTCCTTAATCAGAATGGCATACCAATACATTTCTACAATTATTATGGCTATTACTCTGGCTCATTCTATCCTAGAGAGAAGTTATTATCTGGATTTTTATTAGTAAAACAAGTTCAACATTATCTAGATGCTAATAAGAGATTAGAGATTGCTAAAGAGTTTGTTAATACAGCTATACATAACATATTAGCAAATCTAATGCATTATAAGAAAAATGGTAAAGATATTGATGATATAATTGATAAGATAAAAGAGGAGCAAGAGCTTATAGAGAAAGCAGATAACATACAATATCTAATGGGTATAGAAGGAAGGGTTAGAGATCATTATTATTCATCATTCGATATAATATTAAGGGATGAGTTCAAGTTTGAGAAGAGGAGCAAACAACCTCCAGAGAATATGGTTAATAGCATGATATCTTTTGGTAACTCATTATTATATGCTAGTATATTAACTGAGATATATCATACACAATTAAGCCCAACTATAAGTTATCTGCATGAGCCTGGAGAGAGAAGATACTCATTAGCATTAGATATTAGCGAGGTATTTAAGCCTATAATAGTAGATAGAGTTATCTTTAAACTAATAAACAATAGGATGATTGAAGAGAAACATTTTCTTAAAGAGCTTAATGCTTGTTATCTAAATGAGAAAGGAAGAAGATTATTCTTAGAAGAGTATCAGAAGAAGGTAGATACAACTATAAAACATAGTAAATTGAAGAGGCATGTATCATATAGGCATATCTTTCGATTAGAGTGTTTCAAATTGGTTAAACATCTGCTAGGAGAGAAGAAGTATATAGGATTGAAGGTAAATTGATGGTTATAATAGTCTATGATGTTGGTATAGAGAGGTTAGATGCTGTTAGGAAGATACTTAAGCAATATCTTAATTGGGTCCAAAACTCTGCATTTGAAGGAGAGATTACTGAAGGTTTGTTAGAAGAGATAAAATTGAAATTATTTGGTATAATAGATACAGAAGTAGATTCTATAATTGTTTATAGTATCAATAATCCTAAATGGGTTAAGAAGAGGATATGGGGAAGGGAGAAGGGAGAGACTGATAACATATTATAGTCAACCTTTATAAATAAGATACACTATTAAAGGTTGACTGGTTCCTCTCTGACATGGGTTTGCTTTAGTATATAAAGGGTTTATATGGGGAGAGGAGTCGCCAGTGGGGGTTAGAATCGAACTAAAGTAGGATTGAAAGAAGTCTGTATTAATATTATCTAAATATTTGAATAACGGTTAGAATCGAACTAAAGTAGGATTGAAAGTTATATCAGAAGATTGTTATGAGGAATATAGTCAACGTGGTTAGAATCGAACTAAAGTAGGATTGAAAGACATATAGTATTAGGAAGGAGTGATCAACAGTTAAGTTAGAATCGAACTAAAGTAGGATTGAAAGTTATGTATACATTAACTGTATCTCCTTTATACAAGAGTTAGAATCGAACTAAAGTAGGATTGAAAGTCTTTTTCATTAACTTTTCTTGCTTCTCTTAACTTTGTTAGAATCGAACTAAAGTAGGATTGAAAGAAAATTCTAGTAATTTGTTCATCTTTTCTAATAACTGTTAGAATCGAACTAAAGTAGGATTGAAAGGATACAGAAGGTTTCATATTTGTATTTTCTGATTTGGTTAGAATCGAACTAAAGTAGGATTGAAAGATTAAATGAGGCTAAGAATAGAGATAGCCTTATTATGTTAGAATCGAACTAAAGTAGGATTGAAAGGACTGAAGGTCTAATGCTATTATCTCTTTATTACTTGTTAGAATCGAACTAAAGTAGGATTGAAAGACGATTGGGTAGATTGATGCATAGTAAGAGTGCTATAGGTTAGAATCGAACTAAAGTAGGATTGAAAGATTTTTAGGTGATTAGTCATTATTACCTACTTCTAATTACCTCTATTATCTTATCGAATACATTACCTCTATTATTATATCTGAACTCTAACTCTTTAAGATAGTATGGGAATAACTCTTTACTAATGCTATGATATCTTAATAATCTCTCTTTAGCATATTGATAATTCTATGCCATTAATGTATACCATTAGCAAATCTTATACTCTTATCTATCCTCTCATGTTTAAAACCATATAATACTAGAGTATCATAACCTTTGTATTTATCAGTATATATTATTGATCCTCTCTTTACCTTCTTAATAGTTTCTCTTAATAGTGTTTCAGCACTAACATCATTAACTATCTCAACCTTTACTTTACCATTCCTCTCTAATATACCAAATACTGGTATCTTATTATATGAACCTCTACCTCTCTTTCCTTTTCTTTTACCTCCAAAGTATGCTTCATCAGCCTCTACTTCTCATTTTAATATATCATCCTTTATAGAATAGTTATAGATCTTCTCCCTAATTATAGTATATATCTTATATGTAGTACGATATGCTAATCCTAGTTCTTTACTAGCCTTTAATACTGGTATCTCTAACTCAAATAGCTTTAATGCTCCTATGAACTTTGTGAATTGTATCCTTAATCCATATAGTATGCTATCTCTACACTCCATTCCTTCTTGCATCTATAGCATCTATAGCAGTTATCCTTAACTCTGCCTATATGCTCATTATTACAGTATATGCATCTATCAAACCTCTTAAGTATACCCTTATCCCTTAACCACTCCTCTGCCTTCTTCTCATCGTTTATCTTTGCTAGTTCTATTAGTTTCATATACTGTTATTATATAGATGGGTATTATTAACCAATCACCTAAGTTATTGTTAGGATCAATAAAGATATTAGTCTACAAAGCAATAAGATTTGAAAATACATTACATTAGCATGTGTTATTAATAAAGAATATATTTTATAGCTAGTGGAATTGGTCGTTCTAGATCACTCCATATAAATATCTCTAAATCATACTCACCATTATCTATTAAATGCGTAAGTTGCTTTGATTCATATGGTTTTAAAGTATATTCATAAAATTTAAGGTCTATTACTTCTTCCTTATCTTTTACCTTTACTATATATGTAAATTTAGTCTCAATATCTAGGGTATTTATTGCTAATGAATTTAATTCTAATTTGTTGTACTTGATACTTTTTTTAACATCTGTTAATACTATATCGTTCAATGATCCTTCATATTCTCTAAAACGTTTTATAAAATCAAGAAATATACGTAATTTATCTATTTCCTCATGTTCTAAACCATAAAATATAGTTACGCCATCAACCACAGCTTTTACCCTGTTAAAAGAATCTATCATACTCTTAACATCACCTCTCAACGTAGAAACCTGAGCTACTAATTTAACATTATTATCTACTTTTCTTATCTCAGTAACTATATTTTTTACATATTTCTCATAATCATCTGGATTAGATTGTAAGGCTTGATATTGTAGAATATAAACATCAGTAAATCTAACAAGTTCTTTAGCATAAATCTCAGTTAATCGACCGCTTGGAGCAACCATCAATTTAAGCCCATTTTTATGGGCGAGTTCTGATGCCATTTTTACAGAATTGACAATATCATTAACTTCATTGGTCGGACTTAGATTATGCTCTATATTATATGCAATATATAGAACCTTATCTTTTAAAATATTTATATAATTGTTCATCTCATCTATAGAAAAATATGTAGCTACTTTATAGCCTTCTAAACCTTTGGTATAATCAATTGATTTTATTCCAGGAAATATAACAATATAGTCCATTTCAGTGATATAATTTTCATATAATGATAGTAAATCGTATTTATATGGGTATCTTTCTCTAATTAATAGAACAAATGATATTTTATCGTCTGCATGTATTACTGGTATTTGAAAAAGTAATAATCCAACAAATATATACTTCCACATAAAGATAAGGTATATTGTATTACATTTAAGCCTATCTAATACATTATAATAACTTGGAATTATATAGTGCTTAATAATAGCTTAATAATAATTAAAGAACAAAATAAATACTTTATAGCTGGGTCTTTAGAACTATTATTAGCAAAGTGTATAATGCATGACTATTAATAACTTAGGTGACTGGTTAATAATACCCATCTATATAATAACAGTATATGAAACTAATAGAACTAGCAAAGATAAACGATGAGAAGAAGGCAGAGGAGTGGTTAAGGGATAAGGGTATACTTAAGAGGTTTGATAGATGCATATACTGTAATAATGAGCATATAGGCAGAGTTAAGGATAACTGCTATAGATGCTATAGATGCAAGAAGGAATGGAGTGTAGAGATAGCATACTATATGGATTAAGGATACAATTCACAAAGTTCATAGGAGCATTAAAGCTATTTGAGTTAGAGATACCAGTATTAAAGGCTAGTAAAGAACTAGGATTAGCATATCGTACTACATATAAGATATATACTATAATTAGGGAGAAGATCTATAACTATTCTATAAAGGATGATATATTAAAATGAGAAGTAGAGGCTGATGAAGCATACTTTGGAGGTAAAAGAAAAGGAAAGAGAGGTAGAGGTTCATATAATAAGATACCAGTATTTGGTATATTAGAGAGGAATGGTAAAGTAAAGGTTGAGATAGTTAATGATGTTAGTGCTGAAACACTATTAAGAGAAACTATTAAGAAGGTAAAGAGAGGATCAATAATATATACTGATAAATACAAAGGTTATGATACTCTAGTATTATATGGTTTTAAACATGAGAGGATAGATAAGAGTATAAGATTTGCTAATGGTATACATTAATGGCATAGAATTATCAATATGCTAAAGAGAGATTATTAAGATATCATAGCATTAGTAAAGAGTTATTCCCATACTATCTTAAAGAGTTAGAGTTCAGATATAATAATAGAGGTAATGTATTCGATAAGATAATAGAGGTAATTAGAAGTAGGTAATAATGACTAATCACCATAACTTATATCACACATTATTATGTTATTAACAAATATGTTTTGCATAACTATGTCTGTGTAATATTCATTTTCTTATTTCGCAGATATACAAATGTTAATACTATTATGCTGCTTACTATAGCTGTTAATAATATGAGTATAATATTACTAAACGAATCGCCATGTAATACTGCCGTACTATTTACATGTACAGCAAAAGGTACAATGTCGGTGAAACTATTTCCATCGTTCTGATCCCATGAAATCTCTAGATCTATTATGTTATTTCCTACATTTGCAGAGTTATCTACATTAACTATGAATGTAGCAGTAACAACTTGATCTTTGTTTATCTTACCTATCAGTTCTGTATCGCCTACAGTGGTAACTACTGTACTTTTTGAGCCAGGTAATTCATTTCCTCCTAAAAGTTTAATTTTAACATTATAAGCATCTGCGTTACCTACGTTCTTTAGAGTTACTTTTAATGGCACGTTTGTATTACCTATATATAACTGTGAGCTATCTACAGATAATACATCAAAATTGGCTTTTGGATAAACTATAAATGGTATATCATATTCTAATGTTTGGTTATTGTACTTAAGCAATAATTTAAAAATATACTCGCCAGAGTTAACATTGTCTTCTATCTTTATAGAGAAGTTAAGTGAATATTCTGTGGATGGTGTTATTACACTAATGTAACTTTCGTCAGATCTACTCGAACTAGAAGTAAAGCCGTTCTCCATTATTAATTTAGCGTATACGTTGTTATATGTGAAAAGATCATTATTATAAATATTAATAGTAATATGTGTAAAATCTCCACTATATACTATAGAAGGTTCTGTACTCAAACTGCTTATAATAAAAGGAGTTTTCATATAGAGATCTTCTGTTATAGGTATATTTAGTATATTGTTATTTGATATTAAAATGCCGTTTACAAAATATGACATAATTATATTTAGCGGCAATATGGTTTCGTAATTATTCGACCTAAGCAGCATTTCTAATACTATTTCTCTTCTCTCATATGCATCTAGTATATCTATTACAGGTGATTTTAATGTTTGTGCAAGAGTATCGTTTGTAAATATTTTAAAATTATGAAGAGGTTGGCTACTATTATTATATATAGTTAGGTTAACAGTTAATATATTATCATTTCTATCCACATCGTCTAATGTTACTATTACAGGTATATTCTTGGTAATAGCAACAAATATTTCGTCTGTCTTTTCTTGATTATATGTTTCAGATCTTAGAGTTACATGTATTGGATAGAGGCCTATCTCAGCATCTTTATCTATATTAGCCAAAAAAGTAAGGGAAATATTCTTGTCAGGTTGTATGACTTGAATTTTTCTAGTATTATCATCAATTGATAAAGGTTTTGAGGCGTTAACTTCCACTATAATATCATTTAGTTGTGCTTCACCTATATTTGTAAGTATTATAGTTAATGGAATATTACGACTTCCTGGTAATGCTATTGTCTCTTTATCTATGCCCCAATATGCTCTAGATAATATATTACCAATGTTTACTATACCCCCTATATTTACAAATGTTTCAAACGTCTCGCTTTCATTATATTGTGTAAAATAATTCACTACTATCTTAAATGAGCCTACTGCATCGGCTCTTATAAGCCAACTGATCTTTATAGATTCTTGAGGTTCTATATCCACAGTCTTTGTTATCTCATCTAAAGCATGTAAACCAGTTCCTAACCCTATACTAAATATAACATTATCGATCTTATAGGCGGCTACATTCTTTACTACAATTGTATAATTAAATGTGTTACCAATTCTAATATTCCCAGGTAAGTCTATATCATATAATACTATACTTTTACTAACGCCTACATTTATAGTGATATCGAAAGTATTCATCTCTTTACCATCACTATATAAGAATAATTTGATATTAAAAGAGCCTGGTTCACTTGCTAGTAATGTCCATTTTGCAACTTTATCTATACCATATTCTACATTATCTAGATTTTTAATAATATTATCGATTACATTTATCTTACTAGGTACTACAATCTTTACTAGAACATTCTCATATACTATACCGCGTGCTGTATTGCTTATTATAGCATTTATACTAAATAGCTTCAATGGTTGAAGATCGTTATCTATTATTACATTCTTGAATATTAACTCACTCTCTTGTGCATGTATATTAATTGGTATAATTGATACAATTAATATTGAAATTAAAATGTGTTTATACATGTCAATAATTCCTCTATTCGCTTATATAAATATAATTAGAAGGTGAGTATATCTATATAATGATAAATATAATGATAATAAGTTTTAGATGATTATGCTTTGTAGACTAACCGATATCTTTATTGATCCTAACAACAAATAATAATGATATTAGCATATAATATAGATGAGAGATTAATAAAAAGGGGAGAGATATTATTATCATTAGATTTTGTTGATAATTATGAGCAAGAGCTAGCACTAATGAATTAGGAAGACCATATAAGATTACTAATAATTATGCACAATTCCTAGCATTAATAAGATATATGTTAGATATATCAGATAATAGAAGGTTTTAGCATTAAATATATTAATACCAGAACTTAAACCAGTAGACTATTCAGAGATAAGGAAGAGGCTCATGAAGATCGATTATAAGAAGTTAGATATAAAGAATGATAATAATGAACCATTGATAATATCATTAGACTAATCTGGCTCTAAAGTTCATAAATCATATATGCTAGAAAGCATGGTATAAAGAAGCATTACATAAAGATACATTTTGCTGCTGTGTTGAATAACTCATTAACAGAGTACATATCATATATCTCTTAACCATATCCATTACTCATAGATATAAACAAGTTATATGCACTTGCTTTAACCATCAACTCTTTAACCATATTATCCCATCTTACTGATTTAATATACTCTCCAAACATTCTCTTAAATGATGAGAATACAGATTCTGCTATCCATCTCTTACCATAATCATGCTTATGCTTCCATCTAGTATAATCACTCAATTGATCTAATACATGCATATCCCTTATACTATTATTGATTATAGAATTACTTCTTACTCTAATTACTGGTTCTATACCTTTATCTGTTAGATAATTAAAGTTATCATTACTATCATATGCTCCATCAACTATAACCTTATCTATTTTAGCATCTATATTATCTATAAGGTCTTTAAACTTCTTATTATCATGAACATCTTCTCTAGTTATCTCTAATGCTATTATCTTCTTATTTTTGATATCAACAGCTATATGCATCTTTATAAAGCCTCTTCTTACCTTCCATTTCTTATTCATCCATTCTCCTCTATTAGCTACTTTAATACCAGAAGAATCTACTACTATAATAATAGGTTCATTTGTATTGATATTATTATCCATCTTAACATTTAATCTATTAACTCTCCATGCTATGCTAGTATAATCTGGAACCTTAATGTTAGTATAATTGCTTAATGCTCTAATGAAACCTTCTAACTGTCTATATGGTAATAGATATGCATGTATTATTGCTAGTAATGATATGAATGAGTTAGGATATTGATAAGGTTTGCCTTCTTTACCTTTATTCATCTCTTCTAATTCCTTATCCCAATTATTAATGAAATCTAATGATAATAATATCTCTCCTCTTCTTACTAATGCTTCATTATACGATTTCCAATCTCTAGGCATATCATCTTAATTATAATGGTGATCAATATCTTTTATGTTGCTAGTGATCTATCAGTTATTCGACACACTAACATTTTGCTATTAATATCAATACTAAAGAGATTATAGATATGCAAATAACTAGATATAGCAGATAGTAAAGCAGCTATAGATATGATTAATGATAATATTGATAAGGTATATGCTGATGGTGCTTATGATACATTATCAATCTATAAGATATTAGAACTATAAGATATTAGAAGATAATAATATAGAAGCTATTATCAAGCCTAGAAGGAATGCTAGATATACTAATTATAAAGATAGAAATGATAATGTCAGATGTATTAAGCAATTAGGATATAAGCAATTGTAAATTAAAAGGATGGTAAAAGATATAGCAGAATAGTATATTCATCATTTAAGAGATTATTTAATGAGTATTGTTTATCTAATAGCATAAATAGTATAGTTAAAGGCAAAGGTATGGATATACAATATGTTAGTTAATATGAAGTAATAAAATATGTAGAAAGGAATGGTAATATATGATGATACGTTATAATTAACCGCCAGAGCAAAAATATATCTTATTAGATTTATTAGTTATTAATTATTTTTCTTGTTGGTATATCTGATAAGGATTAGAAGATAAGTTATTATCGCCAAATTTATAAGAGCATTAACAGTAATAAGTAACATTCATACTGCAATCTTTATATCTTTTGATTATGTATATATAGTAACTAAAAAAGGTGAAATTATGAGAAAACTATCTATAATAGGTGCATTATTATCAGTAATATTAGTTATATCTATAATGGATAATGCATACGGTGAATCAAATGATAAGATAATTCTACCCCTAGTCAGAGGAGGATTCCAGGATATTAAGGATCTCATAACAACTTATAACTCTTTTGATAACGATTTTGTTGTAGCTTTTCCTGGTCCTTCGATGTTAAAATATACTAGACATGTTAATGGAGAAAAAATTGTCTCGTATTTTAGTGCAGCAAATATAATTAAAGATATAGATGCTTTAAAAGATAGTAATATAGAATGGGTGGCCTATGATTTAGAAGGTGGTCTAAGTCCGCAATATGAAGTTAATGATCCTATAAATAGTGTAAAGAGAGTAGCAGATGTCCTACATAGCAACAATATGAAGTTAGTTCTCACTATAGTAAATGTGCCAAACTTTTATTATGTAGTAAAAGAAGCAGTTAAATATGCAGATATGTATATAACTCAAGGGCAACGTTTTCAAGATCCATCTATAGGTGGCAGTCCAGATTTATATGCAAAAAAAGTCATTGGGCTTATTGATATTATAAAGAAGAGTAATCCAAATATAATTATAATAGCACAGGTAAGTCTATTAAAAGGAGATTTAGAGAATTGTAAGCAATCGTTTGCTAACGTAGCAGATTATGTAGATGGTGTAACATTATTTTACGGAACTTCGAAAAGCGAATTACCTAAGATCAAAGAGTTTTATTCATGGATAGTATCTAATTATTAAATAGTATATGAGACATGAGTAGCAACAATGCATAAACCAACTTAATAGCGATTTAAGATTTAGCATACAGATATTTTTAATTATAGTTATGTTATTCAGTAAATGATTTTACAAAGATAAATAAACTATTTCAATAGTTCACATTCAATCAGTAATACGCTTACATTAACTAATAAAATAGATAAACAAGCGCATATTAGTTTTATTCTGTAATTATACATATAGTAAAAACAGCAAGATAATATGATGCTATAGCAAATTATATATAATACTAGAAAAAATTCCATTAGTTATAAATTACAGTTAATTGTGTCTAGTATTGTTCTGAGAGGTGAATTAGTTTGGCAGCAATACCAGCAACAACTAGTGGAGGAGTACCAGTTATAGTATTAAAAGAAGGCACAAAAGAGAGTAAAGGCAAAGAAGCACAAAGAAATAATATCATGGCTGCAAAGTTAGTAGCAGAGCTTGTAAAGTCAGCATTAGGTCCTAGAGGTATGGATAAGATGCTTGTAGATACCCTAGGAGATGTTACAATAACAAACGATGGTGCAACAATCCTTAAAGAGATCGATGTTCAACATCCAGCAGCAAAGATGATGGTAGAGATTGCAAAGACTGTAGATAATGAGGTAGGAGATGGAACTACATCATCAGTAGTATTAGCTGGAGCATTGTTAGAGAAGGCTGAAGAATTGATCGAGAAGAATGTTCATCCTACAATTATAGTTGAAGGTTACAGAGCAGCATTAGACCAAGCATTAAAGATTCTTGATGATATTAGTGTTAAAGTTGATCCTAAAGATAAGAAGGTTTTGTTAAAAGTAGCTATGACTAGCATGTCATCAAAATTGGTTAGAGAAGAGAGTAATGCTTTAGCACATATAGTAGTAGATGCTATATTATCAATAGCAGAACCCAAAAACGGCAGTTACAAAGTAGATATCGATGATATAAAAGTAGAGAAGAAGGCTGGAGGTTCGATAAGCGATACACAATTGATCAAAGGTATAGTATTGGATAAAGAAGTAGTTCATGGAGGTATGCCAAAGAGAGTAGAGAAAGCGAAGATTGCTCTAATAAATGCACCATTAGAGATAGAGAAGACTGAGATAAGTGCTGAGATAAGGATTAGTGATCCAACACAGATGAAACTCTTCCTAGAAGAAGAGAATAGAATGCTTAAAGCTATGGTAGATAAGATTGCTGAAGTAGGTGCTAATGTAGTAATCTGCCAGAAGGGTATAGATGATATGGCACAGCATTATCTAGCAAAAGCTGGAATATTAGCAGTAAGAAGAGTAAAGGAATCAGATATGCATAAACTAGCAAAGGCTACTGGAGCAAGAATAGTTACCAATATCGAAGAGTTAACAAGTAAAGATCTAGGTTCAGCAGCTCTAGTTGAAGAGAGGAAGATAGAGACAGATAAATGGGTATTCATTGAAGGTTGTAAAGATCCTAAAGCTGTTAGCATATTAGTTAGAGGAGGATCACAAAGAGTAGTTGATGAAGCAGAGAGATCATTACATGATGCATTGATGGTAGTTAAAGATGTTCTAGAGAAACCAGCTATAGTAGTAGGAGGAGGAGCACCAGAAGCATATATTGCTAATAAGTTAAGAGAGTATTCAAACAAATTATCAGGTAGAGAACAACTAGCAGTACAAAAGTTTGCAGATGCATTAGAGACAATACCATTAGTATTAGCAGAGAATGCGGGTATGGATCCTATAGATACAATGACAGATCTAAGATCAAAGCAGAGTAAAGGGAATAAATGGATTGGTATAGATGTCAAGAATACCAAAGTTGCAGATCTATACAAGCAAGATGTTATCGAACCAGCAGCAGTTAAAGAAGCTATAATGAAAGCAGCTACTGATGCAGCATGTATGATATTAAGGATTGACGATGTTATAGCAGCAAGCAAGAGTGAGATGCCAAAAGGTGAAGGAAGAGGCGGTATGGAAGGAATGCCTGGAATGGGCGGTATGCCTATGGGCATGTAAAATCCTCTTTATTTTTAGTATAGTTTATAATAAATTATTGATGTAACTAATTTATGCTAACTACTGATATCAAGTCTATTGGAACGATTGTTGTATTACCAGATTTTTACATAGATAGGATAGTAAAGGTTTCATCTTTAGATCAATTATTAGAATCTATAAATAATAAATTGGAGCATGGAGGAGGAAGTATAAGAGGTATTGAGCAATTCGAGATAAAAGGAGGTAATGCTACTAATCTAGCATATGCATTATCTAATATTGGTGCTGATTGTATATTAATAACATCTGCAGATGAGTATGGCAGAGTAATCTTAAATAATACATTCAAGGATTTAGATACAAGACTGATAATAAAAGATGGAAAGCAAGGTTATACAACATCATTGGAAGTTAAAGATAAAGCCAATATAATGATAAGCGATTCTGGTATAAATCAAAGATTTAATCTAGATCTAATAAAAGATGATATTGGTATATTAAATAATGCTAGTGCTGTAGCAATAACCAACTGGGCTAGTAACTTTGATGGTAATGAACTAGTAGAAGGTGTATTCTCTTTTGCTGATAATGCTTTGCATTTCTTAGATCCAGCAGATATAAGCGATAGAAGTAAAGAGTTTGTATCAATGCTAAAAAGATTAAACCATCTGATAGATATTCTTAGCATTAATGAGAATGAGTTTAGAGTATTAGCAAGAGAGTTTAGAATATCACATGATGACATGAAATCTGCTGTTAATAGATTAGCGAAAGAGTTACAGATCAGGATAGATCTTCATACACCATCAATAGCTATAACAACTAATGGTAATGAGTTGGAGTATTGTAAAACATTTGATATCGATGCAAAGATAATAACTGGGGCTGGGGATGTATGGGATGCTGCTGATATAATAGGATATTTATCTAATTTAGAAGCATATGAGAGATTATTATTTGCAAATGCTACTGCTGCATTATATATTAATAACATTAAAGTCCCTAAACTAGATGAGATATTAAAATTTATTGAGGCTCGATAGTTGCTGGAGGCTTGCTTGATACAACATATGTTACCCAAGTAACACCTTCTATCTCATTAGTTATCCTATTGCTCATCTTTGATAATAGATCGTATGGTAATTTACTCCAATCTGCAGTCATGGCATCTAATGATTCTACTACTCTAATTGATACAATTCTTCCATACTGTCTTTCATCTCCTAACACTCCTACTGCTTTATCATCACCAACTATAGCAAATGCTTGCCATACTTTATCATATAGATCAGCATTTAGTAACTCTTCTTCAACTATCTTGCTAGCTTTTCTACATATAGCAAGTTTCTCTTCATTAACCTCTCCTATTATCCTAACTGCTAAGCCTGGACCTGGGAAGGGATGTCTATTGATCATACGTTCTGGCATCCCTAACATCCTTGCTATCTGCCTTACCTCATCTTTATACAATAATCTTAATGGTTCTATAACCTTCATGCTTAACCAGTCTGGTAAACCTGCTACATTGTGATGAGATTTTATCCTAGCAGCTGGACCTTTAGATACGCCACTCTCAATAACATCTGGGTATAATGTTCCTTGAGCAAGCCATTTGAACGGACCATGAGTCTTAACTGCTTCCTCAAAAACATTTGCAAACTCTTCTCCTATAACCAATCTCTTCTCTTCTGGATCTGTTATGCCTTTTAATCTCTTCAAGAAACGTTCTTTGGCATCTATGTATATCAAGTTTATACCTAACTCTTTAAACATACTAAGAACCTCTTCTCCTTCATTCTCTCTTAACAATCCATGATCTACAAACAAGCATTTTAGTCTATTACCTATTGCCTTATGAAGTAGTAATGCAGTTGCTGTTGAATCTACTCCCCCACTAGTAGCACATAATACATTCCCATCTAACTCTTTTCTTAACTCTTTGATTGTCTGTTCAATAAAATTCTCCATGCTCCATTCTGGTTTCGCTTTACATATATTAAATACAAAATTTTTAAGAATCTCAATACCTCTTTCTGTATGAGCTACTTCAGGATGGAATTGTATACCATATATCTTCCTTTTATTATCTCTTATAGCAGCAGCGAATGAATTATTTGTATGTGCAATAACCTCAAACCCTTCTGGTAAAGTATCAGCAGCATCTGCATGACTCATCCAGCATATAGTTTTACCATCAAAGTTCTTGAATAGATCAGTATTATCATCGATCAGTAATTCTGCTCTTCCATATTCTCTTTTCGCTCTCTTTACCTTACCTCCTAATGAATGTACTATAAACTGATGCCCATAACATATACCTAATATTGGAATGTTAAGATCTAATATCCTTTTATCTGCCAATGGTGCATCTTCTTCATAAACACTTGCTGGACCTCCTGAGAATATTATCCCTTTAACATTCTTATCAATAATCTTATCTATTGGTGTATTATAAGGAAGTAATTCAGCATAAACTCCTAACTCTCTAATCCTTCTGCATATTAGATGAGCATATTGTGAACCAAAGTCAAGTATTACTATCTTATCTATTCTATCTATATTACTCATCTTATCTTCTCAACCATCCTAGATAGTACCCATTCACATGCGTTTAATATCTCAGTTAATCTAGCTTTATCCCTATAATTCTTTATTACTATACTTTTTATATAATCATCTTCATCTACTCTATATTCTAGCATCTCATTCTTAGATATCTCACCTCGTTTTGCTCTCTCTTCATCTTTACTCCTCATACCTTCGAGTATTCTATTTATGAAGAATGATTGGAATGGTGGTATCTTTTTACTCAATTTTAGATCACTGATCGGGACAATTGTTATTGTATCTTTTGTAATATATGCATTAGCCAATAGTTTATCATCCTTACTCTTTAATTGTCTCATCTCTGGCTCTTGTTCTTCAGTTAGAATAGCTGCTGGTTTGAAACTACTAGTCTTTAAGAGATTATCTATTAACGATAATGTATATTTTAGATTATCTAATTCTAACTCCTTCTCTCTAATAATATTATCTAACCATTCTCTTAACTCTGCTATCCTTTTTACATCATACTCTGAATAACTCATCATATAATAATTATAACCTATACATAATAAATCTTGTTTTCACTCTTCCTTATCCTTCTTTATATCTTTGAGCATTCTAGATACTCTAATTCTAGTTCTTATCCTTTTTATCCATCGCATCATCAATGGCGTAAGAAGCATGCCAGCAGCCATTCCTACAAACATTCCTAGTGTGAAATCTGTCATACCCATCTGTTCTATAGATTATTACTCATCTTTATAAGTGTTATATAGTTATCTTATAACTAATTTATAATTAGTTATAAATTATTTGATAATTCTATAATCTCTTTGAGATCTTTTATGGATATCTTCTTGTATCCTTTTATATCACTAGATGATAGGTTATAAATCCTTGAATTGGTTTTATTAGCAAGATATTCTATCAGCTCCTTTGCCATCTTTAACTTTTCTATCTTTATATTTGGATCGAATTTACGTTTTGAGTATCTGCCTATTTTATAACCAAAGTCCATACCAATTAATATTATGCTCTTTGCTCCTAGAGTATCTGCTAGGAATACAGCTCGATCTCCATCAGTAAATCCTCCAAAATTGTATACATTATCTAATGGTTTTACCTGAGTTGTTCCTATGCAATTCTTAAACTTTGGAACTAGATTAAGCATAAGATTAACGTTATCTTCATGAGCATGAACAACCATTATAGAACCTAACCTATCTGCTTCTAATAATGATCTATGATCTCCATCTAGATCTGTAACTACTATATCTGGTTTTATGTCATGCTCTAACAATGCTTCTGTAGCACCATCACATGCTATGAGCGTAGAATTTCTTAATGAATTGTAATCATCAAACTCTTCTAATGATGGACCAGCACCAAATATTACTACATTCTTACCTTTTATCTTATCTATCAGAATATTTAGATTAACTTCTCTACCTCTTATCAATTTGCTTAGTATTTGAGCAGCATTCTGATCATTTACTATACTATAACCAAATTTAGCTCTAATCTTATCATACCATTCAAGCCATTCTCTCAATTCCATAAGTTATATGGGAATAATCTCATATATAGAAGTATAATAATTAATTATAGCATGAGAGTGATGGGGGTAATAAATATTAGCCCAGAGTCATTCTTCAAGGAATCGATCAAACAAGGTTATGAGGATATAGCGGAAACTGCTAAAAAGATGGAAGAATATGGAGCTGATATAATAGATCTAGGAGCTATGTCTACTGCTCCTTATCTTAATACTATCATAAGTGCTGATGAAGAGATATCTAGGTTCCAGATTGGAGTTAAAGCTGTAAGAGAAGTTTGTAAAGATATAATCATTTCTGTAGATACTCCAAGAAGTGAAGTAGCTAGAGAAGCATTAAAGTTAGGAGCAGATATGGTTAATGATATTACTGGCTTGAAATATGATGATAACATGGCTAATATTATAAAAGAGTATGATGCATATGCTTTATTATCTGCATATAGTAAAGATCAATCTGATGGTAATATTAATGATACAATTAGGTTATTAGATGATAGTATAAAGATTGCTAGAGATGCTGGGATAGATGAGGATAAGATAGTTATAGATCCAGCTATAGGATTTTTCAGAAAGGAAGGTAATAATCCGTTCTTTACAAAGATAAGTAAAGATTGGTATGATAGAGATCTATCCATAATCAAGCATTTGAATGAATTAAAGGTATTAGAGAAACCTATATGTGTATCCGTATCTAGGAAATCGTTCATAGGAAAAGTATTAGATATAGAAGATCCTTCAGAGCGTTTATTTGGTTCAATTGCTACCGAAGCTATAGCAGTTATGAATGGTGCTGATATAATTAGAACTCATAATGTATATCAAAGCATTCAAGCTATAAAGATGGCTGAAGCTATACTCAAGGCTGATTAGCGATGGAAGAGTTTCCTAATGAGTTATGGCTAGTATGTTTTATTAAAGGAAAGAAGAAGATGGTTAGAAAGTTCTGGGCTGCTGGTTATTATAATGCATTTGATAAGGTATTGAGCTATGCTGAGAGAAGAGGTTTAGATATATTATGGTTTAAAGAGAAGAGGCATTGCTATGAGATGAATTACAATACTATGCTAGAGAATGCTGAAGAGTTAGAAGCATTCTGCATATATTGTAATGCCATATTTAAGGAAGAGCATGCCATATTATGTGATAGATGCAAAGCTGTATTATGCTCTAAGCAATGTTATAATGCTCATAAAGCGTTTAAGCATAAAAATCATCCTAGAGAGAACGATTCCTCGAAACTGTTTCCGGCATCGTAACTTACCCTAGCATATACATTAGTCTCTATCTTATTACAGTTAAAGCCTACACAATATAACTCGCTCCATAATGCATATACATTGCTACCACTAGCTATAATGCCAGCCTTATTAATATCACCAACAGCAATATTTACTGGTTCATTGAAATCTATTCCAGCATTATGACTTGCTGCTATATTGAACTGTTTAATCTTTCCATCCTCTTCTACCCATGTTACATATACATTTGAACCCTCAACACTAATCCTATGCATCTCAAGTCTACCTTCTGCTATCTTATGCATCATAAAATTCTCATTATCTATACTACATGCTTCATAAAGTTTGATATTATTGCTTATGCCAAACCATGACAAGCATACCAATGCGCCATCCACATCTAATCCTGGTAAAGTTGCATTATCACTTATCCTTAATATTTCTCTAAAACTGTTCCCAGCATCATTACTAGCAATCAATACTATATTCCTATTATTATTAACACGCTCAACCCATGCTATATACACATTTGAACCTTCAACCTCTACTGTTGGAAAACCAGCATTATGCTTATTAAGTTCGATAATATCGCTGAATGTATTACCATTGTCATGGCTATATCTCAACAATACCTTATGCTTTCCATTTATGATCTCATGCCATACAATGTATACGCTACTACCATCAGCATCTATAGATATTGAACTTGCATCATTGTTAGGATTGCTTATCCTTATAATATCGCTGAATGTATTACCATTGTCATGGCTATATCTCAACAATACTTGATAGTTATTATCTATATACTCTAACCATGCTATATAAACTACTGGCCCACTAACAACTACAGTAGGATAATCTAATATATAATTTGTCTCTCTAATTATCTTTGTATCTATACCCTCTATATTACTACTCAATAATACCTTTCTAGGATATAGATAATCATCTATCCAAGCAATAAATACATTTGAACCAGAAGCATCTATGCTTCTACTTAATGGCATAGTATAATCATTTGTTATCTTATCTATATGGAACTTCTTTGGGGTGCTTGATGCTAATGCAATCTCTTTGTTATCAAATTCTGTCCAAGCAATATACAGATTAGAGCCAACATTGGTTGCTAACAAACCAGAATTTCCTAATTCTAAACTCTTTGTAGGATGATTATTAAGTATATTAACAGCTGATATTCCAGCATATTGAGCTATTATGAATACTATTATAGGAGCTGAGATAAGGAGTAATCTGTTCATCCTCATAATTATAATTATAATTATTTAAGGTTAAAAATCTTCACTAAAAAAGTATTTAGAGTGAACCTTTCAGCGCATCTAGTATAGACTGTTTAGCGTTATCGGATAAGTTATATTTTGCTAATATTTCATCAGGATTATCAAATAATTCTTTTCTAAATGCTGGATCTTGTGCTGCTTTTACAAATATCTCATTTAATACCCTCAATTCATTATCTGTTGGTTCTTCATCTACCATAACAGTTTAAAGATATAAACCAATTATATACTTTTTGAGTTATGAATAGGAAGGCTTTAATAAAAATTATTTAGGGTTTATCTCTCACATCATACAGTTCTATAAGCATTAGGGTATATGATAATAGGTAAGAATATAGATACAAAACATAGCAAATGAATTAATATAATAATAATCAATTAAGGATAACATGCACCTAGAAAGTAGGAAGAAATGGATGAATGGCAGTTCTAGAACTATACCTATCAAAGATACTTTGCAAAAAGTTGAACCAATAGCAAAATCCATAGGTGTTACTAGAATAGCAGATATAACTCATCTAGATATATTAAGAATACCTAACTATTCAGCAGTTCTTCCAGGAACTGAAGATTATATCTGGGTATATAGTGGTAAAGGTCCAACAAGAGCACATGCAAGAGCTAGTGCTCTAATGGAGTGTATAGAGAGATACTCATCACTTCCTTCAAGATCCATATTTAAAGATAGATTGATAAGAGCTAGTTATGAAGAGATGAGCAAAGAGTATGGAAGAGATAATGTAATTCATCCAGATGATGTTGTTGAACCCTTGAAATTTCCTTATAACAATGACATGCCTTTAGACTTTATTGCTGGAATTGATCTATTTACTAATGAGCAGATATTTGTTCCAGCTGGTATAGCGTTATCAAGGTATGATCCAGATTATAAACATGCTGTAAATCCATTTAAATTCTCACACACAAATGGTTTAGCATCTGGAAACGTTATTGAGGAAGCTATATGCCATTCATTATGTGAAGTTATAGAGAGAGATGCTGTAAGTTTAGCTGAATTACGATCTAGCGCAATATCATTCCATAAACTTGCTAATGCTATAGAACATCTTAATAGAGAAGGATATGAGATTGATCAGATAGATCCAGATCTATTCGTTGATGATCCAGATCTATTTGATGAAGTGTTATTAGATGAAGTTGAATTTCCATTTGCTAAATATCTGATAAACAGATTCAAGGAAGAGGATATACCATTATTGGTTAAGGATATAACAAGTGATATAGGTATACCTACATTCATAGCAACAAGCATACAATGGATAACTGATGATTATGGTTATCTTGCTGAAGGTCATGGTACACATCCAGATGCTAGAATTGCATTAGTTAGAGCTATCACCGAGGTTTCTCAAACTAGAGCAGCAAATATTCAAGGTGCTAGAGATGATCTTAGGAAGATGGATTATAGGATGGGTAATACTGCTGAGAATAAAGCATGGCAGTTTATGCATTCTAGTAAAGTAAAAGGTTTCAATTCTATAAAAAGTTATGAGAATGAGGATATATTAGATGATATAGATCTCATATTAAAGAATCTAAAGAGAGTGGGATTAGATAGAGCTATAATAGTTGATCTTACAAATGATGAATTATCAATACCAGTTGTTAGAGCTATAGTTCCAGGATTGGAAACATTTAAGGTTAGCAAGAGTGTAATAGGATGGAGAGCTAGAAGGTATGAGTAAAGATGGTTCCTATAATATTCTTAGGTCCAAGTTTAAGTATAAAGAAGGCAAGAGAAGTATTCCCATTTGCAGAGTATAGAAGCCCAGCAAGAAAAGGTGATATATCAAGGATAGCAACTAGGCATGAGAGTAATTTTATAGGATTGATAGATGGTGTATTCTTGCAAGATTATCCTCCAACTCCAATAGAGGTTTATACAGCATTGAGTAGAGGTGTAAAGATAGTAGGGGCTGCTAGTATAGGAGCAGTTAGAGCTGTTGAACTAGAAAAGTTTGGCATGATTGGAGTTGGAAAGATCTTTAGACTGTATAAATCTGGTAAGTTAGAGGATGATGATGAGATTGCTGTAACATTTACTGATGATTATAAATTGCAATCAGAAGCATTGATAGATATTAGATATACGTTATATCATGCATATAAAGATGGTATCATAGATTATAATACTAGGAGAGAATTAATAAAGATAGCAAAAAAGATATACTTTCCTTATAGAACATACGATGAGATTCTTAACAAGGCTAAAGATGTTATAGATAATACTATACTTACTAGATTGGAAGAATATATTGCTAAAAATAGGAAGAGTTTAAAAGAAGAGGATAGTATTAGATTATTGAATTATATGAAGAAACGGTATATAGAGTCTTTAAAGGCTAAGTGACAAAATGATCCGATTATTTATAAATCCAAAATTATACTATTTATCAATATGGGCTTTGGCAAGTTCGTAGTAAAGCGAACTGTTAATATGATAATAGTATTATTTGCTACTTTATTAATTACAGTAATTCTAGTTGGACCAACTATGGATAACATATTGAAAAGATCGATTGAGCAAGAGGTTAATGAAGAGTTAAGGAGCGCTAAAGGTTTGACATTTGCTAATCAGCAAGAGTTTGAAGCATATAAGAAAGAAAGGATTGAGCAAAGGATAAAAAGTTTAGGTCTAGATGAACCTTGGTATTCTCCAAAAAGGTTATGGCTAACATTACTAAAAGTCATGAGTTTCGATTTTGGTAGAGCATATACTCTAACAAGTTTCTCTGGTTCATCTAAAGTTATAGATATAATAATGGAAAGACTTCCTAGAACTATACTATTATTCACAAGTGCAACTGCGATAGTATCAGCGGTTGGATTATTCTTAGGAGCGTTCTCTGCTAGTAGAGTTGGTTCAGTATTTGATAAACTGACATCAGCATTTGCAGTTATCAGCAGTAGTTTTCCATTATGGTGGACTGGTATGATAATGATCCTAATATTCGCATTCATACTAGGAGTATTCCCAGCCAGAGCTACGCCTATAATTGCTAGTAATGATCCATCATATCCATTAGCCTTATTATATCATATGCTGCTACCTTTGATAACTTTAGTATTATTCAGTTTTGGAGTATGGGCATATATTGTTAGGAACTTTATGATAGGTATAATGAGCGAAGATTATATACTAGCAAAGAAGGCTCAAGGAATACCAGAGAAGAAGATAATATATTCTCATGCATTAAAGAATGCTGCACCTCCAATAATTACGGTTATAGCATTATCATTATCTGGATCTATTGGTGGAGCAATAATATCTGAGGCTGTATTCGATTGGCCAGGTATAGGCAAACTATACTTTGATGCAATTAATGTATTTGATCTCCCAATAATAATTGGTTTGACTTATATAACTACGATCGTATTTCTGATAAGCATATTCGTAGCAGATATACTCTATGGCTTCTTCGATCCTAGAATAAGAGTGGGTTAAATGAGCGTAGTATCTGTATCTGATATATGGCAAGAACTTAAGAAGAGTAGGATAGGAATTGCTGGTTTATCTATTCTAGGAGTATTAATAATAATATCTATAATAGCTATAGTATCAATACCTCTAGATACATTCAAACAATGGCATAACCAATCCTATTGGGTAGAATATCCTAGAGCAGCTATGCCAGCATGGCTTAATATATTCTCTGAGAAGAAGCTGCCAGAACATCTGATCCTTAAACCTATGATAGAGGAGAATGAGAATAGTATAAGGAGTATAGTTCATAGATTTACATTTGATTATAATGCAGATCTATTCCCTACAGATTTCTTACTAAAGTATGATGTCAGATATACCTCATCTCCATTATTACAATTATCGATAACAAGACCAGATGGGTTAGAGATGGAGTTAGCAAGATTAACCTTGCCATCGCAGAATAATGATACATTATCTGGAATATTATTCTCTACAGATAATATAATTAAGAAAAGCATTACAAATTATCGTGATAACTTTAATTTTGATAGCGACGAACCTACAAGGATTATCTTTGCTGATAAAGATGGTAATATACTTAAAGGAAGGTATGAGGTAAAGATGACTATATTCTTGTTTGATGAGAGTGATGAAGTTATAGATAGCAAGTTTATTCTTGGAGGAAAGGTATATGGGTTATTTGGCACAGATGAGTTGAGAAGAGATCTAACTATAGGAATAGTATGGGGAGCACCATTAGCATTATTCATAGGTATAGCTGTATCTGTATTAGCAGTCATAATAGGTTTGATATATGGAGTTATTGCTGGCTATAAAGGTGGTAATACAGATGAGATGCTTATGAGAGCAAATGATATTGTATATGCCCTCCCAGCATTGCCTTTGCTTATACTCTTAGCAGTATTTGTTGGCAAAAGCATATTCTTGATGGTAGGTTATCTTATAATATTTAGTTGGGTAGGTATAGCAAAGGTGTCTAGAAGTATGGCTTTACAGATAAAGAATATGCAGTATGTAGAAGCTGCTGAATTGATCGGACAATCAAGCATAAAGATAATGTTCAAGCATATAATACCACAGCTATTGCCATATACATTTGCTAGTATTGCTGTATCAGTTCCTGGAGCAATAATAACTGAGGCTGGTTTGAGTTTTCTAGGGTTAGGAGATCCTACGCTCCCAACATGGGGTCAGATATTACATGATGCAAATGTATATGGTGCTTCTGCTAGAGGCTTGTGGTGGTGGATAATACCTCCAGGCGCTATGATAGCATTGACTGGTTTAGCATTTGTATTGATAGGAAATGCGTTAGATGCAATAGTAAATCCTAGAATGAGAAAGTTATAATCATACTTTATTATTATCCCTAATTACTATTGATCTCAACTTTATGCTTAATGCTATCATTATAAACGATACAATAACTGCGGTTAGGAATATATTATTATAAGCAGTACTTGATGGATAGCCATTATCTAAACCTATTTGCATAAACACACCAGCAACAACTGGTCCAGTCGAACTCCCAATAACTCTAATCAGTGTATGCATTCCAAATCCAATGCCTAGATATCTCTTATCAGTAACTAGTGCAATTATATTTGTTATTCCAACATTGATCAATGCTAACCCAACTGCAATTATTGCTAAACCTAAAGTCAATGTATTTATGCTATTATGAAACGTTAATAACGATATGAAGCCAAGGGTTACTATACAGATGCCAGCAATTATAGCCTTGATAGAACCAATTCTGGTTATAATAAAACCAGATGTTGGACCAAAGATTAATAATATTATTGCAAATGGTAATTGAGTATAAGCTATATCTAATATACTGCCTTCTAATCCATATGGTTTTGGTGCATTAACCAGAATTGGAATGGTTTGGAATATTAAGAACATACAAAAACCTACAAGCATTACTATTATATTTGCTGGAAGTAATGCTCCTTTGAATATTATGAAATTTACCAATGGTTCTTTTACTCTCTTCTCTCTAATTATAAATGAGATAAATGCTGAGATGCTAATAAATGTTAATATTAATGATAAGTTATGGTTCTCATCTATGTATGTTAATGCTAGCAAGAATGAACCTATTGCTATTGCTAGAGTTAATGCTCCTAGATAATCTATGCTATTGCTATTATTAACCTCTTCTCTAATCCTTAATCTGTATATCAATATAGTTAATATGACTGCTATAGGTGCTATGCTAAAATAAGTAAATCTCCATCCATACAAATGTATTATGTTTGCACCTATTAGCAAACCTATTACCGTTCCAGCAGCAAACATTGATGTTATGAACCCTTGCCCTATAGCTATCTTATCTCTAGGAAACTCACCTCTAACTATATTCAGTGCTATAGGAAACATTGCTATTCCTAAACCTTGAATACCTCTGATTACTAATAATAGATAGATATTATCTACAAAACCTCCTATGCTAACACCAGTAGTATAGATAAGCATTAAGATTAATAATAATCTCTTCTTACCGTATAGATCTGACAATCTTCCTATTATAGGAGTACTTATTGCTCCAATTATTAGATACATTGCTAATATCCATGATGATAAACTATATGATAGATTAAATTCATCTATTAGTATAGGAAGAGCTGGAGCAAGCATCCTCTCAGCATACATAACCATCGTTGCTATTGAAGATAATACTAGCAGAGTCTTCCATGCTGATCTAGGGATCTTGCTACCTTTTAGAACCATTTGTAATTATTAAATTATCTATAATATTAAATTAATCGGTTTCTAACTTCTTCTCTATCCTTTCTATTAGCAAATGATTAACTTCAATACCTATACATCTCCTCCTCAATTTTAGACATGCCTTCATAGTAGTGCCAGAGCCTAAACATGGATCAACTATTAAATCGCCTTCATTACTTGATGTTTTAATACATTTCTCAACTAATTGATCTGGCAATTCATTCCCAGCAGTCTTCATGCCTCGATTATACTTTCTTTTGATATACCATACATCCTCAGCATAATTCTCTGGTTTATTGAATGTATAATTATCAATATCTTTTACTGCTAATAATAGATGGTAATGGCTAGTAACAAACCTTCTTTTAGTATATACACCAAACTGATACTTCCATATACAATGATTTAATGTATGAAATCCATGATCATCTATAGCATTCAATACATGCTTTAGATTATTCCAACCAGATATTATCCATAAACTTCCATTATCTTTCAGATTATCATAACACCATTTTATCAACTCATTTATGAATATTGGATACTCTTCCCTATCAATCTCTACATATGCTAAAGCATCTGGTTTTCTATTATATGTATGCATATTAGCATTAAAGTTTATAGCAAATGGTGGATCTACAAATATCATATCAGCTTTCTCTTCTAATCTAACATTCCTAAAATCATCGAATATTATCTTGTGATCTTTATCTATCTCATATATCATTTTAATAATCTAACAAGTAATGCCTTTTGTGCATGTAACCTATTCTCTGCTTGCTGCCATACGACAGATCTATCACTATCAATAACATCATCTGTAACCTCTTCTCCTCTCTTTGCTGGTAAGCAGTGCATAAATATAGCATCCTCTTTTGCTAATGAGAATAATTCACTATTAACTTGGTAATCTGGTAAGAATATCTTTAACCTTTCTTCCCTCTCTTCTTCATGACCCATCGATACAAATGAATCAGTGTATACAATATCAGCATCCTTGATAGCCTTTCTAGGATCATGTATTATCTCTACTGAATCTTTAGCAAAATTCAATGCCTCTTCATATGGTTCATAACCTTCTGGACATCCAACTCTAACTTTTATGTTTGATAAATGGCAGCCTATTATCAAAGAGTTACATACATTATTGCCATCACCAATCCATGCTAATGTTAGATTATCTCTATTCTTAACTTCTCTTATCGTTAATAGATCTCCTAATATTTGACAAGGATGATATAATTCAGATAACATATTGATTACTGGAACTCTTGATGCCTTTGCTAACCTTACAACATCATCATGAGCATAAACTCTAGCACCAATACCATTAGAGTATAATGCTAATGTTCTAGCAGTATCCTCTATACTTTCTCCTCTAGATAATTGTATATCATTGATATTAAGGCTAATAGCATTACCTCCTAACTCTAGCATAGCTACTTCAAAACTTACCCTAGTTCGAGTAGATGCTTTCTGGAATATCATAGTAAATACTTTATTCTTTAATAACTGATTATATCTATCCTTCTTCAACTTTATAGCAGATTCTATAATTGCATTTAACTCATCCTTATCCAATTCCATAAGAGATAATATATCTTTATCCATTACCACTCACCAAAGAATCTACAAACTTTACTGGATCAAATGGGATTAGATCATCATACTCTTGTCCAACACCAATATATAGAATCGGTTTATTTGTTATATACACGATTGATAATGCAGCTCCACCTTTAACATCTGCATCTGCTTTTGTTAATATAGCAGCATCAAAATTTGTATAATTATAAAATTCTCTAGCCTGATTGATAGTATCATTACCAGCAAGAGAATCTCCAACGAATATCTTCAGATTAGGTTTGACTACTCTAATTATCTTACTCATCTCATCCATCAAGTTCTTATTAGTTTGTATCCTTCCAGCTGTATCTACTAGAACCACATCTAACCTATGAGATTTTGCATATAATACAGCATCCTTCCCTACTGCTGCTGGGTCTGCTCCATATCTTTGCGCAATGACTCTAATGCCTAATCTTTCTCCATGTATTGTTAACTGTTCAATAGCCCCAGCTCTATGAGTATCGCCAGCAGCCATCACTACAGATAATCCTTCCTTCTTTATCATATTTGCAACTTTTGCTATAGTTGTTGTCTTACCAGTGCCATTTATGCCTAAGAATACTATAACGAAGGGTTTCTCAGACTGTTTTATGGTATTTATAAGATCAATGCTGCCAGCCTTCTCAAACAAACTTAATAAATAATTTCTTAGCCAACTTCTTATAACCTCTTCCCTCTTCTCATCATTTTCCAATCTTCTACCAACTAATTCCTCCTTCATCCTCTTCTCTAGATCTTCTATAACCTCTTGTGCAACGTCACTCTCAAGTAAAGCAAGTTCTAGATCAAAAAATATCTCATCTATATCCTTCTCTGTGAGCTCTTTACTACTTACCTTCTTTATAGTATTAGAGAATGCCTTCTTGATCTTATCAAACATGCCTCCTCACTACTGTTGCTGCATTTGCATCTGTATTACTAACTCGTTAGCCTCTCTTCTCATCTGCTCCATTCTAAGTTGGATATCTCGTTTCTGAGATGTTATGTTATTCAATGCTGCTTCTAACTCTCTTAACCTATTCTCTATGAATGCTATTGCATCTTCTCTCTTCTTCTCTATAGATATACCAGCTCCTACATTAACCAAGAACTTTGCATCTTCTTTAATCAAAGATTGAACATATACTCCCATACCTATTGGCATTAACACATCTGCTGATTTTGTTAACCCTCTTAATGCTTCAGCTGCTAGTTTACCTTCTTCGATCAATCTTACAACAGCTGCCTCTTTTGTAACAAGATCATTAAGATAAGCTTCCATACTCTTTAATTGAGCAATCATATTTTGTAATCTCTCATCCATGCTCATACACAATCAAAGATTAAACCATTTTATAAACTCTTTAGAATCTCTGGCTTTAATCTAAGATATAGTTTATCCTTATGAGCATTATATACATGCAATTCATACTTTTCGTAACTAGGAAACTCTTCTTTACACTCTTTACATCTTAATACATATTTGCCCATATTATTATATAGACGATACTAGAATAATAATCAACCCCATACCTTCTCTTTGAATGTGATCTTCTTATTGAATAAGAAGTTACCTATCGATGCTAACCCTACAGCTAGCAATAATGCTAACGAATAATCCATATCATATCTATTCATAAATAGGTCTAGAGTTGATAATTGTATAAATGCTCCTAAAGAACTGAATAATGAGTATAATCCATACTGTTTGAAGAAATGTTTAGGTTTAAAATTTCTATCTTCAAACGTCCATATCTTATTAAGGATGAAATTACTTGTTATAGATGATATTATACCTCCTAAACTCCCATAAAACTGCCCAATAAATAATGATAATAATAGAGACATGCTATAGTTTACAAATAAACCACTCAGTCCTACGGTATAAAATCTAGCCGCTTTTGATAAGAATAATACAGAACTTCTCTTCTCTTTCATACCATACTCAGATCTTCTTCCATATCTATAAAGTCTCCAGATAGATCTAATATAATCTATCGCAACGTTAATATCTAACTTACTATTCCCAGCATCTCTATTTACAAATGTATATGGAATCTCTTTAACCTTAATCTTATCAGACTTTACAATTATCTCTAATAACAGTTTATATCCTAAAGCATCGAACTTTATATTAGATATTATCCTTTTCTTGAAAGCAAAAAATCCAGATAATGGATCTTTAATACTAACTTTTAGGATACATTCGGCTAGTTTTTTAGCACTAACGCTCATCAATTTACGAGTAATTGGCCATCCTACTATCTTGCTACCATTCACATATCTTGAGGCTATAACTAGATCATGTTTGTCCAATTCTTTAATTATATCTGGTATAATTGAAGGAGGATGAGAGAAATCTGCATCCATAACTAGTATATTATCTCCATTAGATGCTTTTATTCCATCTAGTATAGCTTTTGATAAACCTTCTTTCTTATCTCTATGTAATACTCTTATGATCTTATCTGATCTTTTAGCATAATCTTCTGCTATAATCCCAGTTCCATCTGGAGAGTTATCATCAACTATTATAATCTCTGATGGTATATAGTTAGGAATATTTGCTGATATCTCATCTAACAATCTTGTTATATTATATGATTCATTGTAAGTAGGAACTATTATTGATAATGCTACTTTATTAGTATCAAGCCATTCTGTATGAGTTTGCACAAGAATGATATGTTATACTTATATAAATTATTTAGGTTATAATAGTATTAATTTAATTATCAAGATCTTTGCCAGAACTAAAATGTTTGAAATAATATATTAATATAAAAAAGAGTCATATAAGCTTTGTATTAGAATACATGATAATATTAACTAAATTATACATAAATGATAATTTTTAGTGCAATCATTCTAGTATTATCATCTTGTTACATACATAATATAATATAATAAAAATATTTATATATTATTTTGTAATGAATATAATATTGAATGAGTATAGTGGCTATATAAAATCGAAATATAATATATACTATAGAAATTATAAATCATCAAATAGTCGGGCTAGTATAATATGTATACATGGTATATTATCTGATTCTAGATTATTCAACAATTTTGCTACTGCTCTTGTTAAGTATGACTACGATGTGTATGCAATAGATCTCCCAGGTTATGGATTATCCGAAGGAGAAAAAGGAAATGTAGATTTCGAATATACAATTGAATCTATACATGACTTTATATTCAGTTTTAATGATAAACCGTTCTTACTAGGTTTTAGCTTAGGTACTATTTATGCGATTTATTATGCTAGCAGATACAAGGATATTAAAGGGTTGATATTAGCAGCATCTTTATTCCATCCTATAAGGTCAGAACTTCCAGAGTATGCTAATAGGATATACAAGCTATACCAAGAAAATCCAGAAGGAAAAGTAAACCTATTAGAATGTATACATTTAGATGACGATAAGTATAATTATATACTAAATGATCGGTTATGTAATAAAGAGTATAAATTAGCATATCTGGCAGATATATTCATAAAGGCTACCGATGCTACAATATTAGAGAAGGTAGATTGTCCAGTTCTAATCTTACACGGCAAGTATGATGCATTTACTAGCATAAATCAAGTTAAAGAGACATATAGATTGATAGCAAGTAAAAATAAGAGGTTAGAAATATTAGATACTGATCATTGGTTATGCAATACGTTCTTTTATAATGGAAGTAAAGATTCAGACGTTATAAATATAATAAAAGAATGGTTATCTAGTGTATAAAATTGGT
>BPGC01000011.1 GCA_026002835.1 Candidatus Nitrosocaldaceae archaeon
TTTATTGCTAATTAGTGTAATATATGTAATGACACAGCATCTCCTACAGAAGAGGTTAGGTAAGAAAGACATGCATACATTATATGATAGTGCATTGAAGAATCTTGAAAGATTATCAAATAAAGAATTATCAAATATTATTAAGGATGAAGATGTTAGTGAAGAACTTAGAGATAAAGCAAATGCAATATTATGGAAGAGGTTAGACCCTCAAGATAGAGATACAGTGGAACTATAATTTTTTAGATGGAAACGTTTTAAAGATGCATTTAGATAACTTACTGGCGTGCCTGAAGCTAAACTATCAAAAGTTACTCTAATTATGCCTAGGAGTGAAGCATCTGAGGCTGTAAGTAAGATAAGCGAACTGGAATGGTTCCACCCAATCAAACAAGATTCTAAATATACAAATCCAGATATCGCAGATCTATTATTAAGAGCCCAAAAGACTTTCCAATCTATAGATGATATAGTTAGAACTCTAGATATATCAGTTGAAGTTGGAATAATGGAGACCATGTTCAAAGGTACTCCAAAATTTGATACAAAATTTACTATTGATAGCATAGAAGAGTTGGTTGATAAAATAGAATCTGAAGCAAAACCAATAATAGATGAACTAACCTCAATAATAGAAGAGCATAATAAGGTTAAGAAGGAGTTAGATGAAAACTCTACATTATTAGAAGCGGTTAAAGTTGTATCAAATATAAGTATACAATTGGACAAACTTAACAGATTCAAGCATTTCTATGCAGCTATGTTCGTTGTAGATACAAAAGATGTTGATGAGATTGTTAGAAGTTTAGAAGGGATATCTGTAATAAGGATCCCATTAAATGAAGAGAACACAGCATTAATAACCATAGGAACTAAGGGGGATGCTGAGAAGATCATCAAAGTATTAAGAAGTTTCGATAAACAACCTTTTACTATTCCACCTACTCTACCTCAAAAGCCTAGTGAAGCATTTGCATTATTATCAAATAAGGTTGAAGATTTGAAGAAGAGAAAGGAAGAGTTGGAGGATACAATAACAAAATTGAAAGCTAATGTTAGAACTAAGATAACTTCGTTACATGAAGCTAGTAGAGTTGCAAAAGATGTTCTTGATATAATGCGTAAGCCTGCTGGAACCAAGAACTTTGCTGTAATACAAGGTTATGTTCCATCGAAGATGGAAGAGAAGTTGAGAAAGTTATCGAAGAAGTGGGTATGTATAACCGAAGATCCAGATAGTAGCAATGAGCATAATAAAATACCAGTATTGCTTAACAATCCAACATATATAAAGACATTTGAGGCTGTTACTGAAACACAAGGCATACCAAAACATAAGGAGATAGACCCAACTCCAATTATAGCGTTTGTATGGCCTATATTCTATGGTTTGATGTTTGGAGACCTTGGACATGGTATACTATTATTCCTATTAGGTATGTTATTCCGGGTTAGAGGTTTAGGAAATCTTAGAAGATGGGGAACGTTAGTTGCTGCTAGTGGAGTTGGTTCAGCTGTAGCAGGTTTAGGAACTGGAGAGTTATTTGGTTTCCATATAGAAGAGTTTGGTATACTTTATGCTATATTTGCTCCATTGATAGACGCTCATATAATAGGTATAATGTCAGTAGCAGAGTTATCATTCGAACAAGTAGCAAGAGTATTAGAGATCTCGATAGCTGTTGGTATAGGACATATAGCTATGGCTTTCATCCTTAAGATAATCAAAGACTTTAAGGAAGGTAACAAGATTGAGGGAGGAATGGTAGGAATACCAACTTTGATAATGTATGGTGCAGTTGTATCATTGATCCTAGCAGCAATTGGTGCTGGCTATGATGTTATAGGTATGTTTGGTGTTACCGAGAGAGTTCATCACGAAGCAGTTCCATGGATCACACCAATAGCTGGAGAATGGGCTAATGTTGAGGTTGTAGCAAAAGCTGCTGTACCAGTACTCTTTGCTTGTATGGCTATAATAATCATAGGACATGTGAAGGAAGAGAAGAGAATGAAGGAAGAGGGTAAACATGAGGAAGGTGCTGGTATGGTAGGAATAATCATGGAAGTTGTATTAATAAAATTGATAGAGATGTTATCAAATACAATAAGCTATAGCAGAATTGCGATTATGTTATTGGTGCATGTAATATTATTGGTTACTGTAAACCATGGATTTGAAGCCTTGATGGAAGGAGGTAATGCTGGAGGAGCAATAGTAATGCTAGTAGGAGGTAACATAGGTATAATGATGATCGAAGGATTGATAGTATACATACAGACAATTAGGCTTCACCTCTACGAATGGTTTCCAAAGTGGTACGAAGGGAGTGGTATACCATTCAGAAAGATAGTACCACAGATGATATACTCTAGCATAACATGGAAGAGCATAGATAAAGATGAATAATTTTTATTAATAAAATAATCAAGTTCTTAATATTATCAATCTTTGCATTATAACATCTGTAGGTATCTTCTGTTCTACACCAGTAGCTATCGCTGCTAGATTTCTAATCTCTATACTCTTAAGTTTGAGCGCTGCTAAAATATTTGCTTCTCTAAACGGTTTTAAGTACGTTGCTAGATACTCTTTCAATAACATAGCATCAAACGCTTCTTCTATACCAGTTATAGCAGCTATATCATCAACTGCTTGTTGAGTAACTAAATCTCGATAAGGTGTGTTTGATAAGACTGCTAGTGCTTCTTGTATGTTATAAGCACTGATCATCTTCTGCATTGTATCTTTGCTTAATGATGGAGATCTTCCAACTACTAGACCTTGTATCTGTTCTTCTTTAAGGTTCCAGAACTTTCCTCTTAATATACTTAATATATTATAAGCATCTAACTCTCTCATAACCATACTCTTTGCTTCTTGTTCAGCATTTCTTATTGCATTATATAATTTGTTATAAAATGCATGATCTAGATAAGTATCAAACGCTTGTATATCATTCCTTTCTCTATAAACTCTAACAGCCTCTTGTGCGTCTTTACCAAACTCTGTTTGTTGTAGACTTGCTACTGCTTCATCTAGATCTCTAGTTACCAATGCCCTAACTATTATATCTCTTTTACCCATGATCTCTTCTGCTCTTAGATTGAGTTTATCTCTAATCTCTTCTTCAGTCTTATTCAATGCTTTACTCTTAAGTATGAGTTTAAGGTTCCATACCATATATCTTATGAAATATGCTGGAACTAGATCTGAATTTGCTGCTACTTTATTCATCATTGCATGATAATTTATTAGATCTGTCTTTAATGCTAGTTCTATTGCTTGAGCTGTGTATGGTTTCTGAACCTGAGATGCTGGTTCTAGATACCTAGTATTCTTCAACCTTGTTATGAATTCATCAAGATCTCTAGACTCTGCTAATGTTTGGTAATCATCTTTAGTTAATAACACACCTCTAAGGCTGAATGATTTTACTGTTCCAAATATCCTATTCTGTAAACTTATCTTGCCCAATGTGTTAGATGTATATAGATAGGAATTTTAACCTTATGATTCATGATGTCTTCTCATATACAAAATAGTAGCATTAGATATATGGGAATAGATTCTATAGATCTCATTATTAATTGTATTTATATCTGAAATATTCTAGATTGTTATATGTTAGACAAACATTAATCTATACATGAATTTATTAATAGAAATATGAAAGTGTTAGGAATAGGAATTGTATTATTTCTTGTTATGTTTATTAACGCATGTGCTAATCAAACTGGTTCCAATGAAACAGAATCAAGAGTTATAACTGATAATGAGTTATACAATAGATACTTGCCATTGTTAGCTATAATTATTACAATATTCATTATAATAATCTCTATCTACATAAAAATTAGAAAAGTTGATACCAAATCGAGTTTTGATAATTTACAATTTAATGATTTAGAGAATGTATCTAATAATATACAAAATTTGGAATACTAGTTTCATTCATAGCCGTTCAAATAGATAAGATATCTCTAGACTTCATTTATTACATGGATCTTTAATATTTGCAGTTATTTTCAGAGGTGGTATATATCTATATAATTAAGTTTAAATCTCAAAAAGAGTATACTTATGCATTAGATCATGTTCATAGGTTTTATTTTGAGGCAATAGTCATATTGTTACTATCATTGGCTTTTACTCCCTTTTTGTCGATTAAAGATGATATTAAAATGGAATTAATAGATATAAACAATGTTGAGCAACCATTATCTTTTACAATGTTTATATTTATTATTTATTATTTGATATAATGATAATTTATTAGATCTGTCTTTAATGCTAGTTCTATTGCTTGAGCTGTATATGGTTTCTGAACCTGAGATAATATATAGATTAGGAATTTTAATATTCTCATTCTATCATTTAGATATAAGAATTTAACATAACTTACCTACTCTCACTAGTGATAAAACGTTTATAACTCATAACTAATGCATTAATCAATAAGATGAGTAGCGAAGAGATAAGCGAGAAAGATGTAGTTGCAGTACAGATACTAGAGCAAGCTGGAGTCGATGTCAAGAAGTTATTAGATCTATTGATTGCTGGTGTAGGAGCAGAGTTTACTACATATTATTACTACACAATCCTAAGGATGCATTGCACAGGTTTAGAGGGTGAAGGTATAAAGGAGATAGTAGAAGATGCTAGAATTGAAGATAGAAACCATTTTGAAGCCATGACTCCTAGAATATACGAGTTAGGAGGAAGACTTCCAAGAGATATAAGAGAGTTGGCAGATAAGGCTGGATGCCCAGATGCTTATCTTCCAGAGAACTGGAAGGATATAAAGGAGATATTGAAAGTATTACTAGCAGCAGAACAGTGTGCAATAAAGTCATGGGCTGCAGTATGTGAGATGACATTTGGAAAAGATCCAAGGACTTATGATATAGCACAAAGGATCATGCAAGAAGAGATCGAGCATGAAGCATGGTTCCTAGAGCTATTGTATGGAAGACCATCGGCACACTTTAGAAGAAGGTTCATAGGAGAGTCTCCTCATGCTGGGCAGCACATAAGAACTATTAATGGTTAACCCCTAAAATTTTTATTACCAATTCAAAATATTCTTATCATGTCATTACATAAAGTATGTAAAGTTGATGATATTAAAGAAGAATCTATGATTCTAGTATGTGTAGATAAGAGAGAGGTTATAATAGCGAAACATAAAGGAAAGATAATATCTTTTGATCCATTCTGCCCTCATAGATATGCTTATCTTCATAGAGGATGGTTTAATGATAATAATATAGTATGTCCTTTACATAAGTTTGAGTTTGATCTAGATACTGGTAAGTTAGTAAAGATACCAGATGAGTATAAAGAACAGAGAGAAGCATGGAAGGCTAGTGGTGATCTTAAATTTTATTATTGTGTAATAAAAGATGGATGTGTTTATATTAAGATTTAGATCTTATCAGCTAATACATTAAATTCGCTTGTTAATAATGCATTACAACTTGGGCATCTTCTGCTATTCTTTAACACATCTCTAACAGCTCTAAGGATCTTCATCCTATAGATTACATAATTGCACTTGCTACATATAACCTCAACATGCATATGAGCAATAATAATCAACTTGTATAAAAGAATCTTCTATAATAAAAATTAACTTTGTAATAAAAATAGTTATGCTTTTGCCAATACTATTCCTCTCTGATCATAGCCTATAATCTTTACCTTACTATTCAATGGTAGGTCTGCTGGAGTCTTTATACCTTCTAGAAAGCCAGAAGCTCTAACATTAGCATCTTCTAACTCGAATATTACCCATGCATATGGAACATACTCTTCATATCCTTCTGGCGCTACATTTAAGATTGTATAAGTTGCTACTCTTCCCTCTCCTCTCAATTCTATATGTTCTAACTCATCTGAGTTACATTTTAAACAGTATAATATAGTTGCTAACTGTATATTATTACACTTTTTGCATTTAGCAGCTAATACCTTTCCTTCCCTTGCCTTCTCGATAAATTTATCGTTGATCATATCAAACACTTCTGAATATATGCACTGCGCAACTAGCTCCAGTTGCACCAAAGTTATGAGTTAATGCTATCTTTGCATCTTTTACTTGTCTTTCTCCTGCTTTATGCAATAATTGTTCATAAACCTCGACTACTTGTCCAATACCAGTTGCTCCTATTGGATGGCCTTTAGACTTTAAGCCCCCAGACGGATTTATGCTTATCTCTGAATTTAATCTTGTCAAGCCTTCTCTAACCGCTTCTGCTCCTTTGCCCTTCTCAAAGAAGCCTAGATCTTCTATATCCACAATCTCTGCTATTGTAAAACAGTCATGAACCTCGGCTAGATCTATATCCTTTGGAGTTAACCCAGCTTGTTTATATGCTTGTTGAGCTGCTGCTCTAGTGCTTGGTATTGTAGTTAGATCTTCCCTATTCTGTAAGGCTGCTGGAGATGCTCCTCTCCCAGAACCTATAACTTCGATATATTCTCCACCATGCTTCTTTGCAAACTCTTCGCTTGCTAGGATTACTGCACTAGCTCCATCAGAGAATGGACAACAATCTAATAATTTTAATGGACTTGCTACTACTGGAGAGTTCAATACATCATCTACCGTGATCTTCTTCCTAACATGAGCCTTTGGATTCAATATACCATTCTCATGATTCTTTACAGCTACCATTGCTAGATCTTCCTCGCTTGCCTTGTATTTTGCTAGATAAGCTCTAGCCATTGAAGCAAATAACCCTGGGAATGATGCTCCACAACCTCCTTCATAGAAAAAGTCTGAGCAGTATGAGAATAATGTTGTAGATCTAGTAGTTCCAGTATGAGTTACTTTCTCTACTCCAACAGCTAAAACTACATCATAAAATCCAGCTGCCACATTTGCTACTGCTTCTCTAAATGCTATTGAGCCAGAACCGCAAGCTGATTCTACAGTCAAACCTGGAACATGTGGAATTCCAAGATTTGTCATTACAACTGGCGCTAAATGCACTTGTTTATCTGCAACACCAAATACGTTTGATATAAACCCGTATTGGATATCTTTTGGTTCAAGGTTTGCTGATTTTATTGCATCTCTAGCAGCGCTTAATGCAAGTTCAACTATATTATCTTTAGCCTTACCATATTTTGTGCTTCCTGCTCCTATTACACATACTTTATTCATATCATAAGCAGAGTGCATCATATATAAAAAACTTGTTAAAGTCTATTGATGAATTTGCAGTAACTATTTAAACTTAATTTAATAATATAATTTGATGATAAATGCCTATTATTACCATTATTGCTATCATTTCAAATAGCATATGGAATATCGTTAGATGCTAGTATCTATCCAGAATATAATCTTGTTAGCGGATATATTGGCACAAATTCAAGCGCTATGCTTAGTTCAACACAATATGTAATAATAAATAATACTAATATTGATAATCATAATATTCATTTTAAAGGTTATTCTGAGGATCTGCAGGATCTCAAATGATACAATACATTCTAATGTAAAAGATCTTATAATTGAATATAATGCTAATGTAACAAATAACGGTAACAATACTATGATTTGGCATAAAATAACTCTATTTATGAATATTACAGAAATAATAGATAAAGATGATATAGGTTACTATTATAACAATTATACTATAGATCGAGTAAATTTGTTATTGATGAACCTGTAATAATAAATACAGATATTGGTAATATAGATATTAATCATAAAGCTTACTTCGGATTTATGGTATAAAAGATGTTATAGATAAACCATTACTAAGTATAGAAGAGAAGATGGAATCATGGAAGCGATATATACAAGCTAATGGCTGTATAGTATCAACATACAAGTTCTCAAAAAATCCATGAATAGTTGTATAAATTTTGTTGTGTTAGAGTATAATGATAATAATGTAAACTATGATGATATAATACTTGTAGAAGATGGTATAGATGCTAAGATGCGGGTTGCATATAATCATGATATTGATATCGAAATTGATGATAACCTTCGAATCGTTATAGATTAGATTATCCAGAAAATAATTTAATATTCATTATAATAACAGTGATAACAACTACTATATTTGGGATTATAGCAATTATGCTAATTAAACATTATAAAACCTGATATCTTAGTATAACTTCATCATCTATTTTATCTATACTCTTTAATGATAACTTTATTCCTTCTTCTATCTTCTCAAACCCTTCTCCTTCTACTAGAGTTATAGCATCTCTGCCTCCTACTATTACTGGCTCGATAGTAACAATAACCTCATCTATCAATCTATTAGCAAACATACTCCAATTCAACTCTCCTCCACCTTCTAATAATACCTTCCTTATACCTCTTGCATATAGTATATGCATAAGATTCTTTAGATCCACTCTATCTCTACCAGATATTATAACATCTGCATAACTCTTTAATTCTTTAATTCTATCCTTCCCTTTCTCAGATATAACTACTATGTTCTTTACATCATTATCCCTCATTATCTTCGAATTTATATCAATTCTAGCATTGCTATCTATAACTATCCTTATAGGTTTACCATTGTAGCCATATCTTACTGTAAGTAAAGGATTATCTCTAATTACTGTATTTATACCAACCATTATAGCATCAACTTTACTCCTAAGATAATGAACTCTAGTAAGATCTTTCTCAGATGATAGTTTAGAATCATAAGTTTTAGTTGCAATCTTACCATCTAGACTCATAGCTGCATTAAGTATAACATATGGCTTATAATTCTCCATATACTATCTCTCCATTTATCATTACTGCCTTTATGCTATTAACATCTACTCTATGAACTATAGATGCATAAGGATCATGCATAGGCTCTAAATCTATAGAGTATTTATCTATGAATACAGCATCTGCTATTCTATTATCTGCTATATATCCAGACTCTAATCTAAACATCTTAGCAGCATTTACAGTAACCATCTTCAATATCTCCTTAGCACTTATTGGATATCCTAATACTCTACTCGTCTTGAATAGATAATCCATCTCTCTAAATAGATCTGGAGAGTTTAGCATAACATTATCTGTGCCAATTGCTATATTACAATTGTTATCTAACATACTTTTTACATCTGGTATTCCTACTCCTAGAACCGCATTTGCTCTTGGGCATATTACTATATTAGAATTTGATACTAGTTTAAGATCTTCTTTACTAGCATTGGTCATATGCACAAGTATATCTGGCTTCAAATACTTGATTATTCTCTTTACATCACTAATGCCTAAATTATCTATCGATCTCTGATAAGATTCTCTAGACTCTGCTGCATGAATTGCTATTATCTTATCATCCCTAATGCTATTGAAGAATGCTAGAGCTTTATTGCTATACTCATTTGCTCCACTAATTCCTAATCCATCAGCATATTCTATAATCTTCTTAGCATCTTCTTTAACATCTTCAGGAAGATCTTGATCATTCTTTATTTGATCCATATCGAAGTAATAATTGATCCTTCCTAATGCTATTATATGCATATTGAATATGTTTACACTTCTTAACATCTCTATTCCTTCTAAGCCTCCTTCCCTAAAATCTGCAAATGTGGTTATTCCTCTTCTAAGCATAGATAAGATAGCATTCCTCATAAACGCTATGAGATGATCTTTATTGCTATTCTCTAATATCTTCTTCTTTATACCAAATATCGGGTTTATTGATTGATCAAATGATAGATCTAATGATAGATCTTTTCCTATGGAATCTCCTATATGAGTATGAGCATTTATCAATCCTGGGATCATTAACAAACCTTCACAATCTATCTCTTCATTAGTAGGATCGGATGAGAATCTATTATGCTTTATTGATATGTTAGCATTCTCTATATACTCTAAATCTTCTCCATAAAGCATGCTAATATTCTTTATAAACAACTTAACTCGTATACCTTTTCTATCCTTCCTTCATACCTCATATCTCTTATTGTATCTAAGGCATTGGTAGCCATACTAGCAGCTTCTCTAGCTGTCTTTGCTTTACCTATACCGCATTTTAACTCTATATTCAACTCTTTACTAACTTTATCTATTATCATCAATGCTTCATCTTTACTAATACCGTTAGATGGTATCATAAAATTATCTCCTCCTAGGAAGAATGTTAAAGCTTGACGATCCATGAATGCATATGCTAATTTTGCATATAGATCGAATATTAATGCTGATATCTCATATGGCGATAATCTAGAACTTATTTTAGATGTGAAATGATCAACATCAACATGCATTATTTGCACATATCCATCTTCAAATTTAGATGATGATTCTATAACTTTATCATTGGAATTATTTCTAGCGTTATATGCATCTAGATGTGCTTGATATGGAGTCTTTCCTCTTCCTATAGCCATTGTTATATCTAACTCATCATAAGATGATCTTATTGTATCTAGGATTTCTCTATGCTGTTCAATACTTATACCATTTGTTATCGCAAATATCTCATCAAACCTATTAAAGAAAGCCAAACCATTACTCCTTGAGAACTGCATCTGTATATCGCTATACAACTTTGCTTGTAGCATCTGCAAAGCATGTTCTCTATCACTTCCTAGAGTTAATGTCCATGGTCCATAACCTTCAATCCTAATCAACGTTACTTGGATCATCTTATAACCCTTTTATCCTCTTCCAACATCTTTAAACGTTTTACTAGGTTTACTGCTGCAGTAACTGCTCTAGTTGATACTGCATTTATTCTATCTTCCGCTTCTTCTTCACTCATACCTGGACCAGATATCCCTAGAGTTATAGGCTTGTTATACTTTACTGATAGATCAGCAATTAGCCTAGATGCATTAAATGCTACTACTTCATCATGCTTAGTTTCTCCTTTTATAACTGCTCCTAAAGTTACTATAGCATCTATATCTTTCTTTAATAGATTTGAGATTGCTATAGGCATATCAAATGCTCCAGGAGTATAGAATATGTATTTAACCTCAGCAGAGAGTAATTCTGCTTGCTTTAATGCTCTTTCTAACATACGAGATGTTATATTTTCATTAAATTCGCTAACTACTATCCCTAGCCTAATCTTATCGCTCATATATATTCAACCTTAGATATTCTCTAACTTCATCTGCGCTTATTAGCATAATATTATGTTTTGCTCCATACTCTCTTGCTTTCTCGATAGATAACGCTTCATGAGTTTGATCATCTAGCATCTCGCACATTGCAACAGCTGGAGTTATACCAGCCATCTTTGCTAATGCTATAGATAGTTCTGTATGTCCATTCCTCTCATTCAACAATCCTTTCCTAGCAATTAATAAATGAACATGACCTGGAGCCTTGAATTCATTAAAGAACTTGTCTCTCGCATTGTAACCATCTTTTGCCAATCTGCATATATTGCTCATACTACGAATTGTTAACGCTCTATCATTATCAGTTACTCCAGTGTATGTATCTTTATGATTTATTGTTATAGAGAATGAAGGTTCTTCCCCATAAGGTGTTTTATTATAAACCAATTCCTTATACTCTTCTCTTAAAATTTCATGCATGTATCTCAAACCTAGAGAAGATGCTATGTTATTATCAATTGCCAAGCATATAAGCCCTCCAGCATCCTTCCTCATAATAGATATATGATTAGGCTTTATATGCTCAGCAGATATTATCATATCAACCTCATTCTCTCTAGAGTTACCATCATGTAAAAGTAGAAACCTTCCTTCTCTCAAAGAATTCAAAGCATCTTCTATCTTCATTATAGATATTTTATTGCTAGATATAATTATTAAATCTTACTACTTTTTTGGTATCTACTAATTTTCTGGTAGATTTAACCTCTCTAGATATCTGCTTAATACATCAACCTCTAGGTTTACCTTATCTCCTTTACCCTTTACACCTAAAGTAGTATTTGCTAATGTATGTGGTATCAGTGCTACAGAGAATTTGTCATCATAAACGTTAACTACAGTTAGGCTTATACCATCTACTGCTATAGAACCTTTCTCTGCTATATACTTCATCAACCTTTTATCTATGACTCTGAATTGCATTATCGTCTGATCCTTCTCTTCTTTCTTATCTATTATCTCTGCTATACCATCTATATGTCCTAATACAAAATGCCCATCTAATGTATCACCTACCTTCAAGCTTCTCTCTATATTAACAATATCTCCTTCTCTTAATAAGCCTAATACAGTTCTACTTATAGTCTCCCCAACTAACTCAAACCTTACTATACTATCATATATCTTTACTACAGTCAAGCATGCTCCATTAACTGCTATACTATCTCCTTCTTTAATATCTGATGTATCGCCTATATCTATATCTAGTATCATAGATCTGCCACTCTCTTCACTCTTCTCAATTCTCTTAACCTTTCCTAGATTCTTTATTATACCAGTAAACACAATAATCCATCATTAATATTAGATTATAAACGTTTAATATGCTAGCTTATATATGAGATTAGTAATTATAGACTAAATGAGTTCAGTGCTACCGATAAAAGAGTATGCACATCTTATAGAGCTTCCTAGAAGAGTGCTTATAGGATATGATGTTATAAAACATCTTGGTAAATTTGTTATTGAACTAGTAGAAGATACTAGGGAGGTTGCTATTGTTACTGGTCCAAATATAATAAAATACTTAGGAAGGTTTTGTGAAGAATCGCTAAGTGATGAAGGTATAAGATATAATTGGTTTATTGCAAATAATGCTAATAAAGATACTGTAAATATGTTAGAGAAGAAGATAGATGCCGATACAATAATAGGATTTGGAGGAGGAAAATCTGTTGATGTTGCTAAGAGTATAGCATATAATCTAGAGAAACCGTTTATTAGCGTACCTACTTCAGCATCACATGATGGAATAGCTAGTCCATTTGCTTCAATAAGAGGAAATGATAAACCATATTCGTTAACAACTAGGATGCCAGTAGGAATACTAGCAGATGTTAAGGTTATTAGTGAAGCACCTAAAAGATTACTTGCTAGTGGTTGTGGAGATCTATTAGCAAAGATAACTGCTGTAAGAGATTGGCAGCTAGCAAGAGATGAGAACGGAGAATATTTTGGCAGTTATTCAGCAAACTTGGCATCTTTGAGTGCTAGCATAATAATGGAAGAAGCAAAAGATATTGCTAATTATAAAGAGTTTACTAGAACTGTAGTTGAAGCATTAATAAGCAGTGGTGTTGCAGCTGGTATAGCTGGCAGCAGTAGACCATGCTCTGGTTCTGAGCATCTATTCAGCCATGCATTAGAGTATATTGCTCCTAACAAAGGGTTACATGGAGAAAGATGTGGTTTAGGAACGATAATGATGGCTAAGCTTCATGGTTTGGATTGGGAGAAGATAATAGATACATTGAAGAATATTGATGCTCCTACAACTGCATATGAGATTGGTATTACTAGAGATGAAGTTGTAAAAGCATTAGTTATTGCTAAAGATATCAGACCTGAGAGATATACTATATTACACAAGATAAATATTGATGAAGAAAAGGCATTTGAACTTGCCAAATCTACAGGTATAATATGATCATTCTTTCTTTGCTACAGATTCCTCTTTCTCTTCTTTAACTTCTCTTTCATAACTTTCTATGAACCTTATCTTGTTTATGCTTCCAACATATCTTAGAATATCATTTGCTATTGCCCTCTTGATTATCTGCAAACCTTCTTGTAATACATATTCATTAGGGATCTCTATATCTAACTTATCATCTTCTCTAACAAACTTTAGTTTATCTTCTTCTATTGGTAATCTTCTCCTTATCAATGCTTTGATCTTCTCCTCATCATCCTCTAACTTCTTTAGTATCTGTAATGAGTACTCTAAAGTTTTTCCAGCTAGTTTATGATTAAAATCTATCTGAACTCTTCCAGACCCTATGAACCTAACGATGCCTATCTTATTATCCATCTCTATAGCATCTCCAACTTTAACTTCCTCAGCCTTATCTCCTAACCTTCGTAATGGTATCATCTTTACCTTCTTCTGATCCCAATTCCCAAATGCTTTTGATGGTGGAACTTCAATAGTTAGATTATCTCCAACATTTGCATTTAACAATGCTTCATCTACTCCTTTTAGTATCCATCCTTCTCCTACTGCTAATAATCTAGGTTCATATACTCTATTTGGATCATAGATATTACCTTTCTTTGCATCTTCTTCTATTGTAGTCTCTATTACCTCACCAGTATCCTTCACTCTAGCAGTATAATTAACTAATATCAATGAGCCTTTCTCTAATGGCATAAAAGCGAGTATAATGCTGCCTTATATTAATCTTGCAAAAAATTTGGTGTTTATAATGCTTTTAACTTATCTTCTGCAACCGCTATACCATCATTCTCTATATCTATTCCTAGCATCTTCATTGCTCCTGCTATAGCTGATAATGTTCTTAATACATGATATCTATGAACCTCACCCATAGAACCTACTCTCCATACTTTTCCTTTAAGTTCTCCAAATCCTCCAGCTACCAATACTCTGAACTCTCTTGCTAATAACCCTCTAAATTTCTTATCCTCCATATTATCCTTATAATTTACTGCCAATACAGTTCTAGATCTGAACTCTGGCTTTGCAAATGGAGTAAAGCCCATGGCTTCTAGTGCTGCATAGAATGCTTCTGAGCATATCTTATGCCTATTTATCCTATTCTCTAACCCTTCTTCTAATATTATATTCAATGCCTCATTATAAGCGAAGAATAATGGCAATGCTGGAGTAAATGGAGTCTCTGTGCTATTCTCATAATACTTGAAATACCTTGGTATGTTAAGATATAATGTATTAGGAGGGTTATTCTCCATAAACTCTCTTGCCCTTTTACTTATGGATAGCATTGCTAAACCTGGAGGTGCTGCTATAGCCTTTTGAGTAGCAGTTATGCATATATCAACATTCCATTTATCCACTGGCAGATCATCTCCTCCAAGATTGGATACAGCATCAACTACATAATACGCTCCATACTTGCTAGTTATCTCAGATGCTTTATCTAACCATGGTATCCTAGTTCCAGTTGATGTTTCATTATAAACAACATACAACGCTTTAGCATCTTTATTATTCTCAAATGCTTCCTCTACTTTATCTAACCCTACTACTTCATCATAATTTGATTCTAGCCTAATAGCTTCTCCTCCAGCATTCTCTATCATAGTTGCTAGTCTACTGCTAAACTCTCCATTCACTGGTATGATTACCTTATCTCCTTTCCTTATCAAGTTAACTACAGATGCCTCAACCCCTCCAGTTCCAGAGGTTGTTAAGATAAGCATATCGTTATCTGTCTGGAATACCTTTTGGCTCTTCTCTCTAACTTGCTTATATAATATTCTGAAATCATCGCTTCTATGGTTTATTATCGGGGTTGTCATAGCTTGCATTACTCTATGTGGTACATTAGTAGGACCTGGTACCATTACTAAATACTCTGGTGGGTAACTCATGATATGGAGAAGATTAATGGGTTATTTATATCATCTAATTTAAGTTTTTATCGCTAGAGATAAAATATTATCTGTATAACAATTTTATTCTATTAATACCATCTATCTTTTCGATAATACTAGCAGCCTCTTTAGATACCAAATGCTTCCATTCTTCATCATTAGCAATCCTTTTCCTTATCTCTGTGCCAGATAATATACTTCTATCTTTCAGTTCTACTTCCATAACCTTTTTACCTTCTTCTTTAAACAACAATTCAGTTAAAGGATCGTTAGTAAATACAATATCATAATTTGGGACTAGCATATTTATTGATCTAGTCCAGATGTAATGATAATTAGCATCAAATATTGGTATAGCATACCAGTTGCTTATATTATTAGCATCTAAAGTAGCCTTTATCATAGATAATCTCTCTCCAGCAGTAAATGGATTTCTAGGTTCATGGCTCTTCTGAGCAGAACCAATAACTATCCATAACATATCAACTTTAGATAAAGCATACTTTACCGCTTCTATATGACCTAGATGGAACGGTTGGAACCTTCCTACTAACAAACCTTCCATAACAGGCTATATTATAACATTAAATATATACTCTTATAATCTGATGATATGATAACAATAGATGGCTCCTATGGCGAAGGAGGAGGGCAGATATTAAGGAGTGCAATAGCATTATCTGTTATAACAAACAAGCCTATAGAGATAATAAATATAAGAGCAAAACGAAGCAATCCAGGTCTAAGACCTCAACATATAGCTGCTATAAAATTATTAGCAGAGTTAGCAGATGCTGAGGTCTATAATCTTAAGATAGGTTCTAGTAATATACGATTTATACCAAATAAGATAACAAAAGATAAGATAAGGTTTGATATAGGAACTGCTGGAAGTATACCGCTTGTCTTACAAGCCATCATACCAGCTATAAGTTTATCAAACAATCATGCTGAGGTAGAATTGATAGGAGGAACTGATGTTAGATGGAGCCCAACTATAGATTATATTTCATATGTGTTGAGAGATGCTTACAAGGCAATAGGTATAGAATTTAGTTTAGAGGTAATTAGGAGAGGATACTATCCTAAAGGAGGAGGTATAGTAAGATGTATAATAAAGCCTTCAAAGGTTAATCCAATTGAACTTTTATCAACGCCTAGAGTTGAACCAAAGATAGTAAGCATATGCTCAATGCTACCAAAACATGTTGCAGAAAGACAGATAGCTGCAGCATTATCTAGACTAGAGAAAGAAGGTATAAGGTGTAATTCATACTCATTATCAATTGCTAGAGCTATCTCACCAGGTTCTTCAATCCTTGTTTATGCTACTAGTGATTATGGTCCATTTATAGGAGGTGATGCTATAGGTGAGAAAGGTAAACCAGCAGAACGAGTTGGCTTGGAAGCAGCTGAGTATTTCCTTAAACCGTATTTAAATAATGCTAGCGTTGATGCGCATCTAGCAGATATGCTTGTATTACCATTAAGCGTAGCAGATGATACCTCTAGATTTGTTGTTGATGAGATAAGCAAACATCTTGAGACAAACCTGTATATAGTAAAGAGCATAATAGGTTGTGATTATTCTATAGATAAGTATGATTCTAATTATCTAGTAACTATAAGCCCGAATCAAGAATAGCTGCTAATAACAATATTACTACAGATAATATTACTGTCAATCTTCCTATATTGATTATCTTACCTCTAAGCTTATCTATTGATGCTTGATCATATCTATCCAAATTATCTTCCAATCTATTCCATAATACCCTAACATGTATTATATATGCTAATGTCATAGATATAACTAGAATTACTTTTATTATCAAGATTATACCATATGTAGAATCTAGATTCCCATTGATTATGAAGAATCTGGCATTATATATTCCAGTAGCAAATAATATAAAAAGGGAAGGTAGAGCTATCTTGTTAAACCTTCTACCTAAATTAACTATAAATATTGTGCGCTCTTTTGGATTCATATTAATATTCCTTAAATATGGTCCTACTACTATGCCTATAAAGATAGAACCTCCAACCCATATACTCGTTGCAACTAAATGTATCCATATTATCAAAGAGTCAACTAAAGCCATCTCTTAGCACTATACAATTGCAAGATATATATCATTATTAATAAATTCTTATCTATTATGATTCATAACATTTTAATGAGTATTTTAACAAGCAGATGGTATGATACTATATAGAAGAGGTAAAATATTTGTGGCTGCTATTATTGTAGGAGCTATAATAGTATTTACTGCTATGTATATAGGAGCAAATCAACAAGCAGCTATTTTAGAAGAGGATGTTGGTATAGATCTAAAGGATGTAAGGTTCAAGAGTTTTGATGAAGAGAATAATATTATAGTATTAGAGGTTACATTTGAGTTTAGTAATAATTCAGATACAGTTATGACTGTAGGAGAAGTAGTATATGATCTGTTAGCAGATGATAACTTTGTATGTAAAGGTGGTAAATCATATAGGGATATACCATTGATAGGCAGACCTCAAATATTCGCATTTGGTATATCAGGACCAGTAAGAACAGAATGTGAAGTTGCTAAGAATAGCGTTAGCGAAGATATATGGAATGCCATATTAAATGGTAATATGGGTGATTACACATGGAGAACTCAAGGAAGAGCTGAGGTAGAAACCTCGATAAGTGTCATAACTAAGGAGTTCGATCTCTGGATCTAATAACCTTTCAACTGTCTCTCTCTATTTATGATATTTTTCTTAGTATAGATATCAAACAACTCTTTAGCATCCATCCCTAGTTCAATAGCAGCATGTATAACAAAATGCATTATATCTATCAACTCTTCCTTAGCCTTTGCTTCATCGAATGGTTCTGGTTTCTTCCACCATTTATAATTGCATAATCTTTGTAATTCACATGCTTCATGTATTATCGCTGTGCAGAGTAATGATATCCTCTCTTCTTTTCTATCTGGAAATCTTTTTAAATCGAGCATGCTAGCATACTCTTTCTGCATCTTGAATATCTCTTCAAGCATATCCATTTAGCAGAAGATCGTGTAAGATATATTTGTATGTTTATTTAATGATATAAAGATGAGATATCTAGGAGAAGGGGATATAGATAAGAATCAGATAGTTGAAGAGATTAGTAAAGATAATCTTATAACATTTGGTTCGAAGAGTGATGATGAGTATTATCAGTTCTTGATAAGAGATGCTCTAGAGGTTATGAACAAAAGGATGCACTGGAGATCGTTCTTTGCAAAGAAATCCTCAGATCCTATATATAATATACTTGGTGATAAAGCAAAAGATTTCTACAAAACATTTGATGATCTTAGGAAAGGTAAGATAAATGTAGTTGCTGCTGGTGATAGATACAAGCATCCATTTATAGTCTATATAGATGAGAGCAATTATGTTGCTGGGGTTGCTGCTAAACGTTCATTATACATAGGTTATGGTTTGTTAGAAGCATGGGCTGCAGATCCTAGAATGTATCCAGTAGATGGTCAAGGTTATAAAGCATTTTATATATTATTCCAAGCTGCTATAGCTTATCTATTAACATTGTTTATAGGATTTGATAGAACTTATGCAAGAAGAGTTCAGAAGGTTTTTGATAACGATGATATATTATCAAAGAATTTATTGGAATGTGTCACATTAACCAAAAAAGGTACATGGCCTGGTTCTCCTCAGATACAGAGAAGAGCTATGATAGCGTTAAGAGGATACCTTAATGCATGGTTTGAATTCATGGAGGATTCTAGTTGGCTAGAGATTCATCATACATTAAGAGATACAAAGATAGTTGAGAAAGAGCAGAGTTTTCTAGATACAGCAACTACTGAGATAAGCGAGACTGCTAGAGGTATAGTATTGGATGATGCTGTAAAAAGCATATTTAGCGCTGAAGCTATGGAGGAGAGAGAAAGGCAGAGGAGAGAGAAGCAGATGGATTGGACGTTATTAAGGATAGCACTAGGGATCTTATATCCTAGAGAAAAAGCATACCTTAAACAATTATGGAATAAGAAGAAGAGAATTATGTCATGGAGAGAGTTAGAAGAGACATACTATGAAGAGATCTGGGATCTTATGAGGAGGCATCTTGCTGGAGAAGATGTTGAGAAGATAATGGATGAGAAGGAGCAGAAGAGTTTAGGTAAATGGCATTTTGTATTTGAGACTAGGAAGAGTGAGAGACCTAGGGAGAAGGTTCTTACATTAGAGAAGATGAGTATTGAACAATTGATGGAGAGGAAGAATAGATTGCTAGAGATGCTACAATGGGAAGGAGAAGGTTTGCCTCCAGATGCTCCGTGGAAGGATGTAGTAGCAAGGTTTAGGAAGATAATGATAAGATACCATCCAGATAGAGTTGAGGTTACAAAGATTGATCCAGAAGAGGCAAGAGAGGTTACTAGCAGAGCAATAAGCATATTTAGAGAGTTGGAGATAATACATGATCTAGAACCAGGAATATTCGGTTTAGCAACTTTACCAGAAGATTATATTGAAGAAAGGAAGTAGTTGAGATGCAATGGAAGATAATTGCTGTTATTGTTAGTGTAATACCACTAATAATAGCAGCTTTGTTGTTAGATATAACATTCGATGATCTAGCAAAGATAGGAGTTATGCCATTCATACTTGCAAGCATATTTGCTATAGCAAAGTTGTTTATGCAAGGTTTAAGGTTTCATTACTATCTAAAAAGTTTCGTAGGTAATGTATCAAGCATAAAGAAGGAGGTTGAGGTTAGGATGGGAAGCGAGTTTGTAACACTAACTACTCCAGCATATACTGGTGGGGAGTTTGTTAGATTAGCATGGTTGCACAAAAATGGTATACACGCTGGAAAAGGGATGTGGATAATTACTATCGAGGTTATCAGTGATGTATTAGTAGGGAGTATATTATCATACATAGCAGCAATATATGCATTATTGACTCAGAACTATCTAATAGGATTGATGATAATTATAGTTGTTACTCCAATTCTAGCAGTATATATGACATTACTAGCATTATCATCAAAAAAGATTATACAATTACCAAAGTTTACTAGCAAACTACTAAGGAAGATAGTAGGTGAGGATAAAAGCAAGAGATGGATAGATAATGCTAATGATGCTCTTAAGGTATTATGTAGCACTTCTAGAGATAACCTTAGACACACATCTTTAAAGATATTCGTTGTAGGATTCTCTTTAACGTTACTAGGTTTCTTATTCTATGCCTCTGCATTAGTAGTTTTAACAAATGCAGAGTTAGGAATATTCGAATCTTTACTAACAGTAGCAGCATCTATAGCAGTAGGAACCATACCTATAACACCTGGAGGCTCTGGACTTACCGAGTTTGGTATGGGCTATTATCTAAATGTATTTGATCTAAATCCTGCTGAGTTTGGAGGTGCGATAATAGCATGGAGAATAGCAACTTATCATGTATTATTAGCAACAAGTTGGAGTCTGCTTATGCATGTAACTATGAAAAGAAAGATATCAAGATAATAGCCATACTAGAGTTCCTATTGCTATGAACAATACTGGGTTCACATTGCCTGTTCTTTGTTGAATGTTTGTTAATGTATCATATAGCAACAATTTGTTATGAAGATGTTCTATTAGATACTGAGAGAATGCAAGTAAACTAGGTTCAAAATCGTATATGCTATGAGTATAATTAACTTCATCTTTATGCTCTTCTAAATATTTGATTAGTTTGCTAGATGAGACTTTTGGTTCATTTATCATTTTAGGCAAAGAATAGATGATATGAGGATAGATAAATATTCTATTACTCTCATTCTCAACATATCTCCATTCATCTCCTTTTCGTATTCTTGATAGCATATATAATATAGAATTCCAACTTGAGATAAAGTTGTTGAGATTTATTGCTATGGCATCTATACCTATCGAGATAAGTTGTTGACTTAGGCCTATAGATAATAATATGCCAGCAATTATTATCATAATATTAGAACCTTTAAGATATATTATTAATGATATGGTTATTATAGAGAACGTTAATCCTATCAATATTGCACTCGCTATAACCTCTCTCTCATTAACTTTGACTAATCTTATATCGTATTCGCTCTTACTATCTTTGGTTGTAAATATTGCAGTAGATAAAACTATCCTAACTACTATATGTTTAAGCATAGCTATTATTATATATACATTCATCATCTACTCATCTGATTCTAACACATCTCCAACATCATCTAGCATCTCTAATGATTCTAATACGAATCTATAAACGCCATCCATATTAAGATTTAGATTCTCTTTCAAGTATTTTGTTAGCTTCTCACTAAAATCTGCTTTTAATACCTTAACCTTATACATATAAACAAAACCTTTCATGAACTTGCTTATCTCTATATCCTCTGGAACCTCAACTGTTATTATATGTTTCCCTATAGGCAGTTTTTCATAGAATTGTATATCAACTCTCCTATTCTTCTCATCTATATCAAGAAAGTATCCAGTTCCCTCCCATCTATCTACTACTTTAAACGACTCTTCTGTTATAGAATTTATCTCATCCTCTGCCCATTTAGGCAACTCCTCGCTCATGAATTGGTTAGAGATAAACTCATTTATAAAGTCCTTTCCATTCTAATGGTTAAAGCATTAGATATATAAATAAAGTATGGTTTTAATTAACGCTTCTTAGAGGATAGCCACCAATCTAGATATTCTGATTCTTTACTCTTCTTCTTCTCTCCTCTCTTCCTATCTAGTATATCATATATCTGCTCTCTAGTAACATATAATCCACAATTCTTGCAAATAAAATGCTTAGTATTCGGCTCGTAATACATATCTCCATTACACTCTGGACATTCTCTATTCAATTATATCTGTTATTAATAGAATATAAACGCTATAAAATTGTTCTTATACATCAAGTCTAGTTAGAAGATATGTTGCTATAAAGAAAACAATTATGCTTACTAGCGTTAGTAATGCCATCTCTATATATAAGAAAGGATAGGATATATTGAACAAACCCGCTCTTATTATATCTACTACATATGTTAATGGATTTATACTAAATGCTGCTTTTAGAGGTTCTGGAGCGCCTTCTGAAGGATAAAATGTAGTACTTACAAATGCAAAGAATAGGAATGTTGTATTCAGTATTACTTGGAAACCTTCACTAGTTCTTAACTTTATTGATGTTATTATAGCAATTGAACCAAAGAATATCGAACCTAATATTATAGAGAATGCTACAAATGGTATTGATAATATTGAAATGTTTAAACCATTAAAGACTGTAAATATACTTACTGCTATTATAATACTAGCACTTAGCATACCCATAACTATTATTGTTATTATATTACTTGCTATGTAATGCATTCTAGTAAACGGTCCCATGAGTATCTGCTCAAACATTCCATTCCTCTTATCATTCCATATTATAGTACCAGCTGTTATGCTACTGTTCATTATATTAAAACCAATCATACCAGATGCTATGAATGCTGGATATGTTATATCCGCATTTGGTAAATTAACTTCATCTATAACTGCAGTATATGCATAACCTGCTACAAAGATATAGATCATTGGGAAGAATACTTGCCATATCATGAATGGTTTATCTATGGTAGCAGTAAAATTCCTTCTAACCAATCTTATTATCTTTTCCATAGCATCATCTCTCTATCATAGATAAGAATATCTCTTCTAATGTAGGAGGCATTACTTCCAAGGATTCTATATGGATATTGTTAGTATATAATTTCTGTATCAACTCTCCTAGTATCTCTTCGGCATTATCTGATACAATCCTTATTGTATTATCATATACCTCTACATTGTTGAAGATATTTGCCATTCCATCCAATGGTTCTCTAAGTTTGATCTCTACTTTTTTAACTCCTCCATACCTATTCTTTAAGGTTTGAGGTGAGTCTAATGCTATCAATCTTCCCTTATTTATTATTGCTATCTTATCGCATAGATATTCAGCCTCTTCCATTATATGAGTAGTATAGAATACAGTCAAACCATCTCTAACTCTCTTCTTTATATAATCTAGTAATCCTCTTCTAGCACTTGGATCCATTCCTACTGTAGGCTCGTCTAAAAATAATAGTTCCATATCGTGCATAAACTCTCTAGCAACTTGTAATCTCCTCTTCTGACCTATAGATAACTCATCCGTTCTAGTATTGCTAACCTCATCTAACCCAAATACATCTAACAGATGCTCAATTCTATCGCTTCTAACATGTTTAGGAACTCCCCAGAGCATACCATATATATCAAGAGATCTTCTAACTGTTAGATTATTTTCTAAGCTTGGTTTCTGTTGTACTATACCAATCTTTGATCTTATAATAGATGAATCTTTTAATAGATCATAGCCAAGTATAGTAGCAGAGCCAGAAGAAGGTTTGATCAATGTCGTTAATATCTTGATTGTAGTTGTCTTTCCAGCACCGTTTGGACCTAAAAAGCCGAATACTGTATTATACTCTACATCAAATGATATGCCATCTAATGCTTTAAATGAGCCATAATATTTTGTTAATGAGTTAACCGATATACATGACATAAAATACCTTCTCATTTACTACTAATTTAGGTTTGCATCTGTAGAAATTATTAAATAATGCTGGGATATTTATAATTGCTATGAGTTCGCTACCAAATGATCTCTGCAAACAGATATTAGCATTAGATCCATCGATAAGATATGCTGGAATACTAGATAGGTCTGAGAAGATAATAATGCAAGAGCATAGAGAAAATATACAATCATTATTGCCAGATGATGTTAGGGAGATCTCGTTGAAGCATGCGGCACAACGTATGAGAGAACGAACATTATTAAGACCTTATATAGGTAAACCATTATACTTCATCGGAGTTTATGAGAAGATTGTACGTGCTACAATACCATTAAGTGGTAAATACTATCTTCTAGCATTATCAATGAATCCAGATGCTAAGTATGATAAGATAATTAGAGAGAAGATATTACCATTCCTAGAGAAGAATAACCTAAAAGAATAGGTTTTAATGTAATTTGATACAAAGTATATAGAGATGGATATTAAGCAGATGATTGAGTATATATTAGAGCAGAAGAGAGATCTTACGGAATCTGAGTTATTAAAATTAGTAGCAGAGAAGAAGGAGAAAGTTGGAGCTGGGTATCTAACAGATCAGGGTGCGTTATTCCTAGTTGCAGCAGATCTAGGCATAGATATTGAGCAACAGCCTAGTTTAGAGATGAATTTGAAGGATCTTTATGCTGGAGCTAAAGATGTTAATGTCATGGCTAGGATATTGAAGATATACCCAATAAGGAAGATAACTAGAAATGATGGTTCTAGTACTATGTTAAGAACTCTAATAATTTATGATAGTGATACGAAGATAAGATTAACATTATGGGATACTATGGCCATGCTTCCAGATACATTAGGATTAAAGATTGGAGATGTTATCAAAGTTAGTAAGGCTTATGCACGATCTACTCCAGATGGTAGGGTAAGTCTAAGTACAAGTAGTAGAACTAGCATTGAAGTTGTAAATGATGAGGTTCCTCATATAGCAACTATAGATAGGTTAGCATTAGAACCATCTGATATAAATGAAGAAGCAGATAATCTAGTTGTTAATGGTATAATCTCTATAGCGCCTAGAATCTCTACATTTACCAATAATAGAGGAGAGAAGAGTAAGATGCTTAACATGCAGATAAGTAACGATAAAAGTATAAGAGTAATAGTATGGAATGTTGATGAGCATAATCTCCCAAAGATAATAAAGAAAGGAGGGAGAGTAAAACTTATAGGCTTTAGAGCGAAGATGAACCAGTTTGGAGATATCGAACTCCATGGAGATGAAGGAAGTAGGATAGAATTAGAAAAGGATGAGGGAGAACCAGATATAATGCAATTGAGAATATTATCAATTGTTGATAAAGGTAATGAGATGCTAGCATTATCTATAGATAAAGAAGGTAATGCTAGGGTATTATCAATAAGTAATGCTTTATCATTAGATAATCTTAATACTGATATGATAATAGAGTGTATACCTAGTAGAATATATGATAATACAGTAATATTAGATGAGGATTCATATGCTAGAATACTTGATGAGGATATAGATATACCAACACCAGATATGCTAGAGGTTAAGATCAATGATATAAAGCCAGAGGAAGATGAGATATATTTCATAGATGCTATAACATTGTTACCTCCTAGGGTTGATGAAGTGCAAATTAGGGATGAGAATGTAACATATGCTGAGACTTTGCTAGGTGATGATACAGGAGAGATAAGGCTAGTAGGATGGAGAGAATCTGCAAAGATGATAGAGGATCTGAAGACTGGTAAGCGTATCAAGGTTTATGGTGTATCAGCTGCAATATCTAGAGATGGAAGTGCAGAATTGAGATTAAAACCATATTCTAAGATTATAGAAGTAGAGTAACTATATTCTGTAAGATGTATTACATACAGAATGTTATATAATTTCTATATACAATTATATCAATGGCAACTGCTAAGATTGAAGGTATAAATAAGCATCATCTAGATAAGCTCTTTAATGAATTCTTCAAATGGAATCCTACCTCTTTACTTATAAGAGGCGAACCGGGTTCTGGTAAAACTACATTAGCATTAGAGTTATTAAATTATATGAAACATATCTATAGAGGTTATTACATATCAACAAGAGTATCTTATGCTAAACTCATAGATCAATTCTCTTGGACTAGAGAATTGCTTCAAGATGAGAGTGTATTAACTCCATTTAGTAGCAAGTCTAAAGAGATACCAGTAGTTGATGTTAGATTAGGAACTATATCATCTATAATCGAATTGGTTATGAGAGCTGTTATAAAGAAACGAGCATTTATAATATTAGATAGTTGGGATGCATTAGCAAAAGAGGCTGATATGAAAGAGAGGCTAAAGACTGAAAAGACTATGGTATCCTTAGCAGATGCGAATGATAGTTTCTTAGTATTTATAAGCGAAGAACCAGAGTTAAGCACAGTAGCATATCTAGTAGATGGAGTAGTAACTCTTGAGCATCATAACAATTTGAGAAGTTTGAGATTGGATAAGATGCGAGGCATGAGCATCTATGATAAACGCATATTCTATACTCTAGAAGGTTCACATTTCACACCTATTATAAAACCTCCAAACGAATCATTCCATGCTTTATGCAAAGCTAATGGATGTAAATTATTTGAGCCAATAAAGTATGATAGAAGGATATCTACTGGTAATAGATATCTAGATAATGCTATAAGAGGTATTAGGAAAGGAAATATAGTTTTGTTAGAGACTGAACTTAATAGGGATAGAAGAGTATTAGGCTTGATATTACAAAATATGATACTTAATAATCTCAGGAATAATGGTTCTGCTATAATAGTAAATACACCCGATAAACCTTATACCTCTATACTAAAGCAGATTAAGCCTTATTGTACAGAGGATGAACTAGATAGGTTAACGATACTTAGTACAGATGAGCAGTTGCCAGATCTATCCTATCTAGATAGCATATCATATAATGATTTAGAAGGCAGTTGCAATAAACTCGTATGCAAAAGATATCCTATGCTAAAGAAGAAGAGTGATACATGTATCTTAACTATGGATCTAGGCATGTGTGAAACGCAATTGACAGATGAGCAATTTGAGCTAGTAAAGATGAATATAATCAAACTTGAGAGAGTATTTAGAGAGAATGGAGATGTTATAGTATTTGTAAATACTACTGGTTATAAGAGTATGCCATTAATACAATCAACACTAGATATACACCTTAAACTATATACAAAAGAAGGAGCTTCATTTATAGAGACTATAAAACCTCATAATGGAACATATGGAATAGAGGTTAATCTAGAGGAAGGACATCCATCGTATATATTGAGGCGGATGGTATGATGAGTAATGCTGAATGTATATCAAAAGATATGCTAATAAAAGAGATAAAGGAGCATATCTCATCAATAGTAGGTTATGGAACTTTAGATATATTAGATACATATTTAGCAATGAATAATGCTAGTCTTGATGAGATATTTGATAAACCAGAAGAGGTATCTAAAGGTTTAGATACTATATTTGGTAGTGGTGCTGCTATAATTAAGAAAGAATTGATCAGTATTTTATCTACAAAATTCAAAATTAAAGGTAACAATCTTGAAGTTGTTATAGACAATATTAAAGAATTAATAAAAGATTAAGATAACGCTTCTTCTTTAGCCTTTTGTAACTCTGCTTTAATTCTCTCAATAGCTTTATCTCTCTCAGCCTTTAATCTCTTCTCTGCCTCTTCGAACAGTTTATCTAACTCTTCGCTCATACTCCTTTCCTCTGCTCTAATATGGACTTGACCTTTTTAAGTCTTACAAACTCTTCTCTTTCTCTCTCTTCTAGCGATGCAGTTATGAACTTTATCGCTCCTTCATACTGAGGCATTATTACATACTCTAATGCATTTATCAATCTCTGAGTCTTTTCTAACTCTTTTGCTAGACTGAATATAGCGTTCTCATACTCTGCTGCTTTGCATATTCCTGGAAGTATATTCTTTATCAATTTTGAGGCTTTATCTACTGAAGCGTTTGTATCTGCAAATCCATATGACAATTTATCACTACCTTTACTAGATACTTGAAGGGTAGGAACCTTTACATCTACAATCCTTCTAACATTAACATCAACTTCTATAGATGGAGGAGTTAACATTGCTATACTTTCTACAGTATTAGTTCCTAATGACATATAAGCATCTCTAACTGCATTATAGACATCTTCCAATGGAGACCATATCTCTTCCCTAGCTTTATTAGCATCTTCTATCATCTCATCTATCCTTTTCAATAACACTTCCCTCTTATCATCTAGTATCTTATGTACCATCTTCGCTACTTTTAATGATCGTCTTAATCTTATCAGTTCGATCTTTGTTGGGACTATATTCCTTCCAAAAGACATTTTTATCTAGCCTTGTAATATTTCTTGATGAACTCCTCTTTAATCTTTGTTAACTCTCCTTCTGGTAAGTATGATAATACATCCCATGCTCTAGATAATGTCTCTTCTATACTTCTATTCTCTTCATAATCTTGCTTCAAGAAATGCTCCTCAAATTTATCACCAAACTCTAGATACTTTAGATCTACTCCAGTTAGACCAGCCTTTCCTACAATCTCAGACAATGCTCTAACCTCTTGTGCCCTAGAATAAGCATCGTATAACTGGTTACTAACTCCATCATGATCTGCTCTAGTCTTCCCTTCTCCAATACCATCCTTCATTAATCTGCTTAAACTCATCAGAACTCCTACTGGAGGATACAAACCTTTCCTGAACAATTCTCTGCTTAATACTATCTGTCCTTCAGTTATATAGCCAGTAAGATCTGGTATAGGATGGGTTATATCATCTGCTGGCATAGATAGTATAGGCATCTGAGTAATGCTACCCTTTACATTCTTTACTTTCCCAGCACGCTCATATAAACCTGCTAGATCAGTATAAAGATAGCCAGGATATCCTTTCCTTCCTGGAACCTCTTCCCTAGCAGCGCTGATCTCTCTTAACGCTTCGGCATAATTTGTCATATCGGTTATTATAACTAGAACATGCATATTAAGATCGAATGCAAGATATTCAGCAGCAGTTAAGGCTGCCCTTGGAGTTATTATACGCTCAATAGCTGGATCGTCTGCCAAATTAAGGAATAGTATGCTTCTTCTCAACGCTCCACTCTCCTCTAATGAACGTTTGAAGAATTGTGCTTCGCTATGCTGCACTCCTATAGCAGCGAATACTACAGCGAACTCTTCACCGCTTCCTAATACTGTTGCTTGTCTAGCAATCTGTGCTGCCAATATATTATGAGGCATTCCTGAGCCAGAAAATATTGGGAGTTTTTGGCCTCTGACTAGTGTTAACATTCCATCAATTACAGATACACCAGTCTGTATGAAATCTTCTGGGTATTCCCTTCTTTCTGGATTTATAGGCTCGCCATTAACATCCTTGAACTCATCTGCTAATGGTTCTGGCAATCCATCTATAGGCCTTCCTAATCCATCAAATACTCTTCCTAACAATTCTTGAGATGCTGGTATCTCCATAGTCCTTCCTAAGAATCTAGCTTTTGTTCCGCTAGTACTTAAACCAGTTGTACCTTCAAAGACTTGTACTACTGCTTTACCAAAGCCAACCTCTAATACTTTACCTAACCTTCTCTCTCCATCGCTAGTCTCTATCTCTACCAATTCATCAAATGATGCTTTAGTTACACCATCAATTACCATCAACGGTCCTTTGATCTCTTGAATCTTTGTATACTCAATCCCAGCTTCAACCAATTGTAGCAAACACCTCCTTCCTCTCTAAACTCTTGAACTCATTAATCATCTCCTCATGTAATCTATCTAGCTCATCTAATCTATCATCGGTAACCTCAAATCTTGCTCTTAATATCTTTGGTATCACTTGCATTGCTCTTATATCTGCTAGAGATACTCCTTCTCTCAATGCCTTTGCTGCCTCTTTATGAAAATCTACTACTAGTCTTAACAACTTCAACTGCTTCTGAGGTGAGCAGTAAGTATCAACCTTATCAAATGCACTCTGTTGCAATATACCGATCTTTATCATCCTTGCAACTTCTAATATTAACTTCTCCTCATCTGGTAATGCCTCTGGACCTAACAATCTTACTATCTCTTTCAATGTATCTTCTCTCTGTAATACAAAGTATGCTTCTTCTCTTAACTTGAACCAGCCTTTACCAACATTCTCTTCCCACCATTTAGCAACATTCTCTAGATAACCTGAATAACTTAGCATCCAATTTATTGCTGGATAATGTCTTGAATATGCTAACCTTGTATCTAAGCCCCAGAATGTCTTTATGAACCTAATAGTATGAGTTGTTACTGGCTCAGTAAAATCTGCTCCTGATGGAGAGACAGCTCCTACTAGAGTTACTGAACCAAGCCTCTCTGGACTGCCTAATGCTTTAACTCTTCCAGCTCTCTCGTAAAACTCTGCTAACCTAGATGCTAGATACGATGGGTATCCTTCTTCAGCAGGCATCTCTTCTAGTCTAGCACTCATCTCTCTAAGTGCTTCAGCCCATCTGCTAGTAGAGTCTGCTACTAGCACTACATCATAACCCATATCTCTATAATATTCAGCCATTGTTACTCCAGTATATATGCTAGCCTCTCTAGCAGCTACTGGCATGTTACTTGTATTAGCAACTAATACCGTTCTCTCCATTAATGGTCTACCAGATCTAGGATCTTTGAGCTCTGGGAACTTTACTAATACTTCGGTCATCTCATTACCTCTCTCTCCACAACCTATGTATACTACTACCTTAGAGTCTGCCCATGCTGCTATTTGGTGCAACGTTACAGTCTTACCAGTCCCAAATCCTCCTGGTATCGCTCCAGTTCCTCCCTTTGCTATAGGGAAGAATGTATCTATAACTCTCTGCCCAGTTACTAGAGGTATATCTGGATCTAATTTCTCTTTATACGGTCTAGGCTTCCTAACTGGCCAATAATGATACATCTTTACTTCATGCTTTGAGCCATCATACTCTACAGTTGCTATAGGATGCTCTAGATCATAACTACCTTCTCCTTCAATTGCAGTTACCTTACATTTCGGATAATCTGGAGGAAGCATAATTATATGATTTAATAATTCAGTCTCTTTAACCTCGCCTAACTTACTACCTCCTTCAATCTCATCCCCTACTTTTATTGTAGGAATGAAGTTATACTTCTTCTTTAGATCAACTGGATCTGTAACAACGCCTCTTCCTATAAATGCACCAGTCTTCTTTGCTATCTCATCTAATGGTCTTTGTATACCATCATATATCCTTCCTATTATACCTGGGCCTAGTAATACACTTAATGGCTTGCCAGTACCAATTACTGGCTCTCCTGGCTGTATACCTGAAGTGGATTCATAAACCTGGATAAATGCTGTATCACCAGTAATCCTTATAACTTCACCTATCAATTTATCATTCCCAACTTGAACAGTCTCATACATCTTTGCCTCTGACATACCATCTGCCTTTACGGCAGGTCCACTTATCCATACAACTTTGCCTTTTGCTACCATTCTAGAATCACTTTGTGAATAACCCTACTATATCTTTTTTTATCAATGGTTTCAATCTTTCTATCCTTCTCTCTAATGTATTCTCATACACTATAGAACCATCTTTGGATCTAGCCTTTAGCCCTCCAAGAATATCTGTTGGAGTATTACTAACTGTAATCTTTACATTAGATATATTTGACGCTAAATCTTTTATTATACTCATATCATCTTTATTACACTCGACAATAATATCATCATTTATAACTTTAACAGCATCTTCCAATAAGGTATTTAGCATATCTTTATACTCTTTCTTATTTCTTATGGTATTTATCTTCTTCTTTACCTCTTCAAATACCTTATTTACAGCATCCTCTACTATAAGCAGTTGTTTATTTCTAGCCTCTATACTACTACTGCCTATTATCTGCCTCTTTAGATTCTCTGCTTGTTTATTAGCATCTTCAATGATCCTATTATATTCACTCTCCAAAGAGTTTCTAGATGATCTAAGATTATTCAAAGCATCATTATAAGAAGAATTTATCCTCTCAACAAAATCTTCTTCAGCTTGAGATACTACCTTCTCAACCGTTCTTCTTAATGAGGAATAATTACTCATTATCAATGCTATATTACTACTAGAATTTTAACTTTTGCATAATAATATAGTATATAAAATCGCAACATTAAAATAAAGTAATATTTTCTAAAATAATATGATTAAAATACTTACTATATTTATTTTATTTTCTATAATAATAATTAATATAGTAAATTCATACGCTGTTACCAATCCTCTTGATCGTGTGTCGGTTGATATATCTATTACTGATCTATCTGGCAATCTAGTTACCTCACTAGATGTAGGTTCTCAAGTTCTTATATCTGCAAATATAATAAATAAACAAGGTTATAATAACCATCTGTAGTAATCTTTAAGATTATTGATGCCAAAGATAATGTAATCCAACTAGTCTTTATAAAAAGTCTTTTGATTATTCAGGAAAATAATTTTAGTCTTTCATGGTTTGTAGAAGAATATGAAGGGTATAAGATCGAGGTACTAGTATGGGAGAGTTTAGATAATCCTATACCTTTAGCAAGAAAAGCGGTATTAAATATTGAAAATATGATCGAGACTAGTGATAAACATAAGATAAAAGAAGTAGATTTAGATCTCGCAAATTATATGCTGAGTCTAATTAACAAGGATAGAAAGGATCATGGACTAGAGCCAGTTGAATTAGGCATTAACATTGCAGCTCAAAAACATGCTGAGGATATGCTAAAGTATAGGTATTTGGCACATTGGGATAGCGATGGTTTTAAACCATACATTAGATATTTCCAATATGGAGGAGAAGGAGAGGTTAGCGAGAACGCTGGTTTTATAGGCTATATGGATGATTATAAAGAATGCTTAATTGGCATAATAATATGTGAAAAGATAGATCCTATTGATGCTTTGAGAGAGTTAGAGTATGCCATGGTGTATGATGATGCTAGTTCTAACTGGGGACATAGAGATAATATATTAGACAAATGGCATAACAAAGTTAGTATAGGCATAGCATATGATGATTATTTTCTAGCATTAGTTCAACATTTTGAGAATGATTATATAGATTGGGAAGAGAGAACATTCGATCATAATGATTTTATTATATGGAAAGGAAGTATTAAAGTACCAGTTGATTTAAGTTTTGATAGCGATACATTGTTCATAAATGGATATTATGATCCATTTCCTACAAAATTAAACAATACTCAATTGAATAATCTGCCTAATTGTTATACCTATGGAGGAGGAACTTTATGCAATACTGATATAGTTGAGGTTATAATGCCAGAACTTCCTTTAGGTTATGAATATACAGATGATGTTAATACATTCAGTTTAAGCATGGCAAAGACTGAGAATAGTAATAAGGTTGATTTTACAATAAAATTCAAACCTTCATTAGATGAAGAAGGATTATACACATATGTTCTATATATGGAAACTGGAGCGATTAATGAGTATCTGCCATTATCATCATATACTATAGTATATGATGATGAGATAAAGAGTTTGCTAGATTATATAAATAATTAAAGGTTTGTATCAAATGTATACTCTTTACCGCTCTCTCTTTGAGGTTCTGTTATAACATAACTTCCTTTTATTCTTAACTTTACATTATTATTCTGTAGATCATCCCAAAACTCTTCATTAACTGATGTCTTCTTTATTATAACCTCATCATGAACTTCTATCAAACCTCCAGGAATTATATGATATGTCTCTCCGCTAGAGCCTACTAATCCTCCTGCTATCCTCTCTCCAATCCCAGCTGCTGCTATCCTAACTCCATTAGCAAATAACTCATAATCTATAGTCTCTAGGATAATTGTTCTAGGATTAGGGTTTGTTAATGCAAATGTTACCCTAACCTTTGTCTCATTAGCATTTAGGTTTGTTAATTCTATACTTTTAACTGAAAATTCTACATCTTTAAACTCTAACTGCTCTGGTTCTGGCCTCTCTAAACCAAAGAATATGAATATCGCGAAAGCTGCAACTGCTATCCCTCCTCCAATAACTCCTATCTGTAATGTATTAACCTTCGTCATATGAGCAATTACTATTATTATAATTTAAACTTTCATAATACTTATAGATGAATCTTATATTATATTAAATATGCAGTATCATCAAGCGGCTATGATAGGAACTAAAAGGGCTAGAGAAGCTCAGTATAAATTATTCAGTTATTCTGGGTTTGCTTATCTAACAAAGACGGTAAAGCAAGGAAAAGATGGTTTTCTTCCAGTTGGAGAAGAAGAGTTAGTTGCTATGGATATCCTTAATGATGAGGCCATAGTAGTTATCTGTGATTCAGATGGTTATGCTAAAGCACAGACTAAACCATTAAGTATTGATAAGGCTAAAGAGATATTAGAAAAGATGATCAAAGATGGGTTTAATGAATATAAAGGCAAGATTGAAGCGGTTAAATGAGTATTCTAGTTCCTACCTTTCTGCCTTTTATTGCATCCCTTATTATCTTAGGATCTGCTTTTGTTACAATTGTATCTATTTTTGATCTCTCAATTATCTTCAATGCTATGATATCCATCAGATCATACTCGCCTGCTGCTGTGCTCTGCTCTATGAGCATATTCCTTAAATCTTTGATGTTTATAGCATCTAACAAAACAGCATCGCTAAACTTTCTTGGATCTTTTGAGTATATGCCATCTACATCTGTAGCATTTATGAATAGATCTGCTCTAACCTTCTCAGCAATTATTGCTGCTGTAGCATTTGTGCTCTGACCAACATGTAAACCTCCAGCAACTACTATCTTATCTGCTAAAGCTATCTCATCCAAACTTTCTGGAACGTTAGGATATGCATAATTATCTAATGCAGCAATGAGCAATCTAGCATTAAGTCTAGATACTATTATCCCTAATTGATCTAAACTAGCCTCATCATAGCCTAACTCTCTAGCAAGGTTTATGTAGAATCTTGCTATCGGTCCTCCCCCAGCAATAACTATAGATTTTATATCCTCATTGTATAACTCTTTCAATAATGTTGCATATTCTTTTATGCCATCTCTACTAGGATTATCAAATACTCTTCCGCTTAACTTTATAACTACCTTCATTACGCTGATAAATACATCTTATCATTAAATACTTTATTAGCAGCATCTCTAACCTCATCTCTATACTCTGCTAAGGTGTATACCCTAATCATATTCATATATCCTAATATTGAATTTATCAATGGTAGATCTTCTAAACTGATTACCTCATAACTCTTCAAATCTTTCTTGACAAGTATTATAGAAGTAGGCTTATCTTTATCTGGTGTTAGGGATAAAGATGGAGCGTTAGATATATCTATATATATATTATCCTCATCTATGTTTGCTCTATCTGCTATCTCTTTCTTTATATCAATAGAGTAACTCTTCTTCTCTCTGCTATGAATTATCTTCTCAAATACACATTTCAATAATCTTCTATTAAGATAATCTCTTGCTAATTTGGCTGATCTCTTATTAGCATTAAGTAATAGATTTAGCATTGTATCATCTGTTAATGCTAAATACTCATCTACATCTCTAACCTTCATATCAAGATTTAACTCTTTATAGGCTTCAAGCATAGAATGCAATAGCATAACCTCAGCAGCTCTAACTGTCTTATGAAAGTAAACAGCTTTAAACATCTGATATCTTGAGATCATCATAGATTCTAATGAGTATAATGCTGACCTATCTAATGCTAGCCTATCTTCATAAACCTCATAAGATCTTATCAACCTCTCAGAATCTATTCTTGCGTGTTCTGCTCCAGTAAAGTATGAATCTCTAGGAAGATAATCCATAACATCTACACTCAATATGCCAGAGATTATCTCATTAAGGAATTTTATCTTTGATCTTCCTCGCGAGAGATCTGCTATGTCATCTGATGAATATCCATGTTTAGAGAGTATATCATTTAATATTGTATCTTTTATTATATTGCTGCCTATAGCTTCATGTGATATATCTTGTTTTATAACTTCTTCAAAGAGATGTGAGAATGGACCATGACCAATATCATGTAATAAAGCTGCTAACCTTAACCTTTGTATATCATCTTTATTGATATATCCTTTCTCATATAATACATTGCTTGCTAATGATGCTAAATGTTTTGCTCCTAATGAATGTTCAAACCTAGTATGATGAGCGCTAGGATATGTAAGATGAGCACCAGCCAATTGTCTAATCCTTCTTAACCTTTGGAATATACTTGTATCAACTATATCTTTCTCAAGATCGTTTAGATATATATAATGATGGATTGGATCACTTATCTCTAATTGCATAATAATGATTATAATAATTTTATTTATAAATGCTCCATAATTATCTTTATAATATCTTTATTAACCTCCTCCTTATCTCTATTAGCATCTATAACTATCCAACCATATCTATCTGCTAACTCTTTGTAAAGTCTTCTTACTATCTTTATCTTATCTATATTGCTCTCAAATAGATCCCCTTCTTCCTTCAATCTATCTCTCATAACCTTTTCATCTATATCAAGTATTATTGTTAGATCTTCTTTTATCAAACCGTTATCAAGCATCTCTAACCATTCCAATGGTAGATCATCTGCTAAGCCATATACTATATTTGATTGATAGTATCTATTTAAAATTAATATATCATTATTCTTTGCTAATTCTTCTAATCTATCTATATTCTCCCAACGATTTGCTGATAATAATAGATGCCTAACCCTAGGATTATAATCTCTCTTTCTATCTAAAAATGCTCTAATCTCTTTACCTATATTAGTATTATAATCTGGGAAAGAGAATGTTGCTACTTTATATTGTTTTAGCCTATCTTTCAGCATATTAGTTTGGGTTGTTTTACCTGATTTGTCTATGCCTTCTATGACTATTATCACACGTTAGCATATTATAATTAAGGTTATGAACTTTTTCTAAAACAGTTCTATGCTATCTGCCAATTTATCTGGTTCTGTATCTTCATATATCCTCAAATATGCTCCCTGTCTATTTCCATATGGTGCTTTACATGAGAATATTGTTAATACTAAACCATTATGGTTAGTCTTATACCCATTACATGGTTCATGTGCTCTAATTATTCTATCAGTATTTGTAGCATTTAATGCTTTAATAGTTACATCCCTTCCAAAATAGTAGCCATAACCTCTCCATGAAGGAATATAACCTTTTATCTCATCCCTAGGATCGTTCCATAATATCTCTTCTAATGTATCTAATCCATCTATTAGATCATCCCTAGATCTGGTTTCTACTGGAACGCCTCCATGTAATATTAGGTATTTATCGTTTAGTATCAATGCATGATATAATACTTTGAACAACATCTTTAACTTATCATAGATCAGTTCTGCTTTCCTTCCAAACTTTTCATAAAGCATCGTAGGAAGATCATGTGGTGCAAATGGTAATTCTAGGCATTCGTGATTACCTCTCAATAATATTATCCTATCTGGGTATCTTACTTTTAAGTTTAAGATAAGATGATAAACCTCAACTGACTCTTTGCCTCTATCGCCATAATCTCCTAGGAAGATTATAGTTGAGCCATATTCATCGAAGAAATTACTCTTGCTTAAGATAATCTCTAATGCATCTAGATCGCCATGTAGATCTCCTACTATTATAACATCATCTCTATCTAATTCTATGTATCCATCTTTTATCATAGCATTTACTAACCCTTTTCCCTCACTTTTTATAACATCTATACACCTTTTTATCAATTCGAGGAAGGTTTCTGGATCGGTATTCCTAGATTGTCTTATCAACTTCTCTAGCATATTATTAATTTAGCATAAAAACTTAATATTAGTTTAGATATAAATTATAAGTATGAGCCTTAGCAAGTATATCATGAGAGAGTTCATGAGAGAACTTAGTAACAAGTCTAGAGAATTCTTCGAGTTTGTAATGCCACCAGTAGATATACTTGAGGATGGTAATGATCTATTGATATTAGTAGATCTAGCTGGTTTCAAGAAAGAGGATATATCTGTTAGGATAAACGATAATATATTGAGCATAAAGGCTAGAAGAGATCCTCCAGAGCATGTAGGAAGTGTTTATCAGCAGCAAAGACCGTTAAAGATAGATAAAAGCATACCACTTCCTATAAGCATAAAAGGAGAAGAAGATCTGAAAGCAACTTATAAGGATGGAGTGTTAGAGATAAGGATTCCTATAACTGGAGTAAATATAATTAGAATAGAATGATCATCTAAACCTGTCAATAAGGATGGATGAACCAATTATAGCTGTTGCTATTATAAAACCAATCTGAGCAAATAATGGATTTGATTGCATTATTATTGATGAACCTATAAAGACTGAAGAGGATAATATACTCCCAGCAATCAAACCATGCCTACTTTTATGATTATTATAAACCATATTACCTTCCAAATATGTCTTTAAGAGCGGAGCTATAGATATTGCATCGTTCAAACCTTTACTAACCTTTTCTATAGATGACTTTATCTCTTCTATATATGCCTCTTTAACCAAACCTTCCTCTTCTAATATGCCTCTTAATACTTTAACAAACTTGAACTCAACGTTTAATGACAAGTATATGCCTTCAAGCATGCTAGCCATACGCATGTATAATGCTAGATGCTTTGGCAGCCTAAAAGGGAATCTACTCATAGTTTTGTTAGCTAATTCCATCAAAGCCTTTACTTCCATCTCATCAACTTTCGCTCCATAAAGTGTCTTTATAGATAACTCTATACCTTTCTCTATAACATATCTGTTAGCATCTGGAGATAATGTTCCTAAACTTATCAATAGATCTACAGTTCTAGATGGATCCTTCTCAACCAATGCTAGATACAATCTTACTAACTTTAATCTAGTAGCATTATCTAACCTTCCAACCATACCAAAATCGTATAATATCAATCTGCCATCACTACTTACTGCTAGATTACCAGGATGAGGATCTGCATGGAATATATCATGCTTTAATAACATCTTGAAGAATAATCTATGGATTGTTATCACTAACTTTGCTTTATCTATATTTGCTTCTTCTAATGCTTTAACATCGGTAACTTTAATCCCTGGTATGTATTCTAATGTTAATACCTTTTTGGTACTTCTCTCCTTTATAATATCTGGTATTATTACCTTATCATGCCTTAGATTATTCTTTATTCTTAGAAGGTTATCTGCTTCAATCCTATAATCCATCTCTTCATATATACTCTCAACAAATTGATTAAACATAGACTCTGCTGAGAATGCAATATTCTTATCGATGAATCTTACTGCTAATGGTAATAACTTTTTAAGAACTTGTATATCTTGTTCTACTAACTCCTCAATATTAGGTCTATTAACCTTTACTATTACATCTCTGTTATTATATCTAGCCTTATATACTTGCCCTAGAGATGCCCCAGATATACAATTTTCGTCAAAATACTCATATGCTTCTTCTATTCTCATATTCAACTCCTTTTCAATTATAGGCTTTACTTGCTCAAAGGGTGCTGGAGGTACATCATCTTGTAATTTAGCAAACTCTTCCATCCATGGTTGAGGTAAGAGATCAGCTCTTGTTGATAACCATTGCCCTAATTTTACAAATGATGGACCTAATTTTATGAATGTATTAACTGATCTTCTAGCATTTTTTCTCATCCTATTCTCGTTTACGTTCTTACCTTCCTTCTTTATCCATTCTTTTCTATCCTTCTTGAATCTTAATGCTACTGGCAATAACTTTAATGCTACGCCAATTATCCTCCAAGTACTAACTGGCAAATCACTTCTCCTTGATATGCCTACTAAGCCTATAACCTAGATAGCCAGAGATTGCAGATACTAAAGAACTATATATTATACTATTAGACCTCTTATTTAATAGAGAGTAAGCTTTCAAGCCAAAGCCTATTGCTGCTCCTAAACCTATCAATACTTCAGGAGCATCATGTATAAGATGACCCAATGGATCTTTTCTAGGATCTACTTTATCCATATGAACTGTATATTTATCATCATATTCTCTTATATGCAGATTGCCATATCTATACTGCTTCTTTGCGCCTCTCTTATCGCCTAATCTAGTCTCTTCAGCATCTCCTAGCATTATAGGTCTTACCTCTTTTGGTACTTCTATATCATCCATAGCTTATAAAATAGAATGAATTGTTATTAATGTTTACTCTCCTATTATCTGCATTATTATCGTTCTCTCTCTAGCTCTTATATCTAATTCTACTAGAACTATCTGTTGCCATGTGCCTAGGATTAGCATATTATCTGTAAATGGTACTGTTAGAGATGGTCCGATTAGCGATGCTCTTACATGTGAATGTCCATTTCCATCGTGCCACATCTTCTCATGCTCGTAATTGATATTCCTAGGTGCTATCCTCTCAAGCATTGCTGGAAAGTCTTTTAGCAATCCTGGTTCATACTCTATAGTAGTAACTGCCGCAGTAGAGCCTGCTATAAATATTGTAACTATGCCATCTTTTAATCTGCTCTCTCTAACTGCATTAGATACATACTCGGTTATATCTACAATATCACCTTCTCCTTTAGTCCTTACTCTAACTCTTTTACTTACTATCATTACAGAGAGATAATCAATATTAGTAGTTTAAACCTTTGAACCAACAAAGGTGTTAAGTATATATATTAACTGCTATAATTCATTATTATGAAGGATTTGTTCACCGTTAATGACATAGAAAATATTAATTTGGGTATTCAATTATCTCCAATTGATAGTGGTAATTTTAAAGATATAATAACGTCCATACCTATATCAGAATTTAAGACAGTAAAAGTGGAAGAAGTGAATATAAACGATTTATTAAGTAATACTCCTTATTTAATATTTAATGGAAAAGGTTTTCAAATAACGGTTACGATGAATGGAATAAAGCTAAGTCTGTTGGGAGAGGACTTTTTAGAAGATGAAGAAATAGATAAGAGTGAGATTTTATCCAAAGATAATCTAATCGATATTAATACCGATTTTAACGTGATTATTAGTTCTTTGTTAACCAAACTTAATATTAAACTAGAAGATACTTCTCTGGTCTTTAATATGTCGTTAAGTAATGAGAATAAGTCTGAAATAGATTTCATACACATAATTAATAGAAATATAATTCAATCTTTAGATAATTTTTTAGAATTACATATACCTGCTATTGGTATAGAAGTAGTTGAAGAGTTATTAGGGTCAAAATGGAAAAGTAATTATAATTTTTATGCTATTAGAGAACAAGAAGAAGGTATGTTATGCTTTATTGTGGCGAGTAGCGCTTATAAAGGCATTATAAATATACCTCAATTTATAGATATTATGATAGAGAACAGTAATAGAATTATTAGTAAATTATTAGGTGAGAATTATGAGTAAAGATATTAGTAACCAGATAAATAGATCAATAAGACCAGCTAAAACTAAGAAAGGTGGCGAAATTACTTTTTATCAACGTCCTTTGCATTATCATACAAAAGATCTAGAAAAAGTAGATATATTAAAAAATCTATTTAGAGAAAGTCTAGGAAATAAACCTATACTAATAGTATCGGATAAGGAATTATATGTTGTAAAACAAAGTTTAGAAAATATTATAAAACGCACTAATATAGATCCGCATGAAGAAATTATACAAAAAATAAGACATTTAGAAGAAAAATTAAGATATATAGAAGTACGTCTAGAAGAACTAGAGTTTAATAGAGATACTAAAAAAATAGAAAATGGAGATATAACAAGAATAGAAAAATATATCTATAAATTATTCGTTAGTACACCATTTATAAAACATGTAGGTTTTTATCCCACTCAAGAAGGACTGCAATTGTTTATAATATATGATACAGATGACGAAGCTGCTGGTTTTGAAATAATTACTAAAAAAATATTAAAATTGGAAGAAGCATTCCCTGGTATATATTTTGAACCTTTAATATTACGGCAAAAATCATTTGATAAAAAAATATATAATAATGTTAGATGGGTAATAACTGATGTTAATTAAATATTATAAACAAAAAAGCAAATATAATAATGATACGGCTAATTATTTAAGTAAAGCAAACTCGCCTTACTATGATTGGGAAATAGTAACTATATTTTATTCGACATTATTATTAATTGATGCATACTTCATAAAAGATTTAAATAAAAGACCTAGCAATCATAAAGAACGTAATTCATATGTTGATATATTTCTACCAGGTATAAAAGATAAATATAAAGAACTATTTTATATGAGTATTACAGCAAGATATGAACCAACGAATATGTCACTCCAATTAAGAAATAAAGCATATAAATTATATAATGATATTAGTAAATATCTTTATCAATATATATGATATTATTGTAGACACAACTAATGTATAATAAAACTTGGCGATTGCTTAATTTCAGCACCCTAAATTACCACTCTAAAATGTAATAACTATAACTAATATAGTGATATTATTACACATATCTTATATTTTACATGTGCTGTGTTGAATAACTCATTAACAGAGTACATATCATATATCTCTTAACCATATCCATTACTCATAGATATAAACAAGTTATATGCACTTGCTTTAACCATCAACTCTTTAACCATATTATCCCATCTTACTGATTTAATATACTCTCCAAACATTCTCTTAAATGATGAGAATACAGATTCTGCTATCCATCTCTTACCATAATCATGCTTATGCTTCCATCTAGTATAATCACTCAATTGATCTAATACATGCATATCCCTTATACTATTATTGATTATAGAATTACTTCTTACTCTAATTACTGGTTCTATACCTTTATCTGTTAGATAATTAAAGTTATCATTACTATCATATGCTCCATCAACTATAACCTTATCTATTTTAGCATCTATATTATCTATAAGGTCTTTAAACTTCTTATTATCATGAACATCTTCTCTAGTTATCTCTAATGCTATTATCTTCTTATTTTTGATATCAACAGCTATATGCATCTTTATAAATCCTCTTCTTACCTTCCATTTCTTATTCATCCATTCTCCTCTATTAGCTACTTTAATACCAGAAGAATCTACTACTATAATAATAGGTTCATTTGTATTGATATTATTATCCATCTTAACATTTAATCTATTAACTCTCCATGCTATGCTAGTATAATCTGGAACCTTAATGTTAGTATAATTGCTTAATGCTCTAATGAAACCTTCTAACTGTCTATATGGTAATAGATATGCATGTATTATTGCTAGTAATGATATGAATGAGTTAGGATATTGATAAGGTTTGCCTTCTTTACCTTTATTCATCTCTTCTAATTCCTTATCCCAATTATTAATGAAATCTAATGATAATAATATCTCTCCTCTTCTTACTAATGCTTCATTATACGATTTCCAATCTCTAGGCATATCATCTTAATTATAATGGTGATCAATATCTTTTATGTTGCTAGTGATCTATCAGTTATTCGACACACTAAGCAATCACCTAAAACTTTTAAACATAACGATGAAATATTATTAGATAGAAAATGCTAGAAAGAAAGGAAGTCTATAAAGGCAAGATATTATCGTTAAGAGTAGATAAGGTAAATATCAATGGGAGAGATAGTATAAGAGAAGTAGTTGAACATCATGGCTCAGTTGGCATATTACCAATTTTAGATGACTCTTTTGTGTTAGAGAAGCAGTATAGATATGCTATAGATAAAGTATTATTAGAGATACCTGCTGGAACTCTAGAAGATGGAGAAGAGCCAGAAGAGTGTGCTAAACGTGAACTATTAGAAGAGACTGGTTATTATCCTAATACTCTTACTTATATAGGGAAGATGTATCTAACTCCCGGTTATTGTACAGAAGCTATGCATTTCTTTATAGCAGATGATCTAGAACTTAAGAGCAAAGATCTAGATTTTGATGAGGTTATAAGCACAGAGATCATCAAGATAGAGGATGCTATAGATATGGCTACAAAGGGAGAGATAGAGGATATAAAGACTGCTTATGCTATACTAAGATATGCAGCAAAGGTTAAATGAGATCATATATTAATAAATATTGTTGATGAGGGAGAGTTAGCTGACCCTTTATGGGAGATGAAGAGATGCATGTCGGCTGAAACGCTATTTTAATAAACCCCCTGAACATCTTTATTGCTAATGAAGTTTGAGTTACCAGGAAGTAAGGCTAATTATCCTCCTCCAAAACCATACAAGATAAAGCATGTGAAGTTAGAGTTAGAACCAGATTTTGAAGAGAAGAAGATAATATGTAAAGAGCATATTACTATAGAAGCAGTAGCAGAAAGATTAGAACTATTAACATTGGATGCTGCAGAACTTAATATAAAGAATGTGAAAAGCAATGGCGATCTAGATTTTAGGCAGATAGATGATAAACTGCATGTATACATAGATCCAATAAGCGAAGGTTCTGAGATGACTTTGGAGATAAACTACGATGCAAAGCCTAGAAGAGGATTCTATTTCATAAAACCTGATGAGGCTTATAAGAATAAGAGCATACAAGCATGGACTCAAGGAGAGGCTACTGACTCTAAATACTGGTTTGTATGTTTTGATCATCCAGATATGAAATTTACAAGCGAGATTATAGTTAAAGTGCCAAAAGAGTTTATTGCAATATCAAATGGAAAGTTGATAGAGGTTAAAGAGAAGGATGATAAGAAGATCTATCATTGGTTAGAAGAGCATAAGCATCCAGCATATCTAACATCGTTAGCAATAGGAGATTTTGCAAAGATGGAAGAAGAGTATAATGGCATAAAACTTGAGTATTATGTGCCGAAGGATAAAAAAGAGTTGGCTATGTTATCATTTAACCATACTAGAGATATGTTAGAATTTTTCGAGGAGTATACTGGTGTAAAATATCCTTATGAGAAATATGCACAAGTTATAGTTGAAGATTTCATATATGGAGGAATGGAGAATATAAATGCTACAACTCTAACTATGGATACAATTCATGATAGAAAGGCTTGTATAGATTTTACTAGTGATCATCTAGTAAGCCATGAATTAGCACATCAATGGTTTGGTGATCTAGTTACATGTAGAGATTGGCAGCATCTATGGCTTAATGAGGCATTTGCTACATACTTTGAAGCATTATATTGGAAGAAGAGTAGAGGTAAGGATGAATTCAATTATTATATGCTACAGATAGCTGAAGAGTATTTTGAAGAAGCAAGTAAGAGGTATAAAAGACCTATAGTTACCAATATCTATAAGAATCCAGATGATCTCTTTGATAGACATACATATGAGAAAGGCGCATGCGTTTTGCATATGTTAAGAACTAGGATAGGAGATAAGAACTTTAGAAAAGCGATAAAGACATATCTCGAGAGATACAAGTTCAGCAATGCTGAGACAGATGATTTTAGAAGATGTGTAGAAGAATATGGCTTTAGTCTTCAGCAATTCTTTGATCAATGGTTGAGAACAGCTGGACATCCAGAGTTGAGGGTTGAATTGATCTATACTGCAAATGTTGCAACTATAAAGGTTACACAGTTACAAGAGGATAATATATTCAAATTTCCACTAGAGATAAGGGTTGTAACGCAAAACGATGAAGTATTCAATTATAGGGTTGAGGTTGAAGAGAAGGAGCATAGTTTCACTATACCATTGAAGAAGGAGGAAGAGATCGAGAGTCATGAGTTTGTTACATATCCTCCAAGCAGACCAGAAGAAGAGATCGCATATCTTAGTATAGACCCAGATAACAAATTGTTGAAGAGATTAGAACTTAAGCTGCCTAAGCAGATGCTTATCACATTATTGAAGAAAGGTAATACTGTTGAGAAGATATACGCTGCTAATAGTTTAGCAGAGCATAGTTCAGATGATGTAATTAAAGCATTAAAGGATACAATGTTAGATGAGGATATCTTTTGGGGTGTATCTGCTGAATGTGCTAGAGCATTAGCAAAGATAAAGACTGAAGAAGCATATAACGCATTGTTAGAAGGTTTAAGTATTAAACATCCAAAGGCTAGAAGAGCTGTAGTAAGAGCATTAGGAGAGTTTAGGAAGAAAGATAGTATAGATAAATTATTGCCATTACTAAATAATGATGAGAGTTATTTTGTCCAAGCAGAAGCAGCATTATCCATAGGTAAGACTAGAGCCAAAGAAGCATTGGAGCATTTGATAAATGCATTGAATATTAGATCGTTTAATGAAGTGATTGCATCTAATGCAATACATGGAATAGCAGAGATAAAAGATAGATTGGATATAATATTAGAGAAGAGCAGATATGGAGAACATCATAGAGTAAGAGAGGCAGCTGCTTTAGCATTAGCAAAATATGCCGATGATGATAAGGCATATAATAGATTGTTAGAATTGTTAAGGGATAAATGGTTCAAGGTAAGGATAAACGCTATAAAGGCTATAGAAGAAGCAAAATTAGATAAAGCATTGGGAGCATTAGAAGAGGTTGCTACTAAAGATCTAGAACCAAGAGTGAGAAGGGTTGCTGAAGAAGCTATAATATCTATAAGAGAGTATATGAAGAAACCTAAAGAGATAAGCAAGTTAGAAGAAGAGTTAGATAAACTAAAGATTATAAATAAAGAATTGGTGCAGAGATTAGATAGATTAGAGAGCAGACACTAACCAATTTTATTTGTTGGTATAGTCTTTACCAAATCTGCTACATCGGTCCAATATCTAGATATTCTATCGAGTATGTATATTATATTAAGGGTTGATATATCACTACCTTTCTTTACCTCATCTAGCATCTTTGTAAGAGTAATATACTCATTCATAACTTGTATAGCGTACTCTCTATTATTGTTTAGGAATGCGTTTACTGCAAGAGATTGTAACTTTTCTATCAACAAAGCAGCATCCAATAACATTCTAGGTATAGCATTCTTATAATTTAATAATGTTTTTGCTAACTCTACAATAGAATCGCCAGCACCTTCAAATAGATTTGCTGCTATCCTATAATCTAATATATCTATACTGCTGAGGTTTAACCTCTCAGCCAAGCTTAGATCCAATAATGCACTCCTTATAAACCTGACAAGTAAGAAGTATTGCCTATTAACCTCGCTATCCCTTCTAGATATTATCCTAAGCATAGAGTCATTCTTCTCTATAAATGATCTTATAGTATCTTTATACATCCCAATTATTATGCTATTCATCCTTTGCAATATCTTTGTAGGGTCTAGAGTATTTGCATCTAATAGAAATTGTGCTTTAATATTATATGCATCCTCATCAACTATCTCTAATCCTATGAACCTTTCTATAGCTCTCTTTATCAATTCTCTATCATTATATGATATTGCATCTTTACCTTTTATGATTATTAGATCATAGCCTAATAGATATGCTCCAGTTATCTCTTTTGATATAGCATCACCATACTCAGATGGATAATTTATTATAACCTCTTTACTCTTTGCTTCTTTTGGAGCATGTATGATTATACTATTATCTCTATTAATATCTAGAGATAGTAAAGCGCCTTTATCTAGTCCATTCTCTATAATCCATTCTTTAGGGAGCGATATAAGCATGCTACTTCCGATCTGTTGGATCCTTCTATGATACTTCATTTATATCAGTATAAACTTTTTAAACGACATTTATATATATTTGTTTAATCGAGTGTTGCTTGTGGAGAGTGAAGCATTTGCTCCTGGGCATATCACAGGTTTTGTAGAGTTTCCTATAAAAGAAGGAGATCCTTTAAGTATAGGTTCTAGAGGTGCTGGAGTTTGTATAGATAAAGGCGTTATAACTAGAGTATCTTTAGAGCCTGATTATGATAATGATGTTAGTATATACATAAACGATAGATTGAGTGATGCTGAAGTATCTATGTATGTTATTGATTATTATCTTAAGCATATTAATAAAAAGTTCAAGATTATAGTTAAACATTATTTAGATATTCCAATAGGTTATGGTTTAGGATCTAGTGGTGCAGCAGCTTTAAGCTTATCATTAGCATTAAACGATGCTTTACAATTATTTGATAATCTTAAGGCTGCTCAGATTGCACATATAGCTGATCTTGAATGTAGATGTGGAATGGGTACAGTTACTGCTGAATATTATGGTGGTCTAGAGATGAGACTAAAGGCTGGAGCGCCAGGAGTTGGATATGTTAAGCATATAGATGCTGATGGATACAAAGTTGTTATATTATGCTTAAAACCAGTATCAACAAAAGAGTTCCTAACCAATAAGATATCATTCATAAATGGTTTAGGAGGAAAGATGTTATATAAACTCGATAAAGAACCTAGCATAGAGAGATTCCTCAAATATTCATCAATGTTTGCTAGATCAATAAAGTTCGTAGATGACAAATGTTATGAAATAATGGATGAACTTGAAGAACATGGCTATTATTCCTCATTAGCAATGTTTGGAGAGACTGTATTTACTATAGTTAAGGATGATGATATTAATAAAGTTAATAAAATACTTACAAAATATGGCAATGTTATTATATCATCAATAGATAGCAAAGGTGCTAGAGTAATTGATACCAAAAGATCATCCTAGAAGAAGATCGTTAGAGATTAGAGAAAAGTTAGTAGAATGTTTCAAGAATAAAGTTGTAGTTGAACAAGGATTGATTGCTCATGGAAGAGGAGAGGCCTTTGATTATTTGCTAGGAGAGAAGACTAGTAATACAGCAATTAATGCTATAAAGGCTGCAACAGCTGCTATGTTATTAGCAGAGAACCCAGTAATATCTGTTAATGGTAATCTAGCATGTTTATGCTCTAAAGATATAGTTGAACTTGCAAAAGTTACAAATGCTAAACTAGAGATAAACCTATTCTATAGAAGTAAAGAGAGGATTGATGCTATTGCAAAATTATTAAGAGCAAATAATGCAGATAGAATCTATGGCATAGATGAGGATAGATATGTTATCATACCAGAATTATCTAGTAATAGAAGGATAGTTGATAGAGATGGCATATACTCTGCAGATCTTGTATTTGTCCCATTAGAAGATGGGGATAGAACTGAAGCGTTGGTTAAGATGGGTAAAAAAGTTATAACCATAGATCTAAATCCATTATCAAGAACTGCTAGAACTGCTCATATAAGCATAATAGACAATGTTATTAGAGCTATACCATTGATGATAGAATATGCTAAAAATCTTGATAATTTAGAAGCAATTGTAGATGGTTTTGATAACAAGGCAAATTTAAAGGAGAGTTTAGATAATATCTTAAGTGGTTTGAGATGAAGGTAACTGTAGATTATATCAAGAGTTTGAAGAATAAGAGGAAGATATCCATGCTTACAGCTTATGATTATACTACTAGTATTATATTAGATAATGCTGGAATTGATATATTGTTAGTTGGGGATAGTGCTGGAATGGTTATGTTAGGATATGATAATACAATCCCAGTAAGCATGGAAGAGATGCTTCTATTCTGCAAAGCTGTATCGAAAGGAAGGAAAAGGGCAATGGTTGTTGCCGATATGCCATTCATGTCTTATCATATAGATGATAAGAGTGCATTAGAGAATGCGTTCAAGTTCATAAAGTATGCAAATGTAGATGCAGTAAAGATGGAAGGAGGTAAAGAGATGAGCAGAAGAATAAAAGTGTTAGTAGAGGCTGGAATACCAGTCATGGCTCATATAGGCTTAAAACCTCAAACTGCAACGTTATGGCATGGTTATAAAGTTCATGGATTGACTAGAGAATCAGCATTGGAATTGTTAGATGATGCAAAAGCATTGGAAGAGGCTGGAGCATTCTCTATAGTATTAGAGCAAGTAACATTTGAAGTTGCAAAGAGTATTACTGAAAGGTTGAAGATACCAACAATAGGTATTGGTTCTGGTAATGCATGTGATGGGCAAGTATTAGTTATTCATGATATGCTTGGATTATATGAGAAACTTAAACCTAGATTTGTAAAAAGATATGCAGAATTAGGGAAGAGTATAGATAAAGCTGTTAGAGAATATATTGAAGATATCAACTCATCTAACTTTCCTAGTGAAGAGCATACATTCTATATGGATGAAGAAGAGTATCAAAAGTTCAAGGAGATTATAGATGGATAAGCATCCTTCAAAAGATATAATCGGAAGTTATGGAGATTATCTTAAAGATAAAAAGATTGTATTATGCATAACCGCTAGCGTAGCTGCTTACAAAGCTGTAGACCTAGCAAGATTGCTTATGCGTTATGGTGCTGAGGTTTATCCTGTTATGAGCAAAGATGCAACTAGATTGGTAACCCCAGATCTATTACACTGGGCTACTGGTAACAAGACTGTTACAAAACTTACTAAAGAGTTGGAGCATATACAGCTTGCCGATTATAATAGATCGGATCTTATTATAATATATCCGTGCACTGGTAATACTATAAGCAAGATAGCAAACGGTATAGATGATACTAGCATAACCTCAATAGCAACTGTAGCATTGGGATCAAAGATACCTATAATCATAGCACCAGCTATGCATGAAGCTATGTATCATAATCCTATATTGATAGAGAATATTAAAAGATTGAAGAGATATGCAACTATAATTGAACCATATATTATAGAGAATAAAGCAAAGATAGTTGAGCAAGAGAAGATAGTGGATATTGCAATAAGGTTATTATCAAAGCACAAGTTGAAAGGGAAGAAGATATTGGTAACTGCTGGTTCTACAGCAGAGTATATAGATCCAATAAGGATAGTTAGTAGTAAAGCGTCTGGAAAGTTTGGAGTTGAGATAGCAAAAGCTGCTTATAGGCTAGGTTTAGATGTTAAATTGATCTATGGCTATGGAAATGCTATCATACCAGATTATTTAGATGTTATAAGAGTAGATACAAGTAAAGATATGTATGATGCAGTTATTGATAATATAAATGATCTAGATATACTAATAATGAGTGCTGCTGTAGCAGATTATAAACCTTTGAGAAGCGAAGATGCAAAGATTGAAACTAGCATAAATCCTAAACTAACAATAGATCTAGTTGCAACTGAGAAGATAGTCAATAAAGTTAAAGATATCAATCCTAATCTATTCCTAGTAGCATTTAAAGCATTATACAATGTTAGCAAAGAAGAGCTTATTGAAGCTGCGAAGAAGAAGATGATAGAATGTAAAGCAGATATGATCTTTGCTAATGATGTAGGAAAAGAAGGTTCTGAGATGGGTTCAGATAAGATTGAAGGTTATATTATAGATGATGAGGTTAAGCATGTAGAATTACAAAGCAAAGAAAAGGCTGCTAGATTATTACTAGATTATATAGCATCTAAGTTTTCCTAACCCTTTTTGCTTGGACAAACAATGCTGGTGCTAATATCATAAGCATTATAGCTATGCCAGTAGCATCTATCAAAGTTACAAATGCTACTGCAAATGCTATACATACAAAACCTTGTATTAGATACTTTATCCATTGTTCTAGTTTAACAAGTTTGCTAACCATCTCGACTCCAAATAACGCTGCCGCTGGATATAATGCAAGAAATAGATGCGTAACCACATCTATATCTGTATGAGACATATTATGATATAGAATTATTTGTAATAAATATCTTAGAATCAGTCTGGTATGGTTACTTCTATAGCATCTCCTTTATCTATCAATCTTTTTGCATCTTCCAGAGGTAATACAGCTATATCTTCTCTTTTATATGCTCCATATTTGGTATTATCCGCTCCTACAAACTCTTCTATATCTTTTATTATCCTTACAACTATCCTCTTAGTTTTTACCTTATCTCTTATACCTTCTAATACTTTAGATCTTCCTTCTAAGATGCTTTTAATAACAAAATCTTCTCTTAACTTATACTCTTCGTCTGCATTAATTATATACAATTCTTCATATGTTAGATTTGACTTGTTCGTATTATACTTTCCTAACCTTACTCTAAGCAGTGTATGTGCTATATCAGAGATTAATGATACTAGAGAATCTCTAATCTTAGCCTCTAAACCTTCATATCCTTGTCCTTTCATACTTGCTAAAGCATCTGCTATCTCTGAATAGATATTTTTGTCTATAGGTTGTAATAGTTCAGTATTAACCTCATTTATCAATAAAGCATGTAATGCCTTTAAATCTAGCATAGCATTATAATACTAGATATAGGTTAAATACTCTTTGGAGTGTATAATTTAAATAAGAATAATAATAGCAGTATGATATGCCATACAGATTTGTTGATGGTAAGATAGAGAGTATAAGTTATAATGTAGAAGATGTAATCCAACTTATAAAGGAGAAAGGTATTAGGTTTATAAATTTACAATTTACTAGTCTTTTTGGAAGATTTCATCATATTACTATACCAACTGATGTAATTGATAAAGATTCTTTAATTGATGGTTTCCCTAAACTTGATGGTTCATCAATAAAAGGGTTTACTGAAATTCATGAATCGGATCTAGTATTAAAGCCAGATCCAAATACTTTTGCTATAATTCCATGGAGTGAGAATAAAACTGCAAGGATGATATGTGAAGTATACTGGGATGCTGGTAGGAATAGATTTCCTAGAGATCCTAGAGTTATAGCAAGGAAGGCTGAAGAGTTATTAAAAGAAGAAGGTTTTAAGCACTCATACTGGGGACCAGAGGCGGAGTTCTTTGTATTTAACAAGGTTACATGGGATACTAGCAGCATAACTGATAGTTATTATAGCATAGAGTCAGAAGAGATAACTGGTGCATATCCTATAAGCATTAAAAATGGGTATATGCCAGAAGAGCCTTTAGATACATTAACAGAGTTTAGGAATGAATGTTCAGATAATTTATACCATTTTGGTATAATATGTGAAGATCATCACCACGAGGTTGCTACTGGAGGACAATGTGAATTAAGTATGAGGTTTGATGAATTGGTAAACTCTGCTGATAATATAATGACATACAAGTATGTTATAAAATATCTAGCAAAAAGAAGGAATATGGTTGCTACATTCATGCCTAAACCATTAGCAAATGATAATGGCACTGGTATGCATATAAATACAAGTTTATGGGCTGATTCAAATCTATTTTATGATGAGAATGATCAATATGCCGAGTTAAGTCAAACTGCTAGATATTTTATTGGTGGATTATTAGAGCATGCGAGTTCATTAGCTGCAATAGCTGCACCAACTACAAACTCTTATAGAAGGTTAATACCAGGGTTTGAGGCTCCAGTATATATTGCTTGGAGCAGAGATAATAGATCTGCAATAGTTAGGATTCCAGCTCATTTTAGAGGTATCAAATATGCTAAGAGTAAAAGGATTGAACTAAGGTTAGCAGATCCATCATGTAATCCATATCTATGCTTCTCAGCAGTATTAGCTGCTGGTTTAGATGGAATAAAGAAGAAGATAAATGCAATGGATCCAATTGATGAGGATATATATAAATTAAGTGCAAAGAGGAGGAGAGAGTTAGGTATCAAACAGTTACCACCAACATTAAATGCTGCTGCAGATGCTCTAGAGTCTGATAATGAGTATCTAAAGCCTATATTTGATAATGATGTTATAGATAGAATTATAGAGAAAGAGAGAAAAGATGCTAATGAAGTATCATCTAGGCCTCATCCACATGAGTTCCATCTATACTTTGATATATAAAAAATTAGTTTGATTCTATTGCGTTTATAGCTTTATCTGCTAGCGTATTCCTCTTTGGTGTTGCTATTATAAAGTAACTCTTATCTGCTCTCTCTACATTTGTAACCTTTCTATACTTCTGAGTTGCTATATCAAACTCATATAGTCCTGGTTCTAATGCTTGTTTGGCATATATCATAAGTATATGATCTCCAGATAATGGAGATATAGGCACTAGAGCGAATGTATAGCCTTTATAACTATTCATTGTCATAACTTGCTTCATAACTGGCGCTACTGTGACTAGATATGCCATTACATCTTCTACCTTCTCGAACTCTTCATAGTCAAATCTCATATCAATGATAAGTTTCTTTGGTTATAATAAGGCTATGAAAAAATATCCCTGCCTTTTGGCAGGGAGGGTGGAGAGATGCCAGCAGCGAATAATTATTAGGCTCTCCTAATTAGGATAGGCTAAATAATATTTAAATGCTATGCTCAAAAGTTAATAAAAGAAGATTTAGTTATTCTCTGACTCTTTAAGGACCTTATTCATCACTTCTTCATTACCTTCATGATATCTCATAGCTTCATCAATAAGCCAGTCATACAACTCCTTTGGAACCTTCTTCTTATTCAATACCATGCATGTTTCTAGTAACTAATCATATAAATAAATTAGGTTCATTTAATCTAAAATGCATGAGAGTTTACATTGTAGGAGTAGGACCAGGTAATCCAGAGTATATAACTGAAAGAGTTAAAAAGATAGTAGAGAAATCTGATATAATAGTTGGTTATAGATATACAGTAAATACAATTAAACATCTGATAAATGGTAAAGATGTTAGATATGTTACATTAAAAGATCAAGAAGAGGTATATGCTAAGGTTTTAGAGGAGATTAGAGATACTGATAAGATATGTACAATTCCATTTACTGGCGATGCTAACTTTTCAGAATCAGAGATAACTGATAGGTTAAGAGAGATATTTGGAGATGCTAATACTATAATAGAACCAGGAATAAGCTCAATACAAATTGCTGCATCTAGATCTAAGGTAGGCTTAGATAAAAGCAAGATAATAACATTCCATATAACTGGTAATATAGATAAAGAGAAGAAGCAATTATTAGATGCTTTGAAGGATGGCGAGAATGTAATAATGCTACCAAGACCTTGGGATTTCATGCCTAAAGATGTATCAGAGTTTATAATGAAGAATGGAATAGATGCTAAAGAGTATGATGTAGATATCTATGAGCGTTTAACATTAGATGATGAGAGAGTTACAAAGACTAGATTAGATTCTATACCAGATAAAGATTATAGCGATCTAACGGTAATGGTTATAAGGAAGAGAGCATAAAAGATAGTATGAGAATAGTTATAGTAATAGCAATTATAGCAGTAATAGTTAGTATTATAATAGCAAGCAATCTTAATACACCAAATGAACAGATTAATAATGTAGTTGCAGTAAATAATACTATAGGAGAGTTATCGATAAGTGGATCTGCTAGTAAAAGTATAGAGCCAGATAAATTATCGATAAGTATAGGAGTTACTACTAATGATAAAAGTGCAAAGGTAGCAGTTGCTGAGAATAGAGAGTTAATGAATAATATAATTAAAGTCTTGAACGAGAATGGAATTAGTAAAGATGAGATGCAAACTAGTTATTATAGTGTATATCCGATATATTCAAAGAGTGATAGGTGTATTGAGATATATCCTCCAATAGATTGTGAAGTTATAACAGGTTTTAGAGCGGTTAATACATTAACGATAATTACTAATGCAACAAAAGATGCTGGAGAGTTAATAGATCTTGCTATAGATGCTGGAGCAACTAACATACATGGAGTAACCTTTTTTGTCTCAGATGATTTGATGAGTAATATTAAAGATCAATTACTGGAAGAAGCGGTTAGTAATGCAAAGATGAGAGCTGAGATAGTATTAAAACCATTAGATATGAAGATAGTTGGTGTAAAAAGTATCAATATAGATAGTATTAACGTTCCATTATATACAGTAGCAGAGAAAACTACTATACTGCCATCTGAGCAGAAGATAGAGGTTAATGTGCATGTAACATTCTACATCTCTTAATTTTTTTATATTATTATATCTGCATCTGTTATGCTCTTGATCATATAATATTCTATAACAGCTGCTGCAAATAATATTATAGCAACTATACCTAATTGTATCAATGTTGAATATATTAGATCTTTATTAATCCTCTTATCTATTATAGCCTTGAATAATATCACACTCTGAGACATTGCTAAACCATATGAGAATATCTCCATGATACCAAACGGTGTTAACAATATTGCTAAAGAAGGTATATTTGCTAACTCTGGGTTTGTTAAAGTGAAAGCTTTGAATACAGTTCCAGTCATAAATGCTGCAAATAATCCTAATGCTACACCTAAGACTGGTATAAACATACCAGCAGCTATTCTAAAGTTATTAAGAAATATACCAATGCTATCAATGTTTCTAGCAAGTTCAGAGAACTGCTCTCTTATCATATTTGCATCTTCTTCACTAATATCACTAATGCTCCCTATATAATAGAGGAGAGTAAAAGTTAATGATGCTATTAATAGATACAACATCCTTCTCTTAAAACCGCTATACCATACTTTTACCAATATAGTAGGAAGCTATTAACTATTATTTCATTCTTTATATTACGCTAGAGATCAATTGATCCTCTGATATAACTTGTCTTAATATAGATGGTTGTATTGCTAATGTTATCTTCTTCGTTCTACCATATCTTCCTTTATTGATAACTGGAGCGGATATCAAGCCTTGCATATCCAACTCACTTATCATCATCCCTACTCTTCTCTGTGTAACTGGTTCTAAACCAGATTTGTTTGCTAACTCTTTATATTTATTATAAATATCACCAGTAGTTCCATTATTAGATAACATTATGCTACACATAACTAACTTCTCATGAATAGGCATCTTTCTTAATGTTTCTATAACTTTATCTTGCTCGATCTTCTTCTCTGCAATCCTAACATGTTTCTCCTCAACTATATCTGCTCCTTCCCTCTCTGCTACCTCTCCAGCAACCCTTAATAGGTCTACCGCTCTTCTTGCATCACCATGCTCAGAACCAGCTATAGCAGCACATAGATTAATTGCTGAATGACTTACACAATTATCATAAAAACCAAGTTTGGCTCTCTCAATTAATATATCTCTTAATTCTTTAACATTATATGGAGAGAATACAATCTCTTCCTCACTCAAACTACTTAATACTCTTGGATCTAAAAATTCTTTAAAATTAAGATCGTTTGATATACCAACCAAACCTAATGAACCATCTTCTAACCTTTCATTAGCTCTAGTCATCTGATATAATATCTCATCACCATGCTTCTTTACAAGAAAGTCTATCTCATCTAATACAAATACTGTATTTAATTTATTATCATTAATATAATTGATTATTCTTGTGAATAATTCGCTAGATGCAAGACCAGTAAATGGAAATCTTAAACCTATTGAGTTACCTAATTCAACTAACATAGTATACTCTCTATTAGCAGTCTTTGTATTAGAATATGCTAATGCTACTTTAATATTAAGTTCTGATGCTTTCCTTTGTAAATGTTTTAAAACATATCTAGCAACTGCAGTCTTACCAGTACCAGGTTTTCCATATAATAATAGATTCGATGCTCTAAATCCTTTTAACAATGGAGATAATACCTCAGCAACCGCTCTTATCTCATCATCTCTAAATAATAATTTCTCTGGTATATAATCAGCTCTAAGGACATCTCTATTCTTTAGTAATGGTTTTGAAGATACTACTCTATTAAATACATCATCAATTATATCACTCAACACACACACCTTCATTTCTACTCTAATAGTTATCTTAATTGTATTCTCTTTTCAAATATAAATAAACAAGTAAAATATTATAAAGTAGAATGTAAAGTTATTCTTATATAGAATTGAGATTAGAATGAATATTACTCCAAAGGAATTATTGGTGTCTCTGTTAATAATCTGTTAATACTCTTTATAAAGAAGAAAGATAAGACACCTTTATTTCCACTGGAGAGTTAACTATATGTTAACAATGTTAATTAGATATCTAACACCTTTATTTCCACTGGAGAGTTATTTTCTTGCCTATTTTAGACACCTTTATTTCCACTGGAGTTAAACTGTTAATAGATTTTGAGCATGTTAACAGTTATAGATTAACAAGTTAACAAAAAGATCCTAATAGCATTTATCTGTTAACTTGTTAATATAATAACATCCTATGCCTAGAAGTAAGAAGGTAAAGATACAACTTGAGGATGATAATGGTAGTAAGTACTCTATTATATTCGAAGGTAATATAGATAAAAGTAAGATTCTAAGAGCAGTTGAACTTTTACAACTCGTTAATAATGATGAAGAGGAGAAGGATGAAGTTAGTTTAAGTTCAACTGGTGATAAGATCTGGCATATTATAGAAGAGTATTATCCATTAACTCAATTCACATCTACTAACTTATTAGAAGCATATGAAGATACTTATAACGAACCAATCAAACTTAGCGTGATCTCAACTTATCTAGCAAGATTCACAAGACGTGGATTATTATCAAGAGTTAAAGGTAAGAATGAGTGGGTATATAAGAAGGTAATTAAACAACCTCAGCTTCGATAATACTTTTACCAACTTCAGTTATACTATACTTATATGGTTTGTTACTTGTATCTCTTATGACATAGCCTTTTTCATACAGCTTTTTCATCAATCTTGCTGTATGTTCTCTAGATCTACCTATAGCTACTTCTATCTCTCTAGATGTCTTTGAACCTTCTAAAAGTATACTTAATACCTTCTTTTCAATACCTTCTACCTCTGTTTTTACACTCTCTTTATATTCAATTGGTTTGTGATATGTGATGTGATATTCTTTTTCTTGTGATATTTGCTTATTTCTTAGCCTTAACTCTATTATATTAAGCCTTAACATTATATCTGCTAATGTCTTCTCATACTCGCTTATCTTCTCTTCATACATCTTTCCTATCCTTTCATTCTCTTCATATCTTCTCACTCGCTTTAATATCATAAGAGTTGTTAATAATCCTCCTAGATACCCTACTAAAGCTAGTATTGCTAATGTTATAAACTCTGTAATCTCTACAGTAGCCATGTGATATTATGATATCACTTATTCACATAATAACCTTACTCTAAACCTTACTTAACTCTTTCATAACCTTATCAATTATGTATATCACATCACTCACATCTATATCACTATCACTATTCATAAATAACTCTAACTGTTTTATAACTCTATCAATTGTCATTTTCTTATCCTTATCAATTATACCTACTATCTCTAGTAATATAATGCTATATAATACCTTTCTTATATTGTCTCTACTCTGTAATAACACTCTATAATATGCTCCTCTACTAACCCTTCTAACCTTCTCCTTCTTTATTCTATTATAAATAATTTCAATTTGTCTCTTTGTAAATATTGAATTTTCAATCAAATGTTCAATTAATTGATTTTTTCTTATTTCATTACTACCTTCCATGTATACCACATTTGTATAGCTTTAAGACTAATAAAGATATAACTCTCTCTTTACTTTCCTTATGTATGGGAAGGATAGAAGAGATGTTAAGAGAGAAATGTAAAGAGAGGACTTTATGTTTTGCATTGATAGATTCTGAGATGCAAGAGCCTTTAAAAGCATCAAAGATGGCTAAAGAGGCTGAAGAAATGGGGGTTGATGTAATATTAGTTGGTGGTTCATCTGTAATAGATCAGATAGAGTTGAATGAAGTTATCAAAGCTATTAAGGATAATGTAAAGATACCAGTAATACTATTTCCTGGCAATGTAACTGGTGTATCTCCATATGCAGATGCAATACTCTTTAGTTCTTTACTAAATTCAGAGAACCCATATTATATAACACAAGCACAAGCATTAGGAGCACTAGCTGTTAAAAAGTATAATCTAGAGAGCATATCAATGGGATATCTAATTATCGGTGATGGAAGTACTGCATGGTTTGTTGGTCAAGCTAGAGGCATTCCATTCAATAAACCTAAGATAGCAGTCATGTATGCTTTAGCAGCTCAATATATGGGAATGAGGGCATTATACCTAGAAGCAGGATCTGGAGCAAAACAGCATGTAGAGCCAGAGATGGTATCTGCTGTTAGAGCTAATTTCAATGGTTTACTTATAGTAGGAGGAGGTATTAGAGATGCTAAAGCTGCTAAAGCTATAAGCGATGCTGGAGCAGATATAATAGTAATTGGTACCGCATTTGAAGAAAAAGGTGCTACCGTTTTAAAGGATATAATAAATGTGATCAAATAAGCCTAGAAAAATCTTTATAGAAACTATTAGTAATCAGTAGTATGCGCATCTCAAATATAGAGTGGGATGATAAGAGAACAGCATTACTATATAAGATAATACTCTATATCTGTGGTGCCATAATGGCTATTATAACAATATACGCATTATCTCTAAGTTTAATAGAATATCTAGAGACTGGTAAAGTTGTAGTAGGAGAGATTTTAGTAACTAGTGAATTTCCAATTAAGGGATTGGCAAAACCAGTTTCATATCTAATGCTTGCATCTGTTATAGGCTGGTATTGTGTTACACGATTAGGAGAGAGAGTAACTAGGAAGAACTCAAAGACCTCAATAGCATTGATAGAGCTTATAGCTATCGCAGCTACAGTTATATCATTATATGAATTGATATACAATTTCATGGTTTGGAACGCATTGATAACTGCAGATCTTTTGAGAGGAACTTTAGATATAGATAGATTAAGCATGCCTTATCCTAATCCAAATACACCATGGAGTTTAGTATTTGCTACAAAGATGTTCTTAGCATCATTGATAATAAGTGCACACGCTTGGTATCTTAGTGCTAAAGCATATAACGAAAGAAGTAAAAAAGGTAATAAAACTTAATATTTAAATAAAGTTTTAGTAGTATTTATAATGACATATTATGAAGCATTAAAATCTAGTCTAGATAAATATGGTGAAGTTATGATACGTATTAATACTGAAATTAGAGTTACATAAACATAATGTAAAATTTGATGATAATGCCAAAGAGATAATTGTAGATGCTAGCACTGAAACATATTGGATTAGTGCTGACAAGGTATCATACTACTGGATTCATAAAGAAGGTATTGAGGAA
>BPGC01000012.1 GCA_026002835.1 Candidatus Nitrosocaldaceae archaeon
TGCTGTATTAATATATGATCATAGAAAAGAGAATATTTCCACTAATATACTTTTTATAATAAATATTAGATAAGTTTATCTATAAGAAGGTATTTTGTTGATATAATGAGCGAGTATATATTTGGCTCTACTGCAAAAGAGTTATTAAGGTTAGAGTTACAAGCAGAGTTATTTGAGCCGTATACTAAACATACTTTAGAATTGGCTGGCATAAAGAAAGGTATGAAATGTGTAGATTTTGGTTGTGGGAATGGTTATACTGCTATCCTTTTAGCAAAGTTAGTTGGAAAGGATGGAAAGGTTATAGCAATAGATACTTCAAAAGATGCTTTATTGGTTGCTGAAAAGAATGCAAAACGATTAGGAATTGATAATATAGAGTTCATACAAACAGATGCTTATAATACTAGTCTAAAAGATAATTATTATGATCTAATATTCTCTAGGTTCTTATTTACACATATATCAGAACCTAAGAAGGTTTTAGAGGAGATGATAAGGATAACTAAAGATAACGGCATAATAGTTACCGAGGATTTTAATCATGAGTTAAGAATCACATATCCTTATAATAAATATATAGAAAGATTAAGGACAGCTCTCATAGAACTTTTAAAGAAGAGCGGTTCTAAATATGATATAGCTGGGATGCTTTATAGATTATTCAAGGAGCATGGATTAGATGCTAAAGTTGATGTATATGCTGTGCCGTTCTCTATGAACGATAAGAGGTATAGGGTATTGCCATTACTATTTGCTGAGGTCTTGAGGGATAGATTTATGAAATATGGTATAATAGATGAAGAAGAGTATAATAACATCATAAATGGTATCAATGAATACATGAATATAAAAGATGCTATAGTGTTATATTCTTCTGTATTCAGAGTGTATGCTTATTTAATATAAAGATTGGTGCTAAGTATCATCCAATATATAGTAACAATATATAAGTTTATTATAATAATAAAACTATACTCTATATAATTTCATGTATATATTATAAATTTAATATTAATAAATTTTAAGAAATATTTATTTATATGAATATATAATTATCCATTAATGGAGAAAAATAACTTGACTTTACCTACTAAAGAGATTAAGCTAGGGAATAATATCCATAACTATCAAGAAATAGAAATAAAGGAATATAAATCTTCATTAAGAGAAAACATAACTGCTTCATTAAGTATATTAGCACGTTATGCAAAAGCAAGGTGGCTAATCTTCAACTTTCCATGGGCTACATTTGTAGCATTAATGATAGCATATAACGGAGCGGTAGATATACCCATAGCAGTACTAGCTGTAAGTTCAAGCTACTTGATACTATTGGCAACTTATACTTATAACGATGCACAAGATTTAGAAGTAGATAGAATAAATGATCCTAATAGACCTTTAGTAAGTGGTAGAGCTACAAAAGACCATATCATAAGATTGACATACATGCTTAATGCAACAGCATTAATAATGGCAGGCCTAATAAATCTATATGTATTTGCTATAGCATCTATATTAGTAGTATTAGGAGTATTATATTCGCATCCAAAAACGAGCTTTAAAGATAAATTTCCATACAAAACTCTAGTAACTAGTTTTGGAGCTATGTTAGCATCATTCTTAGGAGGGTTTGTTACCGATGATATATCGATAAATGCAATATATGCAGGAATTGCATTCTTTGCATTCTGTACAATGCTAGCATTACTTGGGGATATAAGCGATATTAAAGGAGATAAGGCCAATGGTAGAAGAACATTACCGATAATAATTGGACAGAGAAATACAGCTCTAGTAATACATGCTGCATTAATATCTATGATATTAATAACAATATGGTTCTACTCTATAAATTATATGAGTGTCATTACAATGGGCTTGGCAGTAACTGTATGTGTTATAAGTATTATAAAACTATTATCATTATTCAAGATTAGTGATGTAAAAAAGATAAAAAAGTTGAGGCCGCCGATGCGTATACTATCTTTTGCTTTTCAGCTAGTACTGCTCATAGGCCTCTTTATCTAATGCCATCCTTTATTTTTCTATTAACGGTTTTATATCATCCATAGATAAACTCCAGATATCATTATACTTCCTTCTTATACTCTTTGCTACCTTCTCATCTTTAATCAATATACAAGCATAGAACTCTTTAGTATTACTAGCATCTACTAACTCTATAGCACACTCTTTGCTATCAATTATCATCATACTGAATGGTAGATTGGTAAACCTTCTCTCTACTTTAGTATTATCCCATGGATTTGCTGCTGTATTTATCCTCTCCTCATAATGCTCATCTTTCTTTATGTTAGCAGTATGCTTCTTAAAGTATGATTGGAATAATGGTATATCAACTATAACTCTAGCATCTATCATTTTGCTTCTATGCATTATAGCATTTATTATCTTCTCCTCATAGAATCTTGATGCTAGTAATACCTCTTTCTCTGCCTTGCTTATCCTATCTATTAGAGTATTGACCATAACTTCCCATGACCATATTATCTCACATTTAATATCTGCTCTATCTCCAGCAACCTTTGCTAAGAACTTTGTAATCTCATCTGTAGTAAACTCATTACTCTTCTTTAATACATCGATCATCTTCATCTCTTGTTTATATGCTAAGCTATTTGCTAGTTCTACTACATGCTTATCATATACCAAACTGCCTAGAGTTGTATGATAGTATACTCCTTCTATCCTCTCTATCAATCCTAGATCTACTAACTGTTTTAATCTAGTATAGTATTGCTTTCTTGTTAATCCAATCTTGTATGGAGCTTCGGTCTCTGCTGGCAAACCTTCCCTTGCTAGTAAGAAGATAGTCATAGCATCTGGTTTAGATAATACATTGAATACATTTAGCAATGGTTCTAGAGGTTCTCTTACCGTTATAGGTGAAAGCTCTGCATTAGTCATTATATTAAGATACATTTACTAGTTTATAACTTTTATGTAATATCTAGTATGTAATAACTAATAGATAATAATAGTAAAGCCTTTATCTAATTATTACTAATATACTATATGCTAGTATTAAATGATAATGAGTATATAATTAAAGAAGTTAATGCTAAATGTAAGATAAATGATAGAAGTTATAAAGGAATATTATATTTAACAAATAATAGGATGGTATTTGAAGATAATAAAGAAGGTATAATATTACAACTAGCATATAATCAGATATTAGCATATAGATTGATTAAAGGTTTTAGTAAAAAGATATCAATAGATTTTATTGATGATAATAAATATCTGTTAGAGATTAGATGTAATGATATCGATAATATATTTAATGATATAAAGGATAGAATTAATAATTATAATATGATGATAAAGATTCCAATATATGTATGGGAGGATAATGGTATATATGGAGAGTATAAGCATATTGAGGATAGAGTATTCAATAATTGGGAAGAGTATGAGAAACATGCTTTAAGTATATTAAATAATTTTAGTGTAGAGAAGAAGTATATCTATTTAGATGAGCATAGATTAGAATTAGAGCCATATATTAAGAGATGGATCAGTGATATTGATTTTAGTAAATGGAATTATCCTAACAAACCAGAAGATTACTATCTTATTCATAGAGCTAAAGCAGAAGGTATAGGCTATAGATCATTAATAAAATCAATTACTAATAACCATACTCCATACTTTCTAGATAAAGTAACAAAAGAGGCTATGAAGTTACAAGCTACTATAGAGTATATTGATCTTAAAGAGTTAGATAAGAATTATAGAGATACTAATAAGTATATAATTAAAGAGATTGAGAATTGGTTAGTTGGTATAAATGTAAATCATGAGAATGGTCATTTCTTATTGCATCATTCAGAGTTTGTTAGAGTAGCACAGTTATGTCTATTTGATTACTGGAATCCAATAACTAACATACCGCATAAGAGTAATATTGATTCTAAGATTATTGAAGCATGTAAAGAATGGTGGAAGTCTTTAATGAATAAGGATATAGATAATGCTAGAAGAGAAGTTAAGATAATACTATCTAGTTATAAAGATCCATTACGATTATTAAGAATGACTGGAGAGTTTGAACTAACTCATCTATATCTAGAAGAGATGATTAAGAGAGATATACCAATACCAGAGTATAAACCAAATTATATAAAATAATTATGTATTCTTCTTAAATTGGCTATACATTCTTTGCAAATGTATATCTGGTAATAATGTATCTGCTAGTTTGAACATATCAGCATTTATTCTAGTTGGCAGATAATTATTTAGTTCTGGTAATTTATTGATAACAATACCTATTGTTTCTGGATCATACTTTGCTATCTCTTCTGCAAATGCTTGAGATAGTTTATTCAATTCCCTAGAATCATATTTTACATTCATTGATTTCCATATACCTTTTATTGCTTCATTAATACTCTGCTGTAATTTACTAAACTCATTTTCATCACTTAGTACCTTTAATCCATTATCAGTTATATCTATTGATATCTCATTCCTAGGTATGCTTATAGCTTCTTCCATTAAACTAGCTATACTAAACTTAATAGGATAAGCATTAGTAACATTAGGATTGATATATTCTGATCTCTTAATTAAATCTGAAGCCTCAAAGTTAGGGTTAGGTATTATTATACCATATTTGTTAGATGATAGTTCTCTATAATAATCTCTAGCATGTATTAAATTACTAATAGTATCTAATGATAATACTCCTCCTTTTGCTTTAATATCATTAAGATTATGATATAGTTTGCTGATAGCTATAGCATTCTTACTATATGCTTCTATCTGATTAGCAAAAGCTTTACCAAACTCTTCTTTATTAGGTATATTATTAAATTTAAGATAACCATTGCTATATCTGCTATCCTAGCATATTCATTATTGATAGCTAATTGTTTGATAGTATTAGCAAACTCTATACCTTTATCAATATCAATATCATCTCTATCTTGTAATGATAGATATGATAGTAATCCTTCAGTTAATGAACCACTTGCTTCTTGTATATATCTATTAGCACTAACACTAGCAACTCTATCTATACTTCTATTTAACCTATATTCAGCTCTTTGAATAGGATATGATAATCTATTAAAACCAGTAGCTGATAGAGCTTCACTTGCTGAGTGTATTATACCACTAGCACTTCCATACATTGCTCCTTTGCCTAATCCACTTATAGCAGATTTAGCCATTGCTAATGAAGTAAATGGTATACCAGATTGTATAGCTGTATTTATAGAAGAACTAGCACCTCTTATACCTCCTATTACTGCTTGTGAACCCATGTATAATCCAGATAATAAAGCAGCAGAACCAATAGTTGTTAATTGACTAACTATTGATCCTACTATAGGAGCAGTTATGCTAGGTATCATTATTGCTAATAATCCTATAGCTATACTAGCCATCCAATACTGTAATGGATCAAAACTGCTACTATTTAATAATGCTATACCAGCTGTTATTACTAATGATGATAAAATAGGAGCAAATGATAATCCTATTAGTATATCTTTTAACCTATTCATAACTCTATCAGCAAATGGTATTAATGAAAATGCTAACAATAATGGTAATGCTATAATCATTATAGCTGTTAATACTATCCTAACAGTTCCAATAACAAACATCAAGAATACTGTTATAGCAGCAATAAATGCTTTAAATACTGCTAGAAATACATCTCTAAATATTGTTTGAGCAGCATCATTAGGATTAGTTAGAAATTGTAATATAGTATCCCAATCTATGTTTGGAGAGCCTATCTGTTGAAATATAAACTCAACTTTATTATTAATAGCATTGATATCATCAGGATCTTCTGGATTTAATATATAGTATGATATCTGCTCTATAAAAGAAGCAAACATATCCCATAATGATGGAAATACTAATAATAATATAATAAAGATAACACCATTTGATATTATGCTGAAAGCTTGATTCTTCCTAAATATATAGAACTCTTCTCCAAATAGTATAAATGCTGAGAATACTAAAGCAATAGCTATTATTATAAAAGCTATATCTCTTAATCTAACATATGTTTGATAGTTATCATTACCATCATTATCATAATCAAATTTTGGCATGCTAATCATAGCATCGATAAACCATGCTTGAGTTGAAGGTATTAACCATGAATTGACTACTGCTACAAATGCTATTACAGCTATAATGGTAGCCATTAATAGTATACCAGCATCTAAGCCTAGTGCCATATCATAATATAATAGTAAGAATAGATGAGGTATAAATTAGGTAAATGATAGTATTGTTATTATTTTACTATTTAAGGTTAATTATTGATATTAGTTTAGTTTTATATATATCGGTTCTTTGAATATATAATAATGCAGATCAAATACTTGGCAATAATAGGAGCAGCAGTAATTGCATCAACAATATTTGTAATTCAAACAAATATTAAAACTAATCCTATAATTGAATCTACTACAATAGGTAATCCTGATGCACCATTTTGGAATCCTGAGAAAACAAGAAGCGGTGAGCCATATATATTAGCACTAGAAATCAGCCCTCCACATCCAGATAGAATAGATGAACCAAAAGAAGTAAAGTATGGAGAATTAACATGGTTAGATAAAGCAATAGATAATGCAGGCAAGAATACAAAAGTGAGTAGTGATGAGTTAAACATGTTCTTCAAATATACTGAAGATGGAAATACCGATTTTATGGTGCGATTAGATAATGGCACTATAAAATACTATAGATTGTATTATACGGAGGTGCCTTGATGAAATATATTTTAACTATAGTTATAACAACTATACTAATCTTCTCTATGACTATACCTGTATTAGCAAATCATTATGGAATACATGGTTACACAAAAACATCAAATGGTTCATTATTATATAATACAAAAGTTACAGCCGAAAAGATAAATTTTTATGATTGGAAGAGATCAAGCTCTAACACTGCATATTACTCCTTTAATTATAATTCAGGTTCGACGTATTTAATGGCATCTATGAAAAATGGCTATGGTTATGAATACGATTGGAATATAAATCCACCTGCAACAAAAGATTGGTTTTTGTCATCCCGTGCATATATGGATGCTAAGTTTGTATTAATTACAGATCAATCATTTAGAACAGATCATCCAAATCATGAAACTGATGCCAAAACTCTTACATTAGACGTTGCGGAGCCATGGTTCAAGGAGGAACACGGTATTAAATTGATTAAATATGTATATAAAGGAGATTATATAAGAACCAGTACAGATTGTGCGGTTATTGGGAACGATATTAGAAATAAATATCCTTCTTCAGGAGCTGAAGTGTTACTAATAATAGTTGGTAAGCACGTATCTCTTACATTAAATGGTGAATCCGTCTTGGGTTGTGCAGAACTAGCAACTGGACCAGGTCAATATGTTTGGGCAGTTGTTAAAGAAATAAACAATGATCCAGGTAGATTATCTATGCACGAAATAAGCCATCTATACGGTCTTGAACATGTGCGTAATGGATACGGCAATCCATTTACAGATTATAAGACTGTCATGCATAAATATTTCGACGATCCTATGTCTATAAAAAACTGGGCTCCGTTGGAAGATTATAAGCTGGAGTTAAGAAGAGGCTGGCATTAATTTCCATTATTTTTATCATTCTATATACTACCAATAGTATACCAGCATCTAAGCCTAATGCCATATCATAATATAATCATAGATCCTAATGCTCCTAGAACTGTATACAGTTGGAGGAGATAATAAGTATAATCTTAGTTTATATACAGATTATACTATTAGATAACTATGAGCAATATAACTCTAGAGATGATATATGAAGAGATAAAGAGTATCAAACAACTATTAGAAGAGTTAGCAGAGAAGAGTATTATCAATATAATGCCAGAAGAGAGTATTGATGAGAATGAATTAGAAGAGATTGAAGCTATAGAGAAGGAAGGAGAGTATATTACACTTGATGAAGCTATAAAGAAGCATATTAAGAATGAGCAGATATAATATCAAAGCATGCTGATAAATTTCTAGTTTACAATATGATCTAAAGGTTAAGATATTTAAACAGATTAAAGATTTAGAGAACTTTCCTTTTCTTACATTAAACCATGATATTGCAAAGTTAAAAGGTAAGGGCAATTACTATAGATTAAGGATAGGCAATATAAGGATAATATTCAAGATTGATAAGGATAATCTTATTATCCTTATAGAAAAGATAGGTTATAGAGGTAATATCTATAAATAATTACCATGACCATGGATATGATCCATCATCCTTATCATTAAACTCATCTCTTATCATCATCATAATATCTATTGTAATCTATCCTTCTCATATCTAGCACAGATATAGCATAGCAATTTATTATCATATGTTCTAACGCTATCTCTATCTCCTATGCTTCTACCACATTTATAACATATTGATTCGAATGACATTCTATAATATAATTATGGATTTGTAGCAAATAATCTTAACTCATCAATACTAGGCATTATCTGTATCCTTAATCTATAATCTTTAGTTATCAATAATGCTTCTCCTCTCATTAGTATTGGTAATAATTCTTGCTCTTCTTTAGATAATTGCTAATGCTTCTGCTATCTTTAATGATGCTGTAAAATCATTTCTTAATAGTATTTTAGTATCACTATTATCTAATAATGCTCTACCATACTCATTAATAATTAGATCTTCAGGTCTTTGTGTTAAGAATAATAGTATTACATTTAATTTCCTTCCAACTCTAGCTATTAGATTGATAAATTTAGCAGCTGTATCTATATTGAATAATAACCATCCTTCATCTATTAACAATATCTTAGGTATATTTACTGATAGATTATTAATAGTATTCCATACCTTTGCTAATGCTAATGTTAATAGAAAAGAATCTTTGCTCTTTGATCCATAGCTTCCTCTTAATGATAATATTGCTCTATCATCTAACAATAATGAACCTTTTAACCTATTATCCTTTATAATATCTATCAGATATCTTTTAGCATCATTACTTATCTTATCATATAGTTCATTAATACTATTAATGCTAATACTAGGATCTATACCAAATGCTACTATCTCTTTCTTAATTACTTCTGGTGCATTAATGATATCAGCAATGATATTACATGCATTACTCTTATCAAATAGCATAAATGGATCTAATCCTAATTGCTCATTATCATATAGTTTGATAATATTAGCATTATATAATCTTGATAGCTTTTCATACTCTCCTTGTGGATCTATTATATACAGATAACAATCATACTTTGCTAGTAATCTATTAACTATAGTCTTTGCTGTTACTGATTTACCAGCACCAGATGATGCTAATATTACTATATTATAATTATCCCTTAATCTATAATCATATATAACTGGTGCTTTAGTTATTATATTCATACCTAACTTTATACCATCTAACTCTAACATATCTGATGATATAAAAGGATAGATGATTGCTAATGATCCTAACTCTATAAATAGTTCTTTCTTATCATTATTATACAATAATTGTTTCTGCATAAATGGTATGTTATCAAATTTTACTAACATAGCGTTATTCTGTCTTTTAAACTGCTTAGTTAATCTAATCAATTCCTTCTTACTATCTGCTTTAATAATAGCATTTAATGTTAATTTAAATAATGCTGTCTCTTGCCTTAACAATGCTTCTCTCAATGCTTGAGCTCTAATAGCTTTATCTTGAAGTTTAATCCTCTGACTAGCCTTTAATAATGATTCTAATCTCATTATACTGTTTAATGCTGAAGAATGTTCTACCCTTTTTAATTTAATGATTATAGCATTTGCTATATCTAATAATGAATAAGCAAATGATATCGATAGTGATGATGGTAATGATAATAGTGTTAATACTCTAGCATATCCATCTATTAACTTTAGATAGGTAGGATACTCTTTAATGATATTAAGCATTAAAGGATTATTGCTTATCTTATATCTGAAATCAATAGATTCTAGTATATTGCTTATATCATAACTGCTATCAATAAATACTCTTATCACTCTATTACTATCTATAGCATCTCTTATCATTATAATCCTTATATCATTATTAATAGTAGCATTATTTATCAATGATAGGAATCTTGTTATTAGCAGTCTTTGCTTCTCTTCATGCATAGCAAAGAAGTTACTATTGCTTATTATCTCATACATCATTATATAATATGAAAGCAGTAGAGATAATATCATTTGAGGATATTAGTGCTATAGAACAGCCTATACTATCATTATCAATATTAAAGATATCAATGAAGCAACTAGCATTACTTATATTAACAGTATTAATAGCATATAGCATTAAGATAGTAGAGCTATCAATTCTATCAGCATTCATACTATTGCTTATAGCATTCTATAAGCCATATAATATGTCCTTTGAGATACTATTGATAAATGCTATTAGATTCATAATCAATAGAGATAAACCAGTTAGAGTAAAGAATTCTAAACCAATTAAGAAAGATAGATTATATGATGATATGAAGCTCTTTAAGAAGAGAGATAAGATAGTTAAAGAAGATAATGGACAAAAGATTAAAGAAGAGATACCAATAGTAAATGAGCAATTACTGCATTATATAACAAATACCAAAGACTTTCATCTAGCAATAAATGATCAAATGGTAATAAGTGCTGGTGATTCTAAAATACATTTAGCATTAAAGGATAATAGCAGAATAGTATTAGAGATTAGAGATAAAGCTATTAGCAGAATAGATATACTATAACCTTTTTATTGTTCTTCTTGATATTAAGAATGCTTCTATATGGATATAAGCAAATACTACCATATTCAATGATATATTCTCTATCTTTAGATTATAATTTAATGATTGAGTATATAGATATGCTAATCCTATAATTATTGTTAATTCTATTGTTAATATAATCATTATTATTAATGGATAAGGTATCTTATTATAAAGATAATACACTATGATATTCATCTCTTTATCTTTGATGAATGCTCTATTATGATAGGTATAGATGCTATCTATAGCAAATGATATAATCCATATTATTATGAATAATAATGCTATTATTGTATCAATATACTGATCTAATAACTGTATTAATGCTAATGCTATTATCCATATCATCAAAAAATAATAGGGTTATCTTAACTCTAGCTTTATAGCTGCTACACCTCCACCAGCTGCCATAACTAATGCTCCTAGATATCTAGCAAATACAAAGAATCTCTCGCTTACATTCTCTATTCCATCTGGTATGTTAGGGTCATCAGTATTAGGATCAATGGTTATACCAGTTAGCCATGAGGTTAGTTCTGGAGTGAATGCTATTATGAATCCTATTAATACAAACATCACTAACATCCTTATCCATCTAGCTCTCTCTTCTTCAGTTACTTCTGAGAATACCATATCTGCTCTATAATATAATTAGAATATCTCATTCCATGCTTTTCTTAACAATATCAATATGCTTACAGCTATTATCAATGATAGTATGAATATGAATGGCATATCAGTATTATAGTAATTGCTAGTACTATTAATGCCATAAAAGTATGCTTGAGCTCTACCATGCCACTCATTATCTATAATTATCCATACATCATATCTCTTATCAATAGATAGTTTGCATCCTAATAAGCAATTATCAATTATATCAGTATACTCTTTATCATCATAATATTTAACTATTAAATTATTTATCCTAAAAGTATTAGGAGGTTCAATACTTATAGTATTATCATACCTTTTAATATATGTATCAGTCCAATCATATTTACCATTATTAGCATAGTATACATAATTACTATACTGTTGTAATGCTGGTAGAGTATAATCATTACTTATTGGTATACCATCTTTTGTTATACTTATAGTTATATTATATGGAGTTAGAGCTGTTAGAGCATAGTTTAATGGTATATCATATATATTGCTAGTATTGTATAGCATTAAAGCAGATTTGCTAATCAATATGCTAGTATATAATACATTAGCATTCAATCTATCAGTATTATATGCTATATAATCAACTCTATTATAATTAGCAATAGCATCCTCTAAGCATAGGATATTATCAACTAATTTATGATCATACTGATTATATGTTTTATAGATATCATAATTATATTTGTTTAATATATAATCATATAATGCTATACTATCATTATATGGATTGAATCTTATGCTTATCCTATCAACTACTAATGGTTTAATATCATTATTATCATCAGTTATAGAATATATAGTAAAATTAGCATTAAAAGCTCTAGAAGGATAGATATAATTAAATGAGAATAATCTTCTATTATCAATAAAGTTACTATTGAAATTAGCATCTAATGTTATATCTGCTAATCCATTATCTATTATATCATTTAATGATATATCATAATCAATCTTCATAGCATAGTATCCTTCCTCTACAAACATAACCTCATTATCATAAGCAATATAATTATCATTGAAGCATATATTATTAAAGGAATCTCTAGTCTGATTTATCATATTAAATCTAATAGTTTGATTTAGATATTGTTTAATATCATCATTATTGATAATAGGTATATCATATCCCTTTAATACTTGATATCCATAGCTAGTATTATTATAATCATTTAATAATGCTCTTCTATTCTTATATATAATGCCATTATCTTCAGAGCCTAGATAATGTATTGCTAGCATCAATTGTTTATCAAATGACCATGTATTATTTGATGATAAAGATAGATATGGATATACTATGAATTTTGGATTGTATCTAACAACCTCAAAATCAGTTAATATTCTGCTAATAGTTCTATCAATATATCCATTATCACTATTGCTAAAATCATTACATATTGTATCTTCTTCAGTTATTGAACAATGATTACTATAATGATAGTAATGATAAGGAGTTTTATACTCAATTACAGCATTAATAGTATAATAGCCATAATCTATATCATTATCAGTCTTAATAGTAGCGTTTAAAGGCAGATCAAATAGATATTCATTAGCATTAACTGATATATTATCAGGAATAATAGAATAAGCATTAGTTATATAAGAAGGATTACTAGCATCTATATACATTAAAGTAACATTAGCATGATAACCATAACTATCTCCTTTATATAATGTTAGATCATTATTTGATAATGGATATCTATCATATATGATATATTTACTGCTATTAATGCTAATATCAACATACCAATAGCAAGCATTACCATATCCATATCCATAACTATTATCATAATCATATGAATAATCATAAGCATAGCAGTATTTATAATTAAAATTATCATCATAATAATAACAGTCTTCTCTATAATAATCAAAGTTATTGTTTGAATAATTATAATAATAGCATTCTATATCATCATTAGCATATTGCTCATAATAATGGGCATAAGCATAATCTATCATTACTATCAATATTAATAACAGTATCCTCACATAATATAATATCTAGTTCTAAGATCTCTCAATACATCTTCAATCTTTAAGCCTTTTAATATGCTTTCTAATGCTATAGTATCAATAGCAGTATATCTAGAATTGAACGAATATTTTATCAATTGTTTATCATTACTCCATATTGGGATATTCAACTTTAATGCTAATGCTATGAATGGAGAGTCATAGATATCAAAACTTGCTATTAATTCTGCTTCCTTCATATACTCTTTAGCATCTAATAATACTATTCTATCCCTTGCTTGATCCATTATATATCTAAACAACTCTTCTGAAACCTTACCTATTATCATATCTTTATACTTCTCTATCTCTTCTAATAATAAACTTGGAGCGTAGAATTCTAATCTAGGATTGAAGAATAGTTTTCTAACCCTATTATCTTTAAGCATAGATGCTATAAGCTTATTTGTATCTATTATTACTCTCATCTTCATACAATCCTTTCTTTATAATCTTATCAATTGCCATTATATCATCTTCTGTTAGTTTGCTATCTTCTGCTAGTTTATCTGCTACTAACAATTTTAATAGATACCTTCTAGCATCATCTATGAATATATCTTCTATAATATCCTTAAGGCTAGGATCCTTCTCTAATAGAACTGCTATCTCTTCTGGAACATTGATACTTATACTCTTCATAATTGATATTATCAATAATCATTATAAATCTATTTTGTTATAAATAAAGAAGGATTTATTCTATTGACTCTAGATATGCTATCTCTTCCTCTTTATAGATCAGTCTTCTTATCTTCTTATATTCATCTATGCTATTAGGTATCATCCTTCTCTCATTATATAATGATGTTAGGAATAGCATTAGATAAGGATGAAAGATATAAGATGATAATTGATCCTAGTATAGCATTAGATGCAATAATCATATTTGCTTTCAAATATCATTATAGTATACATGCAGATATAGTTAGAGATGATAGAGAGCATAATGCTATCATGCTTATAATAAAGAATAAGGATAAATTAACAATACATATAAGCAAGAGAGCTAGAATGCTTATTGAGCAAACATTATAATATTATCTCTTTATAGATATCAGAATCCAAATGTTGAATAGGTATAATCTTGTTATAAGTTATCCATCTTCTATTTCCACAATAAGTTCCTTCACTCTTTACTATTTCATATCTATCATTATTTGCATAGAACCAGCGTTTAAGCTTATTAACATTTATCAATAAACCTCTACTTAATAACTCGTTATTCTCTTGCCATAGATATAGCAAATAATCAGCTTTTATATTATAAAAATTACCTTCATGCTTCTTATTATTACTATCAATATGATATAACTCTATTAAAATATCTCTCATATAGTATCTATCATCTCTTATCTTCTTTTGAACTGTTATGATTCTATCATCTTTTGTTAGATAATAATCAATACCTAATCTTTGTAATATTATGCCATAACCTTTATTCTCTATGCTATAGCATTCAGCATTAAAGTATTCAGATAAGAATTCTATAACTCTATCCTCATCTATATCGCTATCCTTTAGATCTTTGATAAATGATCTCATCAATAAATAATCAAGATAACAAAAAATTATTGATAGATAGATTCCATCATCTTTTTAAGTTCCTCTAATGGTAAAGTTGGCGATGATATACTATAGTATACATGCTCATTCTGGTCTATCATAGCTATTGCAGCATCATAACTAGTTTCTCCTATTATCCTTTTAGTGCCATTATCAAATATCAACACCGTATTCTTTACTCCTGCCTCCCAACCCATTGCTGGGTTACCATTAATCTCAAATATTTGGACTAAATTACCTCTCTGAGAATTTGCTTTAAAATCTAGAAATGTTTCTATGCCTTTCTCTATATTTGGATTATCTTTCTCAGCAACAAAGATTATACCATCACGTATAAACTCATCTCTATTTATTGGTCTATAATCAAGTTCAAGTGTGGAAGGAGGAGCATTGGAATATGTATATAGTTCATATCCATCTGGTATATATTTTGGAACTCTGAAACTTTCTACATAATCGGTATTATTCTGATTGTATATGCTCCCTTCCATTGGTAATTTAGCAGATTCTGTATAGGTTAATGAGTATAATGTTATAGTAATACCAGCAATTATTACCATGCTAATAATTATTATATTGCTATTCAACCCCAATTGCCACCTCTATATAACCATTGATCACTAACATCACCTGTACACTCATGTTGTGTAGTAGCATCTACTATTAATTGATTTATTGAATTTCCAGATAATGGATACTCAAAACCTAATGTACTAGGAAGTTCTTTACATTTCTTTAGATTAACTATTGATTGGAAGTATTGGTATTGTGTATCTGTATTTCTCTTCAATTGAAGATCTTTAAAATTACCATATACATTATTAGCATTATTCCCCCATGATGTAGCACCTGCTAGAGTAATTGGGTTACAAGTACTACAATCATAACTTCCTTTTGTTATACCATTTATCTTCCAATAATATGTTGTAGAGGAAGTGTTAGGTGTAACAACCTCTGCTGTATACCAGTTTGTCGGAGAACCTCCTAATATGTAATGCACATTATCATTCAAACCTTCATCAAAATATCCAGTATAATATATAGCCCCATTACCAAAATCTACATGCCCTATACCAATTGACAGCTTTGGATTAGCAGTAGTAAATAGATATATCATTCTATCTACATGATCAGTAGTAGAGCTAGCATATGGATATATTTTGCCTTTTACCCCTAAAATTTCACTGAATGAACCACTAGGTTTTATTGCATGATAACCATATTGTTGTACTGCATAAGATATTGTAGGTATTAACAACAATGCTATAGTTACTATTCCTAGCATCTTTATCATATTATTGTACTGCATTAATCTATTATTCAAAGAACCTATATATATATATAACGAAATTAATATCAATAATTAACCTTAAATAGTAAAATAGTAATCATATTATCAATTATAATATTTATAATCAAGATAGTTCTAATCCATAACTATCCCAATTCTTTCTCTTATTCCTAGCAAATAACTCTAGATAGTTAGCATTAGGATACATACTCTCAATAATATCATATACTATCTCTGGTTTCTTGCCGCTTTGTTGAATAACTGTTTCTATCTATGAATTCTCTTTTGAAAGCACGCTGTATCTGTATAATATATAATGAATAATAAGGGAAAACCAATGCCACTTTTAATAAAAATGAATAAAATATTTTTAACTATTTCTAGCCTCCTCTATCATTGCTATCAATTTATCTAATGGTATATCTCCATACTTTGGATTATGTGCGATATTATTCTCGTCTATACTGAACTTTCCTTGATAACCTCTATAAAGATATGCATCTCCGTATATATCGCTAGAATTACCAGCATGATTCAAGAATAATAAAACCTTTCCTTTTGATGTCTCATTCAATAACTCATCATACTCACTAGATGTATATTTCTCATTACCCATTACAGCAACCTTAACTTTATTACTACTATAATTACCAGCAACTATCTTATCTATATTAACATTAAAGTATGTTATAGGATATCTTGTCTTATACCCTTCATGAAATATTGAGGAATATATACCTTCTACTCTGCCTATTATTATAAGATCACTCTTTGCTAAATCTTCAATTGTTAATGGTATATATGATGTATGAATACTCCCTCCAGAGAATGTATCAGTGAACATGAATATTATTAGCAATGGTATTATTGATAGAGCAGCTATAATTGCCAACAATGTTTTCTTACTAATACTACTCATATATATCACCCATATATGTTACTAACACTAGAACTAGTATGAGAATCTATACCATTCCAGCGATTGCAGTCATAGCTTGGATGCATTACAGTAAAAGGATAATCATTAAACTCAACATAGTGACCCCATTCATGTCTTGCTACATAATCTAATGTATAACCATATGTACTTCCATTGCATTCTGGTGCTGTTTTAAAATTATATTTAGTATTAATTATCATATCAGCATCTACTATATAACCAAACTGATATTGTGATACTACCTTACCTAGCCAGTCAGTATTATGATATTCACCAGTAACCCAGTTATTACAACTACTAACTCTATTTAATGTGAATTGAGATGGGAGGTTATTCCAAGAAGCCCTACCTTGATCTAACTCGCTTGCAACTTTACTGAATTGATTTGTACTGCCATCTATATTTACATTCTTTAAACTATAAGAGTCATAACACACATTAATGGTAGAGAATAACCATCTATGTCCAGTATAATAATGTGTGGAATATGCTTCTTCTGCAACTACTATATTTATAGCAACTAATGCTGCCAGCATTATATATAGTTTGAAGTTACTGTTCTTCATTAACAATATTATTCAAAGAACCTATATATATATAACGAAATTAATCATAATAATTAACCTTAAATAGTAAAATAGTAATCATATTATCAATTATAATATTTATAATCAAGATAGTTCTAATCCATAACTATCCCAATTCTTTCTCTTATTCCTAGCAAATAACTCTAGATAGTTAGCATTAGGATACATACTCTCAATAATATCATATACTATTAATGGCTTCTTACTATGTATGCTTCTATTATGATAGATAACAGACTCTGGTCTATTACTTTCTAATGGAACTATATTACTACTCAAAAATGTAATAACTATAACTAATATAGTGATATTATTACATATATCTTATATTTTACATGATAATTATCATAGTTATTATCTGAGGGTTTATTATCCTAATTCTTGTAATAACTAATATAACTACAGCATCCTTATATCATTTTTATATTTGAGCGAAGAATTATCCAGATACTATTTTGTTTGTTAGATCAAACTTGGATAAAATTGATGGTAAATAGTGAGTAATCATCATTTCTTTTTATTATGTTAAAGGGATGATACGAAGATATAATAATAGAAATAAGGATTTATTTGATATAATAGTTGATTGTATGTTAGGAACAAAAGATGCATAATCGCCAAAAATAAATTGTTTATATAAATAAAGAACGGATTTTTACGGCACACAGACTCTTGTTGCATATCCATCGTTCTGCCATATATGATTATTTATATTACCTCTATTATCATTATTATACATAGGCTCAGAATCTACATAAACCTGATAACCTTTGTTATATGCATATGTTGATAAATCATACTCTGCGTATTGACTATAACCACTCCACGATTCTAACCAAAATTCATCGTAATGAGTAGTTCCTACCACATATTTACCCCAGTTATAATTTGTCATATAATCGGGTGGATTAGGAGCATATATCCTCATATGTAACTTTACCCATTGTTGAAGATATCCAGAGTACCAGAAAGAGTTTTTAGTTCCCATATCACTATCCCAGACCCATCTATTACCATCATTCATCTTCATATACATGGGCGTAGCAATTGTAGGACCCCAGTATATCCATTTAACTTTGTTAATATCGGCATTATTACAGAAAAGCATGGTAACAGGCCAATCCACATCATAGTTACTTGGTGGGTCTATATTTGATAGGAAGTCATGATTATAGAACCTATCTCCATCATTATAAATTATCATTAGATTGGGCGTATAGGCAGCATATACCAATCCTGCTGTCAAGAGCATTGTAGCAGAAATAATACTAACGATCTTTATTATACTCAAACACCTCCTACTACTCCAGTATGCTCCTCATCTATACTCATATCTGCTAAATTAATAGCTACAAACATCTTTGGTTGATTATCTTTTATTACCATGAATGTTGCTATACCTTCAGGAAATTCTGGTGCTTTCATGAGAGTATGTAATCTTATATCTATATCATTACCTAATCTATTACTAGCATATTCTCTAGCAATAGATTCTGCCTCTTTTGGTATTACTGATGATGGAGTATCTCCTGGCAATTTTGCCATTCCTGGTCCTATACCTATAACCTTATTCTTATTTAGATCAACAGTAATTGTTAGTGAACTCATCCACATGGTAGCATGACGCTCTTTAAATGTAAATGCATCAACATAACTCTTATCAAACCATACTGGTTCTTTGAATATTATATGAATATCTGCTCCTATTTTTGTACCATCTTCTTCATATCTACCCATTATACTATTAAGATACCATTCATTAGTCTCAAGAATTGGCTTGAGAGATTCATCTTGTTTGATTATATCCATAGCTCTATTCTTCTCTTCATCCGTTAGCGGTTCTATCTTTGGTATTCCATCATCACCTAACCACACATTATTATTTGGTAGCTCTCTATTATCTAAAGGTTCTCTATCTGTAACAATAATCATAGAATTGTTTGAAGCAGTAGTTATTCCTTGATATAATAATACTCCAATGCTTATTACTATTCCTATGATTACTGCTATAATACTTTGGATCTTATTCATGTTATATTTCGTCATTATCTACATTATACAAATAATTGATATATATATAACGAAATTAATCATAATAATTAACCTTAAATAGTAAAATAGTAATCATATTATCAATTATAATATTTATAATCAAGATAGTTCTAATCCATAACTATCCCAATTCTCTCTAGTATTCCTAGCAAATAACTCTAGATAGTTAGCATTAGGATACATACTCTCAATAATATCATATACTATTAATGGCTTCTTACTATGTATGCTTCTATCAGCAATTATTACAGATTCTGGTCTATTTGCTTCTAATGGAACCATATTACCTCTAGTTGCTATTAATAATAGTTCATGCTTACTTCTAACATAATATCCTAATCCTATCTTATCTTTAACCCATACCATATTTGTTTTATACTCAAATTTCCATGCCTCTATAACCTTTAATGCTTCTCTTAATTTAGGATTTGGACACCATAAGAATAGTATAGCATTATCATCTATCTTATCCTCTAAATTATTATCCTTTAAGAAATTATAGATCTGATCATCTGTTAATGTCTTATAATGAATGCTAGGATTACCTCTTAATTTAATATCATAATCATAAGGAGGGTCTGCTAGTATAACATTATACTTTTTATTACCATCCGTATGAAGTTTAGGTTTAAGATTGTTATTCATGTTCATTATTCTTTTAGCTTCTCCATAAGCATGGTTTATCGATACCTCTCTTTTGAGAAGTTTATTGAACTGATCTGGAGAATGTTTCTTTATAAATTTGAATCTAGCATAAGTATCATAAGCTAAACCTACTTCCTTTGCTACTAGTTTTGCTGACTTGCCTTTTTCTAATGTGGTATCTGAATCAGATACCACATTAATTGCTTTAAACCCTTTCTCACCTTTACTTGGGATCGTTGCTTCTTGCCTCTTCTTAGCTCTCTCTGCTTTTATCTCTTCTAACTTCTCTGCTAATAAGCATTTATCTATTGCATCTAACTGCCTCCTCTTCAGATTAAGTTTTATGACAAATTCTTTATCCTCTATCTCATCTAGAGTATCTATAACCTTAACCTCTGGTTCTATCCCTAACTCATTGCATATATTATATCTGTTATAACCATCAATAATTACACCCTTCTTATTTACAATAATAGGGTATTTCATACCATCATTCTTTATAGACTCTTTTAATGCATTACATTCATCATTACTTAATCTAGGTAATAATGCTTTATACTCTTCATTAATAATTAAATTCATTCTATAAGATAATAAAAAAGATAGGGTTAGAATATGATATTGATATCTCCTTCTATATTGTTATTATTAAGAAACTCTAATAACTTATCTCTATTATTGAATTTAAGATATAATTCTGCTTCTATCTTATCTGGCATATCCTTTCTATTTAAGAAGTTAATTGCCTCTATACTATTGCTAATATGTCTATTCCATATCAGTTTATTCCTCTTCCTTAATGATATTATATTATCACATCTAGGACATCTGCTAATATCATAGTTATAATAATTCTTAGCATTATCATCTAGATATTCATAATTACATCTTCTGCATAATATCCTTATTGCACCTTGAAATTTTATCTTCTCTTCTAATGGTAATTCTATATACTCATCTTTGCTTATGATTGTATTAACCCTTTCTATCATCAAGGTATAATAGATTGTGAGAAGATTAGTCTAAAATTGTTCCATAGATGATTATAGTGTGGAACGATTTCGTTCCAGAAATTATTGAAATATGGAACGATTTTATTCAATAGATGGTTTAAAGCATGGTATCATCTTGTATCCAATAATTTGCCTAACAATATAGCTATTAACCCTCTCCTTAATCTATTATAATTAAACCTATACTTCTTGTATGATATTATCTCTATATAACCTCTTGCTCTAAGCTCACATATAGCTTTTCGTTTGCTACTCTGTTTACTTAATAACATTATATAGCTTGAAGATGTTTTATGTAAAGTAAGAGATATAGCATTATCCAAATTTATTATGGCTATATTGTTATTAATCATATCATCTTTCGAATATATAACAAATGTATGTAATAGCTCTGCAGTATGTGAACGTTCCAATCTTAATACAGCTTGTATAAACTTGCTTATATCATCTATACTTACTATATCATCTAACTGATACAATATCTTCTTATTGCACAACCTCTTTAATGCTTCTAGAAAATCCGTTAATCTATTCCTCCTATTAAATACTATCTCATTCCTAAGAGCTTTAAAACTTACTTCTCTTACCTCCTTATCAACGAAAAATTTAGTATCTCTTGTTCTAACTTATTCAGCCTCATTACATCTCGCCTATCTCTATACCATTCTTTCTGCAAAACTTGCTAGTAGCATTCTTAATCTTCTCTATAAACTTCATAATCCTTTCTCTCTGCTCTTCTGGATATAGCAATAATATCTTCAACTCAACTTTAGAAAACTTCTTCTCTTCTATTGGTTCATAACCTTCTTCCTCTTCTGATTTATCTTCATTAGTTGATATATCATTATTCTCTTCTTCTTTGTTCTCTTCTATTACAGCTATACTTGCCTTTGAACCTTCCATCTCTTTTGCTATATAAGAATCTCTCCTTTGCTTATATGCTTCCCAGTTATCTCTATCTTCTCTCTCCTCTTTATCCTCTACTAGCTTCTCTACCAATACCTTAATAGCTTTAGCATTTGGTAAGTGTATGGTATCTCCTTCTGTATTTGTGAGATCGTGTACTATATCATTGATGTTAATATCTATGCTATTATCTTGCAACCTCTTGATAGCATCTCTTATACCTATAAGGATAGTTATATGCAATAGTATAGGCTTGTTAGTATTTGCTTCTAACTCTCTAATGTATCGCTCTAACCCTTCTAATATGCTATTATCTATCTCTATACAATCTTCTAATAACTTTCTAATATTATTTGGTAATATATCTTCAGTAATTACTCCTTCTTTGTATAGCAACAATATTTTAAATGGATCTAAGCAATTCCTAATGTTATTCTCTATGTAATGCTTCCATAACTCTTTCTGATTATTAACCTCTGCTATAACTCTATAATCCTTAACTTTATCTAATAATAGAGGATCGTCTATACAATATAATTCATTATTATATTTTACAACATTTACTCTATCTTTATCCTCATAACCCCTTACAGTTATCCTATCTAATGCTTTTATATCCATAGACTCACCTCTAAGAGATGCTTTACAGCTCTAGAAGCTCCAAACCTCTTTGCTAGTTTATTTGATACCTCCAATTCATAGATATAATCTCTGCCAGACTTGCCAAAGTTTAGTTCGCTAACCTCTTTTATGATCTTCTTATCTATCTTTAATCTATACTTCCTTGCTATCTCTAATAATGCTAGTTTTATTGCTGTTAGCCTATCTTTATCATCCTTAACATATCTATTGTATAAGGTTAATACCTCTATGCTTATAACTTCTGTTAAGTTTAACCTCTGACATATATTGCTAATAATGCTAATATCTTCCCTCTCTCCTTTATTTATGCTACCTAAACCATATTGCCATAGGGTTGCTTTACCATGAGGATCTCTATAATCTTCAATAATCTCTTCTCTATCTAATACTATACCGCATTCTCTACATACAATCTCTCCTTCTACTTCTATTGGTTTATGATTATGCATCCTATTATATAATATAGCGAACAGATATAGCAGTATATGTATATGTACCATATTAGTACTATATATAATATTTTTATTTAAACTTTATATTACAGTAGTATATATAATATACAGTATGCCAAGAAAAGGTTGGAAGACTGTACTTATGAGGGAAGAAGTATATGAAAGGTTTAGAGAGAACTATGAACAACATAAACCTAAGATAAAGAAGACATTCACAGGCTGGCTTAATGAGTATCTGATAGAAGTAATAGAAGGAAGAGCAGAGATAATGAGAAAGGCACCAGCATTAGAGTTTGTTGGTATAATGAGCGATGGTTCAATAGCAATAAAAGATCATTTTGAGGATAAGTTAATAGAGGTTGAACCACATGGAGATAAGAGATTGTTATATTGCAGATATTGTGAGAAAGATGATTGTTTGCATGTAGGATTCTGCTTTGCTATTAGAGAGGTTAATAATGAGTTAGTAAAGAGAGGTTTCAAATTGCCTAGAGATATAGCATAATTATCTATTGATGAAGATAGATAAATTGAGTAATAAAGAGCTGATAGAAGCAATAAATAAAGAGTTGAAAGAAATAAAGGATATAGTATCTAGCCTATCCTCTTAGTAAGTTCATCAAATAACATAGTCAATCTCTCTATCTTTTCTTCCAACTCTTTAATCTTCTCTTGCTGATTATTCCTTATTGTATTTGCATATTCTTTATCTAATATCAATCCACATAGTTTGCAGATTCTAGCATTAGGTTCATTCTTTGTATTGCATCTATAGCACTCTCTAAATGTTACCATACCATTACTAATATTCTTCTTAATACCATGCTTCTTTAGTATAACTTCTTTCTGATCAGAATTTGCTAGATGAGTATATACATTCCTCATTGGAGAACCTTTCCTCCAATTTCCATATTGTTCAGTTATACTAGAACCAAACTCTTTCTCTACATGTGTTAATGCTGTATGTCTGAATAGATATAACCATACCTTCTTCTTTATGTTAGATGCTTTTGCTAGATCCTTTACAAACTTGCTTAACCTTCCATAACTTATCCTTCCTTTAGGTCTACTATACCATAGCCATGCTTCTGGGTTATCCTTATCTGGATGCTCTTCTAACCATTCCCTTAACGATTGATAGGATAATACTAGAGATAATGTCTTTACTCCTGTCTTGCCAATAGTAGTTATAGTTACACAGCTCTCCTCAAATACTACTCCTCCTACCCTCATATTTAGCAATTCAGAAGGTCTAGCTGCAAACTCATACATAACATACAACAATGCCTTATCCCTCTTAGGATATCTGCTAAGCAAAGGAACTTTATCTATCATTCTGAGCAATTCCTCTTCTGTTAGTAGTTCACTAGCTTTGATCCTCTCTTCCTTCATAGCCTTCCTCTTATATCTATCTGGATGTATATGCTCTACTTCATAACAATATTTTGTATTATTACCATCTGCTATCTTTCTATGCTTAGCATAATGTATTAACCTCTTTAAAGCTCTTAATGCTATTGAGATCGTACTATAACTCCAACCTTTATCGTTTATTATTACCTTTGCTACCTTATCTACTTCTTCTCTACTAAAATCTTTAATGCTCTTTTCTATCTTAAGGCTAGATTTTATCTTGAGTATCTCATAGGAGAACTGTGCATAGTTGAATACTTTAGCCTCTCCTACGCCTGCTATTAGTAATGCATCGACAAACCGCTTTACTATCTCCTTATCATTATCTTCTAGAGTATCTACCCTTGATAACCAATACTTTAACCTCTGATGATAGTTATGCACCATTTCAACCAATATATAATAATGGGCCGGGAGAGATTCTGGCAGATAGAGTGTATGAAACCTAGGGATAGAGCAAAATATCCTATTTTTTATTTTTTATTGATGCTATATTTAATAACTTATAGCGAGGATTTAATATTAAAATATCTTATCTTAAAAATATGAGTAGAGAATCTGAACTTGAAGAGATAAAGAAGATAGATGAGATAGAATCGTTAATGAATCTATCACAAGAATCTCTTAAATTCTTAGAAGATGAACCAGATATATACAGTATTAAAAATATCAAGAAGAGGTATAGATGAAAGATAAGATAGTATTAATACCATTCCCCTTTACAGATCTTACTAATTACAAGCTTAGCATTAGTTATACATGAAGGAGATAAAGATGTTATAGTTGCATTTATATCATCAAGGATACCTAATACATTATCTGAATATTAGATAGTTATTAGATCATCCAGAGTTTAAATTAACTGGTTTAAAAGTAGATTCTATTATTAAACTAGATAAAATTGCTACTGTATTGAAAGATCTAGTATATGGAGAGATAGGAGAATTAGGACCAATACTTAAAGAAGAGATCAATAGAAAGTTAGATAAATTATTTAATTTATAATGATATATTTTTAAAAAATAATAAATTAAATCACTAGTTATATTATAGTAATACATAGAATAAAATTACATTTTACATAACTTGCATGTAATTTAATATTCTCATGAGCATTTTACTAATCATGTATTATTAAAGATTGGTATTTAATCTAACCAAGTGATAAGACGATCTGAATATATAGGTTGCATAATTAATAATATTTTGCAAGCTCTTCTATATCCTTAAAAGATGCTATTATAACATTATTTAATCTATGTAATAATCTAAATTCAATTAATGCTCTCTCAAACCTATTCCTTATATTCTCTATTGATCCTTTACCTCTCTTAACTATTATTATTCCATATGGTAATTTTGATAAGTTTGATATATCTCCCTTCATAGCTTTAATCATAACATCGCCTCCCTCAACCTCATAACCCAATCTTTTACCTAATTTGCATAGCAATAACTTCATATTATAAACATCTTTACTCTCATACCTTCCTTTCTTTATGTTAGAACAATCTACATTCTTCAAACTATAGTATATAGAATGCCATACTATAAATTGTTAAACCATAATTTATTTTAATGCTATTAGAGATTATAATAGTATGGCATATAACGAGAAGATAGCATCTAACATAATAGATAATACTCCTAATAGAGAACTTGTCAATGTTATTAGAGATCAATTAAAGAGAGCGAAAGAGGCAAAGTTCGCTATAGGTTATTTCTTCTTGAGTGGTTTCTCTTTAGTGAAAGATGATTTCTCTAATAATTATGATAAGAAACCATTTCTAAAGATAGTAATGGGTAATGAAACTACTTATCCAACTAAAGAAGAATTGGTTGAAGGATATAATCTAAGAGAGTTATTAAAGATAAAGATGATTGAAGATCTGCAGAGTAAACAATTAACAGATGAGCAAGTAGAGCAGATAACAACTTTAAGAGATCTTGTTGCAAATAATGTTATAGAGGTTAAGTTATTTGATAAGGCTAGATTACATGCAAAGTTGTATCTATTCATAACAAATCCTAATGAGAGATATGGGACAAGAGGTTTAGGAATAGTAGGTTCATCAAACTTTACTGCTGAAGGTTTAACAAGGAATAAAGAGTTGAATGTTATAATCACTGATAAGAATGATGTAGACTATTTAGAAGGTTGGTTTGATAAGCTATGGAGTGAAGCTATACAATTTAATGAAGATCTTATAAAGGTAATAGATGTATCTGGCTCTACAAAGAGAAAGAGAGAATATCCATTAATAGGCAAGTATATTGATAAAGAGAGATTATTCAGATATTTTGTTTATAAATGGTTCGAAGGAAGAGTGTTAGATGTATTAAAGGGAGATATATTAGCAGAGTTCCAAACTGTAGGAGTGTTAAATGCTATAAATATAATAAATCATTATAATGGAGTTATCTTAGCAGACTCCGTAGGTTTAGGCAAGAGCTATATGGCATCAGCAATAATTGAAGATTTTATCAATAAGAGATATCCTAACTGGCTTTATAATGATAAAGAACCTTCAGTATTATTGATCTTACCTCCTTCATTAATTCCTCAATGGGAAGAGTTATTGGTACATTCAAAGGCATTTTTTTCCAATTATACTAGAGTATGTTTAGATGATAAAGGTAATGAGAAACTTTATAAACTTTATAAAGATAACAAATATGTTAGTAGAGTACACTTTTTATCACTAGGATTATTCCAGAATTATAACGATCTTAAACTGGAAGAATTAGCAGATGAATACGAGTTAATAGTTATAGATGAGGCTCATAAGTACAGAAACAAGAATACTAATAGATTCAAGAACGTTAGAAAACTGCAGAAGAAAAGTAATGATGCTAATTTTACTAATAGATTCATTCTATTAACAGCTACTCCATTAAACAATTCTATTACAGATATCTATAACTTGATAAGGTTGTTTATGGATGATGCATTTACACAATTCAATATTAAAGGTGTAAATATAGCAGAACTAGTAAGAGAGTATAATAGATTAAAGAAGAAGTTGATAGATACTGACGATAAGAATCTGAAACAAGAATTACTAAAGAAAGCTTCCGAGATAAAAGAGAAAGTATTGGATGAGATCATGGTTTTAAGAACTAGAAAATATATAGCAGAGCAATTTAAAGATATAAAGATCAATAATAAGCCATTGATATTTAAGGATCCTCAGCCTTATAGTTTAGATTATTCTAGATTTCATGTTCATGATAAAAATTATGATGAATTGGTAAAGCTTGTTAGTAAGAGTTTAGATGAACTGACATTTGAATACACTAAATTATATGGAACTAGATTTGTTGTATTTGAAGAAGATGAGGATGAGGAAAGCAAACATTACATAGAGATAGCAGAATTGTTAAAACTATTACTAGGCAAGAGATTGGAATCTGGTATATATCCATTTGAAGCAACATTACGAAGGATACATGCAAAAGCAGAGGTCTTCTATAAAATATTTAACAGTAATCTAGATAAAATAATCAACAATAAGAAGTTAGAAGAACTTGTTAAAGAGGCTATAGAAAAAGCAAAGATCGATAAAGAATTAGAAGAGGTTTATGAGTATGACATTGAGGTTGAAGAGAAAAGTTGGTTTGATAGGCTTAAGAACATCTTGCTAGAGTATGCAGAAGATGAATTAGGAGAGATCGCTAACTATGATAGTATAGAGATATTAAAAGTTGGTTTGAAGAGATTATTAAAGCATCTCAAACATGATATAGAGATAATGCACAAGATATTACTGAAACTTGATGAACTGAAAGATAGAGATGATATTGGCTTTATAAAGTTAGGAAAGATAGCAGATAAAGAAGTGATAGAGGTTGATATATACAAGTATAGAAAAGATCCTAAGCTCGAAGCATTAAAGAATATGCTATATGATCCAAATTATAAATCAGAAGATCTACCATCTCTATATGGTAAGAAGATAATAATATTTACTCAGTATAAGGATACTGCTTACTATCTTTATCATAACCTTAGGGAATGGTTTGAGAAAGAGAGCATATTACATAGATGGATCAAGGATCATAAAAGGAACGATATAAAGATGAGATTGGTAACTGGGGACATAGATATAGATACAAAGGTTAGTTATATCAAGAGATTCGCTCCAGATGCTAATAATGGTTATGATGATGTTGAAAAATATGGAGATATACAGATATTAATATCTACAGATGTATTTAGTGAGGGAGTAAACTTACAAGACGCAGATGCTGTAATAAATTATGATCTTCCATGGAATCCTATGGTTATAGTCCAAAGGGTTGGAAGGGTAAATAGGATAGGGAATGATAAGGATATTACTGTTATAAACTTCATACCTAGCAATGAGATTGAAGTAGTTGTTAGAGTTCTTAATAAACTTAAAGAGAAAATACATGATCTAACCTTGATAGTTGGTAAGGATGTAAAGATATTATCTCCAGAAGAGGAGATTAAGATAGAAACATTTGGAGAGAAGATAAAGGATATATCAAAAGCATCTATTACTTCATTAGAAGAGTATGGTTTATCAGATGACTTTAAGGAGTTCATACCAAGAGGTATTCCAAAGGAGCAGATGGATGAGTATATATTGCTCAATAAGATACAGTATGAATTAAAGTATAAACCAGATGATTTTGATGATGTTAAGGATCTAGATGATACATACTATACATTCATAGATGGCAATGATAAATTGATTAGTGTATATGAGTTTTATAGAGGAAAATACTCTATAATGAAGAAGATAGTTAGCATTAAAGATAATAATATCAAGTATGAGACGCCATTGATATTCTTGGATCTAATAAACAATTCTAAGAAGAGTGCTAGTAATATTGATCATATTATAAATTGCTTAAAGAAGATAGATGATGAGAATAAAAAAGTTATAGAAGAGATAAAAGAACAAAATCCAGAACAAAGAGGTTTCCTATACAATCTATATAATGCTTTATTAGTAAAGAGAGAGGAGGCTAAAAGTTCTAACATATTTGATAAATATAGGAGCATAGTTCTTATGTTACAATTACTTCCATACCATACATACTCTAGAGAACTTAAAGATCTATTGATAAAGATGAACCTTATCAGCATTAACAACAATAATGTAATAGTAAATAATCTGGTTGATACAGTAAATACATTACATGATTATCTGGTTAAAGAGAAAGGCATTACAAGTATAGATTCATTGAAACCGAATGTGAAGCATTGGGGTTGGTATTATGAGTTCTGATATATTACAAATGATAACTAAAGGGTTAGATAAATATGATAAGAAGAATGTCAAGATAAATGGTAGAGAATATACTTTACGCTTAATACCAGAATTAATAGATGAGGATCTAAATATCTATGAAGGTTTTATATTTATAGAGAATGCTGATAGCAGTGAGGTATCATATTTTAAGAGTAGATATAAGCCATTATCTGGATATACAGCAAGATTAGGATTTATAGTTTATGATAATAGCATGTTTATAAAGGATTTCAGAAGGGATAAACATATTATAAAGAATCTAAATAGGATTAACCAGACATTCCTTAATAAATTAAAGAAAGTTCTAGATAAACCTAATGAAGATAATTTTAATAAATTATTCGATAGGAGTGATATAATAGAAGAATTCTATATACTTTATAGGAAGGCTAGAGATTATTTATTAAATAATATAAAAGGTATTATTGATACTGAGAAGAAAGAAGAGTTTGTTGATAATTTAATGATGCAGATGATGATCCTATGGTATTTACAAGAGAGAGGTTTCTTTAATAATGATAAGAACTATTTTGTTAACAAGTTTAAAGAGTTGAAACAGAAGAGGTTTGATATCAAAGATTATTATGGTTTCTTAAGGTATCTATTTGAGAAGATATCTAGTAATGAAGGTAATATGTATCATCAAGATAAGATTGTTGGAAAGGTTATAGTTATAGGACCAGCTATATTCCTTAATGGAGGGTTTGATGATAATATAACAATACCAGATAGATGTTTCTATAAGGATAACATAACTGATATTTTGATAAATACTCCTCCTAAGAAGGTATCTGTTGATGTTCCATTACTGAATCTATTTGAGAGTAGAGAGTGGACTGAAGGTAATGTAGATGACTATGTTTTAGGAGCAATATATGAGAAGTTAATAACAGCGTTTGAGAGGAAGAAGTTAGGTGCATATTATACTCCAGAAGAGATAACTAGTTATATAGCAAAGAATACTATAGAGCCTTATCTTATAGATAGGGTTAATGAGCATTTTAATAAAGACTTTAAGAGTATAGATGAATTGATAAACAATGCTGATAAAGATATCTTATTCTATCTATTTAAGCAGTTGAGAGATATAAAGATACTAGATCCAGCAGTTGGTTCTGCACACTTTCTTGCTAGTGCTATAGATGTTCTTGTTGATATTTATTCAAAGATAATTGATAAAGCAAGAGAGCTAGAGATAAAGGAAGGATTTAAGATAGTATCATCTGATGATAAAGGTAATATAAAGCAGATAGAATTGCTTGATATTAAGGATGAGGAACAGTTCAATCTATATGTTAAATTCTTTATTATATTAGCAAGGAATATCTATGGAGTTGATATTAATCCTTCAGCAATAAAGATTGCAAAGGCAAGATTGTTTATAACGTTAGCAAAGCATTTTAATGCTAGTAAAGCATTCGTAAGATTTCCTAATGTTCATTTCAATCTTAGAGTTGGTAATTCATTGATAGGCTATACAAAGTTAGGGGAGAAGAAAACTACTTTATTGGAATTTATTAAAAATGATCTAGATGAGGTTAAAGATTATACAGCAAAGATACCTCTAAATCACTCATTAAGAAGGTATATGGAAAATATATCTAGAGAACTTGGTATTGAAGGTATTATTGATGATATAAAAAGGATAAATCAGATATTAGCAGATGATAAGGTTGATTGGAATGAGTTCAAAGAGGTATTATTCATTAAAGATAAACTGATCAAGATACTTATAGCATCTTTAAATTCAATATATGCAAAGCCTATAAACGATCTATTGAATAAGATTAATGAGTTATTCATTAGTAAATTAGATAGAAAGTTTGCTGAAGAGTATAATCTATTATTAGAGTTGAAGAAGGTTAAGACTTTTCATTGGGTATTTGAGTTTCCAGAGGTTATGCTTGATAAAGGAGGGTTTGATGTTGTTATTGGGAATCCTCCATATGTAAGGCAAGAAGAGATAAATCATATCGTTGATGAGATTGATTATAAAGATATACTTTCAAGATTCTATAAACCATTTGATAATACATTTGATTACTCTATGTTCTTTATATTAAGAAGTCTTCAAATAACAAAGAGTGGAGGTTATCATTCATTTATAATTACTAATAAGTGGTTAAGAGCAGGATATGGTAAGAAGATAAGAGAATTCTTGAAAGAGAATTTTACTATAAAGAAGGTAATTGATTTTAATGGCATTAAAGTATTTGTTGGTGCTACTGTAGATACTATGGTTTATGTAATACAAAAAGATAAACCTATTAAGAATGAGATATTATATAATCATCCTTCTGATCTAACAAAGATAGAAGAGGGAGCATATTATGTTAAGCAAGAGAGTTTAAATAACGAAGGCTGGAGTTTTGTTAATAAAGATCTAGAAGAGATTAAGGAATGGATTAAAAGAGTTGGAAAGCCTCTAAAAGAGTTAGATGTTAAAATATATAGAGGAATTACAACAGGTTTTAATGAAGCATTTATTATTGATGATGAAACTAGACAAAAGTTAATTGAAGAAGAACCAAAGAGTACAGAATTGATTAAACCAATACTTAGAGGAAATGATATTGGGAGATATTATGTGAGCTGGAAGAAGTTATACCTGATCTATTTACCGTGGCACTTTCCGTTACATAATAATTTACTAAAAGGCGCATCGCAGAAAGCAGAAGAAGAATTCAGAAAGCAATATCCAATAATTTATGACTATCTGACTAGATATAAAAAAGAGTTAGAGAACAGAAATATAAGTGAAACTGGCATAAGATATGAATGGTATTCACTACAGAGATATGCTGCAGATTACTATAAGGAATTTGAAAAACCAAAAATTGTATGGCAAGAAATCTCTAAGACATCTGAATATTATTGGGATGCTCTAGGTATATTTTATCTTTCAAATACAGCATATTTAATGAGTAATTCATCTAAAGATCTTTTATTAATTTTAAATTCTAGGTTAATAGAATTCGTTTTTAGTTTTATTTCTCAATTCTTATCTAACGGATTTAGACATACAAAACAATATATTGAAAAAATACCTATTTGTTTGTCTTATAAACCAGCATGTTATAATATAATAGCCGATTATCTAAGTTTCTCAAATTCCAGAGAAGAACAAAGACAAAAATTACAAAAAATAATTAATTTCTTTGACCAGCAAATAGCAGATTCACTAGTCTATGAACTCTACTTCAAAGAGAAATTCTATCAAGATGGCTTATACAAAGAACCTAAAGAATATCTATTAGAGTTGATATCAAAACATCTAAAACCTATAGATTATGATAATTGGGTCAAACTATACTGGAAGAAGCAATTGGAGGGTTTATCAAGGGATGAGGAGAAAGAATTAGAATCATTAGAAAGAGAGAACCTTTCTATAATAAATGAGGTATTTGAGAAGATACAGAATGATAGAGAGATACTAAAGCAGATAGAGAAGATAAGATCTCATAAATGGGTTAAGATCATTGAGAATATGTAATTATTAAAGCAGATTTTTAAATGAATATATAGTATTATTTGTAATTTTGTCATAATTTATTATTGAACTTTTCTAGCATAAAACTTAAATATTCATGCAATACTATATATTGCATTTATATATAAACATTTATTTTTTACAAAAGATTTAATAATAAATTATGAGAATCATATTATATGTCAACATGGTTTAGATATCTATTATCACATAGATGCATTCAAGATACAATGATTCAATCTAATTACAAGATCCAAAACCAAAATCTAGGCTTTATATTTAAGAAGTACTATCCCTATATTTTTAATAACAATCTTAATAGTTTTCAGCCCATCTTTAGCATATTTTTAAATTATATTTATTTTATGAATATTATGAAGCATATGAATAAGAAAAAATTCGAACAAATATGCAAAAGATGTGGATATAGTTGGCAAAGTCGAAAGATAAATCCAAAATCTTGTCCATATTGCAAGTCATACCATTGGAAAGGTGATGAATATGTGGGGTGATCTAACTATATACAATGCTAGAGTAATATTTGAGAAAGAATATCAAAGATATATAGCAAGGATCTATAATTATAAAAATGCTTACTATGTTGAAATAGTAGTTAATAACAAAGCATATAGAGTACCAGAACATGCAGGAGTATCAAGAGATCATCTAAGATGCATTTTAGCAATTTTGAGATGGAAGGTATTAGCATTAGAAGGTATTGAGGTTAATGATGATAGAATATTTGCAGATTTTAAGATGAGGTGTGAACAATGTTAACAGAATTATATCGTACTAATATTTTTTACAAACTAGGATCCAATGATGATTCTAACATTGATGAAATAGAGAGTTTAGCAAAAGATTTGAATAATACATGTCATATATGTGATATTAAATTCAATGATGGGTTAGCATTATATGAGCATATAAAAGAAAGACATAGAATAATCCCACATGGTTACAATAAAATTCTAAGCGATATTATAGGAGTTATAGAAGATGAAAAAGGAAATAGCAAGTATATTATAGACGAATCGTTGTTAATATGCAAGTTCATAGATATACACTATACAGCAAACGAACCGATATTTTATAGTAATAATCTACTCTATAAATATGATTATCTTGAAGGCTACTATAAAGTGATCTATGATGTTGAGGAGTATATTAGGAGAGAGTTAAATTCGTTAATAATGAATGCAAGGCTAGAAAATGGTTTAATATCAAGCAATAAACTAAAAAGCATAAACTTAGACAAGATAATAAAGCAAATAATAGATTTGAGTTATCTTAATGTTGATACAAATACTTCATATATCGCATGCAACAATGGCATAATAAACATAAATACATTAGAAATAATGGAACATAATCCTAGATACTTTACTACAAAGAAGATAAATGCTAACTATATTGCTGATGATAGAGAACTAAAAAGGAAGCAAGGAGAGGTTATCAAATTCTTATGTAGCATAATGCCTAATGCAGATGACAGAGATAAGCTATTAGAAGCATTAGCCTTAGTATTCATACCAGTGCAAGAGATACAAAAAGCAATAATGTTCATTGGAGAAGGTGCTAATGGTAAAAGCACTCTATTAAACTTCTTTGAGACTATGTTAGGCAAAAAGAACGTTAGTCATGTATCTCTACATGATCTAGAGTATGATAGATTTAAAGTAGCAGAGCTTGATAATAAACTGGCTAATATATTTGCAGATATAAAGAAGTTAGAATTAACCAGCACAAGCAAGTTAAAAGCTATAATTGCAGGCGATCCTATAACTGTAGAGCGTAAATACTCACATCCTTTTGATATAACGAATCTGCCTAGATTGTACTTTAGTGCTAATGCTTTGCCAGAAACGCCAGATGATAGTATATCGTGGTTTAGAAGATGGATAATAATAAAATTTGAGCAAGAATTTAATGGCAATGCCGATCCTTACTTGTTAAAGAAATTAACAAAACAAGAGAATCTAGATGTTCTATTTAGTATAATTATAAGAATAGCAAATAGGATAAAGAGAGAAGGATTAAAATATGCTGATCTACCAGAAGATATAAACAATATATGGAGCAATAAAGGGAGTGTATTAGAGCAGTTTATTAACGAATGTTGTGAGATAACTAATAACGCAGGCGATAAAATCCCAAAGAGTAAGTTATACCAACATTATGTAATGTATTGTAATACAAATAGTATAAAAGAGAAGCTAACAGATCAACAATTTAGTAGAAGAATAAAGAGCTTATATGGTTTAACAGACGATTCTAGAAAACTAGGAGGAAGGGATAGTAAAAGTGTTAAGGTATGGATGGGTATAAAACTTAAAGAGCGTACCATTAGTACCATTAGTACCACTACTTTATCTAATCTTTCTAACAATTTAATGAATGATGATATTTCAAATAATAATGCGAATAATGATAATAAACTACAATATGAAGCGATACCTAATCTAAATATAATCTTTAAAGAACCAAAATATAACAAAAAATCTAAAAAGGTTAAACGAAGTAATGGTACTAGTAGTACTAGTGGTACCATTCAATCTCTAGATGAATCTATAACACATAAGACCGATAGTATAAAGATACCCACATGGTTAGTTATCAACTATAAAGGAGATCCTAACAGAGTCTTTTGTAAAGTATGTAATGAGAGCTGCTATCCTCGAATGGATATGCCTTTAGATCTTTGGGTTATAGAGCATGCTAACCTATTCCATAAAGAGGATTTAGATGAAGAGTATAAAGAGATAGAAGTAAGCGATACTAGCAGTAATGAAAGATTGTATGAATGTAATATATGTGGTGCTTTATATAAAGAAGAGAAGAATTATAGGAATCATTTAGCATTGTTGCATAAAAAAGAGTTATCCAAAGATGCACTTGGCATAATGCTTAATAAGGATAGCCATAATCTTTCAGATGATGAACATGCTAATCTAGCATTAGCATGGGATAGTAAAGGAGGTACTGCCGATGCAGAGTAAAACAGAGCATAAACTGAACTCTATCCCTAAGATAAGTAAGAAGGAGCAGTTCTTAAAAGATCCAGACATTGCTAGATGGCATAATACATTAGCAAGAAGCAGCAAGATAACTGCATCTGTAAAGGTAAAGAATCTAGAACTGTTCTGTAGAGAGAATGGTATTAATGCACATGATATAATAAGATTAGCAAAAGAAGATAGTAAGAGGTTAAGAGATCTAGTATTAGATTATATAGCATATAAAGAGGAACAAGGAAGATCTATGAGTTATATAGAGAACTTCATAAAGGCATTAAAGTCATGGCTTAGATATTGGGATCTAGAATTACCAAAGAGTATTAAGATAAGTGTTATTAAGAAGCATAGTAATGAGAGGATACCTAATGAGTATGAGTATACAGATATTATTAATAGAGCAGATATAAGAGCAAGAGTAATGATTGCTTTAATAAGTAAAGCTGGTTTAAGAATGCAAGTATTAGGCAATTATGATGGTACAGATGGTTTAAGGTTAAAAGATATGCCAGATATACAAGTAATAAATGGTAAAGCTATATGCAAACAATATCCATGTATGATAAAAGTTAGAGTAGAGTTAAGTAAGAATAGAAGACCATACATAACCTTCTTATCTAAACAAGGAGTAAAGTATTTGCTAGCATATCTTAATGATAGGATAAAGAATGGTGAAGTATTGAATGAAGATAGTCCTATAATAGCATGGGATAATAAGCATAGATATGGTTATCCAAAGCATAGGAAGAGTAGATTTTTAATAACAAATAGCATATCAGATGAGGTAAGGAAAGCTGTAAAGCCATATAAATTTAGACCGTATGTATTCAGATCATATTTTGATACACAATTATTATTAGCAGAAAGCAAAGGAAGAATAAATAGAGATTTTAGGCAGTTCTTCATGGGCCATAGTGGAGATATTGAGCATGTATATACATTGCATAAAGGTATGTTGCCAGAATATATAATCAATGAGATGAGAGATGCATATAACAGATGTGAAGAGTATCTAGATCTAGAAGTAAGCAATAAGGATAAAGAAGAGGAAGAGCTTAAGAACAAAGCACATAGTATAATAGAACAACTAGGCAAAGAAGAGTTGCTAAACCTACTGGCATTGACTAGTAGGGGCAATAACTTAAGCAAGTAGTAGTTGATGCAGACGAAGCAGAGATATTGATAATGGAATATAGTTTTATCTATAAAGCTACATTACCAAATAAGAAGATAATTCTAGAGAGATTAGAACACACATAGTCAATGGGCCGGGAGAGATTCGAACTCTCGACCTCCGCCGTGTCAGAGCGGCATCCTAACCAGCTAGACGACCGGCCCTAACTACCATTCAATTAATTCATATATTTGCCATACTATTATAGTTGGATATGAATGTAAAGATCGCAACTACAGAATTCAGATTAAAACCATATAATGATTTTAAAGGATTCGAAGAAGATGTTATCAGCATGCTTGATAAGGCTACAGATGCTGATATTATACTATTTGGTGAATGGTTCACTTTAGGGCTATTATACTCATTAACTGATAAACCGGATCATAAAGATGTTATAAAGATAGCAGAATATACCGATGATCTTATAGGATTGTTAAATAGAGAAGCAAGAGATAGAAGAATAACTATAATTGCTGGAAGTACAGTTGAAGAAGAGAATAATAGATATTACGATACATGCTTTGTATTTCATAAGGATAAGGTATTCAAGCATAGAAAGACACATCTCTTTCCATTAGAGAGAGAATTATGGAAGTTAGATGAGTATGATAAGATAAATGCTATTCAATTAGACGATTTAAAGATTGGTATATGCATATGTTATGAATCTCAGATACCTGAATGTTCTAGAGCTTTAGTATTACAAGGTTGTAACATTCTGTTCTGTCCATCATTCACAATAACCAATGCTGGTTATAATAGAATAAGATACTCTTGTCATGCTAGATGTATTGAGAATCAAGTGATTATGGTTTTAAGTAGCAGTATAGGCAACCTAGGATTTGTCAAAGGTATAGGGAAGAGTGCTATATTATCTCCTTGTGATAAACCATGGCCTGATAATGGTATTATAGTTGAGTGTGAAGATGATATAGCAATTGCTGATATTAATATAGATGATATAAATATAACAAGAGAGAAAGGAGCTGCTAGAACTCATAAAGATAGGATTAGGAAGAATGAATTGTATAAAAGGTGGTTATATGGAGTTTAGCGAAGAAGAGAAGCAAGGTGTTTACAAAGCGATCTATAGCAGAAGAGATGTGAGATCTCAATTTATAGATAAAAGCATTCCAGATGAATTGCTATTAAAGATCTTGGATGCTGCACATCATGCTCCATCAGTAGGCTTCTCTCAACCATGGGATTTCATAATCATAAAGGATAAGAATATTAGAATGCAAGTAAAAGAATCATTTGAGAAGGAAAGGATAAACGCATCTAAATTTATAGATAACGAAGATAAGAAGAAGCAATATTTATCATTCAAATTGGAAGGCATATTAGATGCTCCAGTAAATATATGCGTTACCTACGATCCTACTAGATTTGGACCATTCGTAATTGGAAGAAATAGTATACCAGAGACTGGTGTTTATAGTGTTTGTTTAGCCATACAAAATCTATGGCTGGCTGCGAGAGCTGAAGGGTTAGGAGTAGGATGGGTTAGTATATTAGATAATAAAGAACTTAAGAAGATATTAAAGATACCAAAGCATATAGAACCTATAGCATATCTTTGCATAGGGTATGTTACACATTTTGAAAACAAACCCGATCTTGAGAGATACAAATGGCTTCCTAGATTAAAGTTAGAGGATGTAATACATTTTAATACGTATTGAGTTAATCTTAAATTAGTTTCATCATAATTCGTTAATGGGCTCGTGGCGCAGCATGGATAGCGCGGCAGCCTCCTAAGCTGTAGGTCGCCGGTTCGAATCCGGCCGAGCCCGTTGTTTATATAATTCAACTGATTAATGCATTAACTTAGACAATACTAAATAAAAATTAGGTGATTAACCATTATTACCCACCAACACTTCAATCATCTTATCAAATACATCATCTCTATTGTTGTATCTGAACTCTAACTCTTTAAGATAGTATGGAAATAACTCTTTACTAACACCATGATATCTTAACAATCTCTCTTTAGCATAACTCCAGAACCCTTCTATACCATTTATATACACTCTACCATTAGCAAACCTTATACTCTTATCTATCCTCTCATGCTTGAATCCATATAATACTAGAGTATCATATCCCTTGTATTTATCAGTATATATTATGCTTCCTCTCTTAACTTTTTTAATAGTCTCTCTTAATATTGTTTCAGCTTTTACATCTTTAACTATCTCTACCTTTACTTTACCATTCCTTTCTAGTATACCAAATACTGGTATCTTATTGTTACTACCTCTACCCCTCTTACCTTTACTCTTACCTCCAAAGTATGCCTCATCAATTTCTACTTCTCCTTGTAATACATCATCTTTTGAACAATAATCATATATCTTCTCCCTAATTAATTGGTATATCTTATGTGTAGTAGTGTATGATAATCCTAACTCTTTACTAGCCTTTAATACTGGTATCTCTAACTCAAATAGCTTCAGTGCCATTATGAATTTGGTAAATGGTATCCTTAATCCATATAGTATGCTATCTTTCCTTATACTCCACTCCTTCTTACATCTATGGCATCTATAGCAGTTATCCTTAACCATACCTATATGATCATAATTGCAGTATATGCATCTATCATATCTCTTTAACAGTCCTTTCTCTATCAGCCATTCTATTGCTTTATCTTCATCATGTATTACCTTTGCTATATTTACTAGCATGTATCATCTATGTATAGTGCATTAACTTAGACAATACTAAATAAAAATTATGGATAAATTATCCATACTAATTATTGCTAATCTATGCTCAATCAATATTCAATAAAAAAATTTTTATATACCGTTCTTTGATATGTTAAGTATGGCTGAGAAAAGCGGTTATAAGGTAATATTGGCAGGTTTGCTAGCTGTAATACTTTTAGCACAAGGTATTGCAACAATGCCAGTTAATGCTCAAGAAGTAGAAGTAGAACCCGCTTCAGTAAATACAGATCCAGATACCTGGTACACCACAGTAGCAGGAAATCTGGATAGCGATACATACGATCTTTATCCATATAAAAACGACGCATCACTGAAAATAGGATTCTCCAGGTTTGGAGAAATGATAAATAGTGTAGAAAATACAAGAGTAGGTTTAGAATACAGAAACCAAGATACATTTGCACCACCAGCTGGTAATAGTTTTCCAAGTGATATACCACCATCATCGTGGTTACAAGGTTGGCTGATAAATATAACATATAATAATCCAACTGCAGGTTTAAGAAATGTATGGGCAATGGCACAGCATGCAGATACTGTAGATCTTGGAAAGAATTGGTTAAGAGTAGATGATGATTATGAAGATAACTTTGGTGTAGCTGTTTCTGGTGGAGGTATTACTGGTTCAAATACTCTATTAAGCAATGATGCAGAAGCGTTCGAGGATCCAGCAGACGATGGTTGTCTCATTAGTACTACTGATATAACAGATATAGATTGTAGCGTAGGATTAAATGGAGGTAGAAAAACAAATGGAACAGCAGTATCTGGTCCAATAGAGGTATTATATGACGGTCCAAGGAGGTTTGTAGCAGTTACTCATACTACAATATATGACTTCTTCCAAGGTAATAATGATACAAAGGCATTAGTAGATGTAGTATTTACAATAGACTTTAACAAAGTTACAAAAGAAGTTAATGTTATTAAAGATGTAAAGATGGCAGAACAGGCAAAGTTTACAATAGCACCACTTGATATAGAAGTACCAGATATAGATTATGGTTCATCAGAAGATGGAAAGTATTCTGAAGATAGTACGGAAATTGTAAGTATCGAAGGAATGGTAGTCTCATTTAGTAATAGAGGAGAGTTTGACCTACAATCTAATTTTGATGAAAATGATTATGAAAGCTTTGTACACTTTTACACATACGGAGCTTCTCATACTGATGATTCTGATAATGCAATATTGCCCACAAAGTATGATAACCAATATACATTGTTAAGAACAATGCCTCCACAGTCTAGTGTAGAAGGTTCTGCTCCATTAAGTGCATGGGGAGGTGAACCAGCAGATCCAAGTGTACCAATACCAGTTGATGGAAGAACATATGGAACTTATGATGTAGCACAGATTATATCAAAAGATATAGCAAATAATTTAGGAGACTTTGTAGCATGGGCAGCATTTTGGCCTTCACTAAGTGATTGGGATGTAGATGGAGGTAGAACAGGATTATGGTGGCAATCACTAGAGGCAAACGATCCTCATAGAATTGATACAACAGACGAACCATTTAGGTCTCCATATATAATTGGAGAATGGGATTTCGTACTAGCATCTCAAGCAGAGTTCTTTGATCCAGATAATACTATAGACGGAGATGAATTAGAAGCTGACATAATGTTTAGAGGTGTTAGTCAATACGGTTTAACTGACAGACATGATGAATTAGTAGAGGCTTCAAGTATATCTGACTTTCCAACATTAGACTGTAATAGTATTATTGACGATGTTCCATTTGGAAGAGGTAGCGATGAAAATGCTACTAGTAGCATTGGTAATGTGCTAGATCAAGAGGTAGCATATTACTTATCAATGAAGTTCTGTCCATGGGATCTAAGGGATGCTACAAACAAGGATAGTCAGAGACATATAATAGTAGAGAACATAGAGGATGATGATACCACAATAGCTGATCTATTTCTAGAGATTCAAGGAGTTCCTGTACTCGCAGATAATCTAGTAGGTATAACAAATGATGGAGGAGATGGTGATATAGTAGGCGATACTACTATAGAGGGAGAAGAATGGAAGCAATATGGCACATTTGCAGAAAGAGTAATCTTATATCAAGCAAATACAACTGAGACACAACTATTACAAAGAGGTGTAGACTATAATATTACTGATGATGCTAATGATGGTTCATTCGATGACAATGCACTAATAGACTTTACACCTGATCTACTATTAAACGAAGGCGATAGATTAGAGATATACTTCTCTGTAAACATAGGAGCATATGAATGGACCGCAGTAGGTAGAGATAGTGCAGTAGTAGATAGTGCAGCAGCAAGTATGGTTACTGCAGGATTTAATTCAATAAATAGCATATATACAACATGGGCAGCATTAGATATGCAAGATACTATTCATCTAACACCACAGTTCTTACATAAGAAATACGGAGCAGGAGATGCTAGAGGAGATTATCACTATGATCATGCAGGAGATGATCATAGATCAGCATTGAAGAAGTATTGGAGCACTACAGTACCAATTGCATCCAGCAATATAATATCAGTAGGTGGTCCTGGAGCAAACCTAGTTAGCGAATACTTTAACGAATTTATGCCAGTTATATATAGAGGACAATTCTTTGGTATAGCAGATCTATTACTAGTCCCAAGTTGGGATGCATTAGGAAACGGTAATGAGAAACCTGCAAGAATTGACGGATTAACTACACAAGATACACAAACTAATCTAGATTCAGTAAAGTATAATATTACTGACAATATACCTCCACAGATAATACCAACTAATGAGCAAGACTACGGCTGGGCTGTGATAGCAACATATATGGACATAAACGGTACAGTAGGCTTTAATGTATGGGGAGCAACAGGCAACGATTCATTCTGGGCAGCACAAGCATTCCAGAATGGTTTGAACATGACAGTACATTACAAACCAACACCAGTGATATTATACAAAGAAATAGCAGAAGATGAAGATGAGAACGGACCAAGCAGCAATGACGATCTAGTATCCTCTACATTAATAGAGTTAGGCGGCGGTGAGAATAGTATAGCAGAATGGTTAATGAATGAAGAGATAGCTGGAGTTACAGTTCTAGTACTCTGGATAGATTACAGCAATACAAGTGCAGATGGAGGATATCACCCAACAATAACTATAGTTGAAGAAGTAGGAATAATAAGCGAGACACCACAACACGATCCTTAAAACCCTTATTTTTATTTGTTATATAATCATAGTGTAAATATAGCAAGGTTTATAACGAATACGAAATACTATGTTATGTGTGCATAAACTAGTTATAGCAGTAGTGATAATAAGCATACTAATCAATATATATGTGGCATATCCTCAAGAAATCGAATACAAAACTTATACAAGTATACCATTTGGATTCATGATAGACTATCCGTCAGATTGGATAGTAGAAGAACATCCGTATTATAGTTACATAAAGGTATCATTTGTAGCAAACATTGATACATATTATAAACCATTCTTATTAGTAGGTTATGAAGAATTGGAAAGAGAATTATCTTACGATGAGTATAAAACATTGATTATAAAGCAACAAATAAGAGCATTAGATAACTTTACAATAATATCAGAATTAGATACAACATTTATCAATAACACTGCAAAAATGTTTATATTTGAGGGGATAGATATGGACACTCATATAAAAGGAAAGATAATATACACTATGTTAAATAATACAGTATACTCGATAATAACAGCAAGTAAATATGATATGTTTGATGAGTATGATGATATATTTGACTCAATGATAAATTCTTTCAGAGTAGATAAGAGCATAATTCCACAACCTATATCAGATATTTATGAGGATGATACTATACATATAAAGTTTCCTACTGGTTGGAAAGGACTTGTAAGTAATATAAATGATGATGTTCTGATACGTTTAGCACCTAGTTTAGAATCAACGAGTAATATAATAATTACCGATATAAGTGATATTAACACTATTACTGAACAACTTAATTATACTTTATGTACAGTCGTTAGTCTAAATTTTATATCTATAAATGGCAGTAATGCATTGGAACTTGAACAAAATTGCGATAATCAAAGTAAGACTTTTATATTTACTACAGATACTAGACTAATATTGGTAGATTTTATATCTACAAAGAGTGATTATAGCGTATTCATAGATTCATTTGAGAAGATGGTACAAAGCATGGAAATAAATAATCTTAAAGATATAACAAACTATCTTGGCAAAGAGTTTCAGAATCTACCAATAAGACTTGATAACATAGAGAATTTTTATACACCAGATAACTGGAATATATTTAAGAGAACATATAACGGTATTGAGATAATATATACAACTCCTAATGGTTCAAACATAACTAGTAATAATTACACAATGGTAGCATTTATTAAAGGTAAAATGAGTTTAGAATCCATACTAGATTTTAGCCAACTTTATAATTGTGATATAAAAAATATACATCATATATCTATTAATGCATACGCTTTAGAGTATAATGGAGGTTGTTCGAATAATAGTTTTAGGATATTTGAATTTGATAATACAACTATAAGTTATATAACAAATTCAAACCTTTTTGATGATGAATTTCGACAAATTATTAATAGTCTTAGGCTAGATCAAAACCTAACATTTTCCATAAATATGCTAGATGCTATGTTAAAGAAAGCCATCGAAGTTGTTAGGATAAATAATACTGATTATGCAATAGAATATAATTATAATCTGTTATCAAACATTAATGACTTTAAGTTTGATATAAATACTAAGAGTATAACTATAGATGCAGATGTTGACTCTGGATTAGGCATATTAATGTTAAAGCCTTCAGTAATAGAAGGACCATATGTAATAATCTTAAACGGTAAGATTATAAATCTTGATGCTTATATTGGCAGTACTCTAGCTATAACTTATGCCGATAACGCTAATATTAAAATAATGGGTACTAATGTCATACCAGAGTTTCCACTACCATTATTAATAACTATAATAGGATTATTAATAACTATCACTAAATACAGATGGTTATATAGATTAGTCAATTAACTAATTAGAATCAACGATCATCTATACTTAACAAAAGCAACCAACTAACCTTGTTTAATTCAAGACATTCTTAAATAAAAGAATTTCAATATGAATTTGTATTATTTATATGCGAATTGATTTTAGAAAAATGAGTAAGAGGCATGAGTTTCCTATATAGCTAAAAATAAAAATGCCAATGATGATTATTTAACAAAATGAGAATATCAGTAGCAATACCTTCTTTGAACTTTTGTGGAGGTGCAGAAGCAGTTACTTTATCGTTAATAAAACTATTAAAAGAGAAAGGTTATTATGTAAGATTGGTAACAGTGGATAAGCCAGATAGGGATAAGATAAGTTCGATCCTTGGCAGATTTATAGATGCCGATGATGAAAATTTTGTAGTTGATTATGACTTAACTATCAAACAAGATCTTATGAATAATGTAAAATTACTAACATCATTTTCTAGATTATTAAATAATATTAAAAAGAATGACGAAGAATTCATCATTAATATGTATGGTGAGTTTGATCTAGCTATAAATTTAGCAGATTTATCGTATATAAATAGTATTCCAATTAGACTTAGACATAGCAATAATATGTTTAAAAATTCTGTACTAAAAATTTATAATTTAAGGAATAATATGCTTAAAAATAATTTATATGCATTAAAAATTAGTAATTCACACTATCTGCACAATATGCTTATGAACAAAATTGGAATTGATACAATAGTTATACATCCTCCTATAGACGAGCATATAAAACAGTCTAAAAAAGATGATACTGTTATAACCGTAGCTAGAATATCTGGAGATAAGAACCTTGAAAAAGTCCTTTATATAGCAGATATGATGAGAGATATTGATTTAAGATTTGTTATTATAGGCAGGGTGCATGATAATAAATATTATCAAAAATTAATGAATCTGCTTAATAAATTAAATTTGAATGAGAATGTAAAGTTGTTATCTGATGAACCAAGGAGTGTAATACTCGATCATATGGCACGCGCAAAGATATTTTTACATACAATGGATTATGAAGGATATGGATTATCTATAGTAGAGAGTATGCTTGCTGGCTGCATACCTATAGTACCACAAAACGGCGGACCGTGGTTAGACATATTATGTTCAACAAATGGCAAATATGGTTTCTCTTATAAAAGATTAAATACTGCTAGTGAATATATTAGAATGCTGATTAATGATAATAATCTTATTAATGATATAAGACATCGTGCAGTCATGCATGCTAAAGAACTTGCTAGCGAATTTTATATCAAATTTCCAAAATTATTAGAATTAATTATATAACATACTGATCATTATATTAAGATTTCAAGCCATTCATTAAATATTTTCTTAACATCAAACTCCAACGCTCTCTTTCTACATTCAATTCTCATACTATTACTGTATCCATCCTTCCATATCTTTAATGCCAATCTTATCATCTGCTCGTCGTTATTAACTAACCAACCAGTCTTGTTATGAATAACACTCTCTGCAGGTCCTTGTTTATTATACGTTAATACTGGTGTAGAACATGCCATACTTTCTATTGGTATATATCCAAATGGTTCATGTGTGAATGGGAATAGTGTATACAATGCATTAGAGTATAAATCTACCAACTCTTCAGTAGAAACTTTACCTACTAACTCTATGTTTGGGTTATTTAATATATAAGATGGTATAAATGGGGTTTTTGCACCAAATCCCTTTATTTTAACACCATTATTTGCTATCTTGTTCAACACACTAAATTTTGTTTCTTTGCCATAAATCCCAATGTATGTTAAAATATAATCACTCTCTATATCTTTTTTTGGTTTAAATAATTCACAATCTAGCGGAGGATAAATGATATCATCTATGTCTATACCGAAATTAGAGTACATTGAACTACAAAAATTAGAGTTTGCAATTAATAATTTTGATAACAAACGAAATTTAGTAACCATTTTTCTTTCTAAATAGTGTAGTATACAAGATGATAAACTATACATAACTCTGTAATGCATCGGCATAGATGATATTATAGCATTTAATGCTTCTGTCATTAATCCTTGAGCATAGTATACATTAGCCTCCGCAATTACGCATGACGATGTATTAATTATGTACCCTTCTTCTGTTAAATAATCTTTCTCTTTAAATAGTGATCTTAACCATGCCTCAAATGTAGGTAAATTGGGCACAATTCTAAATTTCATACCAAGTTCTATAGTCTCAATATTAGTCAATTCAGTTTTAATACTATCATTTATGGTTGGAGATATTATAGTTGTATCATGTCCATGAGCAATAAACTCTCTCGCTAGAAGTAGTGCTGGTTTGACAGCTCCAAATGTAGTTACAAGCGGATCTGTTATAAATACAACTTTCACAGCTAACTCTTTTTACAGTTTAATTATATATCTTTTGTTAGTCAATAAAGACTAAATATGGATGTGTCGCAATCTTCTAATTATGAAGATGCACAATATCTTATTATTAATTTCTAAAACATATAAAATATTAAGAATATCTAATATGTTAAGTATATCAGATCTCATAGTCATTTCCGCTATAATATTAGCGATAATTATCTTTACTCCACAAATGATTCATAAACATGAGGTATACGCCTCATATGCATGGGATCTAGGCACATTTGCTCAAGCCTTAAAATCCACACTTGAAGGTAAGTTTATGTATCATACTACTCAATTGCATGTACTTCCTAGTGGTAATCACATGTTTGTACATTTTACTCCCATACTATTGCTTTTACTACCAATTTATGCTGTTGCACCTTATGTAACAACACTATTGGTAATAAAGTCTATAGTAACATTTGCAGCTGCATATCCACTTTATTTATTAAGCAAAAAACTCAGCGATAATTTAACTGCACTTCTTATATCATCAATATATCTATTATATCCACTCTTACATGGAGCACTTTGGTTTGATTTCCAATTTTCTATATTTCTACCATTATTCATATTTCTAACTGTATATGCTTATGTTAGTAATAGAAAGATCCTTTATTTTACATCCATAGCATTGTTAGCCTTAGTATCTGAGCAGGGAGCATTATATGCATTCATTATATCTATAATACACACAGTGCCTTATCTGCTTAATCGTACAAAACGATTCAAACATTATCTTTCATGGCTATTAATCAACAGTACAAACATTAAATTTAAATATATTTTAATTATATTAGTAATAACTTTTACATATTATTTAGCTGTAGCAAATTTTATTGAATACTCAGTGAATAACTATACAACTAAAGAGTTCCGTGAAGCTCTAAAAGCATATACAAATTTTTCTATTTTGGGTTATAAAGGTAGCATATTATCTATGCCTGTATATGCTATAACTCATCCTTCAGAAACATTTAATGCATTTATTTATGAGTATAATTCTAAAATAATATTTGTTGTACTGGTTTATGGCTTGTTAGTATTTTTACCTTTACAATCGTTTTATGGCTTGTTCTCATTACCATTTATATCAGCATTTCTTTTATCCAATTTCTCAGCATATTATAAAATTGGAGCACATTATCCTTATTATTATCTAGGATTTATATTTACAGGCTTTGTTATAGCTGTAACAAAAATCAACTCTCTCAAAAGTAGGATTAGGATATTGGCAGGAATAATAATTATTACAATCTTTTTCTTGATTAATTTCGCCCCATGGTCGCCTACTTCCATAATACTAATTAATGAAGGGCTTGTTTGGTATCCTTTAGTACCTTCTGAGAAAGATGCTAGAATGGAGTCATTAGATACACTAATAGAGATTGTAAATAAAGAAGATTCTTCTCTGTTGGTACAAAATCATGTATTTACACATACAACTATGGATTCAGATATATATGTGATACCACCATATGACTTATATGCACTAAATAGTACATATTTTAATAATTACATACAAAATCTTATAGATAAAGTTGATCTAATATTATTAGATACACAAAATGAACCTTTACTAGCATTAGTTTTAAATTATGCTTTAAATGATTTTGGTGTATACGCAGAAGGATATAATACTGTATTATTGAAACGTGGTTATAACGATGAACCTATACTTGTTAATAATACATGTGGTACCATGCTATTTCATCCTAATGCTATAGTAAATGATGGTGTATATATGTTACCAAAAGGTAAAGATGGATTCTTAGTATATGGTCCTTACAGATTTGTATTTAACGGTAGTTATGCTGTAACTTATGAAATAAGGGCAACTAATGTAGATAATTTAGGAGCTATAGGAATGTTAGATATTAGCAGTGATCTAGGCTCTAATGTATATTCTAAGAGAATAATATCTGGCTATGAATTACAAGATAACAAATGGCATAATATTACCTTAACATTCACTGTTAATGAACTATATAAACAAGGCATAGAGTTTAGAATATACTCATTAGGAAGTGCAGATCTAGAGTTCAAAGGGTGTAGTATAAATAATATAGATAGGTTTGCAACAACATTAGGTAGCGGCGATATAGCTTTTCTTGCAAAAGATTTAAAATATAATGTAGGATTTAAGGAAGGTAACATAGTAAGACTTCCTAAAGGTATAAAGACAGATACATTCTGGTATACTCCGAAGATATCAATAGTTCCTGGCACATATATTGCTGAGATATATCTTAAATTAGACGAATTGTTAAATAATGAGAATATATTAACAATTGAGATAAATTATAACAATAAATCTATAATAAAGCATATTAAAAAGAATAACCTAGTAGATATAGGAGATAATTGGTATATAGCATATATACCATTCGTCATAGATAACATTACCAAAGATCTTAGTATAATAGCAAAGGACCCAAATTATAAATATGATATTAGCATATCTCATATAAATATTAAGAGTATTTAAATTTTTATCTACTAATGTATTAATACATAAGATAATAAAGATAGATATATTATATAAAGAATAGAATATAATTGAACTAAACAATAGATTTATTATATAATTAATTGATTATTTTATATCTTAAGAAATAAATTGTTATCATAGATATACCTCCTATAACTAAGCCTATGTCAAATATTGATATAGGCTCATTAATTTTTGGATATATCATAGTAATTGTAATCTCAGCACTTTGTTCTGGTAGCGGTGTTGAAAATAATATGTAAAATTCATTGAATCCAGAGAGATTATTTATAGTAAAGGTTTCTTGATCTTCTAATCCTTCAACTTTTAAATAGATGTGTGAAATGGTTTGGTTATTAAGGAACGCCCTTAATCCTTCTTTATCAACTAATATAGCATAAATCAATGGTTTTATTACTATACCACCAAATTCCTTCTCTATAGGTTTGATCTCTATCTTTAAATTATATGTACTCTTTGAAGCATTAAATGCTAATATGGTAACATCCTGATTAGTAAATTTGACAACATCTTCAACTATTCTTTCTCCAACTAATTTAGTTTGAGTTTTACTAGCTATTTGTGATAGTCCTATTATTAATAATATTATACCTATTATACCTATTATTGCTAAACTTCTCATATAATCTTAATTTAAGATATAGTATAAATAGTTATCAATAATTGCAAACAAATTGTTACTTATTATTTATGAAACCATTTTCTATTAATAGATAACACATGTTATATGATAGAAATATTTTTATAATACGCTTCTCTTAACTAAAGAGAGAAAAATGTACAAGAAAGTCTCCAAAGTTGCAGCAGCTATATTTACTATATTGATATTGGTTGGAATTAGTAGTGTCTATGCACAGTATGGCGGTGGTGGAGGACCTAGTGGTTTTACTATAGAAGCATCGTTCATAACGACTGGTTCTGGAACTAATCCTGTGTTTGATATCGATGGAATATTTGGAATTGATAAAATAGCATTATTACTAACTAATGATGGAGGACAGTTTACCTTATCTGTATTAGAGATAACTAAACCCTCTTCTATTCCAGACGCGCCACCAATAGTAGTAAAGTATTACAGGATTACCATACCAAGTTATATAAACGCAATAGTAGCAGAAGGAGAAATATCTTTATCGGTTTCAAAAGACGAACTTATAAAGTTAGGAGTGGATCCAAATTCATTAGTTATGTATAGATTTAACGAGCAAAGTGGTAAATGGGAAAAATTAAATACAATCAAAGTAGATGAAGACGAGAATAATGTATATTATAAAGTAAATATAGAAAAATTATCGTTCTTTGCATTAAGTGGTAGTAAAGTAGTAACTATACCAGTAGAGCCAGAAGTGGCATTTAGCAAAACGTTTACGATAGAAGGATTTGATGTTCCTGTAACATTAACAAGCGGTACAGTAGAATCTATAGATGTTAATATGGATGAGAAGAGTTTAGAGATAATGCTTGATAATGTAGAAAAAGATGCCATACTTACAATTGATATACCTAGAGGATTGTTAGATGCCAGGAATCCTGATGGCACGGATACTAACTTTAGCGTAATATTCGATGGCGAATTCGCAGATTTCAGTGAAGTAAAAGAAGATGAGATAAGACGTTTGTCTATAAGCATACCACAATTTACAGAAGAAATCAATATCTTAGGTACGTTTGTAGTCCCAGAATTTGGATTCTTGGCAATATTAATACTAGCAACAAGCATAACTGTTATAATAATAGCTATGAGAAATAATGGCAAAAAGTATATTCTACCTTAATTTTTTTACTATCGTCTAGAATTATTACAATATTCAAGTTATATTATATATTCATATTTAGTTTGATTATTCTATGCTGCTAGATTATAATAAACTAATTATTATAATTACTCTAATAACAATATTAGCTCTAATGTTAATTAATATGAAATATGTTATCAATAATTTGGCGCACAAATAATGTCAAGTTTATCAATTAAGCATATTGAATAATATGATAGATATAATAGTTAGATTAAGGAATATAATTTGAGGAAGGAAAATGGGAAAAGATTAGATATTCATATATATGTTGATAATAAAGAATTGTCTATAATATACTCATATTCATTTAGAGTTATTTATATAATATTGAAGCATAAATTGAAGTAATTCTATAATAGATTTCCATATAATACTAGGCTCTTAACCACATCTATAACTAAGAATCTGCTTAAATCTATCTTAACATTAAGATATGCTATGAATAGTTTAAACCATTTTGTAACATGCTCTTACAATTATCCTTCATATATGGAAAGTTATCATCAAAGCATTCAGTTCTATCTTTTATATATTGAATTGCTCTTTCCATAATATTCTTTCCATTAATATCATGAATAATATGCTTAACCATCTGCATGCTTGATTATATCAACATTATCAGTATAAATTATCTTTCTGCCATATAATTTTATGAAATTATAACATATTAATACCATTCTCTAGATATATTCATTAATAGATATCTTTTCATATAAGGTTCATATGCTATCCATAACCAGTAATGTTCTCCGTTTACCATAGTTCATATCATTATAGATCTTATATCCCTCTTTTCTGATAATGAAGATATTGATATATGAGATCTTTTTATCAATGGTTCTAAGCATTTAGATGCTAATCTTCTTGAACAAAAGATATATTGCATATAGTTTTAATGGTTGAGGAGTTCTATTACGTTTCATAATTATAGTTTGTATAACTATGATCAACGAAGCCTAATGCTAGTATTAAAAGCATAAATAGATTCTACGTTTATGCTTGTATATGAGTAAAGACGTTAATCTGACACATCTGGCGCATAAAGCATAAATTATAAAACAGTATTCTTTATATGATGTGTATAGATGAATAAGATAGTTATTATATTAATATTGCTACTACCAATATATATAAGCAATGGCGCAGCACAAGAGGTCATAACACTTTATGGACAATTACATGTATTATGGGGCGATTCGATATATGGTAAACATTCTTATGTAGTTATATTCATTACCAATGATGATATATTACAATTAGAATTTCTAAATAATAATTATAATATTTATGAACTGGATGGCAAGTATGCCACAATAAGCGGCCAATTTAGAGACGATGGTGTGTTTATCGTAACAACTATTAATCTTATAGAAACATTTAACGTGTCGACATATAAACCAGTTATAGTAGGAGAACAAGCATGGGTTACCATATTAGCAAGATTTGAAGATGTAAACTCAACACCAGAAGAGCCTGCTTATTTTAATAATCTATTATACAGCAGTATACCAGCTAGCCTGAATAGTTATTGGAAACAAACGTCTTATGACAATATAACAATAATAGGAACGTCTTATGGCTGGTATAATTTAACAAAACCCAAGTCATATTATACAGGAGACCCAGATCCATTATGTGGTTTAACACCTAGATTTGATCTATTACTGAATGACATGATCGATATAGCAGATTCCGACGTTAACTTTACAAATTATGATGGTATAAATCTAGTATATAATGAATTGATAGGAACTTGTGTATGGGGAGGCTCTGCAGTACAAAACATAGATGGTGTTAATAAACAATATCGTGTTACATGGGTAGCACCACCAGCATTAAAGCATTCATTCTTTGCTCATGAGATGGGTCATGGATTTGGTTTGCATCACTCATCAGGACCTTATAATACCCCATATGATTCTGAGTGGGATGTTATGAGTAATGCTAACAACTGTAGAAATTCAGATATAGTATATGGGTGTATAGCTGTAAGCACAATAAGCTATCATAAATATAAACTAGGTTGGATACCAGACTCCAAAATATATACAGCAAGTAATGGCACAAAGACAATAAAACTTTATCCTTTAAATAATATTACTAGTGGCTATGTGATGATAAAGATACCTATAGACGATGATAGATTTTATACAGTTGAGTATAGAAGACAGATGGATTATGATCTGGGCATACCTAGTAATGCGGTATTAATACATAAAGTAGATGAGAATTTACCAGATAGACAAGCCCAAGTTGTTGATATTGATAATGATTTTGATCCCAATGATGAAGGTGCAATATGGCGTGTAGGTGAAGTTTTTATTGATGAATCTAATAATATAAAAGTTTCAGTAATTGATAATCAGACAACATATGCCAAAGTTAATATATCTATAAACAGGTCATTGGCTAACTTTACCTCACTGTATATTCAGAATGGTATACTAGATGCATTATTTGTGCTAGGCGATAGCAAACCGCATGGTCCTAAGGATTGGGGGGCAATGGTAAATGATGTATTAGGAGCCATAGGCATTGGAACTATGTTAGGACAATTATCTAATAATGGCAGCTCTACACAGGTCTTAGACACAAACATTACAAATTATAATAAAACAAACGATACAATATCTATAGAATTTAATAAGATAAATAGCAACATTATAAGCGTAGGCGGTCCAGCAGTTAATCTAGTAACATATTACTACGATAAAAATAAAGAATTGCCATTCTTTCTAGAATGGATTAATGATAAACCTTATATACATTCGTCTGTGACAAATATAAATTATACATTTTCTGATAATGAGGACTATGCTATTATTGGTTTGGTGAACGATAATGGTAAAGATATATTATTAGTTTGGGGGCTAACTCATAACGGTACACAGGCAGCATCTCAACTATTGCAATATTATAATAGTATATATACTAATATGTTAGACGGTACTGCTATGCTAATTAAATGGAACGATAATGGTAATGGCATTGTTGATATTACCGATCCATTAACCATTGTTGAGAGTTATTAATATATAATTTATCTAGAACTTCTAACCATTCTTCAATGATCTTATCTATATCAAACTCCAACGCTCTCTTTCTACATTCAATTCTCATACTATTACTGTATCCATCCTTCCATATCTTTAATGCCAATCTTATCATCTGCTCGTCGTTATTAACTAACCAACCAGTCTTGTTATGAATAACACTCTCTGCAGGTCCTTGTTTATTATACGTTAATACTGGTGTAGAACATGCCATACTTTCTATTGGTATATATCCAAATGGTTCATGTGTGAATGGGAATAGTGTATACAATGCATTAGAGTATAAATCTACCAACTCTTCAGTAGAAACTTTACCTACTAACTCTATGTTTGGGTTATTTAATATATAAGATGGTATAAATGGGGTTTTTGCACCAAATCCCTTTATTTTAACACCATTATTTGCTATCTTGTTCAACACACTAAATTTTGTTTCTTTGCCTATATATGTCAATACATAATTTGCTTTTGGAGAAACTGTCGATGGTTTAAGTTTATCTATATCTAATGGAGGATATATAACATATTCTACATTTATACCTAGATTATTATATAACGATGCGCAATATTTACTCACAGCTAGGAATAATTTTGTATTTCTTCTTAATTTATTATTAAATCTTTTATCACGAAAATCTATGAAAGGTTTTGCAAATTTATATAATAATTTATATCGATTATTCATTTCCAAATATATATCATCTAAAGCAAACATCATAGGACCTGGCGCATAATAAATATGCGCGTAACCTATAAAACACTGTGAAAAGTTTATTACTACACTTTCTGTTTTGTTATTAACAAATTTGATATTCTTAAACCAACCTTCTAAAGTTAACAAAGAACCATCAAATCTATACTTTTTATTAATATTTATAACTTCAAATCCTTCAGAATTTAAATATTCTTCTATATCTTTTCTAATAGTTGGCGTTACAATATATACTAGATTATTTTCCATCAATTTTTTACCTAATAATACAGCCGGTGTTGATGAACCATGAATATTTAATAACGGATCTACTAAGAAATAGAATTTAGTCATCATTATCACCAGTGTGCATAGTTGATATAGATATATGTAATTATATAATAATTTAACTATATACGTATATTTGAATCATAGAACAATAACGTATATGTTATTTAATGTTAATCTTTACTATACTAAAAAGATCAAATATTATTATTTTATTATTATTTTATTATTATTTTATTATTATTTTTGCAAATAATAATACCAAAGATTGGAATAATGCTGAGAGTACCACAGCTAATGCTAAACCCATTACATCAAACATATTACCAAGTATAATAAATAATATAATCAGAGTTATTATATACGCTAATGAGCCTAGCATAACAATTTTACTCTTCTCTTTTGCTAACAACTCAGCATTAATTATAGCATTTATACTCATAGGCACTATTCCAAATGCCATTATCCGAGCTGCATCTATAGCTTCTATATATTTTGGGAAAAATGTATTAATTGCTACAGGCGATGCTATGAAAAATATAACAGATAATAGTATAGATAATCCTAATCCGATCTTTTTAATATTTACCTTACTAATATTGCTAGCTTCCTGTGGCAAGAGGTATTGTATCAACGTCATAGGGATCATAGCTAAAAATAAAAGTAATTGGAATGCAAATTGATATAGACCTAGAGTCTCGAAACCAAATAATGGCGCTAGTATTATTTTGTCTATATATATTAATATGACTGTAGATATCTGAAATGTATATGCATAAATTGCAAACTTTAATTTATTTCTAATAAACTTTAATTTTAGACCGTACTTTATATCTTGTAAATGAAATATTGATAAAGAACCTACTATTAGAGCAGGTATAGCGTAGCCTATTATAATTCCTTCTATACTAAATATAATATATAGATATATTGCTAATAATAATTGTAATATTCTATTAGTAAGCATGATAATAGGATATATTCTATACTTTTTGTTACCCAATGTTTCTGCAATGGTTAATACAAATATATTATTTCCTATTACTAACAATGCTAAGAAGATACTAGAGAACATTATAAATATTATCAAAGCTGCTATGGAACTTGAGATAAGCATTAGTATGAACGATTCTGTAAATATTATTTTATTTCCTTTTGGTAGGAAAGTCATGACTTGTATATCCAATCCTAACAACGAAACAACAGCAAATAATGATGCAAATGCTATATAATAATTGATCTCTCCGTAGACATCAGAATCTACAATACTAGCCAATAATAACCAAAATATTGCTCCTATTACAGAACTTGCTAGATTGCCAGTACCTATATAGAATGCTTCTCTTACTTGTAGAATGAACCTAATTATATCTTTGATGTTTATCATGTATGTATTGATTATAATACTTTCTATTATAAGTTAATGAAGATAGTTATTGTAATACTAGCATTAGGCTTCGTTGATCATAGTTATACAAACTATAATTATGAAACGTAATAGAACTCCTCAACCATTAAAACTGTGCTCTAATTTTAATATTAA
>BPGC01000013.1 GCA_026002835.1 Candidatus Nitrosocaldaceae archaeon
TATATGCTTACCATATATGCTATTAACCTCTTTTACTACTGCTTTTGTAAACCTTAATGGCTTTAGTGATCCTTCATCAGCCTTTAAATAGATCTTACCTTCTCCTACTCTATATTCATCAAATGGATATACTATATCCTTTAACAGCAGTGTTGCTTCTAATTGATTTACTAACTCCATAGTTCCTCATAATATAATTATAATACGATGAGAGAGGAGAATAATAGGAAATGTAACAACTGTGAACATTATGCAGTATGCTCAATTGTTAGACATATACTTCCAATAAAAGCAGAGTATGCTGAAGATACAGTACCATTTGATATCAATGATATAGCTAAGATATGCAGATACTATAGCAATATTAATGATCTAAGGTAACTAAACTCCTCTTTTATTTCTATTATCTTATGAAATGAAGTTGTTTAACAAAATTAAAGAGAATGTAGAGATCTCTAATGATAGAAAGATGACATGTGTAAAGCTAGAAGGTAATAAGATAATACATAATAGGAATATATGCAAAGAGGATTGTGGAGTATGTTCAGTATTCATAGGTTGCTATCTTATAGAAGCAAAGAGGAGGTTCAAAGAGGAGTTAGGTATCCATAACCATATAGATATAATTGAACTATTATAACTCCATTTTATTTATAAAAAATAAGAATGGTTTAAGATATTACTCCTTCTTTCCTAGCATTCTCTTCTGTATCTATATAGAAATCTATGTATGTAGAATTCTCTCCCTCTGTCTCTCCTAGTCCTACTATTGCTAACCTCTTACCTTTCAACTCCTTATACTTATCAATCAAGGCTTTGAACTTGCTCTCTATTACAGTCTTAGCATTTAATACTAGACTCCTTACTTCATTCTCCATTACTATCTCTTCCTCATTACCTTCCTCATTCTCTACCTTATCCCTTCCATAGATTATATTTACGTCTAGTAACCATGCATCCTTCTTCATTTTACCTGTCCTTGCTAAAGTTCTTGGTTCGTCTAATACTTCTATCAGTGCTTCAGCTTCTCCAGAGGGATTCCAGAAAGGAAAGCCTACTGATCTATTAGCTTCCTTTGCCTTCTCTCTATTGAATCTTATTATTGTTTTTAGCCATTCTTTGCTCATAATATAATATATAGAAACTAGCAATATAATTGATGTATACATTTAAATCATAGAGAAGAGAATTCGTATAATCTGGCAATTTTACGCCTAATCTCAAAACTTCATTTTATACATTTCTAATAATATGTTAAACTCTTTCTTTAGAAGGCATATGACACGTTGATGGTATGTTAGAGTCGTTTGAGAGATATTAGAAGTATATGTTGGATGTAAAACTTTAGGGATAAATTACGTTAATTTAACAATTATACAATAGTTTAATATTAGCGCCTAATCTATTTAACTTGTTATATATATCTTCATAACCTCTTTCTACTTGCTGGTAATTGGTTATTATCGTAGTGCCATTAGCAGCTAAACCTGCAACTATTAATGAAGCTCCTGTCCGTAAATCATTAGCGGTTACTTCATAACCAGTTAACTCTTTTTGCCCTTCTATAATTATTTTATTAGTATTTTTAATAATATTAGCGCCCATCTTTCTTAATTCATTTATATAACTAAATCTAGTAGGATATACAAGATCTATTATACTGCTTTTCTGACAGGTTATAGTTGATAATAATGCAGCTAAAATAGGCTGGACATCTGTAGGGAAACCAGGATATGGGGAAGCCACCACATCTACCCCTTTTTTACTAACATCTCCAATCAAAATTAAATCGTCTAACTCTTCAATTATTATACCTATCTTCTCTAATGTGTTAATTACATTTGTAAGATGCTTTATTCCAGCTCTTTTTATTCTAACATTCCCATTTGTTATGGCTCCAGCTATCATAAATGTAGAAGCTTCTATCCTATCTGGAATAATTGTATGATGTGTACCTAAAAGATCTTCCACTCCATTTATTTCAATAGTAGAACTCCCCGCACCTCTTATCTTTGCTCCCATTTTAATTAGAAAATCGGCAAGATCTTCTATTTCTGGCTCTTTAGCAGCATTATTAATTGTAGTTTTACCTTCTGCACAACATGCAGCAATCATCAAATTTTCAGTAGCACCTACGCTGGGATATCTAAGATCGATGTTATTACCTATTAACTTATCACATTTAATAACAATAAATTCACCGATAGTTTCTATTTTAGCGTTTAATTGTTCAAACCCATATAGATGTAAATCTATAGGTCTTTCACCAATATTACAACCGCCTGGTTTTCGTATTACAGCTTTCTTAAATTTAATTACTAATGGAGCTATTAATAGTATAGAAGAGCGTATCAATGAACCTAAATCAGAAGTTTTATAGCTTTTCAATTTTGAAGGATCTATAGTAATTGTATTTCTATTTAACGTAACATATGCTCCTAATTCCTTTAGAATATAGAGCATAGTAGTTACATCTTTAATATTTGGTATGTTAGATAACTTTATTATTGAATTAGAAAGTAATGAAGCAGCTAAAATTGGTAGTGTAGAGTTTTTAGAACCACTAGTGATAACCGTCCCATTTAATTTCTTTCCACCTTTAATGATTATACTCATAGTAAGATATTTTGTGGTTTATTATATAATTATTTAGTATCTGTTTGTTAATATATTTTGAATAAGATTTATAGAGTGTCATATTGAATAACATCAATTAATATATCACTTAAACTTATAACAAAAATAATGCTTATTAATAGAATAGAAGAATATTTAGTAAGTAATATAAGAGAAGGTAAATGTGCAGTTACTCTGGGGGTGTTTTGTAGAATAATTGATAAACAGGACAAAGTATTGTTGAGGTTAAGAAAAGAAAAGAGTTCTATAATTAATAAGGATCTTTCTTGTAAATATGAGCTTATAGGCGGAGGTCTAAAGATTGAAGATATAAGCGAAGATTATCACCATGCATTAGTTACTAGGTTAGAAAAAGAGATTAGAGCTGAAGCAGGAATCAATGTAACACTAGATAAGATCATATGGGTAGCTTTCTTAACTACTAGAAAAACTTTACAAAAAGGAATAATAGATTTAGCATTAATGACTGATATAGACTTTACTATATGTGAGATCACTAAGATATATGAAGAGATGATAGATGATAAAAGTTTGGTATGGGTTGACAGAAATAAAATAAACGTTCCTATTATAGGCAAAAGGATGGAAGAGATGATAAGATATCCAAGACTTAAATCAGATATAAATTATTATTCCAACATATAATAGGAAAAATAAAATATCCTCAAAAATATAATTATCTAGTATTCGTAATAAAGACATCCAAAATACACCTATACTTACTATCAATCTCTTGTAACACCTAATCATATCTCTAACATTCATAGCGTCTGCTACTATAGATATCGCTAATAATGCTATTGCTGATAGATAAGCATATACTTTTGTCTTAAATAGTCCTTTAACTCTATATATACTAGATAATAGATCTAATATTCTAGAATTACAATGTTCTACAGTATATCTCTTTATACTAATCTTCTTTCTCTTCTTGCCTCTTCTAGGATTATAATCTATTAATGGTATAGCATTATTATCTATAATATAATCTCTTATTTCTCTACTATCATACGCAGAATCTGCTTCTATAATACTATAACCATTTACTCTAACAAATAATCTCTTGAATACCTTACTATCATGTATATTTGCTGGTGTTACTTCCATTACAATTGGTAATTCTGTATCAGCATCAACTATGATATGTATCTTATATCCTTTATAAAATCCATACTTTTTACTATAACCTATCTTTGCATCATTATCATTCTTACAATATTGTTTAAGATATGTAGAATCTATAACTAGATGCTTCTTATTTATTATCCCTCTTTCTACTAGATGTATAACTAATAACCTCATAGCCATAGCTATACCAGCTTTACCCATTCTATCTACGAATCTACTTATAGTTGGTTGTTTAGGAGTATTATCTTTAAATCCTAACTCTAATGCTAATCTATCATTTACTCTAAGATTTCTATCAGTAGCTCTCTGTCCTTTATTAGATAAAGACATCCATATTGCTAAAAATATCATATTCATACATGGATAATACTTTCTTCCTTTATTACTTCTATATCTCTTGAATGTATACTCCACTCTTCTAGCATATGGTTTTAAGATAGGAGAAATAAATCTGAATAGTTTGGATGGTTTGATATATACTTGATTATTCATATAGAGTATATGCTAATAACACTAGATAGATCTTATTGTGTATTATGAATCAGTCTTGTAATAATTAATACAATTTATTATATTTCATATCTCTTTAAGAATAGAATCTACATAATAAGCATAATCGTTCAAATCCTTTTTTATATTATTAAGAAAATCTTTTGCATTATTCAATTTTATTCCTTTTAACTCAGAGAGTTTGTTTTTATCCCTAATTACATTAGCATACAACTCTATCAACTCTCCTATAACAGCAAGATGTTCTTTAGTCTGACCATTGTTTTTGTATATATCACGTAATTGATCTAATATTCTTGCTATATTATGCCATTTTTCATTATAATTTTTTGTAGCATGATTGTAAAGTTGTTTAAAGATATATTGTGCCATTTCTAAGTTACCAACTAATTTAAACACTTCTCCAAAAACAAAATCTATAGCAAATGTTAGATCACTATAGCTGTAATCTTTTTTACTTACATACTCATTCCATACTCTATAATGTTGTTCTATTTTTTTATAATACTCGTCTATATTATACCTATTACTATTTAATCCTTCTTTATATATAAGTAGTAGATTACGAAGAGCTTGTTGATATATTCTATAATACCCTATCCTAATGCCTTGATCTATTACTTTATTAAGTATCTCCTCTGCTTCATTTAAATTGTTCAATTTCTGTAAAATTAGTCCTAGCGCATTATAAGACATTAATGCTTCTCTAATATATCCATTCTTTCTCCTTACTTCTGCACTCTCTCTACAATGTTCTTCTGCATCTTTTAATTTGTTTCTTTCCATCTCAATCAATCCTCTTATATTTAAGAATTTTCCATACTCCCATGCATTCTCTACCTTATCTATATGAGGAAGTATATTTTCAGCTTTTAAGATATACTCCCATGCATCATCATAATTTTTATCCCTTCTTAGATAGTTAGCTAAGGAAACATATATCTTAAATAGTTCTATATAATTATTATTACATTCTGGGATAGTACTCTTAAGTAATTTAATAGCTTCTTCAGTCTTACTACGATCTTCCATACTATATCGACATTCTGAAAGTAATTGAGTAGCATATAACTTATTATCGTTCGAACTTACAGCTGATTCGAAAAACCGTTCTGCGTCAGAATATTTTTCTATATAAGAAAAATAACCTGCCTAATATTATATAAACTTGTGATTCAGAGATTTTAATATTATTAAAGACAGACTTTATAGTATCTTGATAATCAGTAATATTTATATTATTATTTATTTTTATACAATTTTTATTAATATATTCTTTTGTAATATTATTGAAATCGCCTATATATTTGACGAATGATTTCTTTTTCAGTAATACCTCATTTACATTAATAATTTCTAAATCCCGTTTATCTATACTTTTGTTATACTCTTCTCTTAATTCATTATCTAAACTTTCCCTATCAGTTACTTTTTTGTATATCATAACTTTCAGAATATTGAAACCATACAATACTATTCTTACCAATATTATCTTTATTTACCAATATTGGAAATATAGTAAAATCATCTCTACAACTATATCCCATAAAACAGAAATCATGATTTTTATAATAATATGCAAGAGTTTTTCCTTGTGAACTTTCAACAAAAGAACCTTGAGTTAGTTGTTTTAGCGTTATTAATATAGAATTGAACCTTCTATTATTTTTGTCTTCGTCTATCCAACCATGTAGTTTAAATATACAACCTTTCGGGAAGTTTCCTTGTTTTATGTCATTTAATACTTGTTCATAATCAGTTGAAGTATAACATTTTCTAAATTGTATTCCCAATTTTTTTACATGCCGCCTCTATTAGATTATCAAAGTTAGTAGTGAAAATACAACAACCTTTTTCGAGCATCTTTGCCAAAAAATAATGGTTATGGTTAGGCAATCTTTCTAACATAAAATCTAAAGATGCTAATATATCACTACTTATCTCTTCTGTTAGTATATCTAATATAACTTCTGGCCTAATCCTCTTAGATAACTCATTTATAATTTCTTCTTTCTTAGAATTGCTTAAATCTTTGCATAGTGCATCTAATAAGCCCTTACTCAATCCCATAAAATTGGGTAATTTAGAAGGCGAACAAATAGAGATTCCTGCACCTACAAAGAACATAAAATTATTATATTCTATCATCTCTTCTATTTCTTGATACATCATTTAAGACTCTTTCACGTATAATATAAATATTTTTCTTAATACCATAATAACTATAAATACTATAACATTATTAAACGAAGATAAGAATATATCTAACAGTTTAAGCAATATGCATAATGGAAGATATATTACGTACACAAGTATTCATAGCTGGTTCTGGTGCAGCTGGCTCTACTTTTGCTCGTTTACTCCTTCAAGCTGGTTTTAAAGTGGTTGTAGCAGATGCTGGAGCACAGTTCTCTCCAAGAATAGGACGGAATATTAGGAATGCTTTTGCTTATCAAAGGAATGTAGACAACTTTACACCAGTAGTTAAAGGACTATTGCACCCAATCTCTCTTCCTCCTAGAGTAGGCTATACAACTAATCTAGACCCAATTGTATTCTTAACGAGCAACAAACCTCTAAGGAATGCTGAGAACCCTAGACAAGATCCTTATAAGAATCTAGATGGAGCAGCTATATCTTATGCAGTAGGAGGCATGCTAACACATTGGGGTTGTATGACTCCAAGGTTCCATGAGAGTGAGAGACCATCATTTATTGATAATTGGGATGAACTCTATGAGACTGCAGAGAAGCTATTGAATGTCCATACAGATGTATTCAAGTATGCTCCTTCTGGAGTTCCAAATAAACTTGGAGATGAGTTATCTATAAGACATACTATAATTAAAGAGGTCTTGGAAGAGCATTATAAAGGTAGAGCAGAGGTTAGAGATCTACCATTCGCTGGAGAGAGGAATAAAGAGAACGATGAATTGATAAACTTTACTGGTGCAGATACAATCCTTGGAGCATTTGCTGATAATGATAGATTAAAGATATTGCCAGAACATAGGGTTACTAGGATTATTCATAAAGGAAGAGAGATAGAGTTCACTGAGGTTATGGATCTTATAAGATGGAGAATAATAAGAGTATATGCAGATATATTCGTAATAGCTGCTGGTGCTGTATTAACTCCTCAGATACTATGGGACGAAAATCTATGGAATGGAAATAGATCATATGCCCTAGGAAGATACCTTACTGAACATCCATTAGCATTTACACAAGTTGTCCTAAGGAAGGATATAATAGATAAGATAAGAGACGATCCTAGATTCAAGGATAGGATAGATAAACATCTATCAATAACTAAAGATCCAATACCCATACCTATGCATGATCGCCATCCAACTATAAATATTCCAGTATCTTATGATAGACCATTTAATTGTATAGTTCATAGAGGAGGGTTCCATTATGGAGCAATACCTCCAGATGTTGATGAAAGGTTAATTGTAGATCTAAGATGGTTTGGTATGGTAGAGCCAAAGCCTACAAATAGGGTAAAGTTTGAGACAGATCTTAGAGATACATTTGGTATGCCAAAGCCTACATTCGAGTTTACTCTAAGCAAGGATGATAGAAATAGAGCTCATAGGATGATGCTTGATATGATAGATGCTGCCAATGCATTAGGAGGCTTCTTATCTGGTGCAGAGCCTAGGTTCATGCCTCCTGGTTCTTCATTACATCTGATGGGAACATATAGGATGGGAGAAGATAGCACTGAATCTGTAGTTGATCCAGATTCTAAAGTATGGCAGTTTGATAACTTGTATCTTGGAGGTAATGGTGTAATACCTACTAAAAATGCTTCAAATCCTACTCTAACTACAGTAGCATTAGCAGTTAAAGCAGCTTGGCATATAATTGGGAATAAGGTAAAACCTTAACATTTTTATCTATTATTTAATAAAATCTTTGTTAGTGAAGATATTCGTAAGCTCGGTAATGGAGGATTTTGAAGAAGAGAGGAAAGCAGTTAAAAGTGCTATTAAGGAATGTGGACATGAGCCTATACTTGCTGAAGAATATAGGAGTAATCCTTACGAACCTAAATCACCTGAAGAGGTTATTAAGGATATGGCTAATGAAGCAGAGACTTATATTGGTATATTTGATAAGCGTTGGGGTTTTGAACCTCCTGAGAATAATCCTCCTAAAGATATTCAACAATATATTAAGGATTGGGATATGAATAAGAAATTATCTGTTACTGCAATTGAGTATTATTATGTCAGAAAGAATAACATACCTATTATTATATTTGTATCTAATAGAAAGAAAAGAGAAAAGGAATTAAAAGAATTTCTTAAGAAGATTGGGAATTATCATGAAGGAATATTTTATTACAAGTATACAAGTATAAATGATCTACGCGATAATGCTAAAGAACTTATAAGCAAATTAATAAGCAATAAGTTAAGAGAGTTTCTAGAGTATCAAAAGCATTACTTTGAAGAACTTGGTTCAGACGGCAAGGCATTAAAGGATTATTATGTTAAACCTACACTTGTAAAATGTAAAATGAGTAGTTGGTACAAAGAAGAATTAACCGATGAGGATATAATAAGAAGATGGTCAATAGACGAATTTCTTAAAAGTGATTATTGGTTAACTATAATAGGTGCAGAATCTGGTATGGGTAAAACTAGTTATTGTAAATATATAGCTGCAGATTTAGCAGAGAAATGTCTAAAATATGTCAATGATTATATTCCAATATTCATAGATCTTAAAAATGGATTTAATAATAATCACATTTATCGTGATTTTGATATAGAACAACTATTAGACACCGATCTTCTTAATGGAAAGAAAAAAATTATGGTGATTACTTAATATACTCCACCTATCCAACAATAATACATGAAACTAATAGAACTAGCAAAGATAAACGATGAAAAGAAGGCAGAGGAATGGTTAAGATATAAAGGCATACTTAAGAGGTTTGATAGATATATATACTGTAATAATGAGCATATAGGCAAGGTTAGAAGGAATTACTATAGATGCCATAAATGTAAGAAGGAATGGAGTATAAGAAGAGATAGTATATTATATGGATTAAGGATATCATTAAGTAAATTCATAGCGGCATTAAAGTTATTTGAGTTAGAGATATCAACATTAAAGGCTAGTAAAGAGTTACAATTATCATATACTACTACACATAAGATATTCACTATAATTAGGGAGAAGATCTATCAATATTGCTCAAAAGATGATATATTACAAGGAGAAATTGAAGCTGATGAGGCATACTTTATGCTAGAGAAAGGTAAGAGAGGTAGAGGAAACAATAAGATACCAGTATTTGGTATATTAGAGAGGAATGGTAAAGTAAAGGTTGAGATAGTTAATGATGTAAAAGCTGAAACATTACTAAGAGAAACTATTAAAAAAGTTAAGAGAGGATCAATAATATACACTGATAAATACAAAGGTTATGATTCATTAGTATTATATGGATTTAAGCATGAGAGGATAGATAAGAGCATTAGATTTGCTAATGGTAAAGTGTATATTAATGGTATAGAAGGATTTTGGAGCTATGCTAAAGAGAGACTGTTAAGATATCATGGAGTTAGTAGAGAGCTATTTCCCTATTATATTAAAGAGTTGGAGTTCAGATATAATAATAGAGATAATGTATTTGAGGAGATAGTTGAAGTAATTAGAGGTGGATAATATTGAGGAATCACCTACTTGTTTATACCCATAAACTTAGCCATATCTTTAATAGATTTGCCTTATTCTCACAATTATTGATATGAATATTATCTCTAGCATACTCTCTATTACTATGGTTTATACTATAATGATTAAATCCATACTCTTCTAATCTATCATATGCTTTAAATTCATCAGTATAGATATTACTAGCATATTCTATTCTTTGAATAGCATATAATCATAGGGTTATCTTTACAATACCAGCATGTATATACAATTCATTAATCTCAACATCATCATTTAATTTATCATATTCTATATTGTAATGATAGTTGTTTACTTATACTATTTATTCGATAAATCTATCGTATGATATCTCTTAATCTATTGATGAACGAACTAATTTTAGGATAAGAGAAGAATAATTTTCTACCAACAAAACAATATCTTAATAACTCTTTAGCATAGCTTTAGTATCTTTCTATAACCATTATTAGAGAGAACCTCTGTTGATTAGCTAGTTTTGTCAACTTATAATTATGTTGTATAGCATAGATAGGTAGTATTAGCTAATCACTTTTTTATCATTTCTAAACCTTATCATTTCTCTAATCTTAACCGAGCGGTATCATTTTTTGTGACTATTAAACATAATATTAGATTATCATAGTCAAGCTTCAAATCAATTTCAAGCAAATTATTCCAACAACTACGTATTTCTTTAATTATGCTACATATTATATTATCATTACTTAATAAAGTCAGGAACTACATCACAAACGTGTAAAGTTGACGATGTTTGTTTATCCTCATACATATTTATCACCGTAAATTATAAATATAACAATATAATATTTATTTGTATTGGTTTGTCAAATAATCTCTCCTATCCTAAAATTAGTTTAATAGATTAAGAGATGGTTATGGTATAAGATATATCTAGTTATGGAGAAGATAGTGCTATATTATACCTAACAATAACAATTTAACGCTTTTATGTTATGTCTGATTCATACATAACTGCTAAGTGTTAAAACCATAAAATCTGCATAATCTAGCATTTTGAAACTAGCTCAAAACTCCACTTTATGCAATTTTTCTGGTGATAATACCCTACAAAAACGATAGTAGATCTCTACCTCCTTCTATTATCCAATCCTCAGCATTCGTATTACTAAATGCTTATACGTTTTGATATATTTCAATCCCATCTTAGTTCGATTCAAACTTATATAGTTAGGCTAATTATACTAAAACATGTCTTCTATCATTCTGTTAATATCATTACCGTATCTTTTTTTGAGTTCTTCCGCCAGAGCCATTGTTTTTTCTTCTACTAGTTCAAAAACGTCCCTAGCCCTAGCCTCCCTTCCAGCAGTGCCAAATACTTCAAGGGCCGTTTTGTAGTACTCGGGATTCTTTAAGAACTCTTCGAACACGGCCTTGCCTATTCTGAGGTACTTCCCTGGGTCATATCCCTTATCTCGTAAGTAGTTTTCTATAACAGGGAAAGCCCGTTTGCCATAGCCGAATACTAAGAAAGGGCGGAAACCGTTAGACTCTGCCTCTTTTGCACGTTGGACAAAGTAGAGGACTTGGTCTTTATTCATATCTGCAGGCCCGCTCTTTATTGAGACTACAATATGCTGGTCTGGGATGACTACATCCCACCATTTTATCCATTTACCATATTGGTTTACAAGGTCTCTACCTTTTACCCCTCCTAGTAAGATCCTTATCACGTCATCTATGACATTCCCGAAACTAGTCCCCAAGCTCCTCTCTACGCGCCTATTCACAAAAAACTCTACAACCTCTTCAATAGTTTCCATACCAAGTGCATTGACCATATATGGGTTTACACCACCCTTCTCGATCAGGTCGTCTGCCGAGACCCTCTCAATGAGTTTTTTGACTTGGGCAACGAACTTTTTTACCCTCCCTAATGCCTCTTCCTCAGCCATACTATACACTCACACATAACACAAGGCTAGTGTTATTATTAAATATATCAAGGAACCACCGTACTTAAGTACCCTATTAGTATTGTCATGTGGTCGTAGGGAGTTCAGCGGTGTCACAGACAGCGCGTAGTGGGCACTCGTTACAAAGAGTCTTGTTATACCTGCATATTAATGAACCTATGTCAAGCATAGCAAAGTTAAATAGCTCATGCCCTTCTTTCGGTAGTACTGCCTCTGCTATTTCATTGGCCAACCGGCTCCTCCTTTTGTCGGGTAGTTTCTTGGAAAAGAGCCTACAGATGATGCGATACACGTTAGAGTCGACCATTGGAGCTGGGATCCCATAGCCTAGGGACAGGATAGCTCCCGCAATATACTGTCCTATATGGGGTATGCTTAGGAGCTCCTCCTTTGTAGCCGGTATGACCCCCTCATACTTAGAAACAATGAACCCAGCTACCTCCTTTAATATTAAAGCCCTGCGTTTGTGGTACCCTACTGCTGACAATACCTCCTCTAGGTCTTTTACATTAGAACGTGACAGGGTATAGATGTCCGGGTAACGTTTTATAAATAGCCCGTAAACTTTACACGCCGCCTTCGCTGTTGTCCTCCTTAAAATTATTTCCGCTACAAGCACCTTGTATGGGGTTCTGTCACTCCTCCACGGGAAGTCTCTCACATTCTTTAGACCCCAGTTTAAGACCGCCCGGACTATATAGTCCTTCTTAGCCTCGACGTCTCTACAGATGTCAATGTCCATTAAGCTTCCCTATGGATAGGTTCTCCCTGAGTGTAGAGGCTACTGCATAAGATAGTAGTGGGGGTACCGCCTCGCCGACTTTTCTATATTTATGTGTGAGTGACCCAGAGATCACCCACTCTTTAGGGAAGCCCTGGATTACCTTGTATTCACTAACACTTAGTGGGCGGTCTTCTAGAGGGTGTATAAGCATGCTCCCTTTCATTATAGGTGAAGTAACTAAAGTCGGCGAGGGTTCAAACCACGAGAGCCTCCTGTAAAAACCCATCCTGCCTCCACCGGCTATGAAAGCTCCGTTCATCGCGTCTGGTACAAGGCCTTCTGGTATTTGGCGCCAATTGCCACCTGGAGGTACATACTCTATGTACCTTTTATATTTAGGGGGCGTCTCCATATACTCTCCAGCATCTACACCAACTATACTCTCCAGTAAGCACACCCAAGGTTTTGTACCTAATAGAGTATGTATGCCGGGTTTTGTATGTGTAGGGGAGGGTAGGTGTGGTTCAATACCCAAATCCCTTCTTAGCCCAATAACAAAGACCCTCCTCCTGATCTGTGGAACCCCAAAGTCCGCAGCGTTTAGAACCGACCAAGTAATTTTGTAACCTGTTTTCCTCAACTCCTCGAGTACTATGTGCCATACACTACCTGGGAGCTCTTCTGGGCGTAGAGCCCTGTTCCTGCCCGTTATAGGTACATGTTTAAGCCTAGCGTTAAGTAACCCCGTGACCTCTTCCATGACAAATGTTTTGGGCTGTACTTCATTAACAACCCGGATGAACTCCTTAAGTGGGCTAGCACGCGGATCCCTCAGCCCTTGTCTCTTACCGGCTGTAGAGAAAGGTTGACATGGAGGCCCGCCGATCACTACATCAACTTCGTCCTTACCCAGTTTGCCTTCTGCAAGTATTTCTTTGGTAGATATGTGGGTGATATCCCCTAGTATGAAGGGTATCTTCGGTCTATTAGCTTTTATGATCTGCTCAGATGCAGTGTCATTATCTAGGGCGACAGATATATGGAAACCGGCATACTCAAATCCGAGGTCTAAACCGTAACCCCCACTAAATAGCGAGACAACGTTAAGGCCACACTCTTTTCCTAGTGTACGTGCCCCTGGCCTAGTAGCACTACTGCTCAATATAGGTCGTAGCTGTCTCCTGTCAAGGTCTCTCCATTTTTGGAGGATATTAATATACTTTTCTTTAGTGAGCTCGCATTTATAAGATGTCTTTACAGCTTCATGGAACGCCCACTTCATACCGTCGACATCGTTAGCTCCTACTTCGACTGCAACGATGTCGGTTAACGCAGATATATAGGCTCTAGCATCACCCATACTTATTAGTGGACGGCCTCTAAATTTCTCTATGAAACGCCAGTATTGTGAAATGCTAGATGCCCACTTATCATTTACCTGTTGCCAATAACAGATCCCCTCTGTCACGTCAAGACACCTCTGGCCGCCTCTATGAATCTCTCTCCAAATAACTCTCTCGATATGGCTAACCCATAAAACTGAGCTCTTGTAATATATTTTATATACATACAATCGATAAAAATAATCCAGATTAACACTTTGGGCATTTCTATCATATACTTATTCACACTCTATTATTTAACCTTATAGTACTAAGTTCTCTTATCCTAAAATTAGTTCGTCCCATCAATAAGTTAAGGAAGGGTTGGTTATGGGTAATAGGAAAGAGATATCTAGTAAAAATTTCATAATCTATAATTTTGAGACTAGTCTCAAATCTTCATTTTATGCAATTTTCAAAATAAAAAGGATAGTAGATCTCTACCTCCTTCTATTACCCAATCCTCAGCATTTGTATTACTAAATTCTTTGATATGTTCTGCTAGTTTCAGCATATTATTATGCCTCTTATTACAATGCTTACATACTATACTATCTCCCTCTCTAACTAGAGATACTATACTCTTCCTACTCTTCTTATCTGTTACCATACCAAACTTATTACCATTTGATCTTCTCTCATTATCTTGAAAGTCTATCTCAATAGGTTCAATATTTCTAGCCTCTATCTTATGCAGATACTTTAAATGCTTCTCAATATTTGACTTTTCTCTATACAATGCATTACATATATCACATTTATACAATTTCTCAATAGCATTCTCTTTCTTCTCTTCTATCTTGCTAGTATCAATAGATATCAACTCTTCATTCTTATGGAATAAACTAGAATGCTTATTATACCATAGATCAAACTCTTCTTTACTCTCTGGTATCTTACCATTTAATGAAGGATAGCAACTCTCTTTACATATTAAACAATATACTCTCCTCTTATCTCCTTTATAATTCGGTATATATCTATGCTTAATAATATGCTCTTTATACCACTCTTCTATCTTTTTATCTACTATATGCTTCTCATTACAGATATTACAATATACTATGCTTATTTCTCCTTTTGATAGAATACTATACTCCATCAGTATATAATCAGATTTGCTTCCTTCCACTCCCCTTCTTTTTTATAACACTAATTGTACGCTTGCATGTTCAACTGTTAGGACTGTTATAATATGCAACGGTTTTCAACGGTTTTGTGCTTGAGCTATCTGAAAGCAACTTTTCTAATTGTTAGCTATCTATAACTTCTAAATTTCTGTGTCAGCTCAATTACTAGGATATTATTGCATTATTGAAAGATAGTATCAGATAACACAAGCGTAAAATCATTGAAAATCGTTGCAGATTGTATCAGATAGCCATTATTATCAAAAATTTGATAGTATTTGCTAGTGATATAAAGGGATAGAAAGAATTAGTATTTAAGTATTTGTTAAAAGATTAAAAAATTGAACATAGCTTACGCTAGGCAGTTAATTGCAGGTGCAATTGTCTAAACCAAATAGTAGTTGTTCATCTGTTAGTTTAGTGTATGCATTTATCCTATCATTGCAGTTTATACATTCAAGTTTAATATACTCTCCATAAGGATCACTATCTATATCAACTAGTTTCCATTCTCTATTATTGCTATCAACTATCCTTACTTCAATATCCTTCTCTTTGAAGCATTTATGCTTAGCAATAAACATAGTAATGCTAATACCATTAGGCTTTGCTTCATTACAGATACTACACTTCTTTGCTATCGTTACTTTATCTCCTTTAGCAAGAATGAACTTTACTATCCTCTGTTGCTTAACATCGGTATTGCTATCTGATACAAACTTCTTATCTTTATTATCATTATTAGTATCATTATTGCTTCCATTACTATTAGTATTTACATTATCATTTTTCTCTTCTGTATTAGTATTATTAACAATAGCATTATCATTATTATCGTCTAGATCAGAGGTTATATTCTCTAGATCTGGTTTATCTTTAATTGTACAATTCAGTTTATAGGTTACTCTATCAATTACTTTACTACCAAAACCTTTCTTATCTAGCAATTTGCTTACACTCTTCTTGCTTAGAGGCTTTATATCCTTCTTGAATGAACAGAACTCTTGATATTTTTCATATATATCCTTAAATGGTGTATTGATACCATCAGTTCTCTCTAAATACCTATCAGCAAACTCTTTGATATGGTCTTTCTTCCATATCATACCATAGGTATATCTCTTAACTACTTCAGGCATTAATAACTTGATATTTCTAACTTCTAGGTATCTTTCTAACCCTGCTAATAGCATATTAAATATACCTTCCCTCTCTTTTAGCAACTCTAAATGGTAATCAAGTATTACCTTATCATCTGGTATAGAGTATTCAAATGGTATTATACATAACCTTCTGTATGTTCCTAGTGTATCGTCTTGTATCTCTGGTTCTGGGTTAGTACTAATTATAAGGTTGAATGTCTTCTCATACTCTTGTGGTCTAGCATTTAATGTTCTAGCAGATCGCTTTCCTGTACTAACCAATGCTTTTAGTAAAGTTCCTACTATCTTTACTCTAGTTGGTTCCTCAATAACTACTAAATGCTTACCAACTGATGCTACAAACTCTGGGTTCTTGCCTTCCTCTTCCCTATTATTTATTAATGATATGTTACTATCCCTAACATAGTCATTCATTATATCTTTAGCAACCTCTAACAAAGTAGATTTACCATTATTACCATAACCATGAAAGATAAATGCTACCTCTTCCCTTCTTCTTAACATACATAAACCTAATACTATCATTAAGAACATTGCTAATTCCTTATTGTTTAGAGTTATTGTCTTCATAAACTCTATAAACTTTATGCATTCAGCATTACTATTATAATTAATATTCATAATCTTAGTAGGATAATACATTTTAGTATCTTCTCCATGTGCAATAGCAATATATCTCTTAATATTATTGTCATATACTAGCAAATGAGACTTAGTATTAATTGCTAAATCATCATAGTTATCAAGCATATCTTTCATTATATGAAATTCATCAAATCTAGGATCTGTTTCTAATGTATGTAATAATTCATTTCTCTTATTACCAGATGCTATACACTCTTCTAACTCTTTATGGTAATCTTTGTATGTCTTCTCTATATAGTCTCTCTCTGCTTTGAGAGTCTTCAACTCCTTCTCGTGCATTTTTACCATTGTAATAGCATTACCATCCTTTGCTTCTTCTAGCTCTTCTTCTAACTCTTTAATCCTCTTATCATACTCTTCTAATACTTCATACATTTCTAATTCCAAGTTATCTTTCTTGAATCTAACATAATTTGTAATCTTCTTGACTAATTGGTTATAGTTTATCTCTTCCCATTTACATTTATTCCAACAATACCAATTACCTTTAGTCTCATCTCTATTTGCTTGGTTCTCCATAACATAGACATAATCTTTAAGAAATTCTGCTTCTTTCTTATTACTATCAAGATCATATCTTAATAATCCTAACGCTAGATTATATGATTTGGAATAACCGAGACTCTTTAGTATTATAAGCATATCCTCTTCTCTCTCTTTGATATTGAATGTCTTTGATAGTGATTTTGCTAGATCTTCACTAACCTCTTTAGCAATCTTATATCCTGATACTCTTTCTATATCTTGTTTGTATGTCTGCTCTACACATTGCTTTAATCTATTATCTCTTTCTTCATCATTGAATGCAATACATAAGCATTCAATGATAAGTTTAGCAAACTCTATATCATACCCTTTCTTTCTTAAATACCCAGATAATGCTAAGCATATTAGATCTCTAACTCCTCCTTTATAATATGGTTCTAAAGCTACTCCTAGATCTTCAAGCAAATTTATAATCTCTTTTGCTTCCTTATGCTTCTCATAATCTATCTTTACGACTGTATAATGGTTGTATATGTTTATATCATTACCAACAATTATAGCTCCTTTACTATGCTCTATTATCTCTATACCTATGAACTTGTTAAACTCTACATTCTTCCTCTCTTCTTTTGGAATATTAACATTAAATGCTATATGTTGTCCTTGATTATCAGAATCACTAGTTAGAGTAGCAGTATTAACATTAAGATAAGACATTATAAGATCGAATATCTTTCTAACTTGCTTAATGCTTAAACCTTTACCATGCTTTACTAGATTATTCTCAAGGTCATACCATACTATATTCTCTCCATTAGGTTGCTCTCCTGCTAATAACCCTGCTTTACCTCCTTTATCCAGATGTTCTAATATCTTCTCTTTAGGATATACCTTTTTACCATCAAAGTAATTACTATAATCATGAAGCAGAGGCTCTTTATCTTTGTATGGTATTATTGCATACCCTCTATCATATAGATCATTTACCTTATCCCTGTTATCCATCTCTATAATATAATTATAGAATAGGAATGTATGGCGAAGATAGAAGGATAGCTAGTATAATAAAAGGATAGACATAGAGAACAGATTACCATGCCATATCTGTAACTGAGTATAACCATATAATAGCGATAACGATAAGCAGCTTCAATTACTCAATAGCAATAACAAGCAAAGGTATAAAGCAGTTTGGTAAGAAAGAGCATAACCATTCTGAGATAGCAGAGTATTTTGTATGCGAGAATTGTTGGTATGTATGGAAGATGGTAACAATATTCCATAAAGGTGAAACAGCATTAGCAATGGATAAGGTTAGTATGAAAGAGCTTGAAGAGATATTTGAAGAGAGCAAGGAGTTCATAAAAGAGGATTATGTAGATCTCTTAGCAGTTCATAATATATAACCATTATTTTTTCTATCTTCTTGCTAACTCTATATTATTCTATGGAATGTTAGAGAGCTTCTATGGTAAGCCTAGAGAACTGCAAATAGAGGCTATAGATAAGATTGAAGAAGCATTAAGGAGTGGATATAAGGATATAATATTATCAGCACCAACTGGAGTAGGCAAATCATACATAGCTATTTGCTTAGCATTAGCATATAGTAGAGGAGATATATTAACAGCAACTACTGATCTGCAAAACCAATACCTTAGGGACTTTCCATTTGTTCAAACTATCATGGGTAGGAGGAACTTTAGTTGTATAAAATATAGTAATAGGAAAGAGGTGTTATGTTCAAACATACCAGTAAGTGAGTGTAAGAAGATAGTAGAGAAGGAAGATAAGAAAGTGGTTGAATATTGTGATTACTATCCAACTACTAAAGTAATAGTAAAAGGGTTTGGTAGAGAAGAGAGAGTAGTATTTGTTGATAATTTATATAACGAACTAGAAGGTTATGAAGATAGTCATTGTAGTTATTACTGTCAAAGGTTAAAGGCATTAGCAAGTTCCTTTAGGATATTCAACTACCATGAGTATCTATCTTTAATACTATTCAGTAAAGAGGCAATAAATACTGAGGTGCTTATATGTGATGAAGCACATCTGATAGAGAATCTAGCAGTGGATTTCTTTAAACTGACATTGAGCAAGAAGTTAGTAGATAGTGCTAATTTAAGCATGGTTAATAGTGAAGAGGTAGATAAATGGTTATCAATAGCAAAGAACGTTTTAGAAGTATATAAGAATAGATTAGAAGAAGCAAAGAAGGAGAAAGGGGAGATTGAAGTACTTATAGAAATTACTAGCAATAATCTAAAGACTTCAAAGAAAGAGTATGAGAGAACAAAACGAGACTTAACAAGGTATAGAGCAAAGTTAATAGAGTTATTAAAGAGGATAGCAGAGCTTGAAGAGATTGTTAAGAGGTTAGAGTTCATAGTTGTTAGAATAGATTATGATAAGGATAATTTCATAGTTAATCTAAGAAAGAAGGAAGGAGAGATAGAAAGTGCATATTTAATACCATTAAACATAGGCAGTTATTTACAGGAAGTGTTCAGTAGAGCGAAGATAAGATTGTTTATGAGTGCTACTGTTGATTATCAATTATTAAAGAGGGAACTAGCGTTAGAAGAACCAGCATTCATAGATCTGCCATCGCCTTTTGATATTAAGAATAGATTGGTATTCTTTACCAACAGCTATAAACTTAACAAGGATAATATGGATAATGAGGATACAATAATTAGAGTTGCTAATACTATTGATAGTATATTAAATAAGCATAAGAACGAGAGAGGATTGATATTAGTAACCTCTTACAAACTAGCAAACAATATCTATTGGAATATGAGCAATAAAGATAGGATACTATTAACAAATGATATAAAGAGAAGAGAGATAATAGACAAACATTTAACAAAAGAAGATAGTGTAATATTATCTCCTTCATTATGGGAAGGTATTGATTTAAGAGATGAACTATGTAGATTTATAATAATTGCTAAAATGCCATATCTAGATCTATCAGATAAGAGAGTTAGAGAGAAGAGTAAGGATAGAGATTGGTATGAAGGACATGCTATAATGCGTTTAATACAAGGTTCTGGTAGAGGTGTTAGGAATGATAATGATTATTGCATAACTTATGTATTGGATAGCAGTGCTACATGGCTAATTAAGAGGAGGTATAAATACATACCAGCATGGTTTAGAGATGCAATGAAACTCTAATTTTTCATTATTTTATGAATGAGGAGTTATATAGCAAATAAGAAGGTAAAGAAGAAAAGATGTAATTATGAGATATTGATAGTAGAAGAGGTAGCAGATAAATGCTATAGAGTTAGAAATACAAAGAAGAATACAGAATATTTAGTATTAAGTAATTATCAAGCATGTGATTGTATAGCATTTGAGAAGTATAACAATTGTAAGCATTTAGAAGCAGTTAAGCAGTATGAAATGGATAAAGAGTTGCTAGAGAGAGGAGAGCATACAGAAGAGTTGATAATGCTAGAATAAACTCCTAATATTTTTATATCTGTTAGATATATTAAGAAGATAGATATTTTATAGCATTAATGACTGAAAGGGTTAGTAACGAGGAATCGTTGGAGCCCGCACCCACCAAAACGTAAATGATTAAAACTTTAGAAATAACTCTAGATATCAAACTATTATTACTCATCGGTATCTTAATTAATTTCCTGCCTCTTATAATTATTATATTTTAATTCAAATTCTAGATAACAGTATGCCTGCAGAATTATTAATTAATTAGGCGATTGCTTAATATTAGACACTAACATATAATATGATATGGAGCTAATAAAGTTAGCAAAGATAAATGATGAAAAAGAAGCGGAGGAATGGTTAAAGGATAAAGGCTTGTTAAAGAGGTATGATAGATGTATAAGGTGTAACAATAATAGAATCTATAGAGTTAGGGGTAAGAAGTAGTGTGTCGAATAACTGATAGATCACTAGCAACATAAAAGATATTGATCACCATTATAATTAAGATGATATGCCTAGAGATTGGAAATCGTATAATGAAGCATTAGTAAGAAGAGGAGAGATATTATTATCATTAGATTTCATTAATAATTGGGATAAGGAATTAGAAGAGATGAATAAAGGTAAAGAAGGCAAACCTTATCAATATCCTAACTCATTCATATCATTACTAGCAATAATACATGCATATCTATTACCATATAGACAGTTAGAAGGTTTCATTAGAGCATTAAGCAATTATACTAACATTAAGGTTCCAGATTATACTAGCATAGCATGGAGAGTTAATAGATTAAATGTTAAGATGGATAATAATATCAATACAAATGAACCTATTATTATAGTAGTAGATTCTTCTGGTATTAAAGTAGCTAATAGAGGAGAATGGATGAATAAGAAATGGAAGGTAAGAAGAGGCTTTATAAAGATGCATATAGCTGTTGATATCAAAAATAAGAAGATAATAGCATTAGAGATAACTAGAGAAGATGTTCATGATAATAAGAAGTTTAAAGACCTTATAGATAATATAGATGCTAAAATAGATAAGGTTATAGTTGATGGAGCATATGATAGTAATGATAACTTTAATTATCTAACAGATAAAGGTATAGAACCAGTAATTAGAGTAAGAAGTAATTCTATAATCAATAATAGTATAAGGGATATGCATGTATTAGATCAATTGAGTGATTATACTAGATGGAAGCATAAGCATGATTATGGTAAGAGATGGATAGCAGAATCTGTATTCTCATCATTTAAGAGAATGTTTGGAGAGTATATTAAATCAGTAAGATGGGATAATATGGTTAAAGAGTTGATGGTTAAAGCAAGTGCATATAACTTGTTTATATCTATGAGTAATGGATATGGTTAAGAGATATATGATATGTACTCTGTTAATGAGTTATTCAACACAGCAGGTAAGAAGTATAAATGTTATAATTGCAAATATGAATGGAGTATAAGGAAAGATAGTATATTATATGGATTAAGGATACCATTTACAAAATTTATAATGGCATTGAAGCTATTTGAGTTAGAGATACCAGTATTAAAGGCTAGTAAAGAGTTAGGATTATCATACACTACTACACATAAGATATACCAATTAATTAGGGAGAAGATATATGATTATTGCTCAAGAGATGATGTATTACAAGGGGAAGTAGAAATTGATGAGGCATACTTTGGAGGTAAGAGTAAAGGTAAGAGGGGTAGAGGTAGTAACAATAAGATACCAGTATTTGGTATATTAGAGAGGAATGGTAAAGTAAAGGTTGAGATAGTTAATGATGTAAAAGCTGAAACAATATTAAGAGAGACTATTAAAAAAGTTAAGAGAGGAAGCATAATATATACTGATAAATACAAGGGATATGATACTCTAGTATTATATGGATTCAAGCATGAGAGGATAGATAAGAGTATAAGGTTTGCTAATGGTAGAGTGTATATAAATGGTATAGAAGGGTTCTGGAGTTATGCTAAAGAGAGATTGTTAAGATATCATGGTGTTAGTAAAGAGTTATTTCCATACTATCTTAAAGAGTTAGAGTTTAGGTATAATAATAGGGATAATGTATTTGATAAGATGATTGAGATCATGGTTAGTGGCTATAAATGAGGAATCGCCATTAATTATATCTCATTGTGTATTTTTCAATAAAACTAATATATGATATTATGAATTCTGTGTTATGGATTTTGAAAACCATATTTTCTATAGAGATATTACATAAATCTTAAATATTTTAATTGATACCGATTCTATATGCGGAATAGAATACTAGCAATAACAATGAGTGTCATGATAGTGATGTCAATACTATCTATGGTTAATATGCAACCTATTATTCCTAAAGCCGCAGCTGATGAAGATGGACATAGCCATTTTAGATTCGGACATATAAGTTGGAAGCCTACTGGAAATACTAATGAGGTCGAATTTACTGTATTGGATGCATTTAGAAGAGATGGATATTCTGGTTCTGCTCCAGATGGCGAACTCGCTGTAGGTGATACGTTTACTGAATTTATTGGAGCAACCGAATTATTCTTTGGTGACGGAAGTACTACTGGAATATTAACATATAAAGTAGATGCTATAGATATAACAAATAACTGGGTATTTGCTCATGCTATAGATCCAACTACTGGTGCAGACACTATAAAGCATACATACGCTAGTGCTGGAGTATATGAAGCAAAGATCGATAGTTGTTGTAGAAATTTAATTGAGATAAATAATCCTGGTGGTAATTATAAAGTATCTACAACAGTTGATTTAACAACAAATAATGCATCACCAGTTAGTACTATACAGCCAATAGTACCATGTCCATTAGGTCCATGTAGCTTTGCTATACCAGCTGCTGATCCAGATAACGATGGTCTAAGTTTTAGATTATCAACTCTTGCCGAAAGTGGTATAGGAATACATCCTCCAGGTGCAAGTATAGATCCTAATACTGGTATGTATTCAGCAGACTTTACTGGTGCTACACCAGGTCTCTACTCTACTAGTGTATATATAGAAGAATCAAGAGGAGGACAAGTTATAGGTCATGTAATGGTAGACTTTTTAATAAATGCAAGTGCTGTTAGTGTAACAAATAATCCTCCAGTATTTGATGTACCTCCAACACCTCCTTCGGGAACAAACTATGTAATAAATGTAGGTGACGCATTGAACATATCATTACAATGTTCTGATCCAGATGCAGGAGATACAGTAACGATAGGTCATCTTGGTCTGCCAGCTGGTGCTACATTAGTTCCTCCAGTACCAAATGGTAATCCAGCAAGTGGAACATTTAATTGGACACCAATGGCAGTAGGTGCAGCAGTAGTTACATTTACATGCCAAGACAATAATGGTGCTAATTCATTACCACATTCATTCAGTATAACTGTACTAGCCCAAGATGAAGAATTAGAGATCAAGAAATGGGTAACCCTCAACAACACCTCGATAAACGTAGATGAGATGATTACCAAATTACAAAATGCACAGATAGTAGAAGCAACATTAATCGATCCTAATGATAACATATATGTATATCATAATATACCTAAAGCAATACCAGCAAATATACCATGGAATGATCCAGCATGGACTCCTGGCATACAATTATTTGATGGAGAATGGCAACTAAAGTTACAGATAATAGCATTCTATGAAGATCCTAAGACTAGAGATATTAAAGAAGTAGAGCAGAAGATAATCATAAACTTCCAAGTAATGAATAATGAAATAATAACTATAAAGAATCAACCATTAGAGTTACATAAAGAGATAATTATAGAACCACATCCTGCACAATTGAATGGTAACATAAACATAACTATAGGAGAAAATATTAAACCAAGTGTTAATAATGTATTAATAGCAGAGTTAACAATTGTAAAACCATCTGGAACTGTAGTATCATATACTAACCTTCCAATAGATATTACTAATAACTCAGCAACAATACCATTCCCTAACAATGATTGGAATGCTCTAGGAGCAAATCCAACTATAGAATTAGATGAAGCTGGTTTATATGAACTAGATATAGAGATAATTGCATTCTATGATGATGGTACTATGGGAATACATAAGGTAAACCAGAAGCTATGGATATCGTTCAATGTATTGCCAGAATCAGCAATTGGAGCAGTAGCAATAATAGGAGCTAGTATAGCCATATTTGCAGTATTTGCATATAGGAAGAAAGGAATAAACAATTAACCTTTTTTATTTTTTGTTATATAAATTTAGGTGATTAACCATTATTACCCACCAACACTTCAATCATCTTATCAAATACATCATCTCTATTGTTGTATCTGAACTCTAACTCTTTAAGATAGTATGGAAATAACTCTTTACTAACACCATGATATCTTAACAATCTCTCTTTAGCATAACTCCAGAACCCTTCTATACCATTTATATACACTCTACCATTAGCAAACCTTATACTCTTATCTATCCTCTCATGCTTGAATCCATATAATACTAGAGTATCATATCCCTTGTATTTATCAGTATATATTATGCTTCCTCTCTTAACTTTTTTAATAGTCTCTCTTAATATTGTTTCAGCTTTTACATCTTTAACTATCTCTACCTTTACTTTACCATTCCTTTCTAGTATACCAAATACTGGTATCTTATTGTTACTACCTCTACCCCTCTTACCTTTACTCTTACCTCCAAAGTATGCCTCATCAATTTCTACTTCTCCTTGTAATACATCATCTTTTGAACAATAATCATATATCTTCTCCCTAATTAATTGGTATATCTTATGTGTAGTAGTGTATGATAATCCTAACTCTTTACTAGCCTTTAATACTGGTATCTCTAACTCAAATAGCTTCAGTGCCATTATGAATTTGGTAAATGGTATCCTTAATCCATATAGTATGCTATCTTTCCTTATACTCCACTCCTTCTTACATCTATGGCATCTATAGCAGTTATCCTTAACCATACCTATATGATCATAATTGCAGTATATGCATCTATCATATCTCTTTAACAGTCCTTTCTCTATCAGCCATTCTATTGCTTTATCTTCATCATGTATTACCTTTGCTATATTTACTAGCATGTATCATCTATGTATAGTGGGTAATATTAGCCAATCGCCTAAATTTATACTATTTGCAAAACGATCTTCCCAAAATGTTTACTTTCTTCCATCTTTTTATGAGCTTCTCTAACTTTATCTAATGGAAATATGCTATCAATTACAGGTTTAATCTTATTATCTTCCATAAACTTTAACATATCAATCAACTGTTTTTTAGTTCCTAGATATATGCCATATAATGTTAACTGCTTATTGTAAAACGTTCTAATATTCATATTAGTATCCTCTCCAGATGTAGCACCACAATTTGCTAACTCTCCTCCAATCCTTAATGCTTGCAGATTTATATTCCAAACCTTGGCTCCTACATGATCTATAACAGCATCAACACCATAATTAGTAAATTTCATAATACTAGTTAGAATATCTTCTTTACTTCTATCAATTATTAGATCTGCTCCTAGAGCTTTAGCCTTTTCTATCTTACTAGCATCTCCTACTGTAGTTATTATTTTACAACCTAGAGCCTTTGCAAATTGTATCGCTGCTGAACCAACTCCACTTCCAGCAGCATAGATCAATACTGTTTTATCTTTAGCATTAACCTTCTCTAACATATTCCATGCAGTTAGATATGATATGTTTATGCTCGCAGCCTCTTCATAGCTTAGCCAATCTGGTATAGGAATTATATTATCTTCAGGAACTTTAACATACTCAGCATATCCTCCTTGAGTATCATTTAAACCTCCGATTATAGTAAACTCTTTACATAAGGTTTCTCTGCCTTCTAAACAATATTTACATCTCCTACAACTCAAGCCTGGATATATCAATACTCTACTGCCTTTCTTCAAACCGTTTATATCATTCATCAACTCGCCCGATATATCAGATCCAGGTATATGAGGAAATTTTATTCTCTTATTAGCAACACCTTCTCTAACCCATATATCTAGATGATTTAAAGAACAAGCATGAACCTTGATCAGTGCTCCATCATTAGGCGTTGGATCTGGATAGTCTTGATATTGTAATTCTTCAATTCCACCGTGTCTATGCAATACTACAGCCTTCATTACTATTGATAAAATATGATAAGTTTATTATACTTTATTGCTTATCAATCTTAATGTTCGAAGGTGAAATACAATTGATATTAGATGAAAAGGAAGCTATCTATAAAGCATTAAAACCAGATGTTCTTAATGATAAAGATGCTTCAATAGTCAAAGATGAGCAGATAAAGATAATCATAAATGCTGAAAAGATATCAGATCTAAGAGCAAAGGTTAATTCATATCTTAGGCTAATTGAGGTTGCTATAAATGCTCTTAAGATAGAGTAAACTTTTTCAGTTTATCAAATCTTATCTTTGATATCTTGTAATAGATAACCTCTCCTCTCCTCTCTATAACAGCGATAACTGGTTCTTTACCCATCTTTGATATCTGATCTATCAACTCTCCTACATTGCTAACTGGAACTTTCCTTCCTTCATTTAAACCAAATACAACATATTTGGCTGGTTTGCTCCCATACTCACCTCTAGCGTATACTCTAAAATCTACTCCAAAACCGAATCCTTCTCTAGCAACATAACCTCTACTTCTTAGATCTCTATATACTAAGAACTTTGTCCATAAATTCTCATCATATTTTAATCCTATTCCTACTAATTGATCGAATGTTATCTCTCTACCATCCTTATAAACTTCTAACTTATTTATATACATGAGATATAACGCTTCATAGATATAAAGATAATAGTATTTGTCTTTAAAACCATAACCTCTCTTCTGAAGCTCATCTATACCTTTACCATCTTTAATTAAGATTTTATCACCAATTAACTCTCCATTTATAGCATACTCAATCTCTTGTGTCATAGCATTATTTAGATTATATGCACCATTTAATCGTTTAAATTCATAGCATATTTAGTAAGATCTAACAGCAATGCTAGTAAAAATTTATTATATTCCTCATCATTAAACTCGATTATATCAATATTATCTTTATTAGCAAGAGATAATGCCTTTAGATGATGACATTCTTCATCAATCTTCATATATTTGAAATAGTAACCTTTACATGAACAGAAATTTATTTTAGGTTCTAACCAATACTCCTCATTACTAACTATAGTAAAGATCCTCCTTTTACTAGGTAAAAATAGGTGCATCTTGATACACTTATTTTGCAATAACTTTTCTATCTTTTCCACAAACTAATTTATGTATAATATAATAAGTATCTTTATGAGAGTAAAGCCTTTACATCCATATCCAGCATTATTACTTTATGATGATAATGAAAGGTATGTGATAATAAGCGATCTTCATATAGGATTCGAGGAGCAATATACTAAGAAAGGGATAACTATAGATGATAACTATATCTATGATATGGTTGAAGAGTTAAAAATTATAAATAATACAGTAAAACCCAATGAATTTATATTATTAGGAGATATAAAAGATAGTATAGCAAAGATAAATAAGAATGAATGGAGATTAGTGCCAGAATTTTTAGAATGTTTAAAAGAGGTAAATGATATAACTATAATACCTGGAAACCATGATAATAATATAGATAGTTTAACTCCTGCTGGAATAAATATAACATCTCCACAAGGTTTGGTTATTGATGATACATTATTGATACATGGCCATACAATACCAAAGTATCTTAATGTTAAAAGGATAGTTATGGGTCATTTACATCCAAAGATAGTAAAAGAGGGGAGTGTATTAAATGGAGAAAGGGTATGGATCTTTGTAAGGATAGATAAGAGCATATTTGCTGAGAATGGTGTTTTAGATATAATAATACTGCCTACATTCAATAAATACTTGAACTCTAATAGAAGATATGATAATACAATAGCACCATTATTAAAAAGAGTAAATGAGAAGATCCTAGACTGTCTGATTGTAACTCTAGATGGTTCAATTGTAGGCAACAAGGATATGCTTAATCATCTAATTTAGCATATGGTTTAAGAAGATCTATACTAGGTTCATTCTCTCTAAGCCATTGTAATGTTTTTACAAAAGAGTTTGCTGCTTCTAATGTTGTTAATACTGGCAAACCTAGTTCAACTGCCTTTCTTCTAATAAGATATTCATCATCGAGCATCTCAACAAACTTTTCAATTGTAGATGTGTTAGGTATATTGATTATAAGATCGATCTCTCTGTTGTATAATAGATCTACAATATTGGGTTTCCTTTCTGGTTCACTAATCTTGTAAACTATATTTACATCATCAAAACCATGCTCGATCAGAAAATCTGCAGTATGCTCAGTAGCAAGGATCCTAAATCCTAATGATTTTAGTAATGATACAAGTGGCAAGATCTTCTTCTTCATCTCACTACCTCCTACTGTTATCAATGCAGAACCTTTAACTGGCATATTATAATTTGCAGCAATTAATGCTTTTGATAAGGCATCGTATAATGTATTTCCAAAACATGCTACTTCCCCAGTAGACTGCATCTCAACTCCTAGAATAATATCTGCTCCTTCTAGTTGCATGAATGAGAATTGTGGAACCTTAACTCCAAAGCCATTAGTCTTTAGCCATAGCTCGTCTATCTTATTAGAAGCATCTTTATTTAATATGAATCTAGATGCTAATTCAATAAGATTTAATGTTGTAAATTTGGATACAAAAGGCATAGATCTTGAGGATCTAACATTACACTCAATTACATATACATTATCATCCTTAACGATATATTGTATATTAAACGGTCCTTTTATTCTCAAAGCTTTTGCTATCTTATATGTATAATCCTTTATATCTTCGATATTCTTCCTACTTAACCTCCATGAAGGGATTACCATCATTGCATCTCCAGAGTGTATTCCAGCACTCTCTATATGTTCAATTATCGAGCCTATAACTACTCTAGAACCATTAGATACACCATCTACCTCAACCTCTAAAGCATCTGTTATGAACTTACTTATAACAACTGGATGTTCCTTACTTACCTTAGTTGCTAACTTTAAGAATTCTTCTAATTGTTTATCATTCCATACAACACGCATAGCTGCTCCACTTAGAACATATGATGGTCTAACTAAGACTGGATATCTTACATACTCTACAAATCTCTTTGCTTCGCTAATATCGGTAAACTTTTGCCATGCTGGTTGTTTTATGCCAAGTGTATCAAGTAACCTACTAAACTTTGTTCTATCTTCAGCATTATCAACATCCTCTGGCTTTGTTCCAATTATCTGACAATTATGCTTTGCTAGTTTAGGAGTTAGATTATTAGCAACTTGTCCTCCAACACATGTTATTATACCTTCAGCATTCTCTTTCTCGTAGATATCTAATACTCTCTCTAATGTTAATTCTTCAAAGTATAATCTATCACATATATCATAATCTGTAGATACAGTTTCTGGATTGCAATTAATTAATGCTATATCATAATTACTATAATCTCTCAAACCAAATACCATATTTACTGTAGCCCAATCAAACTCTACACTTGAACCTATCCTATATGGTCCAGCCCCTAGAACTATACATGATTTCTTATCTTTAATGCTTATATCATCTTCATCTCCTCCATATGTTAGATATAGATAATTTGTCTTCGCTGGCCATTCTGCTGCTAAAGTATCTACCTGTTTTATTACTGGCTTTATATTGTTATCCTTTCTGAAGTTTCGTATATCATCCTCTTCTAAATTTAATAATCTGGCTATCGTTTTGTCAGAGAAGCCTAACTTCTTTGCCTCCTTTATAACATTCTTATTCAACCTTTCTTTCTTTATCCTTTCAGCAGTTCTTATAATTCTATCAAACCTTGCTATAAACCAAGGATCTATCGATGATAGTTTAGATATTCTATCTATGCTTAAGCCATTCAATAACGCATCTGTTATTGTAAATATTATATCGTTATCTGGTCTTACAAGCTTATCTTCAATAGCCTCTATATCTTTATTAATTTCATCATTAAGCACTCCATCATATCCTATATCAAGCATCCTAACTGCTTTCTGTATCGCTTCTTCAAAACACCTACCTATAGCCATAACCTCACCTACAGACTTCATCTGAGTTCCTAACTTTCTATTAACGCTCTCGAACTTGCTGAAATCCCATCTAGGAACCTTTACTACTATATAATCTAACGATGGCTCAAAACATGCAGTAGTTATCTTTGTTATCTTATTCAACAACTCTGGTAGAGGATAGCCTAAGGCTATCTTAGCAGCCATGTATGCAATTGGATAACCAGTAGCCTTTGATGCTAATGCTGAAGATCTAGATAATCTTGGATTGATCTCAATTGCACAATATCTCTCAGAATTTGGCTCTAACGCAAATTGTATATTACACTCTCCAATTATGTTACAAACACTAGTAGCATGTAGAGCTGCTGTTCTTAACATATGATACTCATCGTTGTTTAACGTTTGAGATGGAGCAACTACTATATTATCTCCTGTATGGACTTTCATACCTAACATATTCTCCATATTACAGATAGTAATGCTATTTCCTTTGCTATCTCTCATGACTTCATACTCGATCTGTTTCCATTCTCCTATGTATTCTTCTAACAATACTTGATGAATCATACTAGCATTTAAACCTCTTTGGACTATATCATGTAATTCATACTCGTTTCTAGCAACGCCTCCTCCTTTTCCTCCAAGAGTGTATGCTACTCTTATCATTACTGGATAACCCAATTCTTTAACGATAGATAATGCTTCTTCTATGCTTTTAGCTGGTTTACCTTTAGCAACTGGTATTCCATTCTTTAGCATAGTCTTCATAAATAACTCTCTATCTTCGGTAACCTCTATACTATCTATGCTAGTGCCTAATACTTTAATGCCATACTTTTCTAATATTCCTTGCTTTGCTAATGATACTCCACAATTTAATGCTGTTTGACCACCAAATGCTAACATTATCCCATCTGGTCTTTCTCTCTCAATTACTTTGCTAACAAACTCTGGTATTACTGGTAAAAGATATACTTTATCTGCTAATCTTGTATCTGTTTGTATAGTAGCAACGTTAGGATTAACCAATATGCTTTTGATTCCTTCTTCCTTTAATGCTTTTAAGCATTGACTACCAGAATAATCGAACTCTCCAGCCTCTCCTATCTTTATAGCTCCACTTCCTAATACTAGAACTTTATCCAATCTTCTCACCTCTAATTAATTTATCAAATGCTTCAAATACGAACATACAATCATATGGTCCTGGTGAAGCTTCAGGATGAAATTGTACAGCAATATAAGGTTCTTCTTTATGAATAATCCCTTCTACAGTCTTATCATCAGCGTTCTTGAACCAGATCTCAAACTCTGTACTCTCTAACTTTTTAGGATCTACACAATATCCATGATTTTGGCTAGTTACATATGCTCTCCCCTTATTATCAATACATGGTTTATTCTGACCTCGATGACCATATTTCAATTTATAAGTATCAGCATTGGCTGCTAAAGCCATGATCTGATTTCCTAAGCATATGCCAAGTATAGGCAATCCTTCATCAAACAATTCTTTACTCAATTTTATAGTCTCGTTGCATAACTTCGGATCTCCAGGTCCATTACTCAATAATACTCCTTTTGGTTTATACCTTCTTATATCATCAATAGTAGCATTATATGGTAACCTAACAACCTTGTAATTTAATCTTAATAGATTCCTTATTATGCTATATTTAACACCAGTATCTATCAATACTATAACATCATCATTGATACCATACTCTTTTGCCTCTTTGACTGATACCTCTGGAACAAAGTTGATCTCATCATATCTAGCATTCTTCTTCAACTCTTCGAACAATTCTCCTTCATCTATCCTATCCTTTGAAACCTTTAATGCTCCCATCATAACTCCATTTACCCTCAACTTTTTTGTTAGGCTTCTAGTATCTATTCCATGAATGCCTGGTATACGCTCTTCATAAAGCCATTCATCTAATGTTTTTGAACAAGACCAATGACTAGCAATTGGTGATAATTCATGAATAATCAATGCTTTAGGTTGTATATGTTCAGCCTCGAAGTATTTAGGAATGTTATATTCATCTCTGATGTTATAACTCGGAACTCCATAATTACCAACCATGGGATATGTTAGAGTTAACATCTGACCTCTATACGATGGATCCGTTAATGCTTCAGTATAACCTACCATACCCGTATTAAATACAACCTCTCCTACAACCTTAGTAGGGTAACCAAATCCAATACCATCGAGTACAGTTCCATCCTCCAATACAAGTTTAGCATTTAAACCATCATACCTAGCATATCTAACTGGAATTTTTAACCCTCATAACATTCTATCTAATCCAGATATAAGTATTATGCTTTAATAAAGTTCATATAACAACTAATGTTTCTTCTAAATTCTTTATCCGATGTCTAAATTCATATACATAGGTTAGTTATGAAATAGATATTCTAAAATACATACTATATCCTCTCTTATATATTATTAGCTAATATGCGTTATACCCAAAATATATTAATGTTTTATATGAAGATAAATATAATTTGAGGAATAATTACATAACATTAAACTATGAAGAATTCAAGTTTATTATACCTAGAGGAATAGAATATATTCTCCCATACTATGAGATATGTCTAACAGATCATTATAATCTATTACTTGATAATATAGAAGAGTCTGATATATTACTAGATGTTGGTGCAAATATAGGCATCTTTACAGTTCTTGCAAGCAAAAAAGTTAATAAAGTAATATCAGTAGAACCAGATCCTTATAATTATGAATACTTGAAAAAGAATATAGAACTTAATGATGTAAAGAATGTAATCATAAGTAATAAAGCGGTATCAAATTATAAAGGAATTACTTTCATATCTAGTAAAGGTAGTCAGTCTAAATTAACCAATAAAGGTATTAAAGTAAATGTTACTACTATAGATGATTTGCTTAATGAATATAGAATAGATAGGATAGATGCTTTAAAGATGGATATAGAAGGTTCAGAATATGAAGCATTAGATGGAGAGTTCCTTAATACATGTAAAAGATTGATGGTAGAGATACATGATGATTCATATGAAGAGATTCATAATAGATTAAAAAGGTATAACTTTAAGATAATAGAATGGAGACCTTCAAAGGCTGCAATTGTAAAACAATCAGTAAAACATTTTGGACATTTCTGTGATGCTGAATTGAAGAGCAGATTTCCTGCTACTAAGATGATATTTAGATATATATTTGGTAAGGATATCCCATATATAAATGACAGCAAATTAAAGATGGTATATGCATATAAACTATAGACATAATTTCTATATAGTGTAACATCGAAAGTATATTGAAGTGTTAATAGTTCAGATATCTGATATTCATGCCGGAGCATACAATCAATCAATATTACTAGATGCAATAGATGAGATAAATGGATTAGAGCCAGATGCGGTATTAGTTACAGGAGATCTAACTGAGAATGGATTATTGATAGAGTTTGAAGAAGCTAAGAAGCATATAGATAAGATAAAGGCTAAAGAGGTTATAGTATTAGCAGGGAACCATGATTATAGGCATACAGGCTATCTATTATTCAAGAAATTCTTCAAGAGTAAGCAGTTATATGAATTTGATGAGTGTATTATAGCAACATTAAGCACTGCAAGACCTGATAGAGACGAAGGTGAAGTAGGTTATAGACAATGCTTATGGTTAAACGATTCATTAAAAGATAAAGATAGATTAAAGATAATTGCCATGCATCATCATCTCATTGCAGCACCAGATACTGGGAGTGATAGGATTATAGTATTAGATGCTGGAGATGTATTACATGCAGCGTTAACATCTAAAGTTGATCTTGTATTATGCGGACATAAACATAGACCATGGTTATGGAACCTAGGATCATTAACTATAGGATATGCTGGAACTGTATCTAGCATAAAGATGAGAGGTTTCTTTCATAACAGTTATAATATAATAGAAATTACTGATAGAATAAAGATCGATTTGAAGATTGTAAATAGAGAAAGGATACCGTTAGAGAAGATAGTAAGCATGCAAGAATTCGTTGAGAAATAATTATACTTATTAAATAAAATCTCGTTAAATAATATAAAACTTATAATTTCAACTTTGGCAATATATTTTCATTTAATTAAAAAATTTTAGAGTTTTAATGCAGTTTTTAAGCCTTTATACCTATTTCTTATGGTCACTTCAGTTACACCAGCAGCTTCAGCAACATCTTTTTGTGTCTTATTCTCACCATTTGCTACACATGCTACATACAAAGCAGCAGCTGCTAAGCCCATAGGATCTTTCCCAGCAGATATCTTTACCTTCTCTGCTTGTTCTAATATCTTCAATGCTGCCCTTCTAGTCTTCTCTGACAATTGTGCTTTACTAGCTATCCTAGCTATACATTTTATAGGATTTACAACCGGCATTTTTAGATCTAGTTCTCTTAGTAATAATCTATAACATCTAGCAATATCTTTCTTCTTTATATTACTTGCATTAGCTATATCTTTCAAAGTTCTAGGTGTCTCAGTATCCCTGCAAGCTGCATAAAGGCTTGCTGCTACTAGGGCTGAGATCGATCTACCCCTAACCAAGCCTTTTTCTAAGGCTTTTCTATAAATATAAGCAGATTTCTCAATAACTGCATCACTAACCGCTAATTTATCTTTTAATCTATCTAATTCGCTAAAAGCTTGTCTAAAGTTTCTATCAACTGGTTCATGAACTTGGCTTCTCGAATCCCAAGTTCTTAACCTTTCTATTGTATTTCTCATTGATGCTGATAACGGTTTACCAGAAGCATCTTTATCTACTGGACCAATTATAGTTGCTAATCCCATATCATGCATTGCCAAGGATGTAGGTATGCCAGTTCTACTCCTATCCTCATGCTCTTCTTTGCTAAATGCTCTCCATTCTGGACCTAGTTCCTCTATCCTCTCATTTAATACATAACCACAATTACCACAAAACATCTCGCCTGTGGCATTATCGGTAACCATAGGACCTCTGCTACATCTTGGACATCTGTTCCCAATAACGGATACATCTTTAACCATTTCTCCTTGCTCCCTCCTATTAAACCCCTACTATTTAAAAACTTAATTGACATATAAATATTTCCGTTCTAGTAAATAAGGTTATCGGAAGCCTTTAATCCTTGTTTATATCTTCTTTTATATTTTACAATATATATAGAAAAACTTATCTTACTAATATATTATACTTATTGTATGAGGTTAGATGTTAAAAAGATATTAGTTCCTATAGATGGTTCTGAATCTTCATTTGAGGCTGCTAAATATGCATTAAAGATTGCTAAGATGAATAATGCTAAAGTAACTCTGCTTCATGTGAGTGCTATACCTCCATTCCCTAGATATTTCGAGTCGTTAGAAAAGTATGAGGAAGAGGTTAGGAAAGAAGCAGAGGAATGGTTTAATAAGATCAAAAATTTTGAAGAAGCTAAAGAGGTTGATATTGATCAAGTTGTCAATACTACAGCATTATCAGTTGTCGAGGGTATAATACATATAGCAGATGAGGGAAATTTCGATCTAATAATAATAAGCCCTAGAGGGAAATCTAGACTAAAGAGATTATTGTTAGGAAGTGTAACTACAGGTGTTGTAACCTATGCAACTTGCCCAGTGTTAGTAGTTAGATGATTAATATAATAGATGCTATCTAACAAACCTATGAACGAATTTGAAGAGTTGATAAAGAAAGGAGAGATGAACCTAACTCTAGTTATAGCAGAAGATGAATTGGATAGTAAAGATAATACTATCTATATACTAGAGGTAGATACTAATACCAATGCTGCTGGAGGTAGAGGAGCGGGATTTGGTTCTAGAAGGTTAAAAAAAATTCATGGTTTTAAGATAAAAGATGGTAATGTTGAGAAGATAGTTGAGAGTAATGCTGTAGATGGTATAGATGTAGGATATGTTATCAGATTACCAATAGAGATCAATGGAGAGGAGATTATTGTATCATGTTCAATAGATCCAGAGATGATTAGTATTTTAAATCAACGTTTTAAAATCTGATTACTCTTGCTAATCATTACCATAATATCAATTATCATAGCTAATAAAGGCAATACTGTAATTGGAAACTCTTATACTACACTACCTATAATCTTTATCTTATGCCAACTATGTGTATAGATGATAGTTACATCTGTCTCATTGTTAATAAATGGTATGGGTTTATCATCAACAATAACAGTATATGATCCTTTTAATACATTACCTAAATAAACCTCAGCTATACCTACAGTATTCTTTCTCCTTCAGCATTAAAAGATACATTTCATTAAAACTAAAATCATTTATATCTGAATTGGTTTTTATATTAACAAAAGTCTCTTCCTCTAACATAACTTTCTCTTCTATATTAGGTAATTTATCAACTCTTATCAGATAGCTATAATGTATCAATTATATCATTAACATCTTGAATAGAGCATCATATTCATCAACTTTTGCTATTAATAATACTGATATGAATCGCATTGAACTATTTTGACTTGCAAACATTATCTTATTCTTTGCTGTTATAGTATTATCATTCTCATCAATCTCTTCATATACAGATTCAAACTCTATTCCATCTAGATCTCCTATTGCTATATAATTAGCAGATACTAATTCGCAACATTGACTTATAATTTGCTTTACTGGATTTGGAGGTTCTGGTATATTTGCTATATCTCCTTTAAATTCATCAGTTACCTCTCCTGACATAACCAATATGAACGTAGTTCCATTGTAACTTCTTATATCACATAGAGTTGCTAATATAATATCAGATAAGAATCCATCTATGACAAATTAATGTATACTAAATCTTTAATTATATATTAATAGGTTCTCAAATTGTAAACTAAACTTTAAGTAACGGTTTACTGTTATGCTTGATATGCAATTGATAGAAGATTGTATGAACAAAGTATTGAATGGAAGAAGCATTAGTATGAAAGAAGCATTAGCCTTAGCAAATTTGGATAATAAATATATAGAAGAGCTTACAAATGCAGCAAATATAATCTGTAGAGAGTTTAATGGGGATAAAGTTGATATAGAATCGTTGATAAATGCTAAATCTGGGAATTGTCCAGAAGATTGTTTCTTCTGCGCACAATCATCAAGATATAGTTCTAATATAAAGAGATATCCATTGCTAGATAAAGAGGTTATAGCAGAAGCAGCGCAAAAGGCTAAAGAGGCAGGAGCTAACAGCTTCTGTATAGTTTGTGCATATAGAGAACCTCCAGAAGAAGATTTTAACAAGATCTGCGATACAATCAAATACATAAAAGATAATGTTGGAATAGAAGTTAATTGCTCATTAGGCTTTTTGACTGATAAGAGAGCAAAAAGACTTAAAGAGTTGGGCGTTAAAAGGTATAATCATAATCTAGAAGCATGTAAGAGTTATTTTGATAGAATATGCACTACGCATGATTATGATGATAGAGTAAAGACAGCAAAAAAGGCTAAAGAGAATGGATTAGAATTATGTTCTGGAGGTATAATAGGCATGGGAGAAAATCTTCAACAAAGGTTAGAACTAGCATTTGAGGCTAGTATCTTAGAACCAGATGAATTTCCATTGAATATATTAATACCTAGAGAAGGAACCAAACTTGAAGGAATAGAAACATTAGATCCGTTAGAAGCTATAAAGATGGTATCCATCTATAGATTCATCATGCCTAAAACAATTATCAAACTTGCTGGAGGTAGAGAAGTTCATCTAGGCAATTTACAATCTATGGCTTTATTAGGAGGAGCTAATGGGATAATAACTGGAGGTTATCTTACAGTAGGAGGTAATAAACCAGAAGAAGATATAGAGATGATAAGGAATCTAGGCTTAAAGGTATGAGATTTAGTAAAGAACTTGAGGAGTTAAAGAGTAATAATCTATACAGAGAATTAAGAAAGGTTAAAGTATCAAATCCATTTGCTTATATTAATGGTAAAAGATATCTATTGCTATCATCAAACGATTATCTTGGTTTATCTAGAGATGAGAGAGTATTAAATGCTATACAAGATTCTTTGGAGCAAGCATCACAATGTAGTTCTAGGCTTATTGCTGGTAATGATCCATTATTGGAAGAGTTAGAAGATGAGTTGGCTAAGCATAAAGATATGGAGAAAGCATTAGTTTATCCAACTGGCTATATGGCAAATTTAGCAATAGAAGTATTAGTTAATAAAGGTGATCTTATTGTTAGTGATGAATTGAACCATGCTAGTATAATAGATGCTTGTAGATTATCAAGAGCAGATATTAAGATATTCAAACATAACGATATTAATGATCTAGAAGATAAATTGAAAGGGAGAGCAGATAACAAGATTGTAATTACTGAAGGTGTATTTAGTATGGATGGTGATTTTGCAAAGTTAGATGAGATATATAAGATTGTTAAAGAGTATGATGCATTATTAGTATTAGATGATGCTCATGGTGATTTTATATATGGAAATAATTTTAGAGGAACTCATGAGCTATTCAATATAAAACCAGATATAATAATAAGTAGTTTGAGCAAGGGTTTAGGTGTATTTGGAGGTTATATTGCTAGTAATAAAGAGATTATAGATTACCTTATAAATAGATCGAGAACATTCATCTATACTTCAGCATTACCAGCACATCTAGCATCTGGAGCTATAGAAGCGCTAAAGATAGCTAAAGATGGAAAGAGACAGAAAAGATTAATAAAAACATACAAGATGCTTAGAAAAGGACTGCTTTCTCTAGGATTTAATATAGTTGGTGATACTCAAATTATACCAATAATAGTTGGTGAAGAAGAGAAAGCATTAAAATTATCAAGAAACTTATTAGATAAAGGATTATTAGTTCAAGCAATACGTTATCCTACAGTAAAGAAGGGTAGTGCTAGGTTAAGATTATCTGTAACGTCTTTACATCTAGAATATATTAATGATATACTTTCTATATTTAAGATAGTATAGTTGTTACCTTATCCCTACTACCAAAGGTAACATACGGGTTTATAAAACAACTATTGTAGTAGGTATCATGGCATTAAAGAACAAATGGTCTAGAGATAATAAGAAAGGTTTTAGTAACAAATTCAAGAACATGTTTAAATCAAAAGAGCCAATCAAACCAAAGTTCGAAGAAGCACAGAAGAAGTTACATATACAGATCTCAAAGTTAGATATAATATATAACAAATTAAAAGAGAAGGATCAGACATTATTCAGCAGAGTTGTAAAATATATGCAAGAGAGAGATATGCAGTCTGCTGCTATATTATCTAGAGAGTTGGCTCAGGTTAGAAAGATCAAGAGTATGGTTAATTATTCAAAATTGGCATTGGAACAGATCAATCTTAGAATGGGAACTATGACAGAATTAGGTGATGTTGTAGTTACACTAAATCCTGCTATGGCTGTTATTAATAATATTAAAGGTGATATCAATAATATGATGCCAGAGGTTAGTAATGAGATTAACGAGGTTACAGATCTATTGAATGAGATAATGATAGATTCTTCAGATATTCCAACTGGTAACCAGTTGCCTATTAACCAACTAACAAATGACGAAGATGTGCAACAAATATTAGAAGAAGCAACTGCAATAATAGAGAACGATGTTAAAGATAAGATACCAGAACTTCCAACAAGTATGCAAGTTATGAATAATGAACAGTCATTTGTTAAAAATGGACAAAATAGACGATATCCAGATCTGCCATCTACTAGAAAGAAGCGTGTTGAATCATTAACATAATTTTTATTCTCTAACATTGATATTGTTTAATATTTTTTGCTTTGTGGACTAACTAACCGATATCTTTATTGATCCTAACAACAAATAATAATGATATTAGCATATAATATAGATGAGAGATTAATAAAAAGGGGAGAGATATTATTATCATTAGATTTTGTTGATAATTATGAGCAAGAGCTAGCACTAATGAATTAGGAAGACCATATAAGATTACTAATAATTATGCACAATTCTTAGCAATAATAAGATATATGTTAGATATATCAGATAATAGAAGGTTTTAGCATTAAATATATTAATACCAGAACTTAAACTAGTAGACTATTCAGAGATAAGGAAGAGGCTCATGAAGATCGATTATAAGAAGTTAGATATAAAGAATGATAATATAAGCATATCATTAGACTCATCTCTAAAGTTCATAAATCATATATGCTAGAAAGCATGGTATAAAGAAGCATTACATAAAGATACATTTTGCTATTAATGTTAAAACTAAATAGATATGAGGATTACTAATGATGATATTCATGAAAGCAGCATTAGATATGTTAAAGGATAATAATATAGATAAGATATATGCTGATGGAGCTTATGATAATATAGCATTATACAAGTTATTAGAGGATAATGGTATAGAGGCTATTATTAAACCTAGAATGAATGCTAGAGATGATAGTATTAGTAATATTAGGAATGAGAATGTTAGATGTATTAAGCAATTAGGATATAAAGAATGGTCTAAGTATATGGTAAGAGATGGATAGTAGAATCAGTATTCTCTACATTTAAGAGATTATTTAATGAGTATTGTTTATCTAATAGTATGAATGGTATAGTTAAAGAGTTAAGAGCAAAGGTATGGATATACAATATGTTAGTTAGGATGGTATAAAAGAGAAAGTATAGATAATGAGATATTGTAATGATAATAATATGTTATAATTGATCCACAAAGCAAAGAAAGTTATAAATTATTACAAAAATATTAAGTTTCTTTAACCACTTCATCAAATATGACTTCTATTATATTATATTCGCCTTCTTGTATACGCTTAAACTGCTCATTAAGATATTTCTCAGCTTCTTCTGGTTTATCAACTAGATTCTTCTTTGCTAATGCTAATGCTAGAACATATATAGCAGAGTTTGCACGTTTTGGAAAGTTAGTCTTTCTTAATTGATGTTTCTCAATAAACCTTCCTAATGATGTAAATACTATAGAATATGCTTCGTCCTTCACTTCTTGCGGATAATTCTCTTCTAATAATCTAAATGCTTCTACCTCTGGATCTAACTCACTCATGTTCTAAGGAGAGATAATTGAGTTATTAAATTTTACGTAGAATTGTTCGAGTAATATTAGTAATATTAGTAATGTCTATTTTGTTTAATCCAATTAAGGTTTAGTCTTTATATAATAATCTTCTAATAGATGTATGTTATCCTCTTTTAACAGTTTATCTATTATAGATGGTAATATATGTTTCATAACTCGTGGCAAATCGGTATCTGGGCATATCAAACCTTCATGAAGCAAGATAATAAATTCTATATTTCCTAATTGTTTAGTTAACACTCTAGGTGTAATTGAATCTATAATAGATATGAATTCTTCACTATTATTATGTTTCCGCCATTCTAATATATCTTCAAATCTATTATGATCATAACACCATACAGATGATCTTTTGTAGAATCTGGATTTATACATCGTTGCACAGTTATACATAAATATACATTAGATATCAAAATATTAAATAATTGTCTCTGTTAATTAGATTATAAATCTGACGATTGACTAAATATTTGCCCATTCTTTGATCTCATTAATTATTTTACCATCCATATCATCTGGAACCTTTAGGTTCATAAGGTTTAGCAATGTGGGTGTTACATCATATATACTCATTCTATCTATCTTTCTAGCACGTTTTATTCTCTTATTATACAATATGAATATACCATCGTACCAATGAACCGAATCATCTGGACCTGTATCATTCTCATCTAGATATAATCTGTTATGACCTAGAGTTCCAGCTGATCTCCAATATAAATTATCAAAATATACCATAAGATCCGGTTTATCTCCTATTGCAGTTCCATACAACTCCTCTGGAGTATATACTTTGTTATCAAATTTTTCACCATTAGGTCCTTTTATATCTAACAATTTCTTTCTTAACTCTTCTCTAAATGTTTCATACTCTTCCTTAGGAATTATTCCATTCTTTTCTCTATCTTTCACATTTATAAATATTCTAGCATAATAACCTCCCCATCCCCATGCTTTTGTTCTACTCCAATCAACATCACATTTATCTATTGGTGTTTGTTTGTCTGGATAAGAGTTTAATACTAAATATCCTTCTTTGATAAGCCATTCATTTATACAGAAACATCCTTTCATACTAGTAGTACCATGATCCGAAACTGTTAGGATAAATGTGTCATCATCAACAATATCTATTAGCTCACCTATGTGTTCATCTACAAATTTATAATATTCTCTAACTACATGTTCATATTTATTATTAGGAATATATTTTGGATGATCTTTAGCATAAAATTTCCAAAACGCATGATGCAATCTATCTACTCCAATCTCAACAAACATGAAGAGATCCCATGATTCTTTTTTTAGAAGATGCTTAATTAGTTTGAACCGTTTTTCAGTCATATCATATAATTCGTTCAATACCTTATCCCTATCTTCTATTCTAAATGATACATCGAATTTATATTCCCCAACAATATCTTCTATCTCATTCTTTAAGGATTGAGGATGTGTGTATTCATTATTTATGCTAGGTGTAATGAAACACGATATGAGATTGCCATTTATCCTATATGGAGGATAACTAGGCGGAACGCCGATCAAGCATGATCTCTTTCCATATTCTGCTAAGTAATCCCATAAACGTTTCTCTCTAACGGTATTTGAAGTTGCGATCCACCCTTCTTTATATGAATATCGTTTTCTATGTCTAAATCCATATATTCCCAACTTACCAGGATTTTTACTAGTCATCATGACCATCCATGCTGGAATAGTTATAGGAGGATGACAACTTTCTAATATAGAACTAAAACCGTTTTCTATCATATTTTTTATGTTTGGAAGATCATAATAATCATTCAAAAGATCTGAAGGCATGGAATCTAAGCCTATTATCAAGAAACGCATTATGAACATTATATGTTATTACTGATATATTTATTTGTTAGGTTAGTCATCATAATTATAATTTATTGCTATATAAATACTATAGAAATATATGCATTGATTTATTTACATCTTCATATCAAGCATTGCTATGAGATCGATAAACTTTGTCGTATTAGGAGATTACTCTATAGCATCTGAACTAGGTAAAAAAGGTACAGAGTCTGATATAACAATATATGATAGGAAGAGTAGAGATTCGATATATACATTCATAGCGCCTACATCATTCCCAGAGAAGATACAACCATTGATACAATCTATAAACATGGCAGAATATGCTATATTGAATGTAAAAACATTAGACAAATATCTAGGAGAGAGCATCATTGCATTAGACCTTTTGAATGTTAGAAATGGATTCATATTAACTTCTGATATTATTGATATAGATCAACTTAAGAATCTAATAAAGGATACATCTCTAGCAAACTTTGAATTTGTAGATATAGATGGATTGAAGAGAAGATTAGATGAGATTGATGTTATAAAGAGAGAAGGAGATCTTTTGATAAATATAGATCATGCATTTGATGTAAGAGGAGTAGGAGCAGTTGTTCTAGGTATTGTAAGAGAAGGAAAGGTTAGAGTTTATGATGAAGTGCAGATAATGCCATTAGAAAAGAATGTTATGATAAGATCCATACAATTACATGGAGATAATGTCCAAGAAGCAGCAAGTCCAGCACGAGTAGGTTTAGCGCTGAAAGGAAAGGCTGATGAGATAACTAGAGGTGATATTATAACTAAACCAAATAGATTGAGGAAGGGTAATAAATTACTTATAAAGTTTGAGAAGAGTAGATTCTTTAATGAAGAATTGAATGAGAAGCATATGTATATGTTAGCCTTAGGTTTGCAAGTAAAACCAGTTAAAATAAAGTTTGATAATGAGATCATATCAGAGAAGGAGATAGCCTATAAAGAAGGCGATATCGGTTTGTTACTAAAACCAGATAGCAAAGTAAATAGGATTGTAGGAAAGGTTATAATAGAAGAGTAAAGATATAAAAGATCGTTTATTAGCATTAACTTATGCCAGTAAGGAGTAAGAGTCTAAATACATTAGTTATAGGAATAGGGCAATGTGGTTCAAATATAGCAGATACATTCGCTGAATTAGGATTTAAGGCTATAGCAATAAACACTGCAGAAGGAGATTTAAGGTTATTATCTAACATACCAAATAACAGAAGGATAGTAATAGGAAGGGATAGGTTTCATGGAGGAGGAGTAGGAGGGAACCCATCTAATGGAAGAACTGCTATGGAGAACGATCTAGATAAAGTTCTAGATGTAATAGAAGATGTTAATCATAATATTGAACTTGTAATAATACCATATGCTACTGGCGGTGGAACGGGCTCTGGAGGTGCTCCAGTGTTAATTGAAAGGTTAACAGAGAAATTCTCTGATAGTTTGATAATACCTTTAGCAGTCTTACCATTACCAGAAGATGGAGCAACTACTATAGTTAATTCTGCATATTCATTATCAAAATTGGTTAAACTGAATACATCATGTATATTCCTAGCAGATAACGATTGGATAAGAAGATCTGATATGCCTATAGATGAGACATATGATAGAATAAATAAATCGATGGCAAAGTATTTCGATGATATATTATATCTAAGTTCAAAGGAGGTTGTTAGCAATAAGAAAGGAGATGTTCTAGATAGAGGTGATGTTATAAATCTATTATCTGCTGGAGCATATGGAACGTTTGGATATGCTAAAAGTAAGAATAAAGAGGTTGCTCTAGAAGCATTGTTGGATAAAGCATTATCACCTTCTGGATTGTATGCAGATCTAGATATAAGATTAGCAAATGCATTTGGCTTAATATGCAGAGGTCCATCAAATACATTAAGGGCATCTACTATATTCAATAAGATAAGGGAGATGGTATTAAAATTAGAGAATAAGAGTGCTTATATTAGGAGAGGAGTATATCCAAATGATGCATTACAAAATGTTGAAATCTTAACCATATTTACTGGAGTAACTAGATCTCCAAGGATACAAGAGATAATTAGACAAGGAAAGTTAGCATATGAAGAGATAATCAATGCCAAACAGAAGAGAGTTGAAGAAGCATTTTTAGCAGATGAATTCGATCTAGATGCTGTATATTCTAGGAAACCAAAGGCTATTAGCATTAAAGAAGAGATAGTTGAAGAACTTCCTATTGTGCATAAGATAGAACTAGATACAATTGAAGTTCTAGACAAATTTGAGAATAGAATAATAATTCAAGATAGGACTATAGGTAGAATAGGCGATGTTTATATAGTAAAAGGAGAATACTTTTGTGAGTTATGCAACTCTAAAGATTGTAAGCATATAGAGTTTGTTAGTAATACGAACTAGAATTTATATCTATCATATCTGCTTATATTCATATACCTTCCTATTCCATAACCCATAACAAATCCACCAATATGTGCAAAGAATGCAATAGATTCTATGCCAGAGAATAGTGCTAATGGAACTTGTGTTAATAACCAGAATAATGCTAATCTATCTCCAGATGCTGCTGCGATACCTATAACTCCAGAAATAGCTCCAGATGCTCCTATTACTGGAGTATAGATATCATCATCTATAATAAATGAGTATATGGTATGTAATATACCTCCAGCAATTCCAGATGCTAAATAAACTCCTAAGAATCTATATGAACCTATATAAGGTTCGATTATCCTACCTAGAAATAATAATGCTACGCTATTGAATGTGATATGAATAGCATCTAGATGGATGAATATTGAGGTAAATAATGTTAAAAGATATCTAGCAAGATCATTAGTTAGATATGCTGGAACCAGATAATATTGCAATGGCTTGTCATCTGTTATATTGATAATTATAAAGATTGTTATATTTAGGATCAACATAAGTAAAGTAACTATATACATCTTCATATTACATGATAGAATATGGTATTTATAATAGCCTATCTATTTATCTAATAAATGATTACTGTTACTGAATGGATTATCTTCCATATTATAATTGGCATAGTATTATTAATTGATCTCTTTGCTCATAGAAAGGCTCATGTTCAAACACTCAAGGAATCGTTGATATGGAGTATAATATGGATAGCAGCTGCTGGAGTATTTACTATATTCATATTTGATAGATTAGGAGAGCAAGCAGCATTAGATTATGGAACCGCTTATATTATTGAGAAGATGCTTAGTGTTGATAATTTATTTGTATTTGCTGTAATATTCGCTTATTTTGGTATAGATAAAAAGTATGAGCATAAGATATTATTCTATGGTATAATTGGTGCTATTTTAGCAAGAGCTGGATTCATATTTGCTGGTGTTCATCTGATTGAATCGTTCCATTTCATGACATACATATTTGGTATAGCTTTATTCTATACTGGATTTAGATTATTAAAGCATCATGGAACGCCATCAGATCCTAATAAGAATCCAGTTGTTAGATATGTTAGAAGGTTATTCCCAGTTAGCGAAGAACATAATGGTAGATTCTTTGTTGTTTTTAAAGGTAAGAAGGCTATAACTCCATTATTTATAACTTTGATAGCAGTCGAAAGTACAGATATATTATTCGCAATAGATTCAGTCCCAGCAGTTCTTGCTATAACGCATGATCTCTTTGTAGCATACACATCTAACATATTTGCTATTTTAGGACTAAGATCATTATACTTTTTATTGATGAATACGCTTGAAAAGTTAAAGTATTTGCATGTAGGATTATTTATATTATTAATGTATCTAGGAGCAAAGATGATTGCCACTAATTTCATAGAGATCCCAACTCTAATGTCATTAGGGATAGTTGCTGGTATATTAACAATAACTACAATAATATCGTTAAAGGCTAGAGATAATCCAAAATACCCTTCTTCTTAGGCTTGATCCTCTTGACAATATTCTTAGCAGTCTTTACCTTTCTTCTGCTAATATGAGAGTATGCTTCATCTAGTGTATCTTTAGTTATCAACAATATCACTCTACCAGCCCTCTTCCTTCCAGTCCTTCCTTTCCTTTGTATGAATCTTATAACGCTAGGAACGTTATCATAGAATATAACTAGATTGCATTCACTTATATCCAAACCTTCCTCTCCAACATTTGTTGCTATAAGTATGTTTATTATTCCATCTCTAAACCTTTGAACCATATCAACTTGTTCATCTTCGCTCAAACCTTCCTCTCCTGCTTTCCCTATAAGATAGCCTACTCTGTATCCTTGCATCTTTAATCTATCATACAATACTTTTACATTATCTCTATAACTTGTAAAGATCAATACCTTACCTTCCTCCTTGCTCAATATCTGGTAAAGTTTGCTTATCTTAGGATGCTCAATATCGCTTATCATAGCTCCTCTTGCTATCTCATATGCATTCTTGAAATTCGGATCTGCTAATAAGGAATATACTCCAATACCTTTCCTCTCTTTCAACCTTTCACAAAACTTTACAAATGCATTTATACTTTGAGTATCAAGTATCTTTAATGCATGATACAATCTTATTGTTGAGTATAAGAGATTTGCTAGATTTCTATTCTTTTTGATAGCATCATACTCTTTGATCCTAATAAGTTCAGTAATGCTTCCTCCATTTACCACTCCTGATCTTTTAAGAGCAGCAATTCTGTTATCTATAGCATTCTTAATATATTCTCTTGTCTTTTTAATTATTAATGGCAGTTCAACCTCAATGGTTTCTATCTCTGTCTTTTGTATATACTGCTTGACATCTTGACTATCTTCATCTCTCTGCTCTATCTTCTCTATGAATAAGTTATCTATTATCTCTTTAGCCTTTGCTCTCTCACTAGGTATAGTTGCTGTTAAACCTACTATTCTAGCATGATCTTTCAATAAAGATGCTATTACTGAATATGCATGATTTCCTATAGCTCTATGTGCCTCATCAAATATAGCTAATGAAAAATCTTCCGGTTTTATTATACAATTCTCTAGATCATTTTTAACAACCTGAGGAGTAGCACATATTATTGTATTATTAGTCCATTCATACTTTCTATTATATGCTTGCTGTTCTCCAGTTATTATGCCAATATCAATTATCTTAAGATGCTCCTTTAAGAATGAGTAATGCTGATGAACTAATACTCTAGTAGGAGCCATGAACAATATTCTCTTATTACTTTTTAGCATATCTGCTATTATCAGTAATGCTATAGTTGTTTTTCCTAGACCAGTTGGTAATATGATTAATGTATTACTATCTAAAGCAGCTTTGGCTAGGTTTACTTGATACTCTCTATACTCTATACTTCCTTCTTTTATATATTGGTGCTCAATATACCTCTTCAATTATTATCCTAAATGTTATTCATAACTAAAAACGTTTAGTTTTACAATCCATTAATAATTACTTTAACCCTTCAAGGTTAATCTTTTCTATTATTACACAATAGCAATATTAATGAAGTATATACAACTAGCAGCAATAACATTAGCAGCAATACTAACATCGGTTATAGCAACAACCGCATTTAATGTACAAGCAACACATCTAATAAGTAATCAGGATAAAGAAGGAAGCAAGTTAAGATTATCGTTTGCTAATGTAGCAAGAGATATACCAATGTCTAAAGGATATTATGAAGGTAAGACTGTATACTTTATACATACTGAAGCATCTGATGAATCATTAGCGAAAGAGATAACAGATATGAAGGGATTTAATGTAGTTTATGCTCCAGCATTATCTACAGCGCCAAAGGAAGCATTATCAAAGGTATTCATATTCAATAATGGAGTTAATGGAAATGGAACACTAGGCTTTCAACCAGATGTAGTAGATAATACACCAGCTCAAGTAAATGATTATAGTCCATTAAGAACTGTGATATTTGTAACATGGTTCGATGAATCAAATGCTAGAGAGTTGAAATCTATTGATGAAGTTATAGATGCATGGTTAAACGATGAAGTTAACATAGAGAGGAGTGAGATAATAGTTAACATGCCTATGATAAAATGGGCAGAAGGAGCAATGAAGATTAGGAATGAACCTATAACAGATGAGATGGAATACATGGGTGGAGGACAGGTTACAAAGATAGATACTGAGAATCTGATAGTAACATTCATAGCTCATAGAGGATGGGGACCAGATGGAAAGACAATCTATTACATAGTAACAGATGCTACTCCTAAAGGACCAGCAGATATGATGGGTGTAGTATATGCACCAAAGACTGAGAATCTTACAAATAGTGCAGCAGCTGTAGATCTATTCCAATTTGGTAATGGAATAAAAGGTTCTGGGCCGATGGGATTCCAAGCTGGTATTGGCGCAGCAAACCCTGGAGATCTGAATTATAGTCCAATGTGGAGGATATCGTTCATTAACTGGAATAATACTGATAATGCTAAGGTATTGGAAACATTAGATGATATACAAAAGATGGTAAAGGCTGGAGAGATAACAATAGAGTTAGCTATGGATGGTAAGCATATAGTAAACTGCCCATTCATAGAGATCTAATCTATTTTTTGATATTATATTTTGTAATGCATATGAATAAACCATCATTCTGATATGCTATTATAATAGGATATCCATTTTTACATATTTATCAATTAATACACTCATTGAATCATTAACCATATCTATATGATCTTTACTTATTGTTATAGGATATACTCCCCAACTTATCTTTGCTATCCTATGCATTTTAAGATTATTTGTTAGTAATATTATAGGTATTTTAGGTCTAAATCTTGTACATTGTTTGCTAGATTTAATGATGATAACACTCAACTTAGCATTTATATCTGATGTTATCTGCTCGATGCCTTTACTTACAGCCTTTTCTATATCATCTATCAATACATCGTTCATTTTTAATGATTCCTCAGTAACCTCTCCAACTCTAAGTATGCTTACACTACTGGATACTTGCCAATAGCGGTCTCTTCAGATAGTAACAAACCATCAGTACCATTTAATATAGCCACAGCTATATCTGTTACTTCAGCTCTAGTAGGTCTTGGATTATTTATCATCGATTCTAGTATTTGTGTAGCAGTAATAACTGGTATTCCAAATCTATTATGCCTTTTTATAATATCTCTTTGGTACATTCTCTAAAGGCATCTCTATGCTAGATCTTCTCTTGCTATTATTACTGCATCTGAGACTTTATCTTCTATATTGTTAACTGCTTCTCTCTTCTCTATCTTGCTTACTATTGCTATATTATTAGCAATCTTTCTAACTCTTCTTATATCTCATCTGTATTGTTTTGGCATGTTCTTCTTCCATGTGAAAAGTTTAGTCTAGCACAATCCATACAAGTTTTTGCTAATCTCTTTAACATATCAAATGAGTTTGTTAAAGGTCCAATAGTACATATTATTTTGCTTTTCATCGTATATCTTAAAGAAGTCTATTATCCATAAATCTTCTCAATATATTGAATATCATCTCATTCATCTCTCTGCTATTCAATCTAACTGACTCTTTGAATTTTATATCTAATAACAATGCAAGCATATCTGGATCGGTATGTGATTTTACAACTCTAACATTCTTGATCTCTTCAATCTCTCTCAATGTATTGATCCAACCATTCAATTTTGCTAATGCTAATTCTAATAATTGTTTGATAACCTCGATATCATACTCTTCTTCTCCTATATTGAATTTGAGCATAGGAAGATATAACAAACCTTCAGTTATCTCTTCTTTGTTCTTAATCATATTCTGAATTATCTCTTCTTCTCTCTCTTTAGGATATATATTACCATAATCAGGCTGAAAATACGCCAATAAATAGTTGTTATCATCAAATATCTTAAAATGAACATCCTCCTGCTCTACATTCATATTTTGAAAATTAGAATAACCGTAATAATAATTTATTTATAAAATATTATGATAATTTATAACGCTCTAAACTGTTCGGTCCATCTCTCATATGCTCTAATCATCTCTTGACTCACACTAGGCTTCCTATTCTTCAATATCTTTGTGAAATCTTTGATAGTTATACTTCTTGTATTAGACTCATTAACTTTACCACTTGCAAACAACTCGTTTACAAGTTTTAACTGAACTGATTGGCATACATCTCTTATATCACTAGCAGAGTAACCCTCAGTAATCTTTGCTAACTCTTCCAGTTTAAGGCTAGCATCTATATTCAATGGTGCTGTATAATGCTCGAATAGTTTCAATCTCGCTTCATAATTAGGCAAGCCTACAAATATCCTCTTCTGGAACCTTCTCAAGAATGGCCAGTCTAAACTCCATGGTTTGTTAGTAGCTCCAACAACATACAATTGCAATTTGCTATTCTTACCATTTATGCCATCCATCTCCGTTAAGAACTGATTCTTTACTCTTATCTCTCCTCCAATCTCATTACTTCTTGTCCCTAGCAATGAATCCAATTCATCTATGAATAATATAACTGGCACGTTCTCTTTCTGTGCTAATCTTCTAGCCATGTTAAACAATTTCGCTACATTCTTCTCAGCCTCTCCTAGCCACTTACTCATCATAGATGCTGCATCTACATTTATGAAATATCCATTTATCTCACTAGCAGTAGCCGCAGCAAGCAAGGTTTTCCCATTGCCAGGTGGGCCATATAACAATATACCTTTAGGCCATCCTAGAGGGAATAGATCTGGTCTTTCAGCTGGATATACTATAGATTCTTTTAAAGCATCTTTAGCGTCTTCTAATCCTACTACTTCATCCCATTTTACATCAGGTTTATCTTTCATTATTAGTTCGTCGAACTCAGCCTTTACCGTTTCTACATTATTATCGTTTTTACCATTATTTACATCCCTCTCTTCATCATCATAAGTTCTAACCTCTTGCAAAGCCTTTATTCTGTTCTGATATGCTCTTGCTCTTTCTACATAGATCCTATTCAATTTATAATCTGGATACAATCTTACCAATTTTAGCAGCAAATCTACTGCTTTTTGATAGTATTGTATAGCTAAAGGTCTAGCTCCTTGCGAATCTAGCCTTATGGCTTCAGCCGCATATTTACTTGCTACATTTTCTAACTCATTAGGCGCTACACTCAATACACATCTATCTCAATTGATGCTAATTCATACCTATACTTGAATGTGAAAAATCCTAGCAAAAATAGTTAATATATGTTGACTCACTCTAGTAGCATTCTATTGCTACTAGAGTGATTATCACTGATCTTTGGCAACTCTGGTATCTCTTCTAATGCATTACAACTATTATCTATCTTTAAGATAGATCTAATCTCAATCAAAGAGTTAGATATATCATATAATGCAAGATCTAATGTTGGAAGCATCTCATTCATATCTTCTTTTAAATGATTAAGCATCTTTGCAGTTCTCTCTAATATAATTACCATCTCATAGAATTGAGTAATAGTATCTATTTTATTATGTAATGTTAATAATAAATTCTCTATATAAGATACAAGATCTATAGTATCTGGAGATTCTCTATACCTTCTCTTATCTCTATATTCTGGGAACTTTTCTTCAAAACTTTCTAATAATCTATTTCTAAGGCTATGGATAGAGTTTACACTTGCCTCTAACTCTCTTAAGGCATTATACATACGTTCTTCATACCTCATATATCATCACAAAAATAAGAAGAGTTATTCGTTATTTCCAATCATTCTCTTCTCATTAAGCATTGTTGGTAGATCTGGTAACTTTTCTTCAACATGTGTCTCTGCTACTGCAGCAGCCTCTTCCATTATCTTAGCAGCCTCTTCATTGGCATAATCAAAGTTTATTGTATAACCTCCTACTTGTCCAGCATCCATCAATATACTTCCTAGAACGTCAGATATCTCGCTCATCTCATTATCTACCTCTGGCATCATATTTGATAACCCAGCTCTAACATTCTTAACTACGGCCATTGCTGGGCTTAATGTAACTACTACATCGCCTAATTCAGTTATTGTATTAAGTCGCATATTTATCTGCTCCAATGCTAGTTTAGATCTATTAACCATCTTCATAGTCTTCCTTATCTGTGCTAACTCGTTAGATAATATTACTGAGTATTGAGTATCTCTCTTTTGTATAGCATTGACTATCTTTTGGAATAATAACCGATCTTTATTCTTTAATTTCTGTAATATATTATCTAATGTACTTATCTGCATCTGCAAACGTCTTTGTGCTACTTCAATTCTAGGTCTTAATGGTCCTGCCGGTTTTATCCTCTCTTTTAGTTCTGGTTTATTGCCTTTATCCCATCTAGATGCAAATGACATGATCCTATCTGAACAGATTGTATCTAATACTAGCATGTATTTAGAATTTGATTCAATGCACAAAAGTATTTGGCTTTAATGCTTTAGGTTTATTCTCTTAAGTTATCTGGTATGAATGATCTTCTTCCCATATTAGAAGAATTTGGGTTGAGCAAGAACGAGGCTAAGGCTTATCTAACATTGCTTATACATGGTCCACAGAATAGTAGTGATCTTGCATATAAAGCAAGTATACCTAGAGCGAAGGTATATTCTGTTATCAACAGATTGGTCAAAAAAGATCTGGTAGTATTGATTAATAAGAAGCCTATCATTGTTGATGCTATACCTCCAATGAATGCATTTGATGAATTGATTAAACATTATGAAGTATTAACAAAAAATACAAAACATGGAATAGATCTGCTAGAAAAGGTAAGAATCGAGAATAGAAGAAGTTTGGTATTAGATAAGAGATATAATATTATAACTGATGATATTGTAACAACTATAAACAATGCAATAATAAGTGCAGAAAACTCATTATTATTAACAATAGACAGACTAGGAGAAAATATAATTTATGAGTGTAAAGATAACATAAAGAGAATTAGTAAGAATGTTAAGGTAAAAATGATAACAAATTCAAGACTAACATTTGATGATATCGAAGTTAGGAGAATAGATACGAACTATAATAATATTATAATAGATGATAGTTTGTTGTTAATTATAGATGCAATGAACAATAGATGCTATCTATTTAATGATAAAGAGTTTATCAATACACATACAGAGATATTTTATAACATATGGAATAACTGCTTGGTTAATGTAATCTAGCATTTAATATGGTTTTACTTAACATGACAGCAATAGATGATGCTAATATTATAAGAGTTATTGTAAACTCTGGAACCACCTTACTTCCAACGATCTGTATCTCATGAGCATCATCTGGTATATTAATTGCTATTACTCTATAATCATCATATCTTTCTTCTTCATAACTAGCTATATTACCATCTATAAGTATTATAAACTTGGCATCTTCTCCATTCATTCTTTTAGCATCAATGATATCTCTAGGAAGAGTTATTACTATTTTCTCGCTATTAATATTACTAACCTTTAACAATATGCTATTCTCATCTTCCTTAATATCTACGATATTTATAGTTCCAGAAAACTCGATCTTTAACTCATAGCCATATACATCAAATATATAATTATGCTCTTTTGGTTTTATGGCATCATTAATTAATCTATCTCTAATTGGTTCGTTCTTCTTTTCAATAGAAGGAAAGACCGCTTCAGATTCTATAGATGTATTTGAAGACTCTTTTATGCCAACTAAGACAAACTCTCCTAGACTATTTATGCTTGCTTTGTATATATCATCATCTACTTTAACTATATCTTCAGCAACTAATCCATTTCCTATTCTATAAAATTTAATATCTGAATAACCATCTATTTTGAATAGGATATCTATCTTATCTATGATATTAGACATACTTGATGTTAATTCAAAATGTGATATGCTGTTCTTAACTACAAATGGAAGGTTATCTGGTATGATTATATTAATGTATAATATATTACTAGATTCTTTTAGAGATACTTTTAACGAATCTAATAATAATCCGTATTTTGCTACATTTACATCAAAGATAGTTTTAGGTTCTACTTCTCTAACCAATATAGGAAATCTCTTACTTGTATCAATAATATTAGAAGAGATTGTGCCACCGCTACTCACTCTTCTAGTTGACTCTCTTACATCATTATTATCATCGTTATCTGTTACTACTGGTTTTTTAGAAGCTATTAGAACTATTCCCTCATTATCGATATATCCGCTCATTATATTATTTGTCTTAGTAACATTTTTAGCCTCGATCCAACCATTGTTATAGAGTAATAATTTTGGATCTTCGTTGGTTATTATATGTGGTATTGATACTTTGATGTTATCTATCTTAGTTTTATCATAGAACTTGATCTCAAATATCCTACTTAATATATTATAACTGCTCAGATCTATATTTGGATCAGTTATCTCTCTTATACCAACTAACGTATGTTTTGTAGCGTTTATAGCAAGTTCTAAATCATTATAATTTATTATAACATATCCGCCCACTAATTTTACATAATCGAAACCTTCTAGACTTGATGGCTTTTTAATATCAATCATAACATCATCTATCTTGAATATAGGCATGTCTAATTTAGTATCAATATTTACTGATAAAGTATAATTACCTATTTCCAATTTTGAAGTATTTATAGTTATGTTATATAAGAGTATCATAGGAGCGAATACACTTTTTCTTTCATCACTCTTTACTACTCTAACTATTCCATGATATAGATTATTGTCTCGTTCTAGCAGTTTGTATGTATATACTTTACCTGCTTCTTGTTTATGATATACTTTAAATACTGGAGTATTAACTCTATTGAACTCTATTACTATATTATTAGGAATTACTTCTGTATGGTTACTTATCTGTTCTGTAGTTATCATTACTCTAACCGGATTTACATCTACTTTTCCATCTCTCCATTGTTCTTTAAATAGCTGGAAATCTGTATAATTCATGAATATACTTTCAGCAGCTTCCAACTGCTCATCTATAAACTCTTTAACATTATCTGGTAGTTCATTAGCACTATCATAGAACCATGCATCATGTGTTATCTCATCCCAATTAAATAGATATTTATAATCAATTATAGTAAATGTATCTGTATAGTTTATATCATCAATACTAGTATTCAGTTCTAGATTGATAATATCATTATATATTACACTACTATTAAGATAGAATGAGTTTGTAATTGTATCATTACCTTTTAAAACTATATTGATAATACTATCAAATGGTATGTTCTCATCTATACCATTGATACTATCCAAGTTTATTCTTAATGTTGCATTTATTGTATCTGAATATGTTATAGTATCTTCATCTAGTGAG
>BPGC01000014.1:0-42647 GCA_026002835.1 Candidatus Nitrosocaldaceae archaeon
TAGAAATAAATTTTTATACTATGTCTAGTGATTACTAGTCATGCCAGAAAGAAATATCTGGATATGTATGAATAAAGAGCAAGTAAAGTTGCTTGAAGAGTATGCAAAAGCAAAAGGAATGCTAAATCTGAGTCAAGCGGTAGAAGAGTTAGCAAAGGAATAATTAACCTTATTTTTATTCAATCCTAAAGCTATCATCGCAATAATCTGGAGCGTTTTTAAGTATGACTTTTCTTATATTTGAGGCATCTATATATTTACCAATCATATAATCATAAGCTTTCTCAATCCATAGTATCTTGAACTTACCTCTGTTATTTGGTGCTACTGCTGCTTTCACATTCTTATTATTAACATCTATCATACACCAACTAACATGTTTAGCATTAAATTCATTCAATAGTTTACAATTATCTTTATGTTCTTTTAATAGTAATGGGTTATTAGATGCTAACCATGAACCACAGATCTCGCATCTAATGATCTTCATAATAATATTTATACTAACTAGATGATAAACTTTCTGATCATTATCTATTAATAATGTATTCTAGTTTTATAGTTATATGGATATATCAACTTTAGGCTCACATTGTGCATTACAAGTATTAAAAGGAGCGAAGGATGAAGGTTTTAATACAAAACTATTATGTGAGAAGAGAAGAGAGCATTTATACAAACGGTTCAAGTTCATAGACGAATTGATTTTGGTAGATAATTTTAGAGAAATAAAGAGAGATGATATAATTGATAGATTAAGCGATTCTATATTGATACCTCATGGAACGCTTATCTCTAGCATGAGTATAGATGAGATTAATAGTATAAAGATACCTATGTTTGGAAATAAGAAGATACTACATTGGGAAGCAGATAGATACCTTAAAGATAGATTGCTTAAAGAGGCTGGATTAAATATACCAAAAAGTTTTGATAATTATAAAGAGATAGATAGATTAGTATTAGTAAAACTCCATGGTGCTGCTGGAGGCAAGGGGTATTTTCTTGCATGGGATGAAACAAGTTTTAAGAATGGCATTGAACAGTTAAAAGCAAAGAATATGATTAATGATGAGAAGGATGTATTTATCCAAGAGTATACAATCGGTGTTCCAGTATACCTTCAATACTTTTACTCTCCAATAACTAACGAATTAGAATTGTTAGGAATAGATCGTAGGTATGAGTCAAACGTAGATGGAATAGGAAGGATTCCAGCAAAATACCAGCATATGCTTGAGGCATCTTATAATGTTATAGGCAATCAACCTTTAGTATTAAGAGAATCGTTATTAGATGAGGCTTATAAGATGGGAGAAAGGTTTGTAGAAGTAACAAAGCGATTAGTAGAGCCTGGTATGATAGGTCCATTCTGCTTAGAAGGTGTTTATGACGAAGATGCCAATTTTATAACCTTCGAATTCTCTGGGAGGATAGTTGCTGGCACAAATCTATACATACAAGGATCTCCATATTCAGCATTGATATATAATGAACCTATGAGCACAGGTAGAAGAATTGCTAGAGAGATAAATATCGCAATAGATAAAAATGCTTTAGAATCAATAATATCTTAAACTCTCCTTCCTCTTCTTCCACCAGGTTTCCTAGTAGAGTCGTGAGGTATAGGTGTAACATCATCAATCCTTCCTATCTTAAAACCAGCTCTTGCTAACGCCCTTATAGCTGCTTGTGCTCCTGGACCTGGAATCTTTGGTCCGACTCCTCCTACTGCTCTAACTTTGATATGTAAAGCATTGATTCCTTTAGCCTTTGCAGCTTCGGCAACAACAGCAGCTGCTTTCATAGCAGCATAAGGAGATGATTCATACCTATCAGCAGTAACATGTCTTCCTCCAGAACTTATCGCAATGGTTTCGGCACCAGTAAGATCTGTTATATGAACTATAGTATTGTTATAACTACTATAGATATGGGCTACACCCCATTTCTCCTTCTTTACCTCTTCTATAGCATTACTCTCTTCTGACAATGCTCTAATCATCTAGATAAGGTTATAAAAATGTAAGCCAGAAATAGATAACATATAAATATACATAATATTTATCACATTATATTAACTATGGTAATAATATAATCAAAATATAATTTATATAATAAATTTTTCTTTAATAAGAAAAGATAATATAAGTATTTAACGATAATATTATTATGATGAGCATACAGAATACACTAGATGTATTAGAGTATGGAGTATGTGATATATGCTCTGATGTATTTAATAAGCAATATTTTATAGTTTATCCAGATGAGAGTGTATATCTAGCATCTGTATGTTTGATACCAGCAATTGAGGCATATGTAGATGGTGTTATAGTTATAGAAGATGATAAACCATTAGGAGTTATAGGGAGTAAAGATGTGTTAAATGCATATTATCATGTAGGAAAAGATGTATTTTATGAAGAAGCAAAGGATATAATGTATAAGATTGATGAATATTTAGAAGAAGATGACCCATTAATAGATGTAATAAGATATTTTAGAGATAAGAGGATAGGTTTTGCTCCAATAGTTAGAGATGATAAACTTGTTGGTGTTATATCATTTAGAGATATTTTAAGACTAATAGCAAAGTCTAGGATTGATATTAGCATAAAACATATCTCTTCAATATTAATAACAATGGATCCTAATACTAGCATAAGAGATGCTTTAGCAAATATGCTTACATTAGGTATAAGAAGAGTAGTTATTAGAGAAGATGATATATATTCAATAAGTGGGAGAGATATCTTAGGCTTCTTGATGGATAATGAGTTCGGAGAACATAAATATGATGATCCTTTAGATGCTCCAATAAATAAGGTTAATAAACATAAATTATTAAGGATTGGATTTGATACAAGTATAAGTGAAGCAGCAAGAATAATAATGAAACAAAAGGCACCTCCATCATTATTGGTTGAGGATAATTATATAATTACTCCATTAGATATAATTCAGAAAGGGTTAAGGATAAAGCAAAAAGTTTTATAATAAATCCTTCAAGTTAGATCAGATTGAGAATAGCAGTTATAGTATTTCCAGGAAGTAATTGTGATAAAGATGTATATCATGTTCTTAAGAATGTATTAAAAGTAGATGCATCATTAGTATGGCATACGCATGAAGAACTTAGGAACTTTGATGCCATAATATTACCGGGTGGATTTGCTTATGGTGATAGACTTAGAGCTGGCATTATAGCAGCATTTAGTCCAGTTATGAAAAGCATTAAAGCATTAGCAAAAGATGGAATACCAATATTAGGAGTCTGCAATGGTTTTCAGATATTAGTAGAGGCTGGATTATTACCAGGTGCATTGATAAAGAATGAATCGCTAAAGTTCGTATGCAAATGGAGTAAGTTAATAGTTGAGAATAATAAAACGCCATTTACTATTGGTTTGAGATTAAAACAAGAGTTGGATATACCAGTAGCAAATCAAGAAGGGAGATATTATGTTAGTGAAGATGAGTTAAAAGATATGATTAAGGATAATCAGATAGTATTCAGATATAAAGATAATCCTACTGGAGCATTGGATAGCATAGCAGGAGTATGCAATAAAGATTATAATGTAGTAGGTATGATGCCTCATCCAGAGAGGGCTAGCGAATGCATCTTAAGTCCATATAATAGTAATGATGGATTACTTATCTTCAAATCATTATTATCATATCTAGAGGTGAAGCAATGGGCTTAACTAATGATGAGTTATTGTATCTTGAAAAGAATCTAAAGAGAAAAGCCAACGAGGTTGAGTTGAGTATGGTATCTGCTGAATGGTCTGAACATTGTTCATACAAATCATCAAAACGATATCTAAAATTACTGCCTAGAAAAGGAAAGTATGTTCTAGAAGGTGATTATGATACAACTTTATTAGATGTTGGGAATGGTTATGTTATAACAATACATATAGAAAGCCATAATCATCCATCTGCTGTAGAACCTTATGGAGGAGCAGCAACTGGAGTTGGAGGTGTTGTTAGAGATATATTAAGTGTAGGCACAAAACCTATTGCGTTATTAGATGCATTAAGATTTGGAAATCTTGATAATTCTCATACAAAATGGTTGTTCAAGAACGTCGTTAGAGGAATAGCGGATTATGGAAATTGTATAGGAATTCCTACTGTAGCAGGAGAAGTAGAATTTGATCCTAGTTTTGAAGGTTATTGTTTGGTAGATGTATCATGTATAGGAATTGCTAAAAAAGAGGATATAATTCCTAATAGGATAGATGATGGAGATCTTGTAATACTTGCTGGTGGATCAACAGGAAGAGATGGCATCCATGGAGCATCATTTGCATCTAAAGCATTAGAAGAAGATGAGAGATCTGCAGTACAGATTCCAGATCCGTTCATAGAGAAATTACTGATAGATGCTACTTTGGAAGCTGTAGAAAAAGGATACATAAAGGCTATGAAAGATCTTGGTGGAGGTGGATTAGCATGTGCTTTATCAGAAACTGCTTATAAGTTTGGTAAAGGCATGGATATAATGCTAGATAAAGTATATCTTAGAGAAGCAATGCTTCCAGAAGAGATAATAATATCTGAGTCTCAAGAGCGAATGTTATACATAATAGATAAGAACGATATGGAAGGGTTCAGAAAGATTTTAGATAAATATGAGATACCATATTCTATAATAGGTTATATCAAAGATCATAAAAGGTTACAAATATTTTATGAGCAAGAAATAATATCTGATATATCAGCAAGTTTGGTTGCTAATGCACCATTGATAAATAGAGAGAGTAGAAGACCATCTTATATTGATAGATTAAAAAATATCAATAAGCCAAAAGAACCAGATAAGAAAGAGATTAAAGATATAATTCTAAAGTTATTAGCAGATCCTAGCATAGCTAGCAAAAGATGGGTTTATGAACAATACGATCATGAGGTTGGTTTACGAACAGTAATCAAACCGGGATTAAGAGATGCTTCCATTTTAAGATTATACGATGAAAAGTTTCTAGCAGTAAAGTTAGATGGTAACTCTAAACATTGTTATCTAGATCCATACAATGGAACAAAAGGATGCTTCTCTGAAGCATGTAGAAATGTAGTATCTGTAGGAGCCGAGCCTATAGGAATGGTTGATCATCTACAATTCGGCAATCCAGAAAATCCAGAAACGTTTTACTGCTTCATTGAGGCTATAAATGCTTTAAGAGATTATTGTGATTATATGAACATTCCTTGTGTAGGAGGAAAGGTAAGCTTCTATAATGAGAGTAAGAATGGAGAGATAAAACCATCTCCAGTTATAGGTGTTATAGGTTTGCTTGATAAACTTCCTAATAATAAGATAGAAGAAGGCGATAAGATAATAGTTACTGGCATGACTAGAGATGAATTGGGAGGTTCTGAGTATTATGAATATATACATAATTTGATAGGAGGAAAAGTTCCAATGGTTGATCAAAAACTTGATAAAGAATTATTTCCTTCAATTAAGAAGATGATAGAACTAGGTATTGCTAACTATATTCATGATTGTTCTAAAGGCGGATTTGCTATAGCGTTATCTGAGATGTGTATTATCAATAAGATTGGAGCTATAACAAATCCTAAATTGTTATTGAACGAATGTAATAGATTTGATGATCTCTTATTCTCAGAATCACATTCTAGATTCATAATTGCTGTTAGCAAAGACAAATTAGATGAGGTTAAGGATTTACTATCAGTTTACAGTATTATAGGAGAGTTTAAAGGTGACGAGATAATATTTGATGATGTAAAGATCGCTGTTGAAGAAGCTGATAATGCATATAATAATATTGAAAGGGTGATGGAGTATAGTTAGAGAGAATTGTGGTGTAGTAGCAGCATATTCATTAAAAGGGGAGAATGTAATCCCAATAGTAATAGATTGTTTAAGAGCATTACAGCATAGAGGGCAGGAAGCATGGGGAGTTGCGGTTCCTAACAAACAACCATATAAAGAGATAGGTTTGGTTACAGAATCATCATATAAATTTAAAGAGATAGAAGAGAAATATAGTTCAAATGCTGCTATAGGTCATGTAAGATATTCTACAATTGGTAAGAGCAATCTAGATAACGCTCAACCATTAAAGGTCAAGGATCTATGCATAGCTCATAATGGTACAATAGCAAATGTTGAAGAATTAGCAAACATGGTTGGAGGATGTAGTTTTACACCTCAGAGTATGAATGATACATTGTTAGCAGCAAAGAGGATAGTAAGTTTATTGAATAAAGATGAGGATATGAATAAAGCATTAAGCGTGTTAAAGAATGATATGATTGGTTCATTTTGTTTTACATTTGTTACAGATCATGGGAAGATCTTTGCAGCTAGAGATCCTAAAGGTTTTAGACCATTAGTATTAGGATATCATAAAGAGACAGAAACTTATGTTATAGCATCTGAATCATGTGCTTTTCTAGCAGTTGGAGCAGAATTGATCAGAGATGTTGAACCAGGAGAACTTATCAAGGTTAGTGATGATGGTATTGAATATCAGCAATTTGCTAATGAGAAACCTCATTCTCATTGTGCATTTGAATATACATACTTTGCTCATCCAACTAGTATAATGGAAGGAGTTAATATCTACATAGCAAGAAAAAATATTGGCAGAGAGTTGGCAAAGAAATTTCCTTTGTCTGCTGATGTAGTTATACCAGTGCCAGACTCTGCTAGACCAGTAGCATTAGGTTATGCTCAAGAGTTAGGTATAGAGTTTGAAGAGGGTTTATTAAAAGATAGATATAGTAAGAAAGGAAAGTTAAGGAGTTTTATTGAACCATATCAAAAAGATAGGGAAGAGATAACAAAATGGATAATACCAATTAGAGAAGTTATCAAAGATAAGGAGGTTATAGTTGTAGATGATAGCATAGTTAGAGGAACTAGTTCTATAGCTATAGTTAATGCTATAAGACAAGCAAAGGCTAAAAAGATCAATATGATTGTAGCATATCCATCTATAAAATTCCCATGTTATGCTGGAATAGATTTCCCTTCTAGCGAAGAGTTGATAGCGTATACTGTAAGTAAGGATAGTAATGATGATATAAATAAATTAGTCGCAAAAGCTATCAACGCAGATTTTGTCGGCTATAATGATCCAGATACATTAGCAAAAGCCATAGGTTTGCCTAGAGAAGAGTTATGCTTTACATGCTCAACTGGAGATTATAGCAATTTAGGTTTGATAGAGAAGCCTATATTCAGAAGCAGAAAGGAGGTAAAAGGAGAGTAATGAAAGTTCTTACGAAATTCAGATTATCTATGAGTAAACCAGTAAGAATTGGTATAATTGGAGGAGGACAACTAGGAAAGATGATTGCACAAGAAGCGAAGAAGATGTCATTCGATATAATAATATTAGATCCAACAAAAGATTGCCCAGCAAGTTCATTAGCAGATGAGCAGATTGTAGCAGATTTTGCTGATAGAGATGCCATAATGAGATTAGCAGAGAGTTCTGATGTAATAACATATGAGATAGAACTAGCTAATGCTGAGGCATTAAGAGAGTTAGAAGAACGAGGATATAAAGTTGCACCTTCATCATATACACTAAAGATAATCCAAGATAAGCTATTGCAAAGAGAAGTATTAAAGGCTAATAATTTGCCAGTACCAGAGTTTGAAGCGGTAAGTTCTAGAGAAGATCTTATAAAAGCATTGGATAAATTAGGGTATCCAGCAGTTCTGAAAGCTAGAAGAGGATCATATGATGGAAGAGGTAATTTTGTTATTAAGAGTAGAGAAGATATAGATTCAGCAGTAAAGTTTATGAATAATAAACCTTCATTCCTTGAAGAGTTTGTAAACTTTTCAAAAGAAGTATCTATTATGGTAGCTAGGAATTTTAATGATCAAGTAGCATCATTTCCATTAGTAGAGAATATTCATAAAGATAGCATTCTACACTTGACAATTGCACCAGCGAGAGTTGATAATGATATTAAAGAAGAGGCTAGAAAGGTTGCTGAGGATACAATGCGTATACTTAAAGGTGCTGGCATATTTGGTATAGAGATGTTTGTAGATGATAAAATATTGATAAATGAGATAGCACCAAGGCCTCATAACTCTGGCCATTATACAATAGAGGCATGTGATATATCACAATTTGAGATGCATCTTAGAGCTATACTTAATCTACCATTACCAAAACCTAGGCTATTAACACCAGCTGCTATGATAAATATATTAGGAGATAAGAATGTTAATGGAGAGTATGCAATAGAAGGTATAGATGATGTATTCTCTATAGATGGAGTAACATTGCATATATATGGCAAAAAGTCTGCTAAGAAAGGAAGAAAGTTAGGGCATATAACTGCTACAGATGTTAGTATTGAGGAAGCTATTAGAAAAGCAGAATATGCACGAAGTTTACTAAGGTTGATCAGTATATGAAGAAATTAGTTGCTATTATAATGGGGAGCGATTCTGATCTTAAAATAATGAAGGATGCTGCTGAAATACTAGATGAGTTTGAGATACCTTATGAATTAACAATAGTATCTGCTCATAGAACCCCAAAAAGAATGTTTGAATATGCTTCAACTGCTAAAGATAGAGGCTTTGAGGTAATAATAGCTGGAGCTGGTGGAGCTGCTCATCTTCCTGGAATGGTTGCTAGTATTACTACCCTTCCAGTTATTGGAGTTCCTATTAAAACGTCATCTTTATCTGGTTTAGATTCATTGCTATCTATCGTTCAGATGCCTGCTGGTATTCCAGTTGCTACTGTAGCAATAAATAATGCGAAGAATGCTGGATTACTAGCAGCTAGAATGTTAGCAATAAAATATGATGAGATAGCTAAAAAGGTTGATAATTATAAAGATAATCTAGAGAGACTTGTTCTAGATAAGGCTAAAAGATTAGAAGAGCAAGGGTATAAAGAATATCTTGGATTATAAAATTATATGCAAGCATAAACGATCTTAGAAATTCATTCTTTTAATATCCTCTAAACTATATTATAGACAATATCTATTATCAACATATGTTAGTTTCATCTATTGTTATACATATCTGAATTATTACCATTTACTACCTTTTAAACTATACGCTGAAAACTCAATCTGGCAATTTTTAGATGCTTTAATTGATATGAAATTAATCATAATAATATTAAAGAAATAATTATATATTGATTAAAACTATTATATACTTATTTATAATAAATTATCCTTACTTATTTAATATTATTATGATTAATTTAAGAATAATATAATAAAATAAATTATATAATAACTCTAATCAAACGGCAACAACTTCAATCTCTTCACAACCACCTTTTATTATCTCAACAAATAATATCTCATCGTAGATCAATAACCAATCTGAGAATCCTTCAACTGGAAGTTTTCTTATCAACTTTTTATTATCGCTAGTAGTTGTTATAAGATAAGCATCTTTATATTTTACGTGAGGATTGAATAATGTATCTTGTAATACAATTCCAGGTCTTCCAGGTTGTATATTTATGTTAACATATCTACCATACTTATTGATTATCTTCGAGGTTACATAACCTTGTGCTATCCTTATATCGGTAACATCTAACATGCATCTGGAACCATATTTAGGAATATTATTGGAAAGGTTCTCAGAGTCCCAGTCGAAGAACTCCATAATAACTATATGCTTATTATTAATATTAAGTATTTTGGTAATCATTCAATCTGGAGTAATAGAATACCCTTCTTTGCTTCCTTCAACTCTTCTATCATATTTCTAGGAATATCTATAGATGCCTTTTCACTTTTTATACATAAGGTTCTATCTGATATGAAACTGCTTTTTCTAATAACTATATCATGCTTATTACTCAATATCAATTCTTTTGAACCGTATGCATTAAACGAATATTCATAGTTACCAACAATTATCTTTATAGTAACTTTACTCTTCCTTAATGCATTCTTGAATCTATCAGATAGATCATAACATGCTTTATTTGCATTGATGCCTATTATACAATCACCTCTAGGTGTAAGATAATCATCTTTAGTAACCTCTAACGTGGTTTTATGACTACATCTAATATTTTTATGACCTTTAAATATTATCTCTTCTTCCATATATCCAATTATCCTTGTATATGCTAAATCCTATTATAAATATAAAGTGTTAGCATAATTAAGAAACTTTTAAATTCAGCTTAAACTGCATCATATGTGATTTGCTTCCAGCAGCAGCAGGTTATGATAGAGCGATAACAGTATTCTCGCCTGATGGAAGGCTGTATCAGGTAGAGTATGCTATAGAAACTGTTAGGAGAGGAACATTAGCAGTTGGAATAAAGAGTAAAGATGGAGTAGTTTTAGCAGTAGAAGAGAGAGCAAGAAAGTTACAAGTTGAGAATTTAACACAAAAGATATTTCAGATAGATGAGCATATTGGAGTTGCAGCAGCAGGATATATACCCGATGCTAGGATGCTTGTAGATCAAGCAAGAATTATGGCTCAGAGTAATAGATTGATATATGATGAGCCTATCGATGTAGAAGGAATCGCTAAAGGCGTTGCAGATATGGCTCAGCAATTTACTCAATATGCAGGTGTAAGACCATTTGGTGTATCATTAATAGTTGGCGGTGTTGATAACAGTCCAAAGATATTCTTAACAGATCCTAGTGGAACATATCTAGGATATAATGCAGTAGCTATAGGTTCTGGACATGATCAGGTTACAGAATTCCTAGAAAAAGAGTATAAGGATGATATATCTATGGACGATGCATGTATATTGGCAATAAAATCGATCTATCTAGTTAGTGAAGAAAAGGTAGAGACCAAGCATATAAAGATGGCTGCTATAGATCTTGCTACTAAACGTATGAGAATGCTTAGTGAAGAAGAGATTGCAAAATATGCCGAAAAGGCTAAGAGCTAACAGTAAATGTAAAATGTATAGCATTGAATGTAGATGCTAATCCCTCGATTTCTTTTCTGACAGTTGATATATCAGCATCATCATAAACCTTATAGATTAACTCTGCTATATGCTTCATCTCATTCTCTTTCATGCCTCTTCTAGTAACCTCTGACGTTCCTAACCTTAACCCGTTATCGATTATTATATTAGCTTCTTCTAATTTGTATATAAACTCTTTTGCATTATCGAATTGCTTTAATAATATTTGATGAGTTTCTGTATAATCTAATTCTCTACCTAATACTTCAATGCCTTTCTCATCTAATGATCTTGCTAATGTCTTTGAATTTTTTACTATCTGTTCAGCATATGCTTTCCCAAATTCGGACATCTCTTCCATGGCAAGTATGAGAGCTGCTATCCTGTTATAATGCGGATTGTCTACAGTTCTTAGAGTAATAAAATCACTGAGATCTTCATATCTATTCATAAGAATTATTCCACCTTGTGGACCAGGAAAACTTTTATGAGTGCTTCCTAGCATTATATCTATATCATCAGGAACTTTTATAGCATTTCCAGCAATCAATCCTAAGATATGTGATACATCATAAACAAATGGTATACCATTATCTTTACATAATTTAGATAACTTCTCTATTCTTGGTGGAAAGGTTACTAAAGAAGGTGCTATAATAACTGCTTTATATTTATTAACATCTATACCATCAAGATCTAACTCTCCATTATTACATTTTATATAATCTACGTTCAAACCTAGTCTGTTTGGAAGATAACCTTTAGTATACCCAGGATACCCTCCAGATTCTATATCTAATGTTAGAATAGAATCACCATAATTCGTTAAGAACATCAACGTTGATAAACCAGCTATATGTCCAGAGATCGGCTTTAGATCTGAATATTTTACATGAAACAATTTACATGCTAGAGCCTCTCCATAATTTAGCAACTCTTCAATATATTTAGTACCTCGATAAAAATTATCATCTATGTAATGTCTTAATGAATATCTATGACCTAAATCACTTGTTAGCAAAGTTCTAACCTCATCACTCATAACATTCTCAGATGCTATGAGGTTCAAACATCTGTTTCTCCATTCTTCATGCTTTTTTACAATATCTTTTACACTCATAAAGACTAAATAGATACATTCATTTTAAAACATTATGCAAGAGTTTTGGATAGCAATTCCAGATTCGGCTCTAGCTGATTCAGATACTATAGAAGAGAAGAGTAGAAAAGCTGCCTTTATAGCAAGATCGATATCTATATTCAGAGTTACTAGAGTTATAATATATCATGAAGATGGTTCAGATGGAAAATTATTAAAATTGATACTAGAATTTATGAATACTCCTCCTTATTTAAGGAAGAAATTATATAGAAGAATGCCAGAATTGAAGGCATCTGGACTATTTGAACCATTAAAGACTCCTCACCATAAGCCCTATAAAAGGTTGGAAGATATTAAGGTTGGAGAGATAAGACAGGGTATAGTAGTTAAGAGGAAAGGTATGCTATATGCAGATCTAGGCTTAGATAGCTTAATACCATTAGAGTCTAATGTTAAAGAGAGAACTATAATAAATGCTATCATAACTTCAGAATATCCAAATTTACGATGCAGAGTAGCAAAAGATGAAGAGATCAAAGAGTATTGGGGCTATGATGTAATCTTCTATAGTAAATTAAGCAATATTCTAGAGAAATTTAGTGATTTAATAATCTTAACAAGTAGAAAAGGTAAATTGGCATATAAATATGAAGATCTTATAAGAGATGAATCTAAGAAGAGTAAAAGGATTATAATGATATTTGGCTCTACTAAGAAAGGAATACATGAGATACTGAGAAAAGAAGGTTATAGAAAACATTTGAAGCATGTGTATAACTTCTTTCCAGAACAAGGTGTTGAGACTATAAGGTTAGAGGAAGCCATATTAGGTTCATTAGCAATACTTAATCATATAATTCATAAAAACTTTAACAGTTAGAAGCAAAGGTTTTAAACTCATAATAATGCTAATAACATTATGGCTAATAGGAGATTCGCTTTGATAGCTATGATTGTTGGTGCTATAGGTGTAATAATTGGTGGTTATTCAATTGCAGTTGTTAGTAATACAATGCTTACAAATGAAGCGAATATTATAGAAGAGACTAATATAGATACTAATCAATTGATAATACAAGGGATAGATGTATCTAAAGGCTCACCATTATTAGGAGATAAAGATGCTCCAATAACTATAATAGAGTTTGGAGATTATCAATGTCCTAGATGTGATCAATGGTATCTTAATCAAAGACCGATCTTAGAGGATAAGTTCATAGATACAAACAATGTAAATCTATACTTCTTAGACTTTCCATTCTTAGGCTCTGATTCATTTATCGCTGCTGAAGCTACTTATTGTGCTGAAGAACAAGGAAAGTATTGGGAGTATCATGGAATATTATATGAAAATCAAAAGGGTATAAATTCTGGTTGGGCTAATAAAGATAATCTAATCAAGTTTGCGGAAGAGCTAGGTTTGGATATAGAATCGTTTAAGGATTGTTTAGATACTGGTAGATATAAAGATAGAGTAGAGTATAATAAATCGATCGGTTTAGATAACGGAGTTCAAAGAACTCCAACCTTCTTCATAATAGATAACATAGATAATAGTGTAGTAAAGATTGTAGGAGCACAGCCAGTTGAAGTATTTGAGAAAACAATAAATGCTATGCTAAAGTGAGAATATGAATACACAAACCTATGCATTGAAACTTGTTTTTTCTAATAAGATGTATTTGGCTATAAGCATTCCTATAGCAATATCCATGTTTATACTATTATCATATATATCAGAATTTATATTCTTTGAACCTTATCTTACAATATACATCCCTACTGCATATATACCAAGTTTTATAACAATTGTAATAGTATCTATACTCTCTTCAATAGTGATAACAATGAATATATTCAAATTAAAAGCATTTAGAGGAGTAACTGGTATAACTGGATCAGTAATAGGAGTAGGAGCTGGAGCATGTGGCTGTGGTCCAGTAGGTTTCAGTTTGATATCATTGCTAGGAACTGCAGGGGGAACAGCTACAGCATTTCTAACCAATTATGAACTGCCATTAAGATTAGTTTCTATAGCAATACTATTATATGCTTATTATACAACCGCAAAATCGTTCAAGAGCTGTTCGGTTTAAGATTTATAATAGGGCTAGACTAGAAAGCGATAGTGTAGAGTGATACAATATGGGTCATAGAAAACATAGCGCACCAAAGAGAGGAAGTATGGCTTATTCACCAAGAAAGAGGGCTGGTAGGTTTGAACCAGAGATTAAAACTTGGCCAGTAATAGATAGCGATAAGCCTACTCTATTGGGTTTTGCTGGTTATAAAGTTGGTATGATCCATGTTATTACAGTAGATGATAGAGAAGGTACTCCTAATTTTGGAAAACCTTTGATGAATTCTGCTACAATCATAGCAACTCCTCCTATCAAGATCATTGGGTTTAGAGGTTATGAAAAGAGTGTATATGGCTTGAATACATTATTTGATGTTTATAGTAATTCTATGCCAAAAGAGATCAATAGAAAGATTAGAATGAAAATTCCAGATCAAGATAAAACTATATCTGATGCAGAGTCAAAATTTGATAAATTATATTCATTGAATGCTATAGTTTGTACCATACCTAGAGAAGCGGGTTTGGAACAGAAGAAGCCATTTATATTTGAGATTGGTATTGGAGGAGGAGATCTAAAGGCTAGATTTGAATATCTCAAATCATTACTAGGTAATGAGGTTAGAGTCAATGATATCTTTAAACCTGGTATGTTTATAGATACTAGCGGTATTACAAAAGGTAAAGGTTTTGAAGGTCCAGTAACTAGATGGGGTGTAAAAAGGAAACAGCATAAATCTAGGAAGAGTGTTAGGGCTGTAGGAACATTAGGTCCATGGAATCCTAGATCAGTTATGTATACAGTTCCAAGAGCTGGTCAGAGAGGATTCCATCAGAGAACTGAATATAACAAGAGAATTCTAAGCATAAGTAATCCTCAAGAGAATAACATAACTCCATCTGGAGGTTTTATGCATTATGGAGTGTTGAAGAGTGATTATATCATAGTCAGAGGTTCAGTTCCAGGAACAATTAAAAGGTTGATAAAGATGAGATATGCTATAAGATCAAAAGCAAAGACTATTGCACCTAATATAATGGAGATGGTTGTTAGATGAAAGCAAGTATATACTCATTAAATGGTAGTAAAGAGGGAGATATAGAACTTCCTAATGTATTTAATACACCATATAGACCAGATGTTATTCATAAAGCATTCATACATCTACAAACTTTACAGTTCCAACCTAAAGGCACAGATCCTTTAGCTGGAGAGCGAACTAGCGCTGAATCTAGGAATACTGGTTTAGGAATTGCAAGGTTGGCTAGGGTAAAAGGCTCAGGTTTCCCAAGAGCTGGCCACGCAGCTGGTGTAAGTGGAGTAGTTAAAGGGCGAGCGACTCATCCTCCCACATCTGAAAAGGTTATAATCAAAAGATTGAACAAGAAAGAGAAAGCATTAGCATTAGCTAGTGCTATAGCTGCTACTGCTATAAAAGATATTGTAACTAATAGAGGTCATATAGTTGATACAGATCTACCATTGATAGTATCTGATGATATAGAAAATATTAGTAAAGCAAAGGAGTTGCTTTCTGTATTTAAAGCATTAAAACTCGATCCAGATATAGAAAGAGTTAGAAGAAGAATTAAGAGAAGAACAGGAACTCCTAGAATGCGAGGAAGGGCTAAGAGAGTTGGTAAAAGCGTGCTTATTGTTGTTAAGAATGATGAAAAGATAAAGAAAGCAGCAGGATCTATTCCAGGAGTTGATGTTACTACCGTTGATAAGTTAAGCGTCTTGCAATTAGCTCCAGGTTCCGTTGCTGGAAGGTTAGTCTTATGGAGCAAGGGTGCTATAGAAAGTTTGGATGAGAGAGTTAAAGTTCCATTATTAGAGATTATGAAGGTGGTTAGATGAATATAGATAAGGCTAGAAAATTGATAATAAACCCATATGTAACAGAGAAGACATATATGATGATAGATAGAGAGAATAAGATAGCATTCATAGTAGCAGAAGATGCCACTAAACCAGCTATAAAAGAAGCCATTAAAGTATTATATGATGTAGATGTTCAAGATGTAAATATTGCTAGAACAATTTATGGCAAAAAAGCATTTGTAAAGTTTGCTAATCTAGGAGCAGCTAGAGATCTAGCAACTAAACTAGGGTTGGTATAAAATGGATGAGTTAGATTTAATAAATGTCAATGAGGTGTTTCTATTATGGTAAGGGAGTTCAAATATAGAGGTAAAAGCATGGATGAGTTAGTAACATTATCTGCAGATGAATTGAGAAATATCTTAAACTCAAGACAGAGGAGATCTCTACTTAGAGGTCTAAGCGAAGAGAAGAGAAAATTGTTAGCAGAGATCAAATCTGCAACCTCAGATAAAGTTATAAGAACTCACCTTAGAGATATGATCATATTGCCAATTATGGTAGGTAAAACAGTTCATGTTCATAATGGTAAAGAGTTTGTACCAGTTGAGATCAAGCCTGAGATGATCGGACATTATTTAGGTGAATATGCAATAACAAACAAGCGTGTAGTTCATGGTTCACCAGGCGTTGGTGCATCAAGATCAAGCTTGTATGTTCCATTAAAGTAATAGGTGAGAGATATGCCACACTTTTCTTATTCTTTCCAAAATTATAACAAAACTAAACATGTTAGAGCTAGTTTAAGAGATGCTGATATAAGCCATAAGGATGCTAGAGAAGTTTGTAAAGCGATAAAAGGTATGAATATACTAAGGGCTAGAGAGTATCTAGAGAATGTAGTAGCATTGAAACAACCAGTTCCATTTAGGAGGTATAAGCTACAAGTAGGACATAAATCGCAATTACAAGGTTTTCCTTCTGGAAGATATCCAGTAAAGACAGCAAGAGAATTACTGAAATTACTTGATAACCTTGAGGCAAATGCTGAGTATAAAGGTATGGATATAGATAGATTAAAGATAATTCATGCAGCTGCTTACCCAGGAGTAAAGATAAGAAACTTTATAGAGCGAGCATTCGGAAGAGCTACACCATATTATAATATATTGACACATGTAGAGCTAGTTGCTATGGAGGTTTAAGATATGTCTAGTGAAACAACATCAACAATAAAAAATGTTATGAAAACATTTTATAATAATATGGAATTGGATGAGTTTCTAGCAAATGAGTTAGCAGATGCTGGATATGGAGGAGTAGATGTACAAAAGACACCATTAGGAACAAGAGTAGTAGTATATGTAACTAGACCTGGCTTAGTTATAGGAAGAAGAGGTTTAGGTATTAAAGATCTTACTGATAAATTAGCAAAGTTTGGTTTACAAAATCCTCAAATATCTGTATCAGAGATAGAGGTTCCAGAGCTCAATCCAAGAGTAATAGCCAATAGAGTAGCACAACTTATTACTAGAGGCACTGCATTCAGAAGAGCAGCTTTATGGGCTCTAAATGCTATAATGGATGCTGGTGCTATGGGAGCTGAGGTTACTATATCTGGCAAGTTGAGAAGTGAGAGGGCTCATTTCGAGAAGTATACAATGGGTATACTTCCAAAGAGTGGAGAACCATCAAACGTTGCTGTAAAAGAGGCAGTAGCTCATGTATTATTAAGGTTAGGAATGTATGGTATAAAGATAAAGATAGCTTATAAAGATGCATTACCGCCAGAATTTGAATTAATTAATGGAAAGGAGGAAGAGAAGAATGGCTAGAGCTAAATTGAAAGATTTGAGAGAAAAGAGTGATGAGGATCTAGTTGAACAATTGTCAGAACTTAAATCAGAGTTAGCAAAACTTAGGATTGATGCAGCAAAAGGTACGTTAAGGAAAGATGCTGGGAAGGTTAGATACTATAGAAGAGATATAGCTAGGATATTAACAATACTAAGAGAGAGAGGTAAGAAGCTATGAATATAACTTGTAGTAACATTCATGCACATGAGTTGATCGGATTAGATACTAAGATAATAGATAGTAACAATCCTACTCTTATAAATAAGGAAGGTAAGATAATGTACGAGAGCAAGAATATGTTATTCATAAAAATTAATAATAGTATAAAGAAGATCCCAAAGAGCGTAGTAAAGTTGGAGTTTGTTATAGATGATAATAAATGTATAATAAATGGAAAGGATATAATAGGCAAACCAGAAGATAGAATTAGGAGGTTATGAATATGAGTAGAAATATTGGTATAAATGTGAAAGCTCCAGAAGAAGAATGTAATGATGAATTATGTCCATTTCATGGTTCGCTTCCCATAAGGGGAAGGTTATTTAATGGCATAGTAGTTAGTAACAAGGCTAAAAAGATGGTAGTAATAGAGCGAGAATATACATATCTTATCAAAAAGTATAAGAGGTATGAGAGAAGGAAGAGTAAGATTCATGCATATCTTCCAGAATGTATAGATGTTGAGATAGGTGATAAAGTTACTGCTGCCGAATGTAGACCTTTAAACAAGACAGCATCTTTTGTTGTCATTGAGGTGAAGAAGAATGAGTAAAAGTAGAGCAGTATCAGCAAAAGGAGTAGAAGAGTTCAAACCTTATGTAACTAGGGCTATTCCAGTTTATGCTAATCTAGTATGTGCAGATAATACTGGTGCTAAAATTGTTCAAGTAGTTCAAGTTAATAGGTATAAAGGAAGGCTATCTAGGTTACCTTCAGCTTCTGTTGGAGATCTTGTTACAGTAGTAGTTAAGAAAGGACCAGCAGAATTGAGAAAACAAGTATTTGGCGCAATAATAGTTAGACAAAAGTATCCTATAAGAAGAGTTAATGGAGTAAGGATAACATTCGAAGATAACGCTGCTGTATTAGTAACTCCAGAGGGTGATGTTAAAGGAACAGATATTAAAGGACCAGTTGCTGCTGAGGCTGCTGAGCGATGGCCAAGATTAGCTAATATAGCACCAATGATAGTATAAAGTGATAGATATGAAACCATCAAAAGTTAGACTAAAACAGATATACAAAGCACCATTACATAGAAGATCTGCAAATGTATCTGCTATACTATCAAAGGATCTTAGAACCAAATATAAGAGGAGGAATGTTAGAGTAAGAGTGGGAGATGTTGTCAAGATTATGAGAGGAGAGTATAAAGGCATAGAAGGAAAGGTTAACAAAGTCCATACTAACACTTCAAGGTTAGAGATTGAAGGAGTACAAAGAGAAAAGTTAAGGGGTGGTAATGCTCCAGTTCTTATACATGCATCCAAAGTTATGATTACTAGTCTAGATCTAAGTGATGAACTTAGAAAGAATAAGTTGGAGGGGAAGGTAAGTGGCTAGGATAAGTGGTTCTACACGTCTAAAAGTACAAAAAGCACCAGCTCTATGGGATATCTCTAGGAAGAGATATAGATTTATTCTCAAACCAGTTCCAGGTCCACATGCTATTTCTGAATCATATCCTCTAGGTGTATTCTTGAGAGATATTCTTAGATTAACTAATACTATGCGTGAATCTAGACGTGTTATAATAGATGGAAAGATCAAAGTAGATGGTAAAATAAGGTATGATGAACATTTTCCAGTTGGCTTGATGGATACTATAAGTATAGATTCAATAAACAGATATTATAGATTACTTCCAGATAGTAAGAGATTATTGATACCATTAGAGATTGATAAGAATGAAAGTAATCTAAAGATATGCAAGATAAAGAAGAAAGTCATAATAAAAGGTAATAAGATTCAATATGGCTTACATGATGGAAGGACAATTATCAACAATATCAATGCTAAAGTTAATGACTCATTATTATTAAGAGTACCAGAACAAGAGATTGTAGAGCATATAAAACTTGAGAAAGGAGTTAATGCTTTGATTATAAAAGGTGAGAATGCTGGAAAGATAGGAATTATAGAAGAGATTAAAGAAGGCACATATACTCTTCCAAAACGTGTTATACTTAATATAAATGATAGATTATTAGAACTGCCTGTGGATATGGTAATGGTAGTTGGTAGTAATATACCAATAAAACTAAGGTGAGAGTATGGCTCAAGTATTAGAGAATCCTATGAAGCGTATAAGAATAGGCAAAGTAGTAATTAATATAGGAGTTGGCAAATCTGGCGAACCTTTAGAGAAAGCAAAGAGAGTAATTGAGGAATTAACTGGTCAAAAGCCTAGCGCTAGCTATGCAAAGAAGACTATAAGAGATTTTGGAATACATAAAGGTGAGCCGATTGCTGCTATAGTAACTCTAAGAGGAGATAATGCTATTAAAGTATTAAAACGATTATTAGCTGCTAAGAATAATCAGATAAAACGATCATCATTCGATGATAATGGTAATGTATCTTTTGGTATAAGAGAACATATAGACATTCCTGGTATGAAGTATAATCCAGACATAGGTATAGTTGGTATGGATGTATCTATTGCATTAGAAAGACCTGGTTATAGAGTCTCTAGAAGAAGGTATAGAAAAAGCAAAGTGGGTAAGAAACATAGGATTAATAAGGAAGATGCTATAGCATTCTTTAAAGATAGGTTAAAAGTAGAGGTGATATAAAAATGGTAAAGATTAGAGATTATCAATTAACTGGAAGAAAGCCTAGAAAACAGAGTAAAGGTTCTAGATGGTGTAAACGTTGTGGTCAATATGGCGTATTAGTAAGAAAATACGATCTGATGCTATGCAGACAATGCTTTAGAGAAGTTGCAAGTAAGATCGGATTCAAAAAGTATGAATAAGGAATATGGTGAGTATGTAACATGCCAGCTCAAAATATACTAGCAAATCTGTTTACAACTATATATAATAATGAGATGAGGAGGAAGAAAGAGTGTATTATAGCACCAACCTCAAAACTAGCATATGAAGTACTTAATACAATGAAGAAACATAATTTCATAGAAGATTTTGAATATATAGAGGATGGAAGAGGAGGTAAATTTAGAGTTAAGCTTAATGCTCAAGTTAATAAATGTGCAGTAATAACTCCTAGATTTAGTGTTAAGAAAGACAGATATGTAGATTGGGAAAGGAATTATTTGCCATCCTATACTAGAGGTATATTAATAGTCTCAACTCCAAAGGGAGTTATGTCTCATCATCAAGCACAAGAAGAAGGTTTAGGAGGTGTATTAATAGGCTATGTCTACTGAAACGATAGAAGTATTTGAGTTAGATATACCAGATGATGTTACTGTTAACTATACTGATAATAAAGTAGAAGTATCAGGTCCCAAAGGAAAACTTGTCAAAGATATAAGTAAGATCCCTGCTAAATTAGAGATAATAGATAAGAAGATTAGAGTAATACCATATAATAATAGAAAGAAGATGTTAGCCATAGCAAATACACTAAGATCATTAATAAGGAATATGATAAAAGGAGTTACTAAAGGTTATAGATATAAACTTAAGATAATATATTCACACTTTCCTATTACTGTTAAGGTTAAAGATGATACAGTATTGATAGAGAATTTTATAGGCGAGAGAGCTCCTAGAAAAGCAAAGATACAAGGTGATTGTAAGGTTAAGGTTGAAGGTGAAGATGTTATAGTTGAAGGCATTAGCCTAGAAGATGTTTCGCAGACAGCAGCAAATATAGAACTTGCTACTAAGATAAAGAATAAAGATCTAAGAGTATTCCTAGATGGCATCTATATCTATGAGAAAGAGAAGTAATAGTAAGAATTAAATCATAATAATTTTATTCTAATGCTTATGCCGCCGTAGCTCAGCATGGTAGAGCGGCTGGCTGTTAATCTAGCAGACACCAGTCGGTCGTCGGTTCGAGTCCGACCGGCGGCGCTTATTAATAATTAATAATGTTATGTATTATCAATTACATATTCTATACTACAAAATCCTTAAATATTACAAACTATTATATGATTCTAATGAAGAGATTAGTAATATTAGGAATAGTATTATTAATTACACAAACATACTATGCTAATGCAGAATCTACGATTTTTACTAATCAAATAATAGATACAGAAAGAGTAATAGCAACAAACGAAACATGGACTATAGAAGATGATATCAATCTAATTCTAAATAATATGACTACTAATTATGGTACTATAATAATAAAGGGCTCTCTATATAATAACCAATCCATAAAGAATTATGGTGTAATAATAAATAATGATACATTGATAAACAATCATTATATAATTAATTATGGTGTAATAATAAATAACGGAATATTAAACAATACATATGTTATAAATAACGCTAATATCATAAACAATACTGGTGTTATAAACAATAAAGGTTATATATACAATTTCGGAACTATAAATAACAATACTGGTACAGTTAATGATGATGATATGCTCGCATTATTCCCAGGCATCATTTCAGGCAAGATAAATAACAATGGTTTGATAATAGAACCCAACTCCTCTTCTGGATCTGGAACCATACCATTTGTTAATACTAATGCTTGCGACCTAACCTTGAGTAGTACTGTTATAAGTGAAGGAGAAAGTATAATAGCTTCTGTAGACACTAATGCTGCAAATGTAAAGTTTGAATGGATAGATCCTCTAGGACAAGTTCAAAGAAATGTTGTTGACAATTCTTCACCATTTAGTGACACATATGCACCCATGACACATGGAGAATGGGCTGTAAATGCTATCTGTGATAATGGAATGGCTGATAATAAAACTTTCAGTGTGAGTCTTAATGTGTTACCAGAATCTCCTATAGGAGTAATAGCAATATTAATGACTTCAATAAGTATATTTGCAGCATATATGTATAAAAGAATTCATTAATTTTTCTCAGAATCTTTTATTATCATTCTAATAACCTTGCCTTTGACTATGGTTTTGTCCTTCCAATATTCTCTAGTTCCTCTACTCTTTCTGCTACTCTCATTCTTTATAATTATAATGATCTTACAATTTGTACACTCATAAGCATGAGTCCTCTCTTTATTCCTAGCAAATGGATTACTTAGATCTCTTCTATACCATACTTTTCTCCTACAATATAGACAACTAACCATGCTAAAATGAATTGCATGCTTATTAAATAACTTTATTATATTTCAAAATTCGAATTCTGAAAGAATATATTTATAATGCTTTTGATTTATGTAATTATCATTGAATAATAGAAACATATGGATATGGTCGATAACGCCAGAAAACTGGGAAGTTGTCAAGAAGAAGAATATATGGGCTACTAAGAAAAAATAGCATTACAACATATCAAAAAGAATGATATTATAATCTTCTATGTTACCAGAACTGGTTCTTTTAAAGGTGCATTTGAGATAATAAGTGATTGGTATGATGTAAAAGAGCCTATATGGAATGACGAAGATGATAAAATAGTATACAAATATCAAAGTTAAAAACGATCAAAATAGGAGATGCCGTATTTAATGAATTAGTTAATAATCTTTCATTTACAAAGGATAAAGCAAACAATTCAAAGTTACTTGCAATAGTCTTGCGGAGTTCTGGAAGTGGACCTTCTAACTTTGGAAAACCAATTTCAAATGAAGATTATGAACTTATAGTGAAGAATATGGAAAAACCTATAAGATATATACATAAACATCAATCATCTAACCATGAAGATATAATTAACAAACTAATAGAGATAGGTTCTATGCTAGGCTTTGACTGTTATACAGATAGAGAACATACGTATATAGCAAAGGGTTCTATAGTAGATCTGGTTTGGGAAACAAAGATAGCAAATATAGGAAGACTTCAGTATGTTTTTGAAGTTCAGAGTAGTGGTTCAAAGAAATCGGCAATAACCAATCTTATACAAGCATTGAATAATCAATCTGTAAAGAAGGTTATAATAGTATCTGATAATAAGCAATTAGATGAAATAGAGACACAACTTAATGACATGAGAGCAATCTCTGCATTTAGAGAGATGTTTGTATTACTTGACATAAATGATGTAAATGAATGCTATAATACTTTACCTATAATTAATAGATTCAAAGAGAAATTACAGTTATTCTGACGATATAAATATCATAACATACATACCCTAAAATCCAGCATAAACCGAGAAATCGAGATCGAAGGGGTATGTATGTTATGACTATATTAACAAGACCAAACCATCAACATCTATAGAATAAACCTTTATTATTCATACTCTATAACATACATACTATTCTTTATTCAGATCAAACGCTATTCCATAACCAAATCTAGGAGCAAAGATAACTCCATGATGATTCTTTAATATATTAACAAGCCATTCTTTCCTTATCAATTGAGGGATCTCAGATATATAATATGGACATATCAGTTTGCAATTAAGTTTATCAAAAAATCTATGGTATGTTTCTTCTATAGATATGTTTGCTATAAATGCTGCTACACTATCTATATTACTAATCAATCTACATACTACTCTGTAATTCGATAAACCATAAGTTATCTCTTGTATTATATCATTAGCTCTTTCTATCAAAGGTTTATCGCTATCTCTTGGATCTGGAATCTTATAAATGTGTAATAAACCGTTCTCTTTTGCATTATCTACATCGATACCAAAATTTCTCATCTCTTCCTCTATATACTCAACATCATCATGCATAGCATATATAGATGGCTCATTATTCCTTATGCCATTATAAATAAAACGGAATTCAAGGATCTTAGCCCATTCAGGCTCTTCATAGATTAATGTAATATGCTTTTTAGTGTTTATAGCATCTATATACTTATAAGGTTCATAAGTTTCGTACATGTAAACTATTTTCTATTATGCATATATATATCATGATATAATAATTAAAGATAAAATTAAATCTTTCAGAATTCGAATTTTGAAATATAATAAAGCATAGTATAAACATTGTCGTATAAGTCTTTGCAATAATATTATATTTAGAGGCTATATATTATTATCAAATTATTCTAACTCTTTTTCTCAGAATCTTTTATTATCATTCTAATAACCTTGCCTTTAACTATGGTTTTGTCCTTCCAATATTCTCTAGTTCCTCTACTCTTTCTGCTACTCTCATTCTTTATAATTATAATGATCTTACAATTTGTACACTCATAAGCATGAGTCCTCTCTTTATTCCTAGCAAATGGATTACTTAGATCTCTTCTATACCATACTTTTCTCCTACAATATAGACAACTAACCATGCTAAAATGAATTGCATGCTTATTAAATAACTTTATTATCTTTCAAAATTCGAATTCTGAAATATTAATATACTAGCATTAGCAAACCTATATTATGAGATTAGAGATAGATATAGAGGCTAATAATGAACAATTAGAATTACTTGAAGAATATCTATCTTCTATGCCTATTGATGTTATCCTTTATGGTTTAAACTTTACATACAAGAGATGGAAGAGAGATAGAGAAGGTATGCTTATGGTAGGAAGGAAGAGTAAGATAAAGAAAGAAGTTAAGATGTTAACTAAAGAACAAGCTAGATGGAGATTAGATAATTGGCAATTAATGGTAAAGAATTATAGAGAGAAAGGGTATAGTTATCCTACTATATCTAGGATAAAGAAAGCATTGATGGATATAGCTAGATGATATAATCATATCTCTTTAAGAGTATCTTCTTATAGTTTATCAACATCTTCATTTTGATTGTTCTGATTGCTGAATAGAAAGAATTTTAGCATATCCATAGGACTATTCATTATATTTGGATTAGTTATTACAGCAAATGCATCAAACATCCTCTTCTCTTGTTTACATCTATTACAAAGCCTCATCTCTAATAGATTAAGATAATCCATTATCGCATCGTATTGCTGTGCTTTTTGCATGTAAACTTGCAGATCTTTCCTTTCTTCTCTATATTTAATAGCAGCATCTCTGAAGATATGATACTTAGCAAGTAGTTCACCATACTCTTTCTTAAGCTTCATTGTCTCTTCTATAGGAGAGATGTGCTTTATTACATATGCAACAAATTCTTTCGGATTCTCTAATACGAGATGATTAACTTCTTTCATTGATGGTAATAACGTTAAGAACGTCTGAGTTCCTAACTCTAGTATTAATTCATGTATTCTTGAATGAATATCAATCTCTTTTGCTATAATAGGTTTCTTGTTATCTTGTATTGCAGTTAGTATATTCATAATATACTTACGATCTTCTTTCTCTTTCTCTTCTTCTTGTCTATCTTCCTCTATTCTCTCTTTCTCCTTCTTTATAGGTTCTACTATTCCTTTGAATTTCCTAATATCTTTGACTATACCTTTAACAATCTCTAGATCCTCTTCCTCAGGTATCTTTATTTTATTCCTTACTTTCTTCTCTTTTCCTTCTTCGTTTGTAACTATTCTATGAATATCTACATAATTATCATCTTTCTGCTTGGTAATTGATATAGAGAGTATATTATCCGCATCTAGTATTGGTATAAGTTTCTTGACAAAATCCTCGTTATTAAGTTGATTAAGATTCTCTAAGATTTCTTCTTTCTCCATTGTATTATATATAATACAATGTGTTATATTAACTTACTCTAATAAAGTTGCCATAGTCTAATTTACTAACATGAGTGCTTACACACTTACACAAAACTAACATAAAGTTTACACAAAACTAACTTCCTTATGCGTGAACTGCGTTAGTAAAATACCCTACTCTACGTGCTTATTTACGCATAAATCATGCTTAAAATTATACTTAGAATACGCTTGAGAATGTGCTTAAATGTGTCTTGAAATCTATCACTCTCAATTCCCTTTATAGGATTCTATTCATTGCAACTAGGCTAAGTAATGAGTATGCTGATAGAATAAAGCGTAAATTATCTCTCAATTCCCTTTATAGGATTCTATTCATTGCAACTTTGTGCTAGAGAAAGAGCAGAAAAAGGGCTCGATAGGGCTCTTTCAATTCCCTTTATAGGATTCTATTCATTGCAACAACTGATGAAACTAGGCATGCTTAAAATAGAGCGTGTATGGTCACTCTCAATTCCCTTTATAGGATTCTATTCATTGCAACGAGATTATATTGGTTACCAAAAGATGATATACGATGTAAAAACTCTCAATTCCCTTTATAGGATTCTATTCATTGCAACTATCATACTTGTTACTTTAAATCTTTCGATAAATTCTCTCAATTCCCTTTATAGGATTCTATTCATTGCAACCTATGAGTAAATGACAGATCTGAGACTAAGTTATACTCTCAATTCCCTTTATAGGATTCTATTCATTGCAACATAGTATCAAGATTTCAGAGATATACTTAATTGAATAACTCTCAATTCCCTTTATAGGATTCTATTCATTGCAACTAATGCTTAAAGATAACTGATTAATGAAGTATACTCTCAATTCCCTTTATAGGATTCTATTCATTGCAACTATGATTACGTATTAATGACTCTCAATTCCCTTTATAGGATTCTATTCATTGCAACTAAAGCTTAAGTATAAAGATCTCTCAATTCCCTTTATAGGATTCTATTCATTGCAACGTAACTATGTTGCTTCAACTGCTATACTGTTAGTATATCTCTCAATTCCCTTTATAGGATTCTATTCATTGCAACAGTTAATAAAGATAATAAGACTATTGATATACTCTCAATTCCCTTTATAGGATTCTATTCATTGCAACTTAGTAAATAGTATCTAATGCAATACTATTACTCTCAATTCCCTTTATAGGATTCTATTCATTGCAACCTAGATTGAAGTTATTGATGTATATAGATCAATTAAGTACTCTCAATTCCCTTTATAGGATTCTATTCATTGCAACTAGTTATATGATCAATAGAATATTAATTAGATCATCTCTCAATTCCCTTTATAGGATTCTATTCATTGCAACTATTAGAATGATTAATGAAATAGATATATGAATACTCTCAATTCCCTTTATAGGATTCTATTCATTGCAACTATGATATAACAAGATTTCAGAATAGCAATAGATATTAACTCTCAATTCCCTTTATAGGATTCTATTCATTGCAACTTGAAATAATTTATAGATAAGTTATGATCTAGTAAACTCTCAATTCCCTTTATAGGATTCTATTCATTGCAACTATATGATAATAGAACTTTAATAGCTCTCAATTCCCTTTATAGGATTCTATTCATTGCAACTTAAGATAATGCAATGAATTAAACTCTCAATTCCCTTTATAGGATTCTATTCATTGCAACCGATGCGATATACGTTACCGTATTATATTTTTCCCCACATCCCTTTATGGAATCATACGAAACTCCCTATCAAATAGGGTCATCGAGCCTTAAACAGTTCCCTTGATGGATATTGGCTCTCGGAACATATAATCTGTAAGATTACTTATAAAGGTTCCTAAGGTTTGATGAAAAGATATATAAGTAATATTTTAAAGATGAATATAAAGTTTATGATTAAAACTTCGGAACCTATCATATTAAATCTAATATATAAATATTTAGTATAGGTTCCTATTAGTCTAGCCTAATAATGAATTAGTATAATATCAATATAATGAGCATTAGATAATAAGATCATCCTAAAACATTAATCATCGTAACCAATGAACAACATTGAATTCATGTATATCATATGGCTCATTCGTATCAACATATTGAAATGTTACTTTCTTATTTAATGTGGCAGATGCTCCAGCAATACTTGCTATCTTTGTGCCTCCAGTTATATCTATAACTATATCTTGCTCATTGTATCTCTTCTTTAATTCATCTATAACTATATCTAAATGAGTAATTATAGATTCATAATCGTTAAAATCTATTCCTTTCTCATTAGAATCTATAATTATATTATTGAAATATGTCTGTATTAGCATTTTAGCATCATTTACACTATCAATAGAATTCTTACCGTTTTTAGAGTATGATGCTATAAGATAGATATATTCTAGACTATCTTTATGTGGTTGTAAAGCTCTTAATAACTGCTGCCAATTCCATTTTATTCCTATCTTATTTATATCATCATCTAGATTTCCAGTTAGAATAATCTCATTAGAACCATCTTTTAATATAGTATTGTTACCTTTTTCAATCTTAAAGTTAGGAGATGGATATGATAAGAATATTATCATGCATCTCTTAGGATTAGCTCTTTTCTTACTAACACTCAAATCTATCAAAGTATGTCTACCACTATATGTAAGTATTAATCCAATAGCTAACACTGATATAGAGATGAGCATAGCAATAGCAATACTAAAAATTTTATTATCTTCTGATGAGATTATGAATGGAAGGGTATCTGTTGGTATCATAGATAACCAATTGCCGCCAATTATGGTTAATGTTATACCAACAAATAGTTTTATTAATCCAAACCTACTCATCTAAGGATGTTATAATATTGCTACTAATATTTATTATACATTAAATCATTACATTTGTATCTATAAATGCATCTATACTCCCCACTAGTCTTAACCTGTTCTAATATCTTATCTAGATCTTTAACTTTCCATGTAATCTCTTAAGATTATATTCTAACATTATCTCTTATCTTCTCTATTATATTGTTTATATCTACATCTTTTATTATATCTTCTGGTATCTTTAGATCAATAGTTATTCTACTATTCTTATAATTTAGAGATTTTGGCATAATATTTAAGTTTATAATCAATCTTTAGATTGTTCATTAGCAATCTTCTTTAGGATAGGCTTTAGATCCCTTAATATACTTATAGCATTCCATATCAATTCATACTTTATGCCAAAATAGAAATGTATCAATTTATCTCTCATTCCAGCCATCTCCTTCCATGGAATATTATTATATCTCTGTTTAATATCATTTGGAACTTTCTTTGTAGCCTCGCCAATTATCTCAAGCTTCCTGATTACTGCACTAGCTCTTAAATCATCGTTCTTAAACTCTTCAAAACTTATATTATCAATAAACTCTTCTATAGAATCTATTGCTTTTATTATATCCTTGATATATAAGCTAGAATCTCTCATAGATATATAGCCTCTTTTAGCATCTCATCTCTGATCTCTTCTCTAATAGTATCTATTGGTATTATATCAACTTTAATACCTATCCTATCTTCAATAAGGTTTGCAATTGCTACTAGATCAAATAATGATGCATCTTTATCAAATTTTACTAGTATATCTATATCACTACTCTCTTTATGCTCATCCCTAGCATATGAACCACAAATCCCTACTATCTCTCCTTTATACTTTCTTATTATAGGTTTGAGATCTTGGAGGATCTTTGTTATCTCATTAAGATCCATATTATAGATTATACTCTACCCATAAATATACTTGGTGTTAGGTTCAGATTTGATTTCCTTTAGTTGTAACGCAATAGTGTAACAAAATCCCAGAAGATACTCTTAGAGTTCGATCTCTCCCAAAACCATAATGATTATGATATAGAAGAATCTGGCAGGATTATTAGGATTAAATCTTGAACTTAGAGTTTACAATAATAGACATCAATCTACATTATATGATCTCTATCTTCATATCCTTAACCTTCTTGAACTCTTTATAAGCTGTTATGAACAAATTGATAATACCTTTATCCCTCATTATCTTTGCATATGATATATGTATAGGTCTAATACTCTTAATTTTGTATTACTAATCAAACCCATACCAAATGGAGAATAGAACTCTCCTAATGCTGGTATCTTTATCTTAGCATCTATGCTTATATATCTTAATTTAAATCTCTTTAATATATAGAGTAAGGAAGCAATTATCAATAATCTCTCATCTGCTCTTTTATCTTACCCTTTCTAGCAATAACACTTGCTAACTCTAGTAATACTAACTCGCTTTCTTATTGCTAATATCTAACTTCTCTTTAGCCTTCTTATTATTAACATCTGAAGGATCTAGAGCAGATACTATTATACTAGTACCTATATAACTCAAAATCTATCTCTCTTCTTTATCAGTAATTTAGTAGCAACTTTAAGTTCGATTGGCATCTTATCATCTAACTCTTCTAATTGCTTAACTATATTCATTATCTCTTTAATCTCATCTATATTGCTAATACCTAACTTTATCAATTCTCTTATAGCCTCATTCCTAGATGAGAATATGCCTAGTGATACAAGCATATCTAGTTGTTTGATGGTATCATCATCTAGCCTTACTGGAGTTATTTTACTCATATAATATACTATATGTATATGTATATTAATAATGCTATTGAAAGCCTTTTTTATTTATTGCTAATTACTAATACATTAAGGAACTTTTCTAATTGCAACTATAATGCTTAGACAAGATAACAAGTAGAATTTACTCTCAATTCCCTTTATAGGATTCTATTCATTGCAACTGAGTATTAAGCAGGTATATGATACAGATTACTATGAACTCTCAATTCCCTTTATAGGATTCTATTCATTGCAACTTCAGATACTTAATCAGTTTAAGCTAAATCTGTAACTCTCAATTCCCTTTATAGGATTCTATTCATTGCAACTGAAATCTTAATGTAGGATACTTATGTAGATAAGACTCTCAATTCCCTTTATAGGATTCTATTCATTGCAACTAAGTATATTGAATCAAATAATTCAGAGATTAATAACTCTCAATTCCCTTTATAGGATTCTATTCATTGCAACCGATGCGATATACGTTACCGTATTATATTTTTCCCCACATCCCTTTATGGAATCATACGAAACTCCCTATCAAATAGGGTCATCGAGCCTTAAACAGTTCCCTTGATGGATATTGGCTCTCGGAACATATAATCTGTAAGATTACTTATAAAGGTTCCTAAGGTTTGATGAAAAGATATATAAGTAATATTTTAAAGATGAATATAAAGTTTATGATTAAAACTTCGGAACCTATCATATTAAATCTAATATATAAATATTTAGTATAGGTTCCTATTAGTCTAGCCTAATAATGAATTAGTATAATATCAATATAATGAGCATTAGATAATAAGATCATCCTAAAACATTAATCATCGTAACCAATGAACAACATTGAATTCATGTATATCATATGGCTCATTCGTATCAACATATTGAAATGTTACTTTCTTATTTAATGTGGCAGATGCTCCAGCAATACTTGCTATCTTTGTGCCTCCAGTTATATCTATAACTATATCTTGCTCATTGTATCTCTTCTTTAATTCATCTATAACTATATCTAAATGAGTAATTATAGATTCATAATCGTTAAAATCTATTCCTTTCTCATTAGAATCTATAATTATATTATTGAAATATGTCTGTATTAGCATTTTAGCATCATTTACACTATCAATAGAATTCTTACCGTTTTTAGAGTATGATGCTATAAGATAGATATATTCTAGACTATCTTTATGTGGTTGTAAAGCTCTTAATAACTGCTGCCAATTCCATTTTATTCCTATCTTATTTATATCATCATCTAGATTTCCAGTTAGAATAATCTCATTAGAACCATCTTTTAATATAGTATTGTTACCTTTTTCAATCTTAAAGTTAGGAGATGGATATGATAAGAATATTATCATGCATCTCTTAGGATTAGCTCTTTTCTTACTAACACTCAAATCTATCAAAGTATGTCTACCACTATATGTAAGTATTAATCCAATAGCTAACACTGATATAGAGATGAGCATAGCAATAGCAATACTAAAAATTTTATTATCTTCTGATGAGATTATGAATGGAAGGGTATCTGTTGGTATCATAGATAACCAATTGCCGCCAATTATGGTTAATGTTATACCAACAAATAGTTTTATTAATCCAAACCTACTCATCTAAGGATGTTATAATATTGCTACTAATATTTATTATACATTAAATCATTACATTTGTATCTATAAATGCATCTATACTCCCCACTAGTCTTAACCTGTTCTAATATCTTATCTAGATCTTTAACTTTCCATGTAATCTCTTAAGATTATATTCTAACATTATCTCTTATCTTCTCTATTATATTGTTTATATCTACATCTTTTATTATATCTTCTGGTATCTTTAGATCAATAGTTATTCTACTATTCTTATAATTTAGAGATTTTGGCATAATATTTAAGTTTATAATCAATCTTTAGATTGTTCATTAGCAATCTTCTTTAGGATAGGCTTTAGATCCCTTAATATACTTATAGCATTCCATATCAATTCATACTTTATGCCAAAATAGAAATGTATCAATTTATCTCTCATTCCAGCCATCTCCTTCCATGGAATATTATTATATCTCTGTTTAATATCATTTGGAACTTTCTTTGTAGCCTCGCCAATTATCTCAAGCTTCCTGATTACTGCACTAGCTCTTAAATCATCGTTCTTAAACTCTTCAAAACTTATATTATCAATAAACTCTTCTATAGAATCTATTGCTTTTATTATATCCTTTATATATAAGCTAGAATCTCTCATAGATATATAGCCTCTTTTAGCATCTCATCTCTGATCTCTTCTCTAATAGTATCTATTGGTATTATATCAACTTTAATACCTATCCTATCTTCAATAAGGTTTGCAATTGCTACTAGATCAAATAATGATGCATCTTTATCAAATTTTACTAGTATATCTATATCACTACTCTCTTTATGCTCATCCCTAGCATATGAACCACAAATCCCTACTATCTCTCCTTTATACTTTCTTATTATAGGTTTGAGATCTTGGAGGATCTTTGTTATCTCATTAAGATCCATATTATAGATTATACTCTACCCATAAATATACTTGGTGTTAGGTTCAGATTTGATTTCCTTTAGTTGTAACGCAATAGTGTAACAAAATCCCAGAAGATACTCTTAGAGTTCGATCTCTCCCAAAACCATAATGATTATGATATAGAAGAATCTGGCAGGATTATTAGGATTAAATCTTGAACTTAGAGTTTACAATAATAGACATCAATCTACATTATATGATCTCTATCTTCATATCCTTAACCTTCTTGAACTCTTTATAAGCTGTTATGAACAAATTGATAATACCTTTATCCCTCATTATCTTTGCATATGATATATGTATAGGTCTAATACTCTTAATTTTGTATTACTAATCAAACCCATACCAAATGGAGAATAGAACTCTCCTAATGCTGGTATCTTTATCTTAGCATCTATGCTTATATATCTTAATTTAAATCTCTTTAATATATAGAGTAAGGAAGCAATTATCAATAATCTCTCATCTGCTCTTTTATCTTACCCTTTCTAGCAATAACACTTGCTAACTCTAGTAATACTAACTCGCTTTCTTATTGCTAATATCTAACTTCTCTTTAGCCTTCTTATTATTAACATCTGAAGGATCTAGAGCAGATACTATTATACTAGTACCTATATAACTCAAAATCTATCTCTCTTCTTTATCAGTAATTTAGTAGCAACTTTAAGTTCGATTGGCATCTTATCATCTAACTCTTCTAATTGCTTAACTATATTCATTATCTCTTTAATCTCATCTATATTGCTAATACCTAACTTTATCAATTCTCTTATAGCCTCATTCCTAGATGAGAATATGCCTAGTGATACAAGCATATCTAGTTGTTTGATGGTATCATCATCTAGCCTTACTGGAGTTATTTTACTCATATAATATACATATATGTATATTAATAATGCTATTGAAAGCCTTTTTTATTTATTGCTAATTACTAATACATTAAGGAACTTTTCTAATTGCAACTATAATGCTTAGACAAGATAACAAGTAGAATTTACTCTCAATTCCCTTTATAGGATTCTATTCATTGCAACAGGAAGAGAAGGAGCAGGTTGATATGATCAGAACTGACGATGGCTCTCAATTCCCTTTATAGGATTCTATTCATTGCAACATAGGGTGCTAGAGCACTTGCTCAGATTTAACCATAGTACTCTCAATTCCCTTTATAGGATTCTATTCATTGCAACTAACACTTAAATCAACGAAATTTATGTTAGAGCAGAGTACTCTCAATTCCCTTTATAGGATTCTATTCATTGCAACAAGATATATGTACGCAAAATATTCAAAGTACTGTAAGCTCTCAATTCCCTTTATAGGATTCTATTCATTGCAACTAAGATGATAATGCATAAGAAGCAAGATAAAGATATCGACTCTCAATTCCCTTTATAGGATTCTATTCATTGCAACTTAAATAGCATTAGAGATAATGCAAATTACTATCTCTCAATTCCCTTTATAGGATTCTATTCATTGCAACTTAAATGACATAGCTTTAATGATATCAACTGATATCTCTCAATTCCCTTTATAGGATTCTATTCATTGCAACTGAGTATAGTATCATAAATTATTAATAGTTACATGATCTCTCAATTCCCTTTATAGGATTCTATTCATTGCAACAAGATAATAGATAATAGAATATAAAGCATTCATGACTCTCAATTCCCTTTATAGGATTCTATTCATTGCAACGATAGCATAGTAATAAACTTTATCAGATGCTTGAAACTCTCAATTCCCTTTATAGGATTCTATTCATTGCAACTATGATATTGATAAGAAATATATGAATTATAAGAACTCTCAATTCCCTTTATAGGATTCTATTCATTGCAACAGAAGATAAAGCATTATATGAATAATAGATGATAACTCTCAATTCCCTTTATAGGATTCTATTCATTGCAACATAGAAAATATAAGATATAAAGTACTGAATAATACTCTCAATTCCCTTTATAGGATTCTATTCATTGCAACTACAAGATATGCTATAGCAATGTTTATCTAGTTAATCTCTCAATTCCCTTTATAGGATTCTATTCATTGCAACTATTAGATAGCATGTTATAAATCTTATGATAATACTCTCAATTCCCTTTATAGGATTCTATTCATTGCAACCGATGCGATATACGTTACCGTATTATATTTTTCCCCACATCCCTTTATGGAATCATACGAAACTCCCTATCAAATAGGGTCATCGAGCCTTAAACAGTTCCCTTGATGGATATTGGCTCTCGGAACATATAATCTGTAAGATTACTTATAAAGGTTCCTAAGGTTTGATGAAAAGATATATAAGTAATATTTTAAAGATGAATATAAAGTTTATGATTAAAACTTCGGAACCTATCATATTAAATCTAATATATAAATATTTAGTATAGGTTCCTATTAGTCTAGCCTAATGCTAATATCTCCATAACCTTATCCCTCTCTTCTATAAACCATCTCCTTAATGCTTCTTCTATAGGAAGTACATATCTCCTTATCTTTGGAACTATTCCTTCATCAAATGATACATAAACTAAACATCCAACATTTATAGGATGCTCTAATATGCTCTCTAATGCAAGTGCATATCCAGCAATAGCAAGTTTATGATAATCCTTCATCTTACCAGTCTTTAACTCAAATATAACAAGTTTACCAAATGCATCTATGCTCAAGTTCTCGCTCAAGCCTATCTTGCTACCATCTATCTTATACTCTAATGCGAATGGGATAGCTTTTGCTATAAGCATATCTGGATCATATCTATCATGAGAGTTAATCCTATCTATATTAGCAGATATCTGTAAAGACTCGAAATACCATAACCTATTTAGATAATGAAGGAATTCATTGCCATAAACTCTAGCCAAGCCTTGAAGAGAATCTATCATATTGCTAAGATTCTTCCTCCTTACATCTATAAGATAATTGTATAACTCATTACCAGATACCTCTTTATGAGAGTATACAAACTCTTTTGCCTCTTTTACTACTAGATACATAGTTTTATGCAATAACATGCCTAAAACCATCTCTTTCCTAGGGTTAGTTCTATTCAACTTTATTATAGACTCATACTCTTCTTTGGATCTAAACTGCATGTTACTTGAGATTATATAAATAGGAATCTTTACATCATATGGAGGCTTTAGTGGACCTTCATGATAACTCCAACCTCTAAACTCTTCATCTATATCTAAACTCCTAGCTAACCTCTCTGCTTCTCTCCTTTCATCCTCACTAAGATAATACATAATAAGTCAAATGTTAGATATAGATAAAAGTTCTTCCTAGCAGATATTATGGAGAATGTATTGATAGCAACTGTTGGAGAGTCTCCAGCTGTTATTACTGAAGCTATAGACGAGTTTGGTAGAAGCGGTATAGGTATAAGTAGAGTTATCCTTCTCTATACAAAGGCTGTTAGTAATTATGTATTAGCATTAAAGTTTGATTTCAAGTATGGTATGTATCAAGATAGGATAAAGTTGGATGATATAGTATTACCTTTTGATGATATAAGGGATGAGAAGGATATAAAGAGATTCAGGAATATACTATTTGATACTATTAAGAAAGAAAGGGAAAATAAGATATATCTATTGATAGCTGGAGGAAGGAAGAGCATGGTTGTAGATTTTACTATCATAGCACTTGCATTTGGTATAGATAAGTTATATTATGTTAGATTACCTCCAGGAGAAGGTGTTATACAAGCAGAGCATATGATATCTAACTATAACCTTAAAGAGTATCTAGATAAAGAGGTCCCAAAATTTATCATAGATAAGATAATAGATATATGCCATCCAAGGCTTAAAGGTAATCTTATCAGCATACAATTACCTCTACTTGAAGAATATTGTAAAAATTCTCTATTTAGAATATTGAATAACTTTAAATAATATCAATAATAATAATCTTTATGGATATAATACTAGCTCCATGGGGAGATCCAAAAGGTTGGAAGATAGTTACTTACAAATACAATAATAAATTCTCAAGTTCATTCTCAAGTTCTTTAGCATTAGCAGACATATTAGATATACCCAATGAGAACGTTATAGCTATTGTATCTTCTACATTAATAGATAGGAAAGTAAATGATTATAATGAACTAGTTACAAATGTTAGGGATAATATACATAATACTATAAATGATAAATATTGTAATACTAAATACGATCTAAATAAAATAAAACCTAAGATATGGGTAATGCCTGGTATTGGTAGTTTTAGAAATGGAAGATTTATTCATAAAGGCAGTACAGATCTATATTATAATAGTATATACTATAATACGCTAGAGTATCTTAAAGAAGTAAATGAAGATGTTAACTTGCATATAGATCTTACACATGGTATAAATTATATGCCAGTCTTGGCTCAAGATGCAATAAAATTAGCAGCATCTACTTTTGCATCTATGTCTGGAAGACATATAAAACTCTTTATCTATAACTCAGATCCGTTATATCCTTTTCCTGGAACAGATGATCCAAATATAATACTTGATATAAACAATATATCTACTATTAATTATCATGGTTATAAATCATTACAACCATTGTTATTGGACTATGTTATTAACTATGATCATAATATATACAACTGGAAAAGGATTGCATCTTCTAATAGTGTAGATGACATATTAATCTATAAGGGAGCAAAAGCAGCATCCATGGGTTTGCTGCTTGTTATGGGCTCAATAAGAGATAGTTTAGAAATGTATAAGAAGCATATAGAAGATACGCTCTCTAACTTGAAAGATATCAAACTTGAATGTGTAGAGAATGGAAATATAATATTTAGATATAATACAATGTTAAGAAGGGAAGCCTCAATACTTCATGCCATTGCATGTGCATTATTATCGATAGATATAAGTAGTGAAGTTAGTATAACAAAGTTAAAGGATCTTGTTAAACTATATTATGAGAATGTTACAGAACCAGTATATAATATAACGATAAATGAGATAGATAGTATAAAGAGTTATAAAGATATGATTAAAGAGGAATATGAATTATATGGTAAGATTAAATATGGTATAAAGTTTGATTCAAATAAATCTTGTAAACCTAATAAAAGGAATCTTTATGCTCATGCTGGGTTTGAAGAAAATACGATATATCTCAAAAAGGATAGAGATGAGATTTATCTATCATATGAGAATTGTTTAGATGAGATTTTAAAGAATATCTAATGCTTGATAGTATTAACATTAACCATCCCAAACCCTATAGCTCTAGATCTCCCAAGACCAAAGTAGTTAGCATATGCCAATAACCGTTTAAGATAATTCTTATATTTATCATCATTAGAGTTTATAGAGAACTTTATCCAACCTATTATACCAGTAGGAGTTCTCTTATCGTCATAGACAACTGTTAATGGTCTTAATCTATAATCGAATTCTAGCATTGAGTAATTACTAAATACTACTAACCTTTTACAATTCTCTATCTTTAACTCTTCTGGTGCAAAATTGTTCCAATGATTTGCTATAGACCATAGCATCAATGATGGTACTGGTAAGAGAAAGTTTCTAGATCTCTTTATACCAGACCATTTGGTTGGGAGTTGTAATAGTAATGGAGTTATGAACCTTATGTTAATTTTATCGCTATCTATCATTAATGAACCAAATGTCTTTACTTCTAACTCATAATCTGTTATATTGAATTCTGTATTGTATAGATATATGCTACTGTTCTCTATAACCTTTGTAACCAATCCTACATCTAAAGCTGTAAAATAGAAGTGATAATCTTTATCCTTAAAGAGTCTTATATGTGAGTTATTGTATATAGATTTGATTAGAGGTTTATCATTTCTAAATATTGGTGTTATTACATATGGCTTGTATTTATAATTAAACGATATATCACCTAATGCTTTAATTACAATACTCCTACTAATCTTAGAAGAGAAGGGAGGAATTATTATATCATCTTTAACTCTAAATCTTATCTTAGCTCTTGCTATATTCGATCCTTTAGATATACGCTCAAATTTTTCTCTTTTAGTAATAGAATCTTTCTCTAACATAGATAATTCAACCAATTTTATAGCCTTGTTATATAGATCAACAGCTTTATCAAACTCTATATTAGTACTCTCAGCTATACTTTTCGGTCCTCTAACTATGAGATCTAATAAGTTATGTATCCCAGCATCCTTTAACTTTTGTCTAGTTATTGGGTTTATATCTATATTCTCAAGCTCTTTATCCATTATATATCACATTAAAGTTCGATGTTATTAATATTTGGTTATTAATCTACTTTATTCACTGCAACCATGCCTAGCTGTTGCCATTCTCTATCTTTACACTGCTCTCAATTCCCTTTATAGGATTCTATTCATTGCAACTTATGTTACTGGAGATCTAAGAGAGATTCTAGGAGTAGTAAACTCTCAATTCCCTTTATAGGATTCTATTCATTGCAACCGTGGCCATTATGATATTCCTGTCAATAATATACGGCCGTATCCTCCTCTCAATTCCCTTTATAGGATTCTATTCATTGCAACAGAAACATAACATATTCAGAAAAACAGAGATTGGAAAAACTCTCAATTCCCTTTATAGGATTCTATTCATTGCAACTCAAAAAATGAAATTCTTAAAATTATCTCAAATTTATAAAAGATTTCTCTCAATTCCCTTTATAGGATTCTATTCATTGCAACGAATGCTAATCAAAAGAAATACATAGTTCCTAATAACGAGCACTCTCAATTCCCTTTATAGGATTCTATTCATTGCAACTAGAGTTAATTGGATATACATAAGAGATGTTATGTTAACTCTCAATTCCCTTTATAGGATTCTATTCATTGCAACTAAAATGTTATAGATAGGTTTAATATCAAGTTATCTGATACTCTCAATTCCCTTTATAGGATTCTATTCATTGCAACCTAGAAAGTTATATGAAAATGATCATCTACAGAGACTCTCAATTCCCTTTATAGGATTCTATTCATTGCAACTATGAAAGAATCTGAAGACAATAGTATCTGGTATATACTCTCAATTCCCTTTATAGGATTCTATTCATTGCAACTAATGTACTGCAGTATCAGATACAGCGATACACTTACTACTCTCAATTCCCTTTATAGGATTCTATTCATTGCAACCAGATAGTTATAGAGACTATAGATGTTACATGATGATCTCTCAATTCCCTTTATAGGATTCTATTCATTGCAACTCCATAATGTATCATTAAAGTAATACAGTATAAGACTCTCAATTCCCTTTATAGGATTCTATTCATTGCAACACAGTAAAGAATGAGATGTGATAAACCTATTAGCTCGAACTCTCAATTCCCTTTATAGGATTCTATTCATTGCAACAGAGTTAAGTAAAAGGTATAAAGGCTATGAGCTAATTAAGCTCTCAATTCCCTTTATAGGATTCTATTCATTGCAACGTATCCAATAACCAACAAAAGCAATACTGTTTGCTTAACAATCTCTCAATTCCCTTTATAGGATTCTATTCATTGCAACTGAGTTTGATGTATCCTTCTCTTTCACGCATTTCTCCAGATTCTCTCAATTCCCTTTATAGGATTCTATTCATTGCAACTTGTTTGTTAAATTTCTTGTATAGCTTGTGAACGGCATCTCTCAATTCCCTTTATAGGATTCTATTCATTGCAACTTAAGAATGAACAATGACAAGGTAAGCTCGCATGATGAGTATACCTCTCAATTCCCTTTATAGGATTCTATTCATTGCAACAGATAGTAATAAAGTGGAAGAAGATAAAATTGCTGGTATCCCTCTCAATTCCCTTTATAGGATTCTATTCATTGCAACACAGCTTGCTATACGTATACTAGAATGGATGAAGGAAGGAACTATCTCTCAATTCCCTTTATAGGATTCTATTCATTGCAACAGGTATGTTAACCAGAGAATACAAGAGAAGGATTTGAGAACTCTCAATTCCCTTTATAGGATTCTATTCATTGCAACTAAGTTTTACACTGTCAGCGATCCAGTAAGGGATAGCGAACTCTCAATTCCCTTTATAGGATTCTATTCATTGCAACGGAAATAGCAGATATGAAGCAGAGAATTGAGATTTTAGAAACTCTCAATTCCCTTTATAGGATTCTATTCATTGCAACTGATGAACTAAAGAAATTTGGTATTCGAAGTACAACTATCTCTCAATTCCCTTTATAGGATTCTATTCATTGCAACTGAAGAAGAAGAAGAACGTAGCAGAACTGAAGCTTTCATACTCTCAATTCCCTTTATAGGATTCTATTCATTGCAACAGGAAGCCGTTAAAAGACTTAAGAGTATTATCAAGCATCGATTCTCTCAATTCCCTTTATAGGATTCTATTCATTGCAACTTAAACTTTTTTGGATACTTAAAAACTTGAATATTTAAATACTCTCAATTCCCTTTATAGGATTCTATTCATTGCAACGAGTAAATGATAGTGACTTAGAGGCAATTAGAGGTATGATTGGCTCTCAATTCCCTTTATAGGATTCTATTCATTGCAACCTTATATGCATATAAGCTATCGTATAGCTAATTAACTCTCAATTCCCTTTATAGGATTCTATTCATTGCAACAATTTATAATGCAAAATAGCATAGTTGTAGCATACTCTCAATTCCCTTTATAGGATTCTATTCATTGCAACATCAGATCATACTTAAAGACTATGCTGAAATATCAAACTCTCAATTCCCTTTATAGGATTCTATTCATTGCAACATTAGACAAATTAACTTTAAACTATCTTGCATAATCTACTCTCAATTCCCTTTATAGGATTCTATTCATTGCAACACATCAATAGAGTTATAGTATTCTCAAGATACTAGTCTCTCAATTCCCTTTATAGGATTCTATTCATTGCAAC
>BPGC01000014.1:42747-55049 GCA_026002835.1 Candidatus Nitrosocaldaceae archaeon
CTCAATTCCCTTTATAGGATTCTATTCATTGCAACCGTTTCGCTAAGGTAGTTTATACTTAACATATGTAAAATAATCTCTCAATTCCCTTTATAGGATTCTATTCATTGCAACTAAAGGATGACAATGACTTTATACATAAGGTTGCAAAGGACTCTCAATTCCCTTTATAGGATTCTATTCATTGCAACTTGAAGAAGTTTGAAGAGTCTGATAGTATAATGGTATTTGACTCTCAATTCCCTTTATAGGATTCTATTCATTGCAACCCGCGCCTACTTTGGAGAGATGGCTAGATAAACTAGCCTTCTTCTCCTCTCAATTCCCTTTATAGGATTCTATTCATTGCAACTATGGCATGAACGAAATAAAAAGGTTATCAATGAAGAAAAACTCTCAATTCCCTTTATAGGATTCTATTCATTGCAACTTATAGACATATCTAGTCAGCTACTCTCTAACGGCTATATAACCTCTCAATTCCCTTTATAGGATTCTATTCATTGCAACCAAATTAAAGAAAGCTGCAAAGATTTTGACTAGGGGAAGCTCTCAATTCCCTTTATAGGATTCTATTCATTGCAACTTTATCGATATAACAAAAATAACAAAATACTTGCATCGTATAACTCTCAATTCCCTTTATAGGATTCTATTCATTGCAACAAATAACAAAATACTACAAGAATATAGAAAAAGCTATTCAATTCTCTCAATTCCCTTTATAGGATTCTATTCATTGCAACATTAAGACTCAAGAAACTAAACACTTTTCAACTCTCCACCTCTCAATTCCCTTTATAGGATTCTATTCATTGCAACAGTGGGGGAAGTGCGTTTAGAGCATCCCTCTCTGATTTTGAATTCTCTCAATTCCCTTTATAGGATTCTATTCATTGCAACCATTTATTGAATAAAATTTATCAAGTTTAATAATTATTTTTAACTCTCAATTCCCTTTATAGGATTCTATTCATTGCAACTATGCAGGGCAGAGTATTCGAACGAATTTACCCGAGATCGCCTCTCAATTCCCTTTATAGGATTCTATTCATTGCAACGAAATGCTTATGACATATCAACTATCATTAAGAAATGTGAGGACTCTCAATTCCCTTTATAGGATTCTATTCATTGCAACCGTGGCCATTATGACATTCCTGTCAATAGCTATAATACGGCCGTATGCACTCCTCTCAATTCCCTTTATAGGATTCTATTCATTGCAACTCTATTGGTTCATAGCAATATTCACCCATAACAGAGATTGGAATTATTTCTCTCAATTCCCTTTATAGGATTCTATTCATTGCAACTTCATCAAATGAAATTCTTAGCAATGATCGCATAATGGAGAAAGTAGATTTCTCTCAATTCCCTTTATAGGTTTCTATTCATTGCAACAAAATGTATGCAAAAGATAAACATAGTTCTAATAATTACCTCTCAATTCCCTTTATAGGATTCTATTCATTGCAACAGAGTTAATACAGTATGTATGACATAAATCATTATCTAAATCTCTCAATTCCCTTTATAGGATTCTATTCATTGCAACTTGTTGTATCTATGCAAGTATATGTAGTTTATCAACTCTCAATTCCCTTTATAGGATTCTATTCATTGCAACCAACTGACATGTTGGAGTGGCAGAATTTATAGACTCTCAATTCCCTTTATAGGATTCTATTCATTGCAACCGATGCGATATACGTTACCGTATTATATTTTTCCCCACATCCCTTTATGGAATCATACGAAACTCCCTATCAAATAGGGTCATCGAGCCTTAAACAGTTCCCTTGATGGATATTGGCTCTCGGAACATATAATCTGTAAGATTACTTATAAAGGTTCCTAAGGTTTGATGAAAAGATATATAAGTAATATTTTAAAGATGAATATAAAGTTTATGATTAAAACTTCGGAACCTATCATATTAAATCTAATATATAAATATTTAGTATAGGTTCCTATTAGTCTAGCCTAATAATAAGAATATTTTTATTATCTGAAAAGTTACGAATAATGAATGAACGAATTTCATGCTATAATATGTGGCACCTCATTATTAAGCAATTTTACAAATAGAAATAGAGCAGAAGCAGATAGATTAGGTATAACAGATTGGTATAGATTAGAACCAGATGATCCTAGACAGATAGATGCTGAAAAGTGTGCGTATAAAGGAAATCCTATCTTCGATAAATTGTATAAATTCTTAGAAGAGGATCCTAAAAAGGCTAGTGCAGAACTGAATTCATTCCTAAGATTCTGCGAATTGTATCATGCTGAGAGAGAAGCATTACTCTATTGCACAGATACAGGAACTGGCTGGCTATCAGCATATGTAATATACAATTATTTAAAGAATAATAATATAAAGATGATAAGCGAACCTAAAAAATTAAGATATTTTAAATCTAGTGAGACATTTGAGGATGGTTTGATAGATATTATAGATAATATGAGTAGGATAATAATAAATAAGAAGAGGCAAGGCTTCAAGGTTCATATAAATGCTACTGGAGGTTTTAAACCAGAGAGTACGTTTGCTGTCATTGGAGCATTCATAGCTGGTGCAGATTCTGTATATTATAGATTTGAAACGTTTAGAGATCTGATCAAGTTACCAGCAATACCATTAAGGTTAGATATAGATAGATATAAAAGAATAATTGATGAGTTAGATACCGATAAATCTATAGATTCATTGATTGATAAAGGGTTCGATAAAGCATATCTTGATGAGTTAGATGCTATAGGAATTATAAAGATAGATGGTGTTAGAGTGAAGTTAAGAGAATGGGTAAAGAAACTTATTTCTATGAGTAAAGAGTAGCAAGTGTATGTACATATATCAAGTAATGGGTGATCCTAATAGTTACAAACTTGTAAAATACAAGATAGATAAATCTACGTATGAAACTTTTCTTTCTTCTGAAGCATTATTTAGACATTATAATGCATCTGAGATAGTATTGTTATGTCCATTAAGCCTAAGAGATAAGAAAGATGCCATTAAATCTCTTGTCAGTAAAGAGTTAAGAGAATATCTTAGGATAAAAGAGATACATTCTATAGGTAAGTATGCGAAAGATTACCAAAGTACACCAACTAATATAGCAGTACAGATATTCACCGATATGTTAGATAAAGATAGAGTGTTATGTGATATCTCTACAGGTCATAATATATATACAGCTGCTATACTAGAGGCTGCTAGATTTTATACCTCATACAAACGTATTAATGATTTAAAGTTTGATTCTGTTTATGCATCTTATGCTATAGCAGAACCTATAATTAGAAATGTTAAGAAGGACAATTATACTATATTTATTGAGGAATTATTAACAGCTACTCGTTTTGATCTACCATATTCTATATATAATATTAAGAATCATAAAATTGCTGATTACATAGAAAATGCTCCTGGAGATGTTAAATATAGATTGCATAAAAAGTATGAAGCATTAGATAGGGAGATAAAAGCTATCTTATGCAACTTGTTATTAGCATTTAATGCAATAAAATATAATACACCGTTAGTATTTAATAATCAGATTATAGATCTAAGTAAAGATATAGAGATAAGAGATCTTATAGACTTCTGTAATACAATACTTGAATACTATGAAGATCACGAGAAAGTGGTTAGTTTGGAATTTAAACGTTCTATATTTAATCTTTATTTAGCACTAGCTTTATATAATTGCATAAAAAAGTTTATTATTAATGTAGATAATCTTAATGACCTTAAATGTTTTTATAATATCTATGATAAATTAGGATTAGCATTAAATAAAAGATTTCTTGAAAGAGACATTAAAGAGATCGAAGGTTGCTCTTCCTATATATCTAATAAATGGACTCGTTATGATGAAATCTATAAAGAGTGTAAAGAAAATCTTAAAAAGAGAAATACCACAGAGAATAATAAAGATAAATATTCTGATAGTGATATAAAACGTAATTTCTTCGCACATTCTGGTTTTGAGCGAACTGTATTCATGGTTAAAATGGACGGTAAGATTATAAAATGTAAATATGACGATGATAAAATTAATGAAATAAAGAAGTGGCTTGCAAAACCAGAATAAAAAATTAAGGTTTGTAAATACACGATAATAAATTATAAGGATATCGACAAAATAATTTTTTAGCAGATAATATTGTAATATTAGGATAGTTAGATGTATTGTTGGACTCTTCAAAACATGTAATATTATCATTGTTATATATATTATTAGAATCGTCAAACCAAATTATCAAACCATTAGACTCAATGCCATTCTCTTTTAATAAATCTAATAATTTCGTTAAGTGGAATATCTTATTATCCAACTTTTTTCTTGTTGTAACCTCTATTATCTTAAACTTTAACTTATCTATAAATGTCACTATATCAGCCTCGTATTCATTAAACTTAATATTAATAATAGAAGGAAACCCCAGGTTAACAATTATTTTATACATAAATATCTCTAATATTTTATTATCTTTAAACAATATTTTAATTATTTCATCAAAATCGTTAGTCCCTGCACCTTTTGGTTTATATGAAACAAATTTTCTAAACATTTCAATCAATTTATCATAAAAATCCCGTACTAATTCATTATTATTAACTATAGCTGATAATTCATTTATTATTTTCTCTTTTTCATTCTTAAAAACTTCTTCGCTGCTCTCAGTTATCATCTTAATAATCCGCGGTTTGACATTTTTCATTTCTATACCTTTAGAGAAGGTTATTACTTTATCAAGACTCTCAAGATAGCTAGAAAAATTATCTCCAAATAAGATATTTAAGATATTATCGAAATTTGGATCAGTTGCTGCATCTGATATATAGAAAGTAGTCCATAGTTGTTTATCATCTATTGTTAAATTAATATTAACCTTATTGTTAAATTTATTCTGCTTATTCTCATTATTAGCATTTATTCTCTCGATCATTTTACTTATAGTACTAAGAGTATACAAATATGCTATTCTGTACCGATTTTCATCAATAAATTTCTTAAAGTTCTTAAGAATATCATCAAGTTTTTCTAAAAACGATTTATCAATATTTTTTAATTCTAGATTTTTGAGATTAAATTGAGTAGTAAAGATAACTTCATGTTCTGAACATTTTTCATAATTAGATTTACACAATTCTAGTAAATTGTTATCACGGATATTATTAAAAATATTATCTGGAACATTGAATATATCTAGTTCATTAATATCTTTATCGCTGGATCCAAATAGTTTGTTAAAAAGATCCTTAAAAAAAGTATCACAAATAAACCTATAATACCAATCTACGCTAAATTCTGAAGCCATTTTATATATTCTTCAATACCAAACTCTTTGTAATAATTATCATTTAATAACAAAGCATTGATATTCTCTATCTTATTATCTTCACTAATATTATTAATCTTAAATTCTACAACTTTAGCATTAGTTCTATCTCTATCTAATGATAATGAGCCATAACCTCTACTCTTTAGGCCTCCTAATACTAAACCTCTTTTAGATATAAAGTCTAAAAGTAATGATAATAGTCTATTCTCAGGTTTTGTTATATTATCCGCTATAATCTTTAAACATACTCTATCAGGTTTTATAGACTCTACAGTAAAAAGCATATTCTCTTTTGCAATTCTACTCTTTCTATCTATAGAAGTTGAGGCATATTTAAGAACTTGTGTATTAGTAAAGTATGCATCGTCAAATACCAATTTACTTGCTAACATATTAGACCCAAATAATCGGCATACACAACAATTATTTAATGAGATATAGAACTGCTTTATAGTATCTTCAGTAAGTTCGTTAATTAAATCTTCATGTAAAATACATGACAATTCCTTTTTCACTATCCCTATTGATAATTTATTTGCTTCATTATCAGGGTGATTACCTTTTTCACATATGAAACCTCCTTCCATATCCCTAAATATTTTACTAGCTATACTACGCATAACACCTTTTATAGACTCTGATGGTATTAGGAATATCTGTCTGCCTTCCTTATCGATATAAGATGCTATCTTTCTAATATTACCTTCATTATACATACCTAAACTTATGGGTTCTTCTGTAGTAAAGTGTAGGTATATAATGCTCCTATTTATCAGAGATTCTAAATGTGCAATATTCATCATATCACCTCAACGATATTAAACCCATTAGATGCAAAGGGTCCTATACCTTTTAGTTCCATCTCTACTAATTTATCTATATTTGTTGAAGCTGTTTTATGAGCATAAAGTAGCGAACCTTCTTTTATACCAGTTAAACTAATCTTAGGTATATTAGAGTAGATACTAAAACCAGATATAGTTGAAGTACTAGATACTAATGAAAAATTATATTTTAATCCAAATCTATCTAAATCAAAGTTATTATCATTAATTAATCCATTCTCAGAATATGTTATATTAAATAGAGGCGTTATAGCTTTCAATACTAATTTGTTAGTATTGCTCTTATTTATTATATCGTTCAGTTTATCCTCTCTAATCTTATAATAATCGACCTCTTTTATCTTAAGCTCCACTTCTCCAAACCCTCTAGATGAACCTTTACCTAAAAATACAGTATTTATCTTATCTATATTGTATCTATTATCATCTACTACTATTAAACCTTCGAAACTGTTATTCGGTTCTAATGCTATGTAAGAATATAATAGACCTGCCTCACTACCTTTTACAATCCTATTAATACCAACCGATGTTAATATAGTATATGATAACTTACATTCCTTCAATAAAGATTCATTAAATAATTTACCTCCGATGCTCTTTAATGTGTATGGATGACCATTATTACAAAATCTCTCAATCTCGAGATCTTCTATACTATTTATAGTATAAGGATCCTTTTCTATGTACTTATTCTTCTTACATATCTTACATTTATATATTAAGGCATGTGCAGGTTTGTAAATCTTGTCTTCAAAAATAGGAAATGCTGGATGGAATATTATACTAGGTTTGACCATCTCTTCCTTTATCTTATCTTTATAACCATCAAGCCAAAGTTCCTTTAATATAGCTCCTCTTATTACAGAGCCAGGTAGATAACTATATTCATTACGTATGACATTTCCTATAGTTGGTTTGGATATTAATAATGGTGTCTTTAGATTATATCTGACAGAGTATACAATCATCTCATTAACACCTCTAATATATTAGAAATTACCTTATCGCCTCTTAAATCGTCTGGTATAGTTGAGTTATTACTTATCTTTATATTCATTAAACCATTCTTACCAATCCTTTCGTATCTCATCTCCGCTATACCAGCAAATAGTAATCTTGCTTCATCTAGAGTTAGATCATTAGCCTCTATTACTATATCAAATTTGATATCTTTAGGTATGTATTCTATAGTAAATAACGCATGCTCTTTTGCCACTCTAGATTTGTCATTTATAGTTGCATGAGTCAGAGTAAAGGTATCTACATCAAGGATAGCAGAATATACTCTAATCTTGCCATTCTTATTAGGCTTACCCATAAGTTGTGTAACTCTATCATCTTTTATCTTTGTTGGATGGACAGAGCTCGAGACCTCAAATCCTAATAATGGTGCTACTCTAATCATCGATGTCCTTAAGACGCCTTTAATGGTAGTTGCTGGTATAAAAGGTCTATCTAATAGCCTTGGGAATGTTACATCAGCTATAGTTTTAATAGGTAGCCCTCCGCTACCAATTGAGAATTTCTTTGCAGTCTTAAACTCTAAGATAAGCTTAATCATACTCAACGCCCATCACCTTTAAGAGTTGATAGAGGTCATATAGAACAAAGTATATCTTATTATTACCTTTAAACATTAACAGGTTGTTTACTATCTTAGCCATTTTAGGATCGCTAGACTCTTTCTTCCCATAAACTACTCTTAACTTTAACTCACTAGAACCATTGATATTGACATACAGATTCTTCAAACATAGATTCCTTATCCTTTTAAGCTCTTCTTTAAACTCATTATGGTTTACCTTTATTAATAGATCGTCTACAATACTATCTATATTGGTACCATTTAATTGTAATATATTCAATAATCTACTTATAGAATTAATACTATCATCTATAGCATAAGGTTGCATGCTCAGATGCTCTTTATCTTCTATTCTATTAAAGATACTCTCTAGTGCCTTATCACTAATATTCCCACTATCTGCTACAAAGAACGCTAATCCTCCTTCAAATTTTATATCTTCAGGTCTATTAGTATTATGTACATTATATGCAGTCTCTCTTAACTCCTTTTTTGTTACATCCTCTAATAGATATCTAGCACCATCTTTAAGCAAATTTATAGGATGTTTAGGTTTCCCTACAGATATACCTATTGATAATGTAGATTTCTTACCCATGTTAAGATTATACTCATGTATCATGTGTAAAGCAAAAGGAATAGATATATTTGATGGTATTAATAACGCACCATCATCTCCTCCCATATACATAAGGCCTAAAATTACTCTCTTTGCATCTTCATAAAGATGATTGCTTTGCAGTTTATAAAGGAAGTCATGAAATGCCTTCTTTACTGAGTAATCTATTCTGAAACTTCTCTCATGAGCATCGGTTAATGATATACTGGATGCCATTAATTGGCCTAGTATATTACCATCAAATTTTATAAATGCTAGATCTCTATAATTTTTAATATTATGCAATTCCTCTAGTTTATGTCCACTTATATATTCTAATACTTTATTGAGTACTCTATCAAGATCTTCATCTATACCTATAGATCTTAATCGTCTTTTAAAATGATATATATCTCCTATCCTAAACTTTTTCTTACACTCTTCACACATATCTTTCTCTTTCTCATATAAACTATCTTTAACAACTCTAATACTATTTTTATTACAAGAACTGCACCTTTTATGAATATTAGGCTTTATTGTTGCTTTAGAAGGAGTTAATTTCTTGCACCGTAATTCTTTATCTATAAAATGATTTATTGTTGCAAAATTAGAATACAATGGTGAAGAACCATACCTTAATGCAATACTACCTTTCTTAAAACATTTACTTAATTCTTCGACTTCAGATATCTTAAACTTTGGTATTAATAATGTACAGTTTCCACCACCATAGTATAGTATATTCTCTGCGTATAAACCCATATATTTAATAATATAATAAGGTATTAACACAAACATTACAAGATCTACCAGCCTACTAGCTCCGTTCATAACCCTAATCTCGTTACTTTCTATATAACTCTGTATACTAGTAAAATCAAGTCTTACTACTCTTACATCATCTACTTTCATTTCATCTATTATTGAATTATCTTCAGTTAATGTAAATAAAGGATTACCTTTAGATATATTAGAGGCCTCTCTACAAAATGCTTCTGTAAATCTTTTGATATCTTCGCATGTAAATGTATCCCAGAACTCCCATTTATAGAAGGGTTTATCATAACCTTTCTTTTCCCATTTATTGCGTTCGGTTAATATCTTATCCTTATATTCATCTGGAAGTAATTTATCGATAAGTTCCAATAATCTATCTCTTGAGCTTGCTAATCTATCAGATCTCTTGAAGATCTGAAATAAAGTTCCTAATCTTGCATTTAATGATCTCTCATCGTATGCTTTAATTATCTCTGCAGCTCTATCAATTATCTCTGCAGCTTCATCAACTACATGATCTTTAAATATCTCTCCCAACAATTCGCTTGATTTAGTTTGATGTTTATGCCAATCATACATCTTAGCTGTATCATGAAACATAGATGCTAATCTTAATGTTTGGAGCTCTTTCGGATCATAATTATTTTTCTCTTGTTCAAGATATAATGAAGTTGCAATAGAAGATGTAGTAAGCATATGAATTATTAATGATGATGTATTTGAACCAATCCTTGTATCTGCAGGAAAATCAAAAATTGTTGGTTCACCATCTTTAGAAATAATTAATTTAGACGCTCTATCCTTTAATTCTCTCAATTTCTCATTATTATTCTCTAGTATATTTATCATCTTTTCTAATGTTTTAATATTATCTGGATTTAATTCTAATGATATGCTTTTATCTTCAACATTAAACAAATTATCCAATTCTTCATATACAGAATTGATCATAAACCCTCTTAATAACGTGGTTGGAGAAGGTAATGCTACCTCTTTAATAAAAGAGAGATCAGATGGTATGGGATCTATGTTCAATAAAGATTTTATATAAAATATCAGACCGTTAAGGAGATCATTTATATCATTAGTGCTAGATAGCTTACCACCATTTTTATTGATCGTTATATACGTATCTATATATGTATTAATAAATTCTTTATATAGATTATATAGATTATGCATCTCTTCTTCGGTAAATTCTTTAATATATTGAGGCTTGTCATCTTTACCTCTTTTAGGTATTATAAAACCTTTGATTATACACCCATCACTCACTATTTAACACCTTTGACAAACTTATTGTGTTAGTTGTATAATCTTTAGCATTAGGATCTAATGTGTGATGCATTTTTATATCATTTATTCCACTTTTACTCAATACCTTATATTTCCCATTATTAGTTCTAACCCATTGTAACTCAAATATATTCTCCTGTTTATCATCATATTTATAAGCAAATCCTAACAAACCACAACTATCTGCATTGCCTATACTAGCATTTTTGTACAATATGCTAGACATATCATCTAATATTATTATTATAAGGTTATAATTCTCCTCTTTAAGATATTTAAGTAACTCTACATTATCATATTCACCTTTTAAAAATATATCATAATTAGTAATCCTTAATCACCCCACATTCCCACTCTATATACTCATTAATGGTACTCTTCTCCAACTCTTCTTTAGCCCTATTAATAAAATCATTTGGGTTATGCTCATTATTGTTAGAATCTATCACCTTCTCAAGTTCGAATTTTAACAAACCTATTGCATATTTGTTTCTAAAAAGTTTACCTAGTTTAGGATTAAATCTATATTTGAACATACCTAGGATAATAGGACTATTACTAAAAAGTTCTAATCCTAGGAATAATAAGCCTAATCTTATATAATCCATATTTAAACATGATATCTCTAAGGTAAATCTTGAATTAGGTTTTATAGCATCTACATTAAGTTCACTTAACCTCTCTATATCACCTTTTTGCATAACAGCATCTGAAAAGTTTACTAATGATGAAAGAGCTGGGGCACCAAATATATCACAGATAATACATACATTATCATGCTTCATAGCATTACACATACCTCTAGGTATTGTAACCTTTTCTCCCCAAAATCTCATGTGATTAATAGCATACCTAGGATCAAAATCTTCTTCTATTCTATAACATGAATAACATACACTATTCTTAGGCATCAATTTATATTCTACTCTAGATCTTACTGCACCTTTTATAGTCGAACCTGGTATAAAGTATCTGTTATTTATATAAGGAATTGTTATCTTCTGTCTATTATGCTTTATTAAAGATATCTGCTTTACTATACTTTCTATCTCCTCTATCTTTATATCCTTACTTTTTATCTGTTTTATTTTTTGCAGAACATTCTCTATATTTGGTAACTCAAGTGGCATAGCTCCTGAGACCAAATAACTATTTTCTGGTACTATTGCAGATAATTTTAATAGATAGTTATCCCTATCTTCTAAAGATCTCGTTCTTTCTGTGTATACCTCTCTATGAACTTCTACTCTTTTGTACATATGAATCCCATATCTCCTTTGACTTATCTAATATTTCTATAGGATTTCCATAAGATAGATCTTCATCTTTTGCATCTAATGATTTTAGTATACCTATGCTCAAATCTTTAAGTGTATTATCTGTATATGTAATACCTGTTACTTCTTTAACATCTATCTTCACCCTTCCAAAACCTCTAGTTTTAAAACCGCCCAATTTTACAAACCCGTTATTTATATAATCTATTATCTTAGCTATTAAGCCTATTGCATAATTTGGTATGTTAAAGAGTACAATCTCACCCTCAAACTCTGAATTAGGGTTTATGAACTCTACTGTATAAAGAGCACCTCTTTTAGCAGCTCCACTCCTTCTATTTATTGCAACCCCAGTCTTTACTCCTATACTATAATTATTAGGGTATGCATCGTTGAATCTTATGTGTGATGCATATGTATTAGAACCGAATAATTTACAAACCAAACAATATTCATTTAATATCTTAATTATATTATCTATATTGCCTTCCTTTATAGCATCTTGTAAACGTTTATCCCTCTTCTTGCCTTCTTGATCTATATCATCTGAACATCTTCCA
>BPGC01000015.1 GCA_026002835.1 Candidatus Nitrosocaldaceae archaeon
GCATGGATGCTGGTATCATCAGCACTAGTATTGTTAATGACACCCGGAGTGGCATTCTTTTATGCAGGTTTAGCAAGAAGGAAGAGTGTTAACTCTACAATAATGATGGTATTCATATGTATGGGCATAATTACTATGCAATGGACATTATATGGATATAGTTTAGCATTTGGACCACCAAAAGATGGTATGCATAATTTCGTAGGAGACTTTTCATACATATTCCTTAACGGAGTATCTCATGATGCACCATTAGGAAGTTATGAAGATGGTGAATGGTCTAGTATATCTCATCAGACATTCATGTTCTTCCAATTGACATTCGCAATAATAACGCCATCGCTAATAGTAGGAGGTTTAGTTGATAGGATAAAGTTTAGTGCGTTTGTAATATTCATGGTAATATGGGCTACTGTAGTATACGATCCAGTAGCTCACTGGGTATGGGGTGGTGGATTCTTAGGAGATATAGGAGCATTAGACTTTGCTGGAGGTACTGTCGTGCATATAACATCAGGTTGGTCAGCTTTAGCTGGAGCATTAGTCTTAGGAAGAAGGTTAGGTCTGGGTAAAGTCCCAATGGAACCTCATAATATACCAATGGTTGTATTAGGAGCAGCATTACTCTGGTTTGGTTGGTTTGGATTCAATGCTGGAAGTGCGTTAGCGGCAAATGGTATAGCAGCTAGCGCTTGGAATGTAACAAATATAGCAACTGGTACGGCAGCAGTAACATGGATGCTTATGAGCTGGGCTCATACTGGAAGACCTAGTGTAGTAGGTGCAGCATCTGGTGCAGTAGCTGGGTTAGTAGGAATAACTCCAGCAGCAGGATTTGTAGGCCCAATGGGAGCTATGATAATTGGCTTCTCAGCAGCAATGATATGTTATGGCGCAGTAGTATTCAAGAACAAGAGAAGATGGGACGATGCACTAGATGTATGGGGAGTACACGGAACTGGAGGTACAGTAGGAGCAATCCTGACTGGAGTACTTGCTAATGAGCATATAGGAGGAGTTGCTGGAGGTTGGGAAGGAAATATAGCGCAAATAGGAATCAATACATTAGGTGCGGCTGTTAGTATAGCATATGCATTTGGCTTATCATTACTGATATTCAAGGTAATGGATCTAGTATGGCCAGGAGGAATAAGAGTAACTCCAAGAGAAGAGGAAGTAGGCTTAGATATAGCACAGCATGGAGAACGAGCATATGTAGAGGAGTAAACTCTTCATCATCCATATTTTTATTAAAAATAAAAAATTAATTATGTTGAAGCTTTTGCCTCTTCGCTTTTAGGCCTTGATGCACGAACTGCAAACCATATACCTACGCATATGGCAAATATCACTATCATAGCTCCTATATGTGCTACCGATGCCTCAGCCATAAGTAGATATAGTGATAATCATTTATTAATCTATTGATTATCAAAATTTATAATAAATTATAAATATTATAAAATTTATGATACTATCTTCTAGATCTTTTATCTTCTGGTTTCTTATATAGAAAAACGAATAGTACTCCTAAAGCTATATTAATGCCAGCTAGGAAGAGTAAGAAGGAATTGTTAAGAAATAAACTCATAGCAGTTCCCCATGCCCCAACACCAAAGAAGATAATAGATACATGCTTTGCTTTCTTCTTTTCTACTCTCATGCATAGATAATAAGAAGGAATTAAAATAAACCTTACGTAAAGGTTATTTACCAACTATACAGATTATAACTATGCTTGGTGAGAGCAGCTGGAGAGATATAATAAATAAGGCTATAGACGAAAAGTTTGAACAGATAGAAAAGTTTGATGATCCTAATAAGATAAGTATAGATGAATGTATAGGCTGCTTAAGAAGATCTTATTATAATAGAATAGAACCAAGTAGAGAGTCTAAGAAGGTAAGATTACATAAAGTGTTAACAAACTCGATGAGGACAAAAAGGAAAGAGTTTGCTATAGATAATATTACTATAGTAGGCTATGCAGATGCTATAATAGATGGAGTATTATTCAATATAATGGTTAGTAATGAACTTCCTAAAGAACCTCTCCCAAAAGATCTCTTATACTTGAATGCTAATCTATGCATATTTAACATAGATAATGGCGTTTTGATTTATACAGATGGAGTTGGTAATACTATAGAATTCTCATTAAGTAGAGATAATAGAGTATTCAATGAATTAATAAGAAGGATCAGAATACTCAACACATTACTAAAGGAGCAAAAGATTCCAATAATAGAACCTAGTGAAGAATGTATCGAATGTCAATACCAAGAGAGATGTTATATGCGTAAATGGAAATATGGAGATTCGTTGATCGAGAAGTTACTAGGAAAAGTAAGGGAAGATTAATCATCCAGTATAGAGTTTATATCATAACCTTGTTTTATACGATTGATCTCGTATCTTGCTATATCATTCCTTACAGCTTTCTTAATAATAGCTACTTCTTTACTAAGTCTAGCAACTATCTCTTCTAAACTCTCTAATCTAGACTCTAACTCTCTATATAATAATACATAATCACTCTCAGTTAGATATTCATCAAACTTGTCTTTATCTTCCACATCTCCGCTCATAACAATACCCTTATACTTTATTATAAATTAACTTATCGCTTAGAAAGTTTTTCTTATAATAATCTTGCTTTTCTTAGCTATAATCAGATATTATCTTTGGTAAAATTTATAATAATTACATTAAAAATTTTATTTTATTAAGAGGAAATGCTAATATATTTGATAATAAACTACTATTTTCACATATATATTAGATTGAAAAACTTTTCTATAATAATTATAAAAACAATAATTTTCTATAATTACTATTAGATTAAGTACATATAGTAGGATTGGTAATGCTCCATATGCCGTTAATAACTATATCCCTATGGCCTGGAAGAACACCAGAGCAGAAGGAAGAGTTAGCAAAAGAGATAACAGATGCTGTAAATAGAGTATTGGGTTCTAAGAAAGAACATGTTATAGTTGTATATCAAGATACACCTAAAGAGAATTGGTACATAGCAGGAAATAAATTGGAGTAATAATCCTTTATCTTTTTATTATTTAATGTATAAACTTATAGCATGAGAGTAGCGGTAGCACAGGTTAGATCATCCACAGATAAAGAAGAGAATTTAAAACTTGCTTTAGAGTATATAGAGGAAGCTTCTAAGAAAAATGCTGAATTAATAGCATTTCCAGAATTTTTGATGGCTTATTCTCCTAATTCTCAAACTGTTGAAGAGTTATACAGTCTTGCTGAAAGTATAGATGGGGAGTTTGTATCTTCGTTAGTAGAAGCATCTAAGAGATATAAAATAGCAGTAATTGCTACTATTTATGAAAAAAGTAATCTTAAACCAAGAGTATATGATACTGCAGTATTCATAAAAGATAAAGTTATATCAGTTTATAGAAAGTTGCATCTATATGATGCATTAGGATTCAAAGAGTCAGAAAAACTCATTGCTGGAGATAAACTTCCAGAACTGATCAAGGTTAATGAAGAGAAGATAGGCATGATGATATGCTATGATTTAAGATTTCCAGAACTTGCTAGAATGATTGTATTAAATGGTGCTAATGTATTGATAGTTCCATCAGCATGGGTTGCTGGTGATAAGAAAGTTGAACATTGGCAAGTAATGCTAAGAGCTAGAGCTATAGAGAATGGTTGTTATATAGTAGCGCCAGATCAAGTAGGTAATATATACATAGGAAGGAGCATGATAATAGATCCTTTTGGAGATATAATATTAGATATGGGAGATGAAGAAGGTTTAGGTATAGCCGATCTTGATATAAACTATCTAAATGATATAAGAGAAAAACTACCATTGCTAAGAAATAGGAGGGTTGATATTTACAGTATAAATGTTAAGTAAATATGCTTAATAGAGAAGCATTCGCATTACATAATTTACAGAAATCATATCTACCTTTCCTCTTACATTTATTACAAGCATAGATCTTTATCATTGGGATGAAATGATCCAGCATTCTTGATACTTCGGTTATACTAGCGTTTGTTGCATCTAGATCTACAAATATACTCGAACCATCTAATAATGCATCTATCTTAGCATAATGCTTGATAGTATTGAGATCATCTATTATAATACCTTCATTATAACTCTCGATACTTTTATTCTTACCATATCTCTCAAGATCTAATACTAGGAATCTAGATATGCAATTATCATGGATTATAGATACTCTAAAATTATCTTCCTTCTCAGAAAGTATGTTATTAACAGTATTGATCGTTTTCTCTAGTACTTCATGATAATTCTCATACGCAAGTATCTTGTTAATTGCTGTATATGGATCTATTAGGTTTATAGAGTATCTTATAGCATTGAGATCTTTATTTAACATTCTAGTATTAGCAATGAATTCATGCTTTATCTTTATAGCCTCTAATGCTGGATCTAACATCATAGCTAGTTTGGCTCTGAAATACATCTCATCGTTGTTTGATTCATAAGCTAATCTTGGAAGGTTTATAGATATTGAATGAACTACAGCTTCCATACTATTATATCTCTTAACACCATAAATACTTCTATCCCCGTTACCAATAGATATCAAACCGCCTAACTCTAATATCTCTTCTATGCTATCCTCTGGTTTTAATATCAAACCAATCTTAGGTATCTCTTTATTATCTAGATACTGTTTATAACCTTCTAACACATTCTCTTTACCATCTTTAACTACAAATGATAGTAATGCATTTGTATTATATGTTAATATATCAAACAATCTTGCTATCTCATCACTAGTAAGATCGAACTCTATATTAGTAAATACAACCTCTTTAGACGCTTCTTTTATTAAACTAGATAGCTGTAGTAATGAATAAGGATCTTTATAATTATCAATGCTAGTAACATCTATGAAGAGAGTATCATATGTTATAGCATTTAAACCACTTGGAATATTTATATTTCCTTCGATATGCTGATCTGCGATATCTTTAGGGATGTATGAGAAGAGCATATACTCTTCTAATATGCTATTTGTTAATCTATACATTAAATCGTTGATATTATATCTAAAGAATTTGGATAGTTCTGATGCTGCCATGCCTACTCTAGAAAGCCTCTCTCTATACTCTTCATAGCCATGCTCTAACAATGTATTGTTTATTATCTCTAGCAAGATTGGTTCAGTTAAATATGATAAGTTTAATTTGAATATCTTTGATTCTACTTCTTCTGCTATCTTATTTGCTATTTCTGGAGATACTCCAGCATCTCTTATCAATAATTGCATAACTCTTTGAGTATTAAACTCTTGGAATCTTTTAGTAGTTCTTATGTATATCTTCCCGCTTTCAACTAGAGATCTTTCTTCGATCTGTCTAACTAGATTTAATACGAGTTTACCTAGATTTGTTATGGTATACTTCTTCTCTCCTCTATTCAATGCTATTAATGACTGTCTTGTTAACTTTCTTAGATGATAAGCAAACTTTCCACTCTCTTTCTTAGACTTGAAGCCAGCATACTCTTTAAGTTCTGAATATGTTAATGGTCCTTTAGAGTTAAGGATCTTTAATATATCAACTCTATTTGCGCTTGCTAATACAGAGAATATAGTCTTTGCCTTCTTACTTGATTTAGTATTTTTGTAATCATAACTCAACTCCATTATACACCTCTTGCATCATCTATTGATTAAAGCAGGTTTATAAAAGATTCTTTACTTAAAGAGCAAATAATATTAACTAGAGGGTAACGACTAACCAAAGAACTTTATCAATGCCTTGCTTATCCTAGGAGAGAACGCAAGTGTTACAAAATGTATAGAGAAACCTATTACTGCTGCAAGTATAAGATTGTCAGTGCTATAATATATTGCTAGTAATACCAATACTCCTGGAAGAGCTAAGATTAGTGCAAGTAATAGACTGATATATATCATCTTGTATAATAACTCTGGATCTATATTCTTGAACATATCCATCTTATTGATCAGATCTGATATAAAAGTTCCGAGACGTTAATAAGCCTTCTACAGTATCTGCATCTCAACCGTCTTTCATGTTTATCTATAACCTCTATAACGCTTGAGATATTCTCTCCACTATTAGTTATGCAGTTAGGATTTACACATTTTATAATATCTATAAACTTGTCTGGTAGTTCTACATTCCTCTTCTCCTTAACTTTATAATTTGATATTATATTTATCGATGCATGTGGAGCGAATAATGCAAGCTTGTTAGTCTCTTCTGGCTCTAAGAATCTATTCTCAACCTTGATTATGTCCTTCTTGCCCAATTTATCGCTTGGAACGTTCATAGCTATAGTTATAACATTACCTTCGTTACCAGTTATATTCAATGCTTTTAATACTATAAGTGCTTTACCACTATCTATATGATCTATAACTGTGCCATCCTTTATCCTTCTAACTAACAGTTGTTCTTCAGACATGAGATAAATGATGCATGCCTTATTAATAAATCATAAACATAGTATAAAATATGGTTATGATTATACCATTGATATGAATCCGTTCTATAATAGAGATGTGATATCAATACGTGATTTTAGTAGGGAGGAATTAGATCTGTTATTCAATTATACAGACAAGTTAGATTCTAAAGAGTTGGCAAAAGGTAAGATCTTAGGCTATGCGTTCTTTGAACCTAGCACAAGAACTAGGTTAGGATTTGAAGCTGCGATGGCTTCTATAGGAGGAACATCTATAGGTATAGCAGATGTTAGAGTATCTTCAATAGAGAAAGGTGAAAGCATAAAAGATACTATTAGAGTTCTAGATTCATATGCTGATGTTATAGTAATAAGACATCCTCTAGATGGTTCGGCTAGATTTGCTGCTGAGGTTGCAGAACATCCATTGATAAATGCTGGGAGTGGCATGGAAGAGCATCCTACTCAAGCTATGTTAGATCTTTATACAATACTTAAAGAGAAGAAGAAGATAGATGGTTTGAATATTGGTATAGTTGGAGATCTAAAGTATGCAAGAACAGTATATTCGTTATTATACGCACTTGATAAATATGATGTTAATATATATCTAATATCTCCAAAAGAGTTGAGAATAAGAGAAGAGTATGTGTTTGATCTAAAGAATAAGTTTGAAGAATATAACTCTCTAGAATGTATAGATGCTTTAGATGTTATATATGTTACAAGAATACAGAAAGAGAGGTTCCCAGATGAGCAAGAGTATAATAAAGTAAAAGGCAGTTATGCTATAGATAAACAGATTTTGAAGAATGCAAAAGAAGATGCCATTATAATGCATCCTTTGCCAAGAGTTGATGAGATCAAGTATGAGGTTGATGATGATCCAAGAGCTGTATACTTTAGGCAGATAAAATATGGGAAAGAGGTTAGAAGTGCATTATTAGCATTGATACTTAATAAAAATTTGGAGTTTTAACCTGAGACACAACTACTCCAGCCACATTCTATACATAGGTTACATCCTTCATTGAATATTACTCTACCTTTACAAACTGGGCATGTATTATCTTCCTCTTCTACACGTATAATACTAGTATTATATTCTATCGCTCTACTCTTTAATGCTCTATCTATCTCTTTAAGGATGAAATCTTCCTTTATTTTATCTTTTATATATTCTAGTGCGAAAGTACTTGGGATCAATTCAAAAGTTTTCTCCTTTTTATCGCTGGTAACATGTAATACTTGTTGCTGTCTAGAACCATCTCTATATACAGTAACACCTTTCAATCCTAAGCCATATGCTAACAAGTATGAGCATTTTACATCATCAGCAGTAACATCATTAGGCATGTTTATTGTCTTTGCTATAGCATTGCTTATCCATTTCTGCCATACAGATTGTGCCATTATATGATCTGCCCAATGCATATCCATAGCTGTTACAAATATCGGTTCTAGTTCATCTAACCCTAAGCCTTTAATACTTCCATAATTGTCTGCTATCTTTGATAATAACTCATCCTTATACAAACCATGTTCTTTTAACGCTTCTTCAAACCTTCTATTTATATAGAAGAAACTACCTACAGTAACTCTCTTCTCAAATACTAGAGCAAAGATTGGTTCTATACCACTAGAACAATCTGCTATCATGGATATCGTTCCAGTAGGAGCAACCGTTGTAGTTTGAGAATTCCTTATACCATACCTCTTTATCTTATCTATCAATGCATCCCAATCATATGTATGCTCTTCCTCATAGTATCCAGCAATGGGTATCTTGCCATTGACATAATCACTCTCATTATAGAGAGGAAATGCTCCTTTACTCTTTGCTAACTCTACACTCTCATCCATGCTATAGTATGATAACGCTTCTGCCAGTTTGCTCATAAATTCATAACCTTCTTTGCTATTGTATGGTATTCTTAACTTGAACAATAGATCTGCCAAGCCCATAACACCTAAACCTATCCTTCTAGTCAGTTTAGTAGCAACATCTATCTCTTCTATAGGATATTTGTTAACATCTATTATATTATCCAAGAATCTAGTTGCCACTCTTATAACTTGTTCATACTTTTGCCAATCAAACTCATAATTACCATCTACTCTTCTCTTTGCTAGGTTTGATAAGTTTATGCTTCCTAGATTACATGATTCATATGGATACAAACTTTGCTCACCACAAGGATTTGTGCATCTGATCAAACCTTGAACACGCTTCATAACATTGTATCTATTTATATTATCTAATAAGATAACACCTGGTTCAGCACTCTTCCATGCACTTATTGCTATCAGATCTAACAATTGCTTAGCATCTATATATTTCATAATCTTGCCAGTTCTAGGATTCTTTAATGGATACTTTGTTCCATTCTTATATGCTTGCCAGAAATCTTCCCATATGCCTACACTAACATTAAAGTTTTCTAATACTCCTGGAGTTGTCTTTGCTGTTATAAACTTTTCAATATCTGGATGCCATACTTCCAATATACCCATATTAGCTCCTCTCCTCTTTCCTCCTTGTTTGACTACATCGGTTACAGTATCTATTATCCTCATGAATGATACTGGACCAGATGCTACTCCGCTCGTGCTTGCTACTATATCTCCTTCTGGTCTAAGGTTTGAATAATTTATCCCAACTCCACCGCCAGACTTGAATATCAAAGCAGCATCAGTGCTTGTCTTCATTATACTATACATATCATCTTGCATATCTAATACAAAACAAGCACTTAATTGTCCTAATCTAGCTCCAGCATTCATTAATGTTGGAGAGTTTGGTAGAAAGTTCATACTAACCATCAATTCATAATATTCTTTGATCTTCTTCTCATACTCCTCAAACTTATTCTCATCTAACATCTTGATCAATTCTTCTATACTAACTTTCATATGCCCTAATTTTGCTAGATGCTTATACAATCTTAACATCGATTCAAAATGCCATTTGTTCAATTTATAAGAACCGATGCTAAATCTATTCTCAAATTGATCAAGGTTATCTATATAATCAGTTATATCTACTTCTATACTTTCTACTTTATCTTTTGAGTATATCTTATCATCTCTTAGCACATCTGGTATTGCTACTAGTGTGGCAACTCTCTCGAACAACTGCTTTGGACTCTCAATTATTCTACCGTTCTCATCTCTAAGCAAGTATCTAGATGCTAATACTCTTAATGGATCTAGATCTAGCTTTTTATCAACCTCATCTAAACTACTCTTTTCAAGAATCTTCATCTTCTCTTCTCTAATCCTTCTTCGCTCATGCCTATAGAGTATGTATGCCTTTGCTGTATCCGATAACCCTTCTTCTATCAATATAGTTTCAACTATATCTTGAACATCCTCTACGCTAGGAATATTCTTCGAATCATAACCATGTTTCTTTAATCTATCTACTACCTTTCTAGTTAGATCTACTGCTAATTCATAATTTGGCTTATTTGTAGCCATTAATGCCTTATATATGGCATTTGTAATCTTGTTTTGCTCAAATTTTACTAATCTACCATCTCTTTTCTTTATATGAGTAATGATCGATGCGTTAGGCTGCGTATCAATTTCAGTGTTTGCCATCCCAATACACTACTATATTCTAATATATAAAAATTCAATTTGAACAAAATATTTATCAATGAATATTATACTAACATTATTTATAAGTAAGATTATTAATTCTTTACTTTTATACATATTAATTATTAAAAGTTGACTAAATGGGTCATATTATCAATTAGTAATTTTGTTAAGTATGTATATTAAATGCTTTATTAGTCAATATATTTCATCTTCTTAATAGTTAGAATATTTTTATTATATAGAATATCAAGATTTTTATAACTAAGATAATCAACTATTGTTAAGAATTGTTTGTAATTTAATGCCTATTATCTCCTTATTATCTATAAATTTATTCAATACCTTGATCAATCTTTCACTAGCATCGCTTATAACCATACTAGGTTTAATCAAGCCTTCTTCTATCTTCTCCAATTTATCTTCCATCTCTCTAGTAAGTTCTACAGATAATATATCTGGCATATACTCTTTTATAACCTCAAATATTGTAAATCCTAGTTGAGTTGGTTCAAATCTATTAGTTATATAACCTCGTTTTATCAAAGTATCTATTATCATAGCTCTTGTTGACTTTGTCCCTATCTTCTCTTTATCCATCAAGACTAGTAAACTACTTGAATTAAATCTAGGTTTTGGTTTCGTAAACTCTTCATTAGAATTTATTCCAAGATTTATTACTATATCATTAATCCTTAATGGAGGAAGAGATTTCTCATTATAATAACCATAAATATTTAGCCATGATCTCTCTAATATACTACTTCCTTCAGCGATAAATGTATAATTATTTATATCTATAAACGCTTTAACCTTGCTTATAACTGCTGGATCCATAAACGTTGCAAGAAATCTTCTTACTATTAGATCATAAACCTTATACTCTAATTTATCCAATCTCTTTGGAAGTTCTCCAGTTGGGTATATTGCTGGATGTGCTGGATCGTCTTTCAAGCCATTATTAGGTTTCAATCTATCTTTACTTAACAATTTACTTGATATATTGTAATACGATCTGATATTAGATAACCTCTTAATTATCTGCTTATAATTCATCCTTGGAAGTCTTTGGCTAGATGTTCTAGGATATGATATTAAAGCGTTAAGATACAACTTTTCAGCAATTGCTAGAGTCTTTGAAGGTGATAATCTATAATAGTTATAAGCTTCTCTCTGTAGATCTAATAGATTGAAAGGTGTAGGAGGTTTCAAATAAATAGTATCATCTTTAATATCTCTAACTACTCCGTCTTTATCTTTACATTTATCTACTATACTCTTTGCATCCATTTCATTATATATTATAGATTCGTATCTTGCAGTAAACTTGTTACCATCTTTAGATAATAATGCATCTATAAGCCAGTATGGCTTAGGAATATGAGTCTGTATCTCAATCTCTCTATCTATTATGAATGCTAGCGTAGGTCCTTGAACTCTACCTATACTCAATATCTTTTTACTAGCATCTATTAATGCTCTTGATAGATTTATTCCGTAGATGAAATCTAGAGTATGTCTTGTAATACCAGCATCTGCTAAACCTTTGAACTTGTAACTTTCTTCTAGATTGGAGAATGCTTTTACGATCTCATCTTTTGTTAATGCTGAAAACTTTGCTCTATAAGATCTTGCATACGCATCATTACATGCGAATGTTAGTATATTGTATGCTATAACCTCACCTTCTTGATCAAGATCGCATGCATTTATAAAGTATTCAGCCTTATCTGCTAACTCTCTTATAGCATTGATCATCTTATACGCATTATCTCTAGCCTGCCATGTTGGATCGAATATGGGATATGATCTTTTGTTAGATGCCAAGTTGTAGAGGTGACCAGATGCATATGCTATTATATAATCATCAACTACAAATATGCTTATTCCATTAACCTTCTTTGTATGATATTTGCCTAATGCAGATGCTATCCTCTTTGCAGCATTATACTTTTCAGATATAACCAATTTAGTCATTCCAGAATCCTCTTGTAGTTATATACTGTTTCTCAGCCTCATATATCATCTTGTATATATTAGAATCGTCTACACAATTCCTCAATATTCTAGCAGCTGTATCTACTCCCACACCATAGCCTGATAATACTATCAATGCTTTCCTTCCAAAGTTATGGAGTAATGAGGCTCGCTTCCATGCTCTCATGAACTCTTTCTCTTCTTCGTCATCTAATTTTACTCCTTTAAGCCTCTTCCTTATTATCTCTTTTAACCTATCATCACTAGTATATGTTGATGTTATAAGCCTAGATTTGCATAATGAGCATCTTAATACATCTGGAGCATCTTTACTCTCAATTATCCTTTCCCACTCTGCACACCTTATGCATATCAATCTATGCTTACTTTTCTCTAACCTTTCCTTAACGAGTTCTATAACACCTTGCTCTATATTTGCTGGCATGGATGCAAACTTGCTTGTATGATCTATTATAGATTTTGCTGACTCTGAAAAATTATCAACTTCTAACCAGACCAATCTTATGCTATTATTTCTAATCTTATCCAATACATGTTTTGTATTGGTAATATCATACTTATCATGTAACAATTCCCTTATAGCTTCTTTAACTATCAAAGTCTTAGAGTATCTATCATATAATAGCCTAGCACTCTTCTTATCATATACAGCCTTTCTATCTATCAGACCAAACCTTTTTGCTACTAGCCAAACTCTCCAATTTAGGTTATGTGTATTTGTTAAAGATGCAATTATTATAGGTTCTAGCTCATAATCATCTTTCAAGCAATCCATTATATGTCTCTCAAATATCCTTGCATTAGATGTCAATGCTATCCTATATGCATCTGCTCTAGCCTCAACCAAATAACCTATCTTTGATGATATTATCGTAGATAATAACGATGCAATTGTATTATTTACTTTATTTCCAAATGATGCATGTATCACGATTGTATTCTCATGTTTAAGAGATTCTATGACTATAGTATGATCGTTTGGTATTACTCCATTTATGCTATCATTCCTTAACCTTCCTACCAATTGTGCTGTCTTGTAATCTACTGGGATCATCTCGCCTACCCAGTATGGAACGTTTATTGCTGCACCCTTGATAGGTTCTACTGTAACTCTTAACTTTGTATCATCTACTGCTAATATTCTCCACTGAGATCCTTTCAATACAAATACGTTACCCTTCTCTCCATAATCTCCTACAAACTCTTGATCTAGGGTTCCAATGACCTTATTGCTTATAGCATCTACTACCTCAAACTTTAGAATATCTGGTATTGTTGATATATTCTCAAAATAATACTTCCTACTTCTTATACTTCGTTTATAATAATCGTCATATAATCTAATTAATCTATGCTTATCTAATAACTCTAAGCATTGATAAATATCATCTATGCTTATATCTTTGAATGGATAAGCCTTTGTTAATATCTCACATGCATCATCTATCATAACCTTATCATGCTCCAATGCTAAACCTACTAGATGATGTGCTAAAACATCATAGGCTGAGTAATGGATTAATTGTTCTTCTATCGAACCTTTCTTAAGTCTAGAGATTATAGCTCTTGCTTCTAACTCATCATCCTTGCTATTTACTATTATCAATCCTTTTGCTGAATAACCTACTTTATGTTTGCTCCTTCCTATCCTTTGTGCCAATTTGCTAACTTGTCTAGGAGAGCCATAATGGATTACTGTATCAACTGATCCTATATCTAAACCCAGTTCTAGTGATGATGTAGTTACTACTATCCCAGCATTACCATCTCTAAGTTTCTCTTCCGTCTCTTCTCTAACAACTCTTGATAACGAGCCATGATGCACATCCACATTCACATTTGTATAATTCTTCATTACTGTTGATAGATACTCTGCCTCATCTCTAGTATTAGTAAATAATAATATATTACCATCTAAATTCTTAACATAATCAGCTATGAATTTTGCTATAGTATTAAGAGTACCTTCCTTATAGATTACATCTATATCATACTTTCTAATTGAGTTATCTATCATTATAGCGCATCTCTTATTAATTCCAACTAGAAAATCTGCTGCATCTCTTATGTTACCTAATGTTGCGGATAATCCAACTCTAGTAATGCTATTAGCACTTAACGCTTCTAATCTTTCAAGGCTTAGTGATAAATGTGAGCCTCGCTCATTTGATACTAGTTCATGTATCTCATCTATAACAATCCATTCTATACTCTTTAATCCTTTAATCATCTTCTCACTAGCAAGCATTATGGCTAGTGATTCTGGAGTTGTTATAAGCACATCTGGAGGATTTGATGCTATAGCTCTTCTCTCTTTAGTGCTTGTATCGCCATGCCTTACAGCAACCCTTAACCCTTTTGCTTCTCCATAAGATACTATCCTTCTTAGGATATCTCTATTCAATGCTCTTAATGGAGTTATATATAATGCTTTAATACCTCTCTTCTTATTATCCAAAAGTGTAAAGATAGGTATTATAGCTGCTTCTGTCTTACCAGAACCAGTAGGAGCTATAAGTAATGTATCTATCCTTCTAACAATTGTATGTAACGCTTTCTTCTGAATATCTGTTAATTTATTATAGCCTATGCTTCTAAACGCTTCTAATACTTCCCCTTCTACGCTCTCTAAGCTTTGCTCTCTTCTTCTCTCTCTCTTCATTGACATATAACAGTATTAATATTAATCCAATTACGAATAATACTGTTACTGCTGGATATATAGCATCGATTAGTGCCATTCAAAAGCAGTTATGCATTGAGCAATAAATTTCTTTGGATAAAAATAAGGTTTAGAATGTTATCTTTCTTACTCTCATTGCTGCTAATACTGCAGTAAATCCTACTACTAATGGTATTAAAGCTGCTAATGGGAACTCTGGTACAACGCTTATGCTATATTGATCTTCAGCAGTTGGTTCATCTAATGGGGTATGATCTATACCAACTATCTCTACTTTAATAGTATATTGGCCATTCTCATTGAATATTGCTCCAGATATTGTATATGGCGCAGTAGATACATTACCTTCTCCAGCCTCTCCTCCACTAACCTCAGGAACTCCTTCTGATGGTGTTATTATCAATTCTAATACTCCATCATGATCATGCAAAACTTGATCCCATACTTGTTCACCATCTCTAGTTATCTCTACATGATAGTCTAAGTGATGCCCAACTATCTCATCAGCCTTTGGTACAAACTTTAATGTTATACTATCATTAGCCTCTCTATCGAATGGTAATGCTAGATCTGTCTCTAAATCTATATTCATTCCTTGCATAACATTTGCTTCTGTTACCTCTTCTGCTGCTGCTTCAACTATAACTTTGCCTACCATGAATGGATGTAATGAACAATAGTATAGATACTCTCCTTCATCATTGAATGTATAACTGAATGTTGCTCCTGGTGCCATCATTCCAGAATCGAATAATCCATCTGGTCCTGGTGTTTTATCCTTATACTCATCAAATTGTATTAGACCGAATGATATACCACTTGTTACTGTATGGGTAGTAGTATCATCATTAGACCATGTTACTGTAGTTCCTTTGCTTATAGTTAATATACCTGGGTTATAGCATTCATTACTAAAGTCTTCTCTACAGTCTGCTATAGATGAACCTTCTGCTATACTAACACTTGCTTCTTGTGCATATACACTGCTTATGCTTATTGATAATGCTGCAATTGCTAGTATTGCTATTGCTAACCTCATTGTTTGATAAACAATGAATCTAATACTTAAAAGTTACTGTAGATACAGCAAAATTATAAAAATATTCAATACTAAAATTAGCTTTTCCTAATTAGTTTTTATGAAAAGTTATTAGATTAATATGCGATATAATATTATGCAGATATTAAAATCATATACAGATAGGATCCCAAGATATAGTTTGGCTATAGTCTTTATGATATTTGGTATAGACAAATTTGTAAATCAAGAATTGCTAGTAGGATGGATAAATGCAACATCAAGAGTAAGGAATCTCATACCATTAGAAGATCTATCTCTAGCAGTATATGCTATAGGAATTATAGAGATAATAATAGCGATAGCATTATTCCTAGGTTTTAAGATTAGATATATTGCCGTAATATCTGGAATATGGCTTGTAATAATAATGTTCATGGCTCAATATCCATCAAGCTTACCTCAAGATCTTGGATTGCTAGGTATTGTAATTTTACTAACATTAAAAGATGTTAAGAGATATGATTGGATAGTTAGATATGCTATAGCATTAGTATTGATTCTCTGGGCCGCAGACCAAGTAGTAAATTATGATAGACATTTAGGATGGATAAGCATAGCTAGTTATATAGGTAAAAGTATAGATGCTAATGCTATAATATATCCATTAGTAGTTATAGAGGTTATACTATCTGCTCTTTATGCATATGGCAAAATTAGATATGCTTTCTTAGCAGGAAGTATATTCTTTATAATTGCTAAAAGCATTTTAGAACCGCCATTGAACAATTATCAGAGTATAGGGTTTGTATTGATAAGCATATGGTTATTCATAAAAAATAAAGTTTAGAATGTTATCTTTCTTACTCTCATTGCTGCTAATACTGCAGTAAATCCTACTACTAATGGTATTAAAGCTGCTAATGGGAACTCTGGTACAACGCTTATACTAAATTCATCGCTCAATGATTCTATTGGATTAAATTCTATACCAACTATACTTGCTTTTATTGTATATTGACCATTCTCATTGAATATTGCTCCAGATATTGTATATGGTGCAGTAGATGGTGGATCTCCAGCTTCGCCTTCTATATTTATCGGTCCATCGCTAGGCTTTATTATAAGTTCTAATACACCATCATGATCATGGAAGTTCTCATTGAATATCTCTTCACCATCTCTCATTATTACTATATTATAGTCTAGATGATCAACTAGAGCAGTTATCTCTCCACCTTCAAGTCCTTGAGCCTTTGGTACAAACTTTAATGTTATACTATCATTAGCCTCTCTATCGAATGGTAATGCTAGATCTGTCTCTAAATCTATATTCATTCCTTGCATAACATTTGCTTCTGTTACCTCTTCTGCTGCTGCTTCAACTATAACTTTGCCTACCATGAATGGATGTAATGAACAATAGTATAGATACTCTCCTTCATCATTGAATGTATAACTGAATGTTGCTCCTGGTGCCATCATTCCAGAATCGAATAATCCATCTGGTCCTGGTGTTTTATCCTTATACTCATCAAATTGTATTAGACCGAATGATATACCACTTGTTACTGTATGGGTAGTAGTATCATCATTAGACCATGTTACTGTAGTTCCTTTGCTTATAGTTAATATACCTGGGTTATAGCATTCATTACTAAAGTCTTCTCTACAGTCTGCTATAGATGAACCTTCTGCTATACTAACACTTGCTTCTTGTGCATATACACTGCTTATGCTTATTGATAATGCTGCAATTGCTAGTATTGCTATTGCTAACCTCATTGTTTGATAAACAATGAATCTAATACTTAAAAGTTACTGTAGATACAGCAAAATTCTCTGAAAATAGAGAATTTTTATAGAGTATATATCAATTAAACTCTTTATCTAGTTCTTTAAGCAATTCTTTCTGCTTTTCTGTAAGTTCTCTAGGCATCTTAAGATTGATCCTAACCAATTCATCACCCCTACCAAAACCATTATACCTAGGTAAGCCTTTGCCTTTCAATCTAAAGATCGTATTGACTTGAGTCCCAGATGGTATCTCCAACTTTTCATTACCATCTAGAGTAGGAACTCTAACCTCGGCTCCTAGAACTAGTTGAGGAAATGTCAAGTATAAATCATACAGTATATCATCGTTAATCCTCTTAAAATATTCATGCTCTTTAACATTAATTCTAATATAAGTATCGTTATCCAATCTTAACATACTTCCATCTTCTATACCCTTTGGTATCTTGACATTAACTTTTCTATAACTAGTCACTTGACCAGTTCCATTACAAGTATTGCAAGGTCTCTCTATTATGCTGCCTTTACCAGAGCATGTTCTACATGGTTCTATGCTAACGAAGGTTCTAAATCCTGATTGGTCTATGACTCTCCTAACTTGACCAGTTCCATTACAAATAGAGCATGTTCTCTTCTTTGTTCCAGGAGTAGCTCCAGTTCCATTACAAACATTACAACTTGTATTAATAGGCATATCTACATCCAATCTCTTACCATGTAATACATCATCAAGTGTTATCTCTACATCTATTACCTTTCTAGGATTAGATCTAAAGCCTCCAAAGAAGGTATCGAATATATCTCCAAAGTTAAAACCAAAACCGAGATCTTTTAATATCTGTTCTAGATCGAAATTCTTGAATATATCCTCTTCTGTATACCTTCCCGATAAGCCTTCATGCCCATACATATCATATATCCTTCTCTTCTCATCATCAGATAATACTGCATATGCTTCAGATATCTGCTTGAACTTTTCCTCAGCATCTGGAGATTTGTTCCTATCTGGATGATACTTTAGTGCTAACTTTCTATAAGCCTTCTTTATCTCTTCCTTACTAGCATTCCTAGGCACTCCTAAAATCTCGTAATAATCTTGTTTGCTCATTTCTATCATAAAAATTTAGTTTTGTTTCTGTTCGCTTGCAGTTGTTTTATATACTTCGCTACTTATCTCCCCTAATACATTCTTCAATTCTTCCATCTTGCTCTTTATATACTGTATATCGCTTCCTTTCAATGCTTCTTTGAGCATATCTACTGCTTTATTGATCCTATCTATCTGTTCTTGTGACAGCTTATCCTTGAGATCTTGTTTTATCATCTTATCAGCAGCATAGATGAGATTATCTGCCTCATTCCTAGTCTCTGCTTCTTCTCTCTTCTTCCTATCTTGTTCAGCAAACATCTCTGCCTCTTTCTTCAATCTCTCAACCTCTTCCTTCGATAATTTTGTAGTAGCAGTAATTGTTATCCCTTGCTCCTTACCAGTTGCTAAATCTTTAGCGCTAACATGTAAAATACCATTAGCATCTATATCAAATGTAACCTCGATCTGAGGAACTCCTCTAGGTGCTGGAGGTATACCTTCAAGATTAAATTTGCCTAGCGATACATTATCTGCTGCCATAGGCCTCTCTCCTTGAACTACATGAATAGTTACCGCTGTCTGATAGTCAGCAGCAGTTGTGAATATCTTACTCTTCTTACATGGTATGGTTGTATTCCTCTCTATAATCTTCTCAGTTAAACCTCCAACAACCTCAACTCCTAAGCTTAATGGAGTAACATCTAGCAATACTATATCCCTAGTTATATCACCAGCTATTATTGCACCTTGTATTGCTGCTCCAATAGCAACTGCTTCCATAGGATCGACTCCTCTCTCTGCCTCTTTGCCCATAACCTCTTTTATAAACTCTCTAACTATTGGCATCCTAGTTGGACCTCCGATGAGTATTATCTTATCTATATCGTTAGGAGTTAACTTTGCATCTTGTAAAGCTTGTATAATCGGCCCTTTGCATCTTTCAACTATAGGTCTAACTAACTCTTCTAACTTTGCTCTTGTTAGAGTCATCTCTAGATTGATTGGAGTATTCTTCTCTTTATCGAATGCTATGAATGGTAAGTTGATATCAGTAGTTAGTAATGTAGATAGTTCGATCTTAGCCTTCTCAGCAGCCTCTCTAACTCTAACCATAGCATTCTTATCTTCTCTAAGATCTATACCTTTCTCTTCTTTGAACTTATTAACAATATAATCTATCAAAGCATTATCCATATCTTGGCCTCCTAGTTGAGTATCTCCACTAGTACTCTTAACCTCAAATACTCCTCCTCCCATCTCCATTATTGTTACATCCAATGTTCCTCCTCCAAAATCGAACACCATGATCTTTAGATCTTTATCAGTCTTATCCAAACCATACGCTAATGCTGCTGCTGTTGGTTCATTTATTATCCTAACAACCTCTAGTCCAGCGATAGTTCCAGCATCTTTAGTTGCTTGTCTTTGATTATCATTAAAGTATGCTGGAACTGTAATTACTGCTTTTTCTACCTTCTCTCCTAGAAATGCTTCAGCATCCTTCTTTATCTTTTGTAATATAAATGCGGATATTTGTTGAGGGGTATACTCTTTGCCATATATCTTGTATTTGTAATCAGTTCCCATCTTCCTCTTTGCTCCTATTACCGTTCCTTCTGGATTTGTAGCTGCTTGTCTCCTTGCTGGTTCTCCAACTAATAATTGTCCATCTTTAGTAAATGCTACTACTGATGGGAATGCTTTGCCATAAGGGGTAGGTCCTTCAGCAGCTGGTATTACTGTAGGTTTGCCGCCAATTATAACTGCTGCTGCAGAATTACTTGTTCCTAGATCAATACCAATTATCTTAGTCATAACTCACACCTCTATAATCTATCAATAACTTATTCAATATTAATATTATTATCCTCATTCCTTGATACTTCTACTAGGCTAGGTCTTATAACTTTATTATTTAGCATATATCCTTTTCTTAATTCATTAGTTATTGTATAATCTGGTAATTTATTATTAGTAATAATAGATACAACCTCATGCAGATTTGGATCAAACCTCTTCCCTTCTGCTTCAATAGCATCAACACCTTCTTCCTTTAGAATATTATCTATATTCTTAAGTATGGCTTTTAAACCATCCATTATAGCATTGGTATCTTTCCCTTTCTCTACTGCTGTTAACGCTCTCTCAAAATCATCTCTAAGATTTATTATCTTTAATAACAATCTAGCCTTTTCTGCCATTATCCTATTCTCTGCTTCCTTCTCAACTCTCTTCCTATAATTGTCATAATCTGCTAATAGATACTTGTATTTAGTTTCATAATCTAACTCTTTATTACTCATAATCTATCATTATACAGATGGTATATTTTATCCTTCATTCTTTACCAATTCGCAGAAGGGATTAGATTTTAATAATATTATATTATCCATGCTCTTGCTTATATTAATATTATCATAAGCATTTCTTGAACATATTATCAATATTATACTCTTATCATCAACTATATTTATATATGATTTGCTAGCATTCGTTATAGATTCTACATCGGTTATATGATCCCTGAGTCTTTTTTCTAGCAGTTCTAGCATATGTAATTTATCTCCTCTTATCTCGTATCTATCAAGATTCCATACTAATCTTATCTTAACTCTGCTAGCCTTCAATTCTAACGCCTTTATGCTTTTTTTCAATCTATCTATAAGATATTTGACATAACCATCTACGCTCTTTATACTTCCATTTATCACATATGATAATGGGTTAGAGGTTGTTAATGATAAAAGGATCATCCTAAGATCAAATAAGCCAGATGCTATATCATCTATATACAGTTCTCTTAACTCTTCTCTATCTATAGGCTTATTAGCGTGCTTATATGTCTCAAATGTACTGATCAATGAGGTATAATATGACAATATTTTAGAGATATTAACTATTTCAGCAGATTCTAGATCTAATAATTGGATATTACTATCAAGCATATTACTAAGTAATTTTAATAGTTTTTTATCTTTATTAATAGAACCTATGATGGATATGTTATAATCTAATGAACCAATAGGCATATAATGATAATTTATCTCGTTCTCATCAAACCCAGTTATATGTTCTAACATATCTATATTTTCTCTATTCATGCCAAATCCTAAAGGAATATTAAATATTATAGATGAGCCTTTTTTAATATTGCTTACTACATCTCTAAACTTGCTCTTTATATCATCCATTGCTTCTTGTCCTATCTTTCTTATCTTAGGAGTAAAGAATATGTAATCAGAATTTTGTATAGCAACTTCTTCTGGTTCTATACCTAATAACAATTCATCTTCTATCAAAGAATTTACATCTGGATACGTTCTCGCTACTTCTGATCTTAGATTAAATGCTGTTCTTTGTAATTCATCTATTATAGATACATTTGCACCATTCAATACTAATGCAGATGCTAGAGAATATCCTTCAGTACTCAAACCATATATACTTACATTAACTCCCAAGGTTGATAATCTTACAACTCATACTCATAAAACTTTTTCATATAGAATAAGATTATAAGATACGATGTTTATAATAATAAAAGCCCGGAATAGCCCGGTGGAGAGAGATCGCCGAGTGTAGCGGCCAAGCATGCAGGCCTTTGGAGCCTGCGACCCCAGTTCGAATCTGGGCCGGGCTATCAATTCCTCGTTTCGTAAGACTAATTATAATGTGATGAGCAGAGATATCTACCAGAGGGAAAAGGTATTAAATTATTGGATAGCTAAGGCTAAAGAAGACCCATATAACTCCAAAGAGATACTAAAATTTGTCCAATATATGCAAGAGAATGGAAGAGCTATGTTATGGATAAAAGGGTGTATAGTTGTATTATTAGAGCTTAGCAGGATATTAGGCAAGAACTTTGGCAATGCTACTAAAGAGGATATCAAGAGGGTATTAAATGAGATAGATAATAGAGACTATAGCATGCATACAGTAATGAAGTTTAGGCAAGTAATAAAATACTTCTATAAGGTTGTGTATGGCAATAATGAATACTATCCAGAAGAGGTTAGATGGATACATAAGGTTAGTAAGGATAAGAAAAGAGAGCATAACTCCCTATCCTATGACGATTTCTTAACAGAAGAAGAGATAGAGTTGCTAATAGATACAGCAGATACTATACAGAGGAAAGCATTCATAGCTGTTGGCTATGAAACAGGAGCAAGACCTGAAGAGCTATTGAATATTAAACTTAAAGATATACTATTTGATAGACTAGGAGCAAAGATAATAGTTAGAGGCAAAACAGGAGAGAGGATAACTAGGGTAGTAGTATATGTATCATTATTAAAAGAATGGTTGAATATACATCCATATAAGAATGATAGAGAATCATACCTATGGCTATCTGAAGCAACAAATCATAAGTTCAAACCTATAGGCTTGAGAGCATCTGAGAAGATGTTTGAGAAGATAATGAGATTAGCAAACATTAAGAAGAGAAGCAGATTGTATATCCTAAGACATAGTAGAGCAACTCATCTAGCAAATAAGATGACAGAAGCCCAATTATGTTCATATTTTGGATGGAGGTTAGGAACTAAAGTTGTTCAGAAATACATTCATCTATCTGGTATAAATATAGATAATACACTAGCAAGTATAGCTGGTTTAGAAGAGCATAGAGAAGAATCAAGATTAAAGATAGTTAGATGTAGAAGATGTAAAGAGGTATTAAGTCCTAATAGTAAGTTCTGTATAAAGTGTGGTTTAGATACTAATGAGGATTATATAAGCAATAATGAGTTAGAAAGAGAAGTTAAGGAATTAAAAGAAATAGTATATGAAATATTGAGAAGATTAGACATTAAGTAACTCTTCTATCCTTTCTATCTTTTTTATTATCAACTCTTTTAATTCTTCATTACTAAACTCTTTAAGCTCTTTATTACTTAATTTATTTAACTTCATCAATAGATAATTATGCTATATCTCTAGGCAGTTTGAAACCTCTATTCCTTAACTCTTCATGAACCTCTCTAATAGCAAATGTAGATATTAGTTGAGCTTCATCTATGTATAGATGATATTTATTATTCAATGCTATATTCTGTTTAGCATTAACATATAACATATGGATAAATAATGAACCTAAGAACTTGATAATATCATCAGCTATTGCTGAAGATAGATCAATAATGATAATCTTATTCTCTTCTATCAATTTACTAATATCTATACTAGATTCCTCACAGTCAAATATTTGTTTAATACTAGCAATTGATAATAACTTATCTAACTTATTATATACAGCTGTAAATGCTTCTATAGCATAGTTAGGATAGATATGATACCAATAATTACTTATATCATAATTACCAGAACCTTTTACTAACATATCTCTATACTTCTTATTGCTTAATACTTTAGCAATCTTAGATAGAGTAGCAGGAGGATCAGCTTCTATTACTAGCAATAATGCATTCCTTAATATTGTCTCTAATCTATCTCCCCATGCATATTCATACAAATTCTTTAAAGCATTAATGAATGATAATACTACTAAATGATACTTTTTATAATCATTAATCTCTATTGGATTTATCTTTATATTAGTATCTTCAGTATTGATATAGACAACTTTATTATCATAATCATTTAGTTCATTCTTTAATATATTATTGATATCTCTAGCAAGCATACCATGAGGATCAATAAGCATAAAACCTTCTTTCTTTATAATATGCTGATACATTAATAACTTCATAGTTTCAGATTTACCAGAACCTGTTTCTCCCATTATCAAAGCATGAACTCTATCCTTGCTATCAATAGCATAGAATCTATCTTTAAAATCATCATAACCTATTATTGTTTTATCTTTATTTGCTAGTATCTTATCCTTTAAAGAAATATTATTATTGATCAACATACTACACTTCTAAATATAATAATACTCCTTCTTTGCTTCTATTATAGCTCTCTCCAACTCTTCCTTCTTTTTGCTAATATTATCTTTAATATTACCTTCTAACAATCCCTCTTCTATCAGTTCATTAGTTATCAATATCTTTGATAATGCCTTCTTATTATCAGATTCAACTATAGCTATTAGTGTTAAGATGATATCTAATCTACTCATTAACTCTCTTTTGCTATTAAAATCATCAGCATTCTTTATAGCATTATCTATCTCTTTCTTAATATCGTATAATTTATCAATAAGCTCTTTATTATCATTAATACCGTTAGCAATTAATGATTCTAAATCATACTCTTTAATGATAGCATACATTCTCTTTAGGCTATTTATCCTATTATCATTCATATTCTCAATATCATACAATCTGTATAGTTTCTGTCTTAATTTGAATAGATCCATTCTATTATATAATTATAGCATTGAACCAGAGGTATATGGTTTAACTCCATCTGTTAATATTCTCATATTATTAATACTATCTGGTAACATTAAAGATACTATCTCAAAATCTGCTAGTATTGGATATCTATCAGAATTTAATAATGGTCTCTTTGGTTTATTATAGATAATATTACTATACTTTATCCTCTTCCATATTAACATGTCTTTTAATGCTACTAATAACTCATTAAATAGTTTGTTAGTATTACTAGCAATCATTATATTTGCTAGATAATGCTTTGCTGATAGTTTATGCTTTATCATATCATTATAAGCATGGTATATACTATCTCTAACCTTTTCATGCTTCTTTAGATATAATGCTATATTACTTCTACTATCCTTTGCTTTAATATGCATAGCAAATACAGCTATATCTTGCTCTTCTATCTGCTTATAATCTGCTAATACTCTATACAATGCTAATGGTTCTAACCTATCAGTAAATGGTATAGCATAATGCTTCTTTAACTTTAATAATGCTTTATAGTTTAGATCTAAATCTAATAAATCATTATATTCTCTTAATGTTATATGCATAACATTATTAAACAATCTAGCATACTCCTCATCTATCAATATTATAGGTTTTATTATATCTGGTTCTTTGTAATATAGTATAAATATCATTTCATCTATTCTCTCTATAACATACTTTAGAGTATTAGCTGTATCATTAAACTGATAGGTATCATGGAATACTATTGCATATTGCTTCACATTATATAATTATATACTGATGAGGGTAGTATGTATATCAGAAGTAAAAGAGAAGCCAATAACAATATATGACTATATACCATATAATACAATGGAGAATGGTAAACCAATAGATAATCATAGATTGTATATTAGATACAATAAAGAGTATGAGTTAGTTAAAGAGTATTACTTTACTAAAGCTCCTATAACTCATATAACTATTGATAATGGAAGGTATAAGATGATAAATGGATATAGCAATAATGAAGAAGAAGTATTGTATAGAAATAATGAGTTAAGACATGTAATAGCATTTGCTAATAATATAACTGCTAAGATATGGCAGATACATGCATTAGCTATATGCCAACATAAAGAACCATTTAAGAGTATTAATTGTAATTATACTACCTAATTTTTTATAATAAAAATAATAATGGAGTTATAGATACTTACTCATTACAGCATGTAATCTATGAGTCATATATGATCTTGTTAATGCTCCAGCTCTACTATCATGATTAATTACATATGTTATACCATATTAATTACATATGTTATACCATTGAATACTTGCCATAGGTTCTCTTCTCTTAACAATTCTACTTTTAACCTATTATCCTCTCTTTCTATTCTTATTGGTGTTGATTTATAATACTTCATTGGGAAGTTTAGTTCTGCTAACTTTTCTGCTATCTCTTTATTTATTATCTTTCTAGCCATCTTCTTATACATTATTGCTAATTGTTCTGCATAAGCTAATGCTGACTCTAATGCCTTCTCAAAATCTGCTAATAGTTCTTTTGGATTACCAATATGCCTTCTACTAAATGTTATACCTCTTACTTTAGCAGTTGCACCATTCCTACATGCTAACCTGTAACTAAAGCTATCAACTGCTAAACTGCTTGTTCCATCTATACTATTTCTTATTGATACTCCAAACTGTACCATATCGTTAATATCTACCTCTTTTAACTTATCTGATAGCAAATCAATTACTATTGCATTCTCATGTCTATCTGTTCTGCTTCTTAATATTAATAGATTGTATCTATCCTTTACATTATATACCATATCCTCTACTAACTGATTAGGTATTACTGCAAAGTTTCTGCCAACTAACCCAACTATATCTAAATGCTTACCATATATGCTATTAACCTCTTTTACTACTGCTTTTGTATGCTTTAATTGCTTTAATGTCCCTTCCTCAGTCTTTAAATATATCTTACCTTCTCCTACTTTGTATTCTGGAAATGGATATGCTATATTCCTTTAATAGCAATGTTGCTTCTAATTGCTCTACTAACTCCATAGTCTCTCATAATATAATTATATAATGATGAAAGAGGAGATTAGTGAAATGTAATAACTGTGAACACTATGCTGTCTGTTCAATTATCAGACATGTATTCCCAATACAGAATGAATATGCTGAAGATACAAGAGCCATTTGATATCAATGATATAGCAAAGATATGCAGATATTATAGCAATATTAATTCTCTTGTATAACTCCTCATTTTATTTATAAAAAATAAGAATGGTTTATGCTATTACTCCTTCTTTCCTAGCATTCTCTTCTGTATCTATATAGAAATCTATATATGTGCATTCTCTCCCTCTGTCTCTCCTAAGCCTATTATTACCAACTCTCTTACCTTTTAACTCCTTATACTTATCAATCAAGGCTTTGAACTTGCTCTCTATTACAGTTTTGCTGTTTAATACTAATGATCTTGCTTCATTCTCCATTACTATCTCTTCTCTTTACCTTCTCATTTCTACAATATCCTCCATAGATTATCATTAACATCTAATAACCATGCATCTTTCTTCATTTTACCTGTCTCTTGCTAGTTCTTGGTTCTCTAATACTTCTATCAATGCTTCAGCTTCTCCAGAGGGATTCCAGAAAGGAATCCTACTGCTCTATTAGCTTCCTTTGCCTTTCTCTCTGTTGAATTTATTGTTATTGCTTTAGCCATTCTGCCCTCATAATATAATAGTAAGAAATGTTCGATTCTAACAACATAACTAGATATATCTCTTTCCTCTTACCCATGAGCATCTCTTCCTTAACTTATTGATGGGGCGAACTAATTTTTGATAAGATACTACCAGATTATAAAGATAAAGATGTTACCAATTAGTATTGGTGAGTGGGCTCCTTATGTAGATAAATTTGTCTCTATAATACAAGAACTGATTAATGAAAAATGGTTTGTAGAATAACTTTAATTATAGATATTTTTAATAACTTTCATGTAAAATCATTCATTATAGATCATAAGATTTATAATGTTAATAGTAGTTAGCAAAAGAATTCATAGACAAAAGAGTTATTCGACACAGCATAATGAAAGTATAAATTGATCTAATAAATGTTATATATTGAATAATTTTTCTGCCATTAATAGCACATTATAAGAATCTCCTTCGATATACTTTACAAAAGCTTCTCTCTTATTTTCCCATAGGTTATATATTGTATCCCATTTGTTCTTGAAGAATTGACAATAGATTTAGGTGATTAGTCATTATTACCCACTTCTAATTACCTCTATTATCTTATCGAATACATTACCTCTATTATTATATCTGAACTCTAACTCTTTAAGATAGTATGGAAATAACTCTTTACTAACTGCTATGATATCTTAACAATCTCTCTTTAGCATAGCTCCGATCCTTCTATACCATTAATGTATACCATTAGCAAATCTTATACTCTTATCTATCCTCTCATGTTTAAAACCATATAATACTAGAGTATCATAACCTTTGTATTTATCAGTATATATTATTGATCCTCTCTTAACTTTTTTAATAGTTTCTCTTAATAATGTCTCAGCTCTTACATCATTAACTATCTCAACCTTTACTTTACCATTCCTCTCTAATATACCAAATACTGGTATCTTATTATATGAACCTCTACCTCTCTTTCCTTTTCTTTTACCTCCAAAGTATGCTTCATCAGCCTCTACTTCTCCTTTTAATATATCATCCTTTATAGAATAGTTATAGATCTTCTCCCTAATTATAGTATATATCTTATATGTAGTACGATATGCTAATCCTAGTTCTTTACTAGCCTTTAATACTGGTATCTCTAACTCAAATAGCTTTAATGCTCCTATGAACTTTGTGAATTGTATCCTTAATCCATATAGTATGCTATCTCTCCTTACACTCCATTCCTTCTTGCATCTATAGCATCTATAGCAGTTATCCTTAACTCTGCCTATATGCTCATTATTGCAGTATATGCATCTATCAAACCTCTTAAGTATACCCTTATCCCTTAACCACTCCTCTGCCTTCTTCTCATCATTTATCTTTGCTAGTTCTATTAGTTTCATATACTGTTATTATATAGATGGGTATTATTAACCAATCACCTAAATAATAGTAATATCATAGTTAATATATTAAGAATATAAAAGAAGAAAAGCCAAATCCCAGTATTATTAACTATGTTTGAAAAATGGTTTATCATCAATGGCACAATAATAGATACTGCTATACCATCTAGTATTTCTTTAATAGCCTATTTATATCCATGTTCTATATTAGGCATGCTAATTATTCTTGGATGATATTTATGAACTCTTATAATTGGGCTATAAAGAAATATTTTATAAAATTATGTAAGGTTATATTCAAAATACAAATTGAAACCTATTATCCAATGCTGTCTTCTCTAACCCTCCAATTATTGGTATTGGGTATGAACAATTCTTGCAGCAATTGTTCTCATTTAGATTCCATTCTGTTATATAATATCCATATCTTCCTATAACTATGCTATTACACTCCGGACAATAGGTATGCTCATATTTATGCCCAGGAACATTGCCTAGATATACATACTTTAATCCAACAGATTTAGCTATCTCATAATGCTTTTCTAATGTCTCAATCGGAGTATTTGGGAGATCCATCATCTTGTAATCTGGATGAAATCTTAGGAAGTGTAATGGAATATCTGGAGATAATTCATCATACACAAACTTTGCTAATCTTTTAGCATATTCTAAATCATCTCCTACTTTTGGAACTACAAGATCCGTTATCTCTATATGAATTCTAGTCTTGTCTCTAATCTCTCTTAATGTATCAAATATCGGATCTGGATTAGGAACTCCAATATACTTGCGCATAAAATTGGGCTCGGCATTACCTTTAAAGTCAACAGTAATACAATCTAAGAATTGATTCATCATCTTAACTGCATCTGGAGTTGCATAACCATTTGATACAAATATATTGAACAATCCATGTTCCCTTGCTAAAACTCCAATATCTCTAGCATACTCTATGAATATAGTTGGTTCATTATAGGTATAAGCGATCCCTTGGCAACCATAGCCTAAAGTTTGTTTGACTATATCCTCTGGACTCATAAGCAATCCTTCGATCTTCCTTCGTTGGCTAATATCATAATTCTGGCAATACTTGCATAACCAATTACAACCAGTAGTTGCTATAGAGAATACTTTACTTCCTGGTCTGTAATGGATTACTGGTTTCTTCTCTATAGGATCTATATGCCCAGTTATAGCCCTTCCATATACAAATAGATATAGTTTACCATTAACATTTCCTCTTATGCCACATAGTCCTATCTTACCTTCTGGTATTGAGCAGTATCTAGCACAAGCTGTACATCTAACCCTTCCATCCTCTTTATGATACAATACTGCCTCTTTTCCTGGTACTTTGGTAAACTGGAACATATTATAACTATCAATTATAGGAATTTAAGTCTTCAGCATGATATTAATTTCATTATCAATTATGTATAAGCATGTTAGTAGCGGTTGGTTCTTTAAATATGGTAAAGGTTGAAGCTGTAAAGGAAGCATTTGAAGAGTTTTATGATAACGTAATAATAAAAGCAATAGATGCTAGATATAATACAGAACAACCATTAAGTTTAGAGGATACAGTTAGAGGAGCGATCCATAGAGCAAAGATAGCAAAAGGTTATGCTGAATTTGGTGTTGGGATAGAAGCTGGATTGATAAGTGTATTAGATTATCGTCTAAATATACAAGTTGCTGCTATCATTAAAGATGATATAGCTATAGGTTTTAGTCCAGCATTTCAATTACCAAACAAGTTAGAAAGATTGGTTCTAGAAGGATTAGAATTGGATAAAGCTGTAGAAATGTTATATAATATCAAGGATATAGGAGAGAAAGGAGGTATAATAGAGGTATTAAGCAGAAATAGGATAAATAGAAAGTCTTTGATCTCTTCAGCTGTAAAGATGGCTTTAGTGAAGATTATAAATAAATAATAAGCATAATAATAATATGACAAGGTTAGGAGATGCGTGGAGGAGAGTTCATGGTATGATTACTAACAAACCTACAAACTTTTCATGGTTGATAGATAATAGATTAGCGGGTTCTGGGTTGCCTACTTCTTATGATGAGATAGAATGGTTGAAGAGTAATGGCATCAAGGCTATATTAACGGTTAGAGAGTATCCATTGCCAGAAGAATGGATAGATGGTTTAAATTATATGCATATATACTCTCTAGATCTAATGGCTCCAGAGATCGAAGATATTGATAAAGGTGTAGAGTTTATTGCTAAAATGATTGATAATGATAAACCAGTGCTAGTTCATTGTGCTGCTGGAAAAGGAAGGACTGGTTTATTACTAGCAGCATATCTTATGAAATATCATGATATGGATGTAGATGAAGCGATTAATAAAGTTAGAACTCTTAGACCTGGCTCGATAGAGAGCGAGTATCAAGAGTTGGCATTGAGATTATATCATAAGTATCTTAATGGCAATAAAAATGGATAAAATTTATTCTGGAACTGACTCAGTAACTAATCTTCCATCCTCAACTCTTATGAATAGATATCTATTATCTTTAAATACTAGAGTTAGTTCATTCTCTCCTTCCTCAATATCCATAAGCTCTTGCCCTTTAATTCCATCATACTTTGCCATGCTAGATTAGCATACTATAGGTAATATATTCTCTAAACTCTTTTTATTAATATTGGTTCAGATTTAGCATTTATCTCTTCATTAGCAATAAATGTATGCTTGCCCCAAGAAGCTTTAACATCAGCATATACTTTATGCTCTCCTTCCTCAAACTTTGAACCAGATAATATAATACTATATTTAACATCGAATAACAATTCTTTAGCATGATCTTCGCTTAGAGGTATTACTGGCGATTCATCTATTACTATCATAGCCCAGATCTTCTTGTTAGGAGGAGGCGGAGGTAATTTAGGATTTCTGCTCCAATAGAATGATGCTTTCCTAACCAAAGTAACCGGTTCTATCAAAGAACCTTTCTCATAGCTTAGATCTAATGTATATTTTATCCTAAATAGATTGTCATGCTTATTATATGCTTCGGTCCATACCTTTTGGTTGAATAATTCTCTAACTTCTCCATCAACTTTGAATGATAATTCAAAATCTACTATATCCTCAGCCTTTATAGTAGGGTTAGATGCTACAAGCCTAAGATCGCTAATCCAACTACCCACGCTTTATAATAGTTTATATCCTAAATAAAAACCAAGTAATGTATATGGAGATTAGTATAATAAGTATAAAGGATGAAGAGATGGAACTTAGTATAAAGGATGAGGATATATCTATACTCTATATACTACAGCATGAATTGTTAAGAGATGATGAGGTTAAATTTGCTGGATTTGCATTGAAGCATCCGTTAACTCAAGAGTATACTTTTAGGATAGTAGCAAGAGATCCTATAGCATCTTTAGAGAAGGCTATCAATACATCTATAAGTAATGTTGAAGAATTGAATAATATAGTTAAAGCAAAGGTTGAAAGTATATGAGATTCTGCCCGAAATGTGGTACTAGGTTGAAGAATAAATATGATGAGGAGAGCAAACAAGCAGTACTTACATGTACAAAATGTGGCTATGCTGAAGAAGGTGTTAATAAAAAGAGCGAAGTTATTAGCAGAGATGAACCATCTATAAAGATAGTTGGCGATGAGGGAGAGAATATAGAGACTATGCCTACTATAAAGATCGAGTGCCCAAAATGTGGTCATGATACTGCGGTATGGTGGATGCTTCAGACTAGGAGTGCCGATGAGCCTACTACACAATTCTATAGATGTGTTAAATGCAATCATACATGGAGACATTATTCATAAAAGTTTAATTAGACAAGCATCTGATAGCATTCTATGCTAATAGCAAGGACAGTAGGACCAGAAGGATGGAAAGCCGTAGCAAGCGCAATTTCGACATTATTGGAAGAAGCAACGTTTGAAGCAACTAGTGAAAGTATATCATTTAGAGGTATGGATCCAAGCCATGTTGCATTGATAGATATAAACTGGCCAAACTCTGCATTTGAGGCATATGAATGTGATTCAGAGGTAAGGTTTGGAGTTAGAATAGATGAACTAACCAAATTATTGAAAAGAGCTGATAAGAATGATAATATCGAGGTTAGTATTGGTGATGATAATATGTTCACATTAAAGATATTCAATTCTTATAAGAAGATGTATAAGATACATCTAATAGATGCTACTGCAAGTACTACACCAGTTCCTAAACTATCATTTAACTCAAAGATTGGATTAAGCATACAAGCATTTAAAGATATACTTGATGATGTTGAAGTAGTTGCTGATTATGTTACTATAGAAGCAAGCAATGATAAGGTTACATTTTATGGTAAAGGAGATCTAGGAGAAGCGTCTATAACATTAGAGAAAGAGGATAGCAAACTTGAGAGTTTAGAGGTTAAAGAGAATAGCAAGGCTACATACTCATTAGAGTATTTAAGTAGCATAACAAAAGCGATAGGATCTAGTGCTGAAGGATTGATTATAGAATTCTCATCTGCAATGCCAATAAGGCTAGAGTTTGATGTATCAAAGATAGGAAAGATTCACTTCTATCTAGCACCTAGAGTAGAGAGTTAATAATACCTAAATTTTATTAGTTAGAACTTGTAATATTATATAATGAAAGTCTCAAAGGTAGCGTTAAAATTAGAGTTAAGACCTTTTAATGATAATCTAGATTATATATTTGAAGAATATGACAAATTGGTATTACTGCTAAATCAATTCGTCTCTAGGTTATGGTTCATAATAAGTGATGAATTTGAAAGGGATGATAAGAATAAGATTAAATCAAGTAACATTAGATATAATCCAATTACAAGGAAATATCTTAAACTATTCAAAGATGTATGTAAATTAGCAAACATAAATATACATGTAGATATATTAGAAGAAACATTTTCACAAGTATTAACATTGTATATAAATGCATACAATTCTGGTGGTAGTAAACCAATATTAACTAAATTCAAAAACTCTATACCACTCAGATTAAAGAAAAATGGAACTGCTGGTAATCTAAAATTAGTATATAATGATGGATTATTCGCTGAATACACACTAGGTAACAGAAATAAGCCTATTAAAGGAAGAGCGTTAATTGCATTGAATAAAGATTTAATTAGTGAAAGATTATCCGATGCAAAGATAGGAGATCCATCCAATCTAATCATGGATAATGGCAGATATTACCTTTATCTTTCTGCTAGTAAAAATGTAAATCTTCTAAACTACAAGAAACTATCCAAACTAAAGAAGATAAGGATAGTAGGAGTAGATTTTGGCGTAAGTGATTATATAGCTGCTATGTTCTGTATAGAGATTGAAAATAATGAAAATAAACTAAAATACAGACTCGTAAATGCTAAGCTCATAGATAGCAAAGAATATCTTAAGATTCTCAATTCGATAGATAAGTATAATAGAAAAAGGATGTCTTATTCAAAAAGCAAAGGCTCTATATCTCGGAAAACAAAGGATGGCAAAAGCCTGAGAGTAACAAGCAGAGAACAATTAACAGGAAGGGTAATCAATGAAATAATCAAATTTGCTAAAGATAATAATGCAGAAGCTATTGCAGTAGAAAACTTGAAGAGCTTACAATATAGATTGAAAGCTAATAAACTCAGAAAGAAAGCTCTAGGAATTGCATATAATTATTTTAACCGTGGTAAAAGAGGAAAGAAGAGCTGTATGATAAAATTGAAGCAACTGAAGGCTTATGATATAATGACAAAGTTGAAGAATTCTAACAAACAATTAATATTAAAAGAGAGACGTATTACCAATAAACATAATCAAATATTAAGTATGTTGCCTTATGGTAAATTATTTAAAGATTTAGAGAATGAGGCTAAATGGAATGGTGGTTTATTCATATCTCAAGTTAGTGCTTATCATACAAGCCAGAGATGTAGTGTATGTGGGTATGAAGATAATAGTAATAGAGAAAGTAGGAGTATGTTTAGATGTAAATCATGTGGGTGGAGAATGAATGCTGATCTCAATGCTAGTATTAATATAGCTCTTAATTTAGCAGAAAAAATATACAATAAAGAAGTAGAAAGGGTTAGAGTAAAAGCTCTAACTCCTACTTCTAACATAAATGTTGGAAGTAGTCCCTTGAGTCGCATAAGGGAGCATACAAGCTCTCATGATGAGAGCTCACATATCGATGAAGGGAGAGTTTCTCAAACGGAGCACTATGTGAGTCCTTCTCTTAATGAGAAGGTGAGTGAGGGTTTGTATGCAAGTAATAGAGGCAATGGCGGTTAGTCAAGCTTTATAAAAAGATAACATCACTGAAGGTTGACGTTAATATATAAAGCAAATAAGGAAGTAAATTGCTTTAATAGACAAAATGACATAGTTTCATACACGGGTTGAAAGAGCTGTATAGTTAGAATGCGACATTTTATTAGATAATAATTATAATTTCTATCATGAAGTTGAAAGAGCTGTATAGTTAGAATGCGACATATCTTGATAAAATATTAAACAAAAAGTCTATAAAGTTGAAAGAGCTGTATAGTTAGAATGCGACAATCCGTATTGCAATATGGTATTTGATATCTCTATTGTTGAAAGAGCTGTATAGTTAGAATGCGACTTATGCTAAACGAATAATGAGGAAATTAAAACGCATGTTGAAAGAGCTGTATAGTTAGAATGCGACAATTTAATTAAATGTATTCTAATGATAATAGGAGCTGTTGAAAGAGCTGTATAGTTAGAATGCGACTTATTTTAATCTTTCTAATCTTAGATTAATACTAATGTTGAAAGAGCTGTATAGTTAGAATGCGACAATTTAATTAAATGCATTCTAATGATAATAGGAGCTGTTGAAAGAGCTGTATAGTTAGAATGCGACGATACTAAAACATTTGCATCTGCTATAAATACTTCAGTTGAAAGAGCTGTATAGTTAGAATGCGACTATCAACTAGCATTAATGTTATAGATCTCTGAAGGCGTTGAAAGAGCTGTATAGTTAGAATGCGACTGACATTTGGATAGATATGTATGCATGCTTGAAAGATGTTGAAAGAGCTGTATAGTTAGAATGCGACTTGTTAAATATTGCTTTGCTACTAAACCGTCTAATAAGTTGAAAGAGCTGTATAGTTAGAATGCGACTATATTTCCGTATCAATTACTTCAACGTTTATAGTTGTTGAAAGAGCTGTATAGTTAGAATGCGACTTAAATGTTATTATGGGATTACCATTATTATCTTTTGGTTGAAAGAGCTGTATAGTTAGAATGCGACTTAATCTTAAGTTGCTAAAGTCTAGGTTTTTAACTAGTTGAAAGAGCTGTATAGTTAGAATGCGACAAGACTTTATGCTTTGTATGTCTGTTAATTAGATCAGTTGAAAGAGCTGTATAGTTAGAATGCGACCTAATAGTTCAACCAAAGAAAACCATCACTGCAGAAGTTGAAAGAGCTGTATAGTTAGAATGCGACTTTACCTTTGAATTATATCTAGATCACTTTAAAGACGTTGAAAGAGCTGTATAGTTAGAATGCGACATATAGTTGATTTCATCGCTGTTGATAACTCCGCACGTTGAAAGAGCTGTATAGTTAGAATGCGACAGTTTTTGATGAGAAAGCTCTACAAGTATCAAACTTGTTGAAAGAGCTGTATAGAATGTTAGCACGTTAACGAACAGTGAAAGCAATACCTATTTATGCATCTTTTAACACTCTTTCTACTAACTTGAGAGCAATAATAAAGTTTGGAGGAACTGCAGTAGTAAGTGCAGATAGGATAAAGCATATAACAGATATAATTAAAGAGAATAAAGATAAGGAGATAGTTATCGTTGTCTCTGCAATTAGAGGTATTACTGATAAACTGATAAATGTATGTAAAGATATAGAGAAAGGGAAGAGAGAAGATTTAGAAGAATTCATTAAAGATATATCCGCTCAGCATATAGATATTATTAACAATGCTATAAATAATCATGATATAAGAAGAGATACAAAGAAGAGGATAGAAGAACTTCTCTCTGATATGAGTACTATGCTTCATAGTATGAATGTGTTAGGTGAGGTAACTCCTAGATCTATGGATTATATAGTATCTTTTGGAGAAAGGCTAATAGCACCTATAGTAGCATCTGCTTTAAATGATGCTGGAATAAAGTCTGAAGCATTCACTGGTAAAGATGCTGGTATCTTAACAGATTCTACTTTTGGTGAAGCCATACCATTGATGGATACTACTAGATTAAGAGTTAAGAAGAATCTAGAGCCATTGCTGAAAGAGGGTATAATACCAGTAGTAACTGGTTTTGTAGCAGCTGATCAATATGGTCATATAACAACTCTAGGAAGGGGTGGATCTGATTATACAGCAACGATATTAGCAGATGCATTAGATGCAGATGAGGTTTGGCTTATGACCGATGTTGATGGTCTAATGACCGCAGATCCTAAGATAGTTAGCAATGCTAAAGTTATAAGGGAAGTATCATACGCAGAGGCTATGGAACTTGCATTGTTTGGAGCAAAGTATATGCATCCTAGAGCTTTAGAACCAGTTCAAGAGAAGAGCATACCAGTAAGGATAAGGAATGTATTTAAGCCAAAAGATCTTGGAACGTTGATAGTTAAAGAACCAAGTAGTGATTCTAAGCAGATAGTAAAATCTGTTAGTATGATCAAAGATCTTGCATTAATCGATGTTCGAGGTTCTAGTATGGCTGGAGCTCCTGGAACTGCTGGAAAGATATTCAATGTCTTAGGAGAGGCTAGGGTTAATATAATCATGATATCACAAGGACCATCTGAATCGAGTATATCTATGGTAGTTAGGAAGAATGATTTAGACAAAGCTGTTACATCTTTAGAATTGAATCTATTAGGCAGGTTGATAAAGAATGTTAATGTTACAGATGATGTTGCTGTTATAGCAGCAGTAGGCTCTGGAATGAGAGGAATCAAAGGAGTTGCTTCTAGAATATTTCAAGCTGTTGCTAATCAAGGTATAAATGTTATAATGATAGCGCAAGGATCGTCTGAATTAGATCTAGCATTTGTTGTAGATGCTAAAGATAGTAAAGATGCAGTTAGAGCTATTCATGATGAATTTAGGTTAGGCAATTAAACTATTTATAAATAATAAAGAATAAAAGAGATGCTATTTTTACTAATGCTATGAAAGGCAAGTTATACATAGTAGGCATAGGACCAGGAGATGAGAAATATATGGTTCCTAGAGCAAGAGAGTGTATAGAAGAGAGCCAAGTTATAATAGGCTATGAGACATACGTAGCATTAATAGAACATCTGATCAAAGGTAAAGAGGTTTATACATACCCAATGACACAAGAGGTAGATAGAGCTAATCAAGCTATAAAGTTCGCTGAAGAAGGTAAGATAGTTTCGTTGGTATCTAGCGGAGATCCTGGAATATATGGTATGGCTGGATTGGTATATGAGATACTAGCAGAAAAGAATTGGAATGGTGATCCTTATGTTGAAGTTGTACCAGGAGTATCAGCATTAAATGCTTGTTCTGCATTGATAGGATCTCCGTTAATGACAGACTTTGCTGTAGTTAGTATGAGTGATCTATTAGTGCCATGGGATATGATAGTAAAAAGGGTTAAAGCAGCAGCAGAAGGAGATTATGTTATAGTAATCTATAACCCTCAGAGTAAGAAGAGAGTTCATCAATTGAGAGATACTAGAGATCTATTATTAAAGTATAGAAGTAAAGATACACCAGTTGCTATAGTAAAAGCAGCTTATAGAGATAAGCAAGAAATAGTATTAACTGATCTAGAGCATATGCTTGAGTACCAAGACAAGTTAGGTATGCTTAGCACAGTAATAATTGGTAACTCATCTACATTCGTATATAATGGATTGATGATAAATCCAAGAGGTTATAAGAGCAAATATCAGATAGTTAAAGAGGCTTAAGCATGGAATTTGGTTTGATATTACCTCAAGGATGGTTAAATAGTATTAGAAGCATGGAAGAGATAGAGAAGATAGCAAAGCATGCTGAAGAACTTAATTTTAATTCTTTATATGCTTATGATCATCTATTGCCTTATGAGAAATATTCTAGCATAGAAGATCCAATATTAGAGTGTTGGACTTTATTATCAGCATTGATTGGTATAACAGATAGGATAAAGTTAGGCCAGGTTGTTTTATGCAACTCTTATAGGAATCCAGCTCTAGTAGCAAAGATGGGTGCAACCTTTTCTTATCTAAGTAATAATAGATTAGAGTTTGGTATAGGAGCTGGTTGGTATGAAGAAGAGTATTACAGATTTGGTTATCAATTCCCTAGCATTAAGGATAGGTTAGAACAATTGGAAGAGTCATTACAGATAATAAAAGGGTTATGGGAGTATGGTAGATTGAAGTTTGATGGAAAACATTACAAGATCGATGCTATATGTAATCCTAAACCAGATAAGATAAAGATAATGGTAGGTGGTTCAAGTAAAAGGTTGATAAAGATAGCTAGCAAATATGCTGATAGGTATAATCATCCATTTGGAACTCCAGAAGAGGTTAGAGAGAAGGTTAGATTGTTAAGAGAATATAATAAAGATGTAGAGGCATCTATATTATTAAGAGCAATAATTGGAAGTAAAGAAGAGATAGATGCTATAGCAAATAGGCTGAAAGATGATGATGAAAGTATAGAGGATTATCTTAAGAGAGTAAAAGATTATACATTGATAGGCAATAATTCTATAGAATTGCTTAATAGGTATAGAGATGCTGGTGTTACACACTTTATAATACACTTGTTTGGATTAGAGGATAATATTGATAGTATGGATAGGTTGAAAGATATTATTAACAAATTATAAATTCTTGATAACTTTTATTATAGGTTCATCTGCTAAATATCTTCTTACTGGATCTATTATCTTATCTAGATAAATGCTAACTCCGTTCTTGAGATCCATTGGATGTAACTTTTTTGTTAGAAATGCTTCCTCTAACTCTTTATAATTATAAAATGTTATATTACCTCCATACTTACTTGGTCTCTCTATTGTAAACTGATCATACTCATGGAATATTATATATCTAGCAATCTCTAATACTGGATTATTCTCTATAACACCTTCTGGACACCATGCCTTCCTCAGTTTACTCTTTATTGTATTATAATCATCATGTATAAATATGCTAGTCCATGGTTTTGATTTACTCATCTTGCTAGATATCTTTGCATCTAACCTCTGATCTTCCTCTAACCCTAAAGTTGTAGGTTCTCCTAAACCTGGAAGTAGATGATGATGTACTGCAATTGGAACCTTCCAACCAAGTTTAGGGAAGACTTCTCTAACAAGCATGTGCACCTTTCTCTGATCCATTCCAGCATGAACTATATCTAGATCTAGAGCATGTATATCAACAGCTTGCATCGGAGGATAGATCAATTGAGCAAAATCTAATTTATCTTTCTCACTTCTTCCCATTATTGTTACAGATCTTAAAGTTCTTGCTAATGTTATATGCTTGCTAAACCTTATGAGATCTTGCCAATATTGATTATCATATAACTCTGAACCTAATACTATATTGACTCCTTTACAGAAGAACTTGAATGCTTTAGAATAATAAGAACTAGCCTCTTTTATCAATTGCCAATCACCTCCTAATTTATCATTGATATATGTATGCCAGTCTGCTAAGAATACTGTGCAATTTATCCCAGCTTTAAGCATATCGTTTATCTTATAACCAGTTAGTATTAGACTCCCTAAATGTAATAAGCCAGAGATCTCTAAACCTATGTAATGCTTTGGTTTATCATTTGTACTTAATAATTCTCTTAACTCTTCCTCAGTAATGATCTCTTCAGTTGGCTCTCGCTTGATAAGTGCGATCTTACTCTCTATATCCACACGCAAGTATTGATTAGATGCTTCTATAAACCTTATTCAAATATTCTTCTTAGATCTCCTTCTAATGCTCCACTTCCCATATGTAATCTATCTATATGTCTAGATAACTCATCTTTATAGGTAAAACTAGATTCACAATATGGACATTGTAATTGCTTATTGACATCTTTTACTAATACAGATGCTTTAGGATTTATTATACATACAGGAGCACCACTTAATGCATCTTCGCTAGTATTAATACTAGCCTTATGTATCATCTCAAACAATTCCTCTCTACTAACCATACCTACTATAGCTGTGCTAGAGCCTACAAATACTTGTCTTATAACATGTTTATTCATTATATCTAATGCATCACTAACTTTTGCTGATGCTGGTAACATTATTACTGGGGAAGACATGATCTCTCTAAGTTTTACTTTGTTAGGATCTCTATTTTGTGCTATAACTTTGAAGAGTATATCAGTTTTAGTAACTATGCCTACAGCTTCGTTACTATGAATTACTAAAGCACTCCTAGCATCTCTATCTCTCATAGCTTTAATTGCTATACTAACTGGTTTATCTGCTTCAAGTGTTATTATATCTCTACTTACTATATTGCTCAATTGTTCATTTAGTAATGTATTTACATTTAACTCCATAACTAAAACTATATGTATTACAAGTATTTAAAACTATCTTTTAATTTAATTTAAAAATATTTAGAAAAATAAATTTAATTAAATTTATTATATATTTTATGCCGTTAAAGTATTAAATCTCATATATTATTTTATGATTATTTTATTAGGTATAACATGATATAGAACAAGGGTAAATGATTACTAAGATGTAACAATAATAGAATTATATTAGCGTTAAAAGCACGTAAAGAATTGGGATTATCATACAATACTGCATATAAATATATTTGAGTAACTAATTGATATGATGGTTAGTAGATCTAAATGGAGAATCGCCTATTATCTTTGTTATTATCTTATCATCTTTATGAATTGGCATATAAAGACCAAATGCTATCATTACTGCTACTGCTAAAATTGTTTTAACAAACTTTTTGTTATCTATATCTTTATGCCTTAAAAGATCCCAGACAGCAACTAATGCTATCATAATATAGGTAATCCCAAATATTATCTCATTCATATGTTAACTAATAATAAATTAAATTATTAATTTAGCTAAAAATAATTTGTTAATACTATAATCAAAAATTTATACTTAATAAGTAACTATTAGAACTCATGAATTGCTGTGAGTTATAAACAAGATAGTTTATTACTAAGCTGTAAATTTATAGATAAAGTTATAAACTTCTTTAAACAATATATTATGATGTCATATCCAAGTGAGATATTATCTGGAGAACCAGAACAAAAGTTAGATCTTAATATATTCCATGTAATGCTTAATAGAAGGTCGCAAAGGAGTTTTTTAGATAAAGAGGTTAATGATGGAAGATAGAGATGATATTAGCAGCTGCTGACACAGCTCCTACAGCTGGAGGCTTTCAAGGTTTTGAGATCTATCATATTATAGAACCAAAGAAGAAAGAAGCTTTAGTTAAAGCATGTAATAACCAACCGTGGGTAAATGCACCAGTAGTATTAGTATTTTGTATGAATCCATCTAGAGTTAAGATGAAATTTCCTCCCTATATACTTCGAAAATTCTCTATACAAGATGCTACATTAGCTGCCGCATATGCACAACTAGCAGCTCATGCATTAGGTTTGAGCAGTATATGGATAGGTATGTTTGATGAGAGAAAAGTAATGGATTATAAAAACTGATTTAGAACCATCCTCTATATTATGTATAGGGTATCCTACAAAGGTATTACATCCTAAAAAGAAGAGGAGTTTGAAAGATCTAGTTCATATAGTTTAATTATTCTTTGCTGTGTTGAATAACTCATTAACAGAGTACATATCATATATCTCTTAACCATATCCATTACTCATAGATATAAACAAGTTATATGCACTTGCTTTAACCATCAACTCTTTAACCATATTATCCCATCTTACTGATTTAATATACTCTCCAAACATTCTCTTAAATGATGAGAATACAGATTCTGCTATCCATCTCTTACCATAATCATGCTTATGCTTCCATCTAGTATAATCACTCAATTGATCTAATACATGCATATCCCTTATACTATTATTGATTATAGAATTACTTCTTACTCTAATTACTGGTTCTATACCTTTATCTGTTAGATAATTAAAGTTATCATTACTATCATATGCTCCATCAACTATAACCTTATCTATTTTAGCATCTATATTATCTATAAGGTCTTTAAACTTCTTATTATCATGAACATCTTCTCTAGTTATCTCTAATGCTATTATCTTCTTATTTTTGATATCAACAGCTATATGCATCTTTATAAAGCCTCTTCTTACCTTCCATTTCTTATTCATCCATTCTCCTCTATTAGCTACTTTAATACCAGAAGAATCTACTACTATAATAATAGGTTCATTTGTATTGATATTATTATCCATCTTAACATTTAATCTATTAACTCTCCATGCTATGCTAGTATAATCTGGAACCTTAATGTTAGTATAATTGCTTAATGCTCTAATGAAACCTTCTAACTGTCTATATGGTAATAGATATGCATGTATTATTGCTAGTAATGATATGAATGAGTTAGGATATTGATAAGGTTTGCCTTCTTTACCTTTATTCATCTCTTCTAATTCCTTATCCCAATTATTAATGAAATCTAATGATAATAATATCTCTCCTCTTCTTACTAATGCTTCATTATACGATTTCCAATCTCTAGGCATATCATCTTAATTATAATGGTGATCAATATCTTTTATGTTGCTAGTGATCTATCAGTTATTCGACACACTACTTATTATGATATCTTGGGCAATCCTCCATTAAAATATCACGAGATACATGTAAGACAATTAGCAGAATTATATAACATAACTAAAGATAAACTATTCAAAGAATATTATTACAAATGGAAAGATGGGAAAGAACCAGTAGCTTTTAAGGCTAAAAGAAGGATGAAATGGATAATAAGAAGATTGAAGTTACTTTATATTTAAGATAATAAATATTGAGTAATATGAAGATACTTCATATAAGTGATGGAGGTATAAATGACCCAAGAATACTAAAATCTGCTATGACATGTAAAAAACATGGTTATGGTGTTTACTTTGTGGGAACTAGATCTAAATATTATAATAAATATAACCACATATTTGATAAGATATTCTGGATATGCCCAAAAGATTCTAAATTAAACCATTTAAAGTTGACACTTGGATATTCATTTGGTTTAGAGAAGAGGTTAAGAAGGATAGTCGAGGAGTTAAGACCAGATATAATTCATGCTCATAACATATTTGTTGCAAAGTATGCTCATAATCTAGGCATACCCATGATACTTGACGATCATGAATTTTATTCTACAGCTATACTTGCAAAATTTGATAACCCCATTAGTATTATAGCAAAGGCTAAAAAGTTAGTAGTTGACGTATTAGCATTAAGTAAGAGATGGCGAGAATGGGAACATATGCTTGCATATTCACATCCAGTTATTACTGTTAGTAATGGTATTGCAGAATATTATTCCAAGTTGTCTAAGCATGTATATGTTGTTCCAAACTATCCATCAAAAGACGCTAATGATATATTTGAGTCAATAAATTATGATCATAAAGATGATCTTCGTTCAGTATATGTAGGTATGGATACAAAAGCAAAATATAGAGCTTATAGAGATATACTAGGGTTAGAAGAGATATTCTTAAAACCACATACTGGCATGCTGATACGAATAGGAGTTAATGAACCAAATAACCATAGGATAAGAGCTCTAGGGTATCTGCCTATGGCTAAGGTATTTGAGGTTATGTATAATGAATGTCAGATAGGATTATTACCATGGAAGAGGCATTTTTTCCATAAATATTGCAGTCCAAACAAGGTATATGAATATGCATATTGCGGTCTATGGATTATAACTATAGATGATATACCTTCAATAAAGGAAGATTTTGGAGATTTATGTGATACCTTCAGTAACTATGATGAGTTAAGAGAGTTATTGGTATATTATAACAGCAATAAGGAAGAACTTACAAAGAAGCGCGAAGCTATATTTGTTCATGCTAAGAACAATCTAATATGGGAGAGGAACGAACATAAGATAATTGAAGCATATAAGAAGGCATAAATATGAAATTTATTATAACTAATTATTAATAATGAGAATAGTTATAGTTGTAGGAACTAGACCAACTTTCATAGATCTTGCTCCAATAATTCATAACTTGAAAGATAGGTCAGAATTATTGATCTATAATACAAGTCAACATTATGATAGAGAGATGTCAGATATATTCATAGAACAATTGAATATACCAGAACCTTATAGAGATCTTGAAAGTAAAAGTGGTACACATGCTCAACAAACATCTAGAATAATGGTTAGATGTGAAGAAGCATTAATTGAAGATAGGCCAGATATTATAATAGTTAAAGGTGATACAAATTCAGCATTAGGAGCAGCATTAGCAGCAGCAAAGTTGAAGATACCCATTATTCATATTGAAGCAGGTTGCAGAGCATTTGATAGAACATTACCAGAAGAGATCAATAGAGTAATTATAACTCATATTACTACTCTACATTTTCCTCCTACAACGAATTGTAAAAATAATCTATTAAGAGAAGGTATAGATGAAGATGATATAGGTGTAATAGGTCATCCAGTAGTAGATTCTATAAATCTATTAGCAGATAAGATATCTAATAACATACATAAGAATGAGTATTATTATGTAACTATACATAGAGATTTCAATACTGATAATAAAGATAGACTTGAGCATATATTATCAACACTAAACGAGGTAGCAGAAGACAGAGATGTAATATTTGCTATACATCCTAGGACAAAGAAGAAGATAGAAGAGTATGGTTTTAATAAGTTGCTATCAAATATTATTATAAAGCCTCCAGTAGACTATATAACATCATTATCATTAATAAAACATGCATATGCAGTAATAACAGATTCTGGTGGTTTAACAAAAGAATCTTGCATACTAGGAACGCCATTAATTACATTAAGACCAAATACAGAGTGGACTGAAACCTTACAAGGCTATGCTAATCAGTTAGCATTTGCAGATGGTAATAATATATTAGAATGTATAAAGAGGTTAGATGAACATTATGAAGAGGCTAAAGAGAGTATTAGAAGGTTGAATATATTTGGTAAAGTAGGGATATCAAAGTATATAGTAGATAATATATTAGAATATAGAAGAATATGAGATTTATATATGACATCAATTAAAGAATCCTTATTGAATATATATGATGATATAATAAGCCATAAAGCAAAGATAGCTGTATATGGATTAGGACAAGTAGGATCATCTATAGCAGCTGTATGGTTAAGGAAAGGGGCAAGTGTTATTGGTATAGATAAATCTGATTATATAATTAATGAAGCTAATAATGGATTTCCTAATTCAAATGAACCCGGAGTTAAAGAAGCATTTACAGAAGCAATTAAAGAGAATAGGTTTATAGCAATCAAAGATGGTATTCTTGCATCTAAAGAGAGCAGAATAAAGTTTGTTGCAGTCCCATTAGTTACAAATGGTTCATCGATAGACTATTCTGATATAGAAGAGGTAGCAGATAGTATTGGAAAAGGTTTAAAGAAGAATGATATAGTATGCTTTAATACAAGTTTGCCTCCTGGAACCACTGAGAATATAATATTACCAAAATTGAAGTATAATGGTCTAAAGCCAGATGAGGATTTTGCTCTAATATATAACCCAGAGAGGATCTATATAGGTAGAGCAATAAAGGATATAGAAGAGAATTATCCAGCGATAGTATCTGGTATAGGCAATAATAGCAAGGCTATTGCTAAAGAGTTATACTCGATAATTGCAAAGAAAGGAGTAATTGTTATGAGTAGCATAAAAGCAGCAGAGTTAGAGAAATTGTTAGAAGGTGTTTATAGAGATGTTAATATAGCATTGGCAAACGAATTAGCGAGATTATGCGATAAACTAGGCATAGATTTCTGGGAGGTTAGAGATGCTGCTAACTCTCAGCCTTATTGTAATATACATAGAGCAGGAGTAGGAGTAGGAGGCATATGCATTCCAATCTATCCAAGATTTGTATTAGATGTAGCAAGTAAGGTTAAAGAAGAAGCAAACATAATACATTCCTCTAGGATTGTTAACGATAGTATGCCAGAGTATTGTGTAGATCAAGCAATAAACATGTTAAATGGCAAGAAGAGAGTTGCAATACTAGGCTTAGCATTTAGAGGTAATGTAGCAGATGCTAGATTGTCACCATCTTATAATATAATAAATAAATTCTTAGAGTATGGTTTTGATATAATATTACATGATCCTTATGTTAGAGAAGAATCAATACCAAAGAACGTTAAATTTACTAGAGATATAAATACTGCAATTAGAAATGCAGATCTATTATTCATAGCAACTGATCATGATGAATATAAAAGGTTGGATGAGGATTATATTATTAGCATAAACGATAATGTTATGATATATGATGGAAGAGGAATATTTGCTAATAAAGAGTTTAAGAGATTGAAGATAAGAGGCATAGGTAGAGCATATGAGACTATGGTTTGATATATTAACTCCAAAACAAGTAAACTTTTTCAAACCTGTGATAGATGAGTTAAAAGATCATGAGATATTATGCACCTCGAGAGCATTTAGAGAGACTATAGAGTTAGCAAAGATTAGAGGTTTAGATCTAGAGGTTATAGGCAATTATGGATTAACATTATATGACAAACTAGTAATATCTGCTGAGAGGGTACATAAACTAGCAAGTATCATCAATGATTATAAACCAGATAAATTGATAACATTCTCATCCCCAGATGCATGTAGAGTAGCATTTGGTTTAAAGATACCGATTCTATGCTTTAATGACTCTCCTCATGCAGAGGCTGTATGTAAATTAACCTTACCATTAGTAGATAAATTAATGTATCCATGGATTATACCAAGAGAAGAATTTATTAAATATGGAATAAATAATAAAAAATTGATACCATATAAAGCGCTAGATCCAAGTATATGGATAAAGCCCATCGGAAATTCTAATAAAAATTTTATTTTATTTAGATTGGAAGAGAGTAAAGCTGCTTATCTTCATAACAAAAGATCTATAGCATTAGAATTATTAGATAGAATAGCAGAGAGATACAATGTTATAGCATTAGCAAGATATGAGGATCAGATAAACGCTATAAAGGATTTAGGTATAAATGTATTAGAAGATGTTATAGATGGCTTAATGCTATTGAAAGATGCTGCGTTATTCATAGGCTCTGGAGGAACTATGAATTGTGAAGCAGCATTATTAGGAATACCAAATATAATATATAATATGAAAGATATCCATATCAATAGATATCTAATTGCTAATAGATTAAGTTATACTTTTGATACTATAGATGAGATAATAGAAAGCATACCTAGATTGATAAATGCTAGGGAAGAGTTTCAAGCAAATAGTAAGAAAGTATTATCTAGCATGGAAGATCTGAAGAAGAGGATTGTTGATGAGATTGAGAAAAACTAATTTATATAATGCTAGCATGATAGATAGCAATGAGTTTAGAATTATTAACTGTACAATGGAAGGATAATAGTGTTATCCTAATAGACCAGACAAAGTTACCTAATAAGTTAGAGTATGTAAGATGCAAAACGTATCAAGAGGTAGCAGATGCTATAAAGAATATGGTTGTAAGAGGTGCTCCAGCAATTGGAGTATCAGCAGCGTTAGGATTAGCATTAGCAGCAATCAATAGTAAAAGCAAGACAAGAGATGCTTTGCTTAAAGATCTAGAGTTAGCATACAATACTTTAAGATCTACTAGACCAACTGCAGTAAACCTATTCTGGGCTTTAGAGCGGGTTATGAATAAGGCTAGAGAGGCTAGAGATATAGCAAGTATCAAGAAGAGTATATTAGACGAGGCTTTAAAAATGCTTAATGAGGATATAGAGATAAATCAATTACTAGGTTTCAATGGCTCTTTATTGATAGATGATGGCGATACAGTATTGACACATTGTAATGCTGGAGCATTAGCAACAGTAGCATATGGAACTGCATTAGGAGTGTTAAGAGCTGCAAAGGAACATGGTAAGAGGATAAATGTTATTGCTACCGAAACTAGACCAGTTATGCAAGGTGCTAGGTTAACTGCATTTGAATTAAAACATGATGGATTTGATGTAAGTTTAGCTCCAGATACAGCAATAGGTTCGCTCATGGCTAGAGGCATGATCGATAAGGTTATAGTTGGTGCTGATAGAGTATTAAGAACTGGACATGTATATAATAAAATAGGCACATACCAATTAGCAATATTAGCAGATAAGCATAATATCCCATTCTATGTAGCAGCTCCATTATCAAGTTTCGATCTTAAAAGCAATCCCGATGAGGTTATAATAGAAGAGAGAAAGTATGATGAAGTTATAAAAGTAGGAAGCAAGAGGTTAGTTCCAAAAGGTGTTAGGATATTCAACCCAGCATTTGATCTAACTCCTCCAGAGTTGATTAGTGCTATAATAACAGAGAAAGGTGTATTAAGGCAGCCATATGAACGATCTATAGCAAAATTATTCGGCTTGTAAAAATATTTATTTGATATATATGATTGAATTACGATGAATAACAAACTCTTGCTTTTGCCAATAATTGCTATATCCCTAATAATATTAACACTACCAAAAGAAGATTACGCTTTAGAAGTAGATGCAATAAACGATCCAGCAGATCTTGCAAATTTTTATAGGATAGTGTTAACGAATAAAGGCAGTAAAGATCTTACAGATATAACAATAGATTTTGGAAGTTATCAAGAGAAGATCCCTAGATTATCACCAAATGAAAGGATTGTATTATCTCCTAAAGAGGTATCTAGAGATTATATAATAGTTACAACTGCTGAAGGTATAAATATAAAGAAAGAGTTTAGAGTTCCATCGAGTTTACCAGGGCATCATTAACTAAAAGTATTTATGTTTTATAATTATAAACTCTAGTATGAGTACTCAAGTTACAGAAGAACAGATTAGGAATGCTTTGAAAAAATGCATGGATCCAGAGATACCATTAAGTGTAGTAGATCTAGGTTTGATATATGGCATAGATATCAATGAGAATAATGATGTTAATATAAAGATGACTATGACTACAAAAGGTTGCCCATTGCATGATACTTTAGTTAGAGATGTAAAGAATGCATTGAAAGATATTAAAGGATTAGGAAATGTTAATGTAGAGATTGTATGGGATCCTCCATGGACTCCAGAGAGGATGAGTGAAGAGGCAAAAGAGAAGATATACGGTCAGAAGAGTCTAAGATTTAGTATAGATCTAGATAAGGCAAAGCCTATTAAACAAGGTAAGTTGGTAAAGCAAGAGGATGGCTCACTAGCATTATACAATGACGCTAATCAAGGCTTTATGATAAATGATGCTTTAGCAGCATTCTGGAACTCTTGTGATGGCACAAAGACTTTAAACGAACTTATAGACGAATTTGCTACCAAACTTAAATTACCAAGGAGCGATATAGAGAAAGAAGTAGTAGACCTAGTTCAACAGCTTATAGAAGCTAATCTATTAAAGACTGAATAAAGACTAATTAATGTGATTTTATTTATAATATCAGATGGATCTAGCCTCTAACCTTAAGATACAGACTAGTATGCTTTTAGATCTATTCAATAATAGATTGAATACAATATCTAGCACTAAAGAGTTATTGAAATGTATAAAGCATGTTAGTCATAAAGAGTTAGATGAATATAAAGCAATAGGCATAGATGGTTCTATGGATTATGAAGAAAGATTAGATATGTTACTATTTTATGTAAATGCAGTAGCATTTACTGCTAGATTAAAGTCTAATAGGTTTGATGATATAAGGAGAAGCAATCTAAAGATATCAACAGCAATTCCATTATGGAAGTCGGATATTGGTAGCTTGATAGAGGAAGAGGATAACGAATTTGACATAAGATATTCATCAGACAAGATCCCTTATTCATTCATGACAATGGCCGAACTCAAACTAGCAGCAGATGCCATTACAAATTATAAAGATTTGAAGTTGGTATTATTAGATAGATCATTGCTAAGAACATATGCTCCATTAACTAGAGATGTTCAGATGCTTATAAGAAAGAAGAGTTCACCTTTAATTGATATTGATACAGAATATGGTAAAGTATCTATGCTTGATATTATATTAGCATATATGTTAGGGGATGCTAGTATCTATATACCTCCTAGAGGCTCATATGCTAGGTATGCTATAATAAAAGAGTTGTTAGATGGTGAAAAAAGCATTGAAGAACTAAAATTAAGAATAGATGATATAGACAAGCATATAGATAAGATAAAGAAGTTAGATAAGCATTTCAAAGGTTTGCTACTTGCTAGATCCGATTCAGTATTATCATTAACCGATTATGCAAAAGATTATTGGAAGAGAATATCTAGTATGACTAATAAAATAATCAATAATATCTTTAATAGTTATAAGTATCCATTATTATTAAATGATAAATGGTTATCTTTAGTAGATATATCAGCGTTGAACCTATTCTTACTTTATGATATAATTGGTAAAGTTCTAAAGAATAGAATATTTATGATAGGAATTATCAAAGATATGAATACTACTGAATTTATAAGAGCAGTCATACCTTATCTAGTAATATCAAAGAGATTAAGTATAGATAGATTAGAATTGAGCAATGATAGATCGTTCTTTACTATGCTTAGTGCTACTAATGAATCTATAAAGACTCCATGGAGAAGCATAGCATACGATGCTGCATTTACAACTCTAGTCTATGATAAAAGGTTCAAAGCGGCTAGAAAGGCTATATTCAGAGAAAGGTTATTTATAAGATCATACTTCCAATTGAGAACTTATAAGCATGATCAAGGATTGAGATCACCAGTCTTCTTATATGATAGGATATTCTATCCAGATGATGCTGATTCATTAATAGAGTTAGAGGCTGAAGAATGGAATAAGATAAGTAGATTATCGTTATTTGTTGAGGATGATAGTTGTATAGATAATCTATATCTAAATATACTAGCAGCATCTGATAGTAAAGAGATATTTGAAGCATATGGACATAATTATTTATTATATTTAGCAGATAAAGCAGCAAAGTTTGATGTTAAGCATATGCGTTCAATGCTGACTGGTGTATCTAATCTATACCTTAGCAAAGAAGCAGCAAAGAACAAAGTATTATCAATCTCTAAATCTTTTAGAGACCAGAGATATGAGGAGGAGAAGAGAAGAAGATGATACCATCATGGCTTATTGATCTAGAGGACAAATTTAATGCTAAGGTTAGAGAGAGCAAGATGGTAACTAGATCTTCAAGATCTAGAGAAGGAGAGATAAGCGTAAGTAATATGCAAGTAATACTAGAGCTAAAGTTTGATCTAGAGGTATTAGATAGATTACACAACCCAGCATTTGTGATAATAGAGAGAAAAACAAGTAATAGCATAAAATATCTTGTATATGAGGTTACAGCTCCAAAACCTATACATTATCAGATGCTTGGTATGGATGTAAGTATGCCTACTGTATTAAGGAAGGAATATCTAGGTATAATAAATGATAGTTGGGAAGAGAGCAATGAGACATGGATAGATATTGTTACCGTTCCAACTAATTATGAATTGATAATAGATGATAATATAAGGTTCGAGAGGACAAATCTAATTCCTTTGATAGGAGCATCTGCTTATCTATTATCTAGTAAAGCTGTTGAGAAGTTTCTATGCATTGATGATGGCATCGCAATAGGAGATCTTATTGGATTTAATATACCATTAAAGGTCGATATAAGTAATATGATAAGATACCATACTGGCATCTTCGGTTTTACTGGTGTTGGAAAATCGAATCTTACATCATCATTACTAAGAAATGCTATAAAAACGGTTCCAGATCTGCATACAATAATCTTCGATATTTCTGGAGAGTATATAATACACCTGCTTGATATGCTAGATAAAGC
>BPGC01000016.1 GCA_026002835.1 Candidatus Nitrosocaldaceae archaeon
AATTTTGCTGTATCTACAGTAACTTTTAAGTATTAGATTCATTGTTTATCAAACAATGAGGTTAGCAATAGCAATACTAGCAATTGCAGCATTATCAATAAGCATAAGCAGTGTATATGCACAAGAAGCAAGTGTTAGTATAGCAGAAGGTTCATCTATAGCAGACTGTAGAGAAGACTTTAGTAATGAATGCTATAACCCAGGTATATTAACTATAAGCAAAGGAACTACAGTAACATGGTCTAATGATGATACTACTACCCATACAGTAACAAGTGGTATATCATTCGGTCTAATACAATTTGATGAGTATAAGGATAAAACACCAGGACCAGATGGATTATTCGATTCTGGAATGATGGCACCAGGAGCAACATTCAGTTATACATTCAATGATGAAGGAGAGTATCTATACTATTGTTCATTACATCCATTCATGGTAGGCAAAGTTATAGTTGAAGCAGCAGCAGAAGAGGTAACAGAAGCAAATGTTATGCAAGGAATGAATATAGATTTAGAGACAGATCTAGCATTACCATTCGATAGAGAGGCTAATGATAGTATAACATTAAAGTTTGTACCAAAGGCTGATGAGATAGTTGGGCATCACTTAGACTATCATGTAGAGATAACTAGAGATGGTGAACAAGTATGGGATCAAGTTTTGCATGATCATGATGGAGTATTAGAATTGATAATAACACCATCAGAAGGAGTTCCTGAGGTTAGTGGAGGAGAGGCTGGAGAAGGTAATGTATCTACTGCGCCATATACAATATCTGGAGCAATATTCAATGAGAATGGCCAATATACTATTAAAGTAGAGATAGTTGGTATAGATCATACCCCATTAGATGAACCAACTGCTGAAGATCAATATAGCATAAGCGTTGTACCAGAGTTCCCATTAGCAGCTTTAATACCATTAGTAGTAGGATTTACTGCAGTATTAGCAGCAATGAGAGTAAGAAAGATAACATTCTAAACCTTATTTTTATCCAAAGAAATTTATTGCTCAATGCATAACTGCTTTTGAATGGCACTAATCGATGCTATATATCCAGCAGTAACAGTATTATTCGTAATTGGATTAATATTAATACTGTTATATGTCAATGAAGAGAGAGAGAAGAAGAGAGCAAAGCTTAGAGAGCGTAGAAGGGGAAGTATTAGAAGCGTTTAGAAGCATAGGCTATAATAAATTAACAGATATTCAGAAGAAAGCGTTACATACAATTGTTAGAAGGATAGATACATTACTTATAGCTCCTACTGGTTCTGGTAAGACAGAAGCAGCTATAATACCTATCTTTACACTTTTGGATAATAAGAAGAGAGGTATTAAAGCATTATATATAACTCCATTAAGAGCATTGAATAGAGATATCCTAAGAAGGATAGTATCTTATGGAGAAGCAAAAGGGTTAAGGGTTGCTGTAAGGCATGGCGATACAAGCACTAAAGAGAGAAGAGCTATAGCATCAAATCCTCCAGATGTGCTTATAACAACTCCAGAATCACTAGCCATAATGCTTGCTAGTGAGAAGATGATTAAAGGATTAAAGAGTATAGAATGGATTGTTATAGATGAGATACATGAACTAGTATCAAATGAGCGAGGCTCACATTTATCACTAAGCCTTGAAAGATTAGAAGCGTTAAGTGCTAATAGCATTACTAGAGTTGGATTATCCGCAACATTAGGTAACATAAGAGATGCAGCAGATTTTCTAGTTGGAATTAATAAGAGATGCGCTATAATGATAGATAACTCAATTAGAAAGTATGATATAGATGTAATCTATAAGGAAGGTACTCTTAATACTATAGCAAAATTCATAGCTGATTATGTTAAGAATTTAGATGGTAATATATTATTATTTACTAATACTAGAGATGAGGCAGAGTATCTATCAACAGTAATGAAGAATTATACAAATGTGAATGTGGATGTGCATCATGGCTCGTTATCAAGAGTTGTTAGAGAAGAGACGGAAGAGAAACTTAGAGATGGTAATGCTGGGATAGTAGTAACTACATCATCACTAGAACTGGGTTTAGATATAGGATCAGTTGATACAGTAATCCATTATGGCTCTCCTAGACAAGTTAGCAAATTGGCACAAAGGATAGGAAGGAGCAAACATAAAGTAGGTTATTCAGCAAAAGGATTGATAATAGTAAATAGCAAGGATGATGAGTTAGAAGCAAGAGCTATAATCTCTAGACTTAAGAAAGGTTCGATAGAAGAACAATTAATCCATTACTCAGCCTATGATGTTTTAGCACATCATCTAGTAGGTTTAGCATTGGAGCATGATAAGGTTATGATAGATGATGCATGTGAGATATTAACAAAGGCTTATCCATTCAAAGATATAAGCATAGATGATATTTATCAATGCTTAGAGTTATTAGATAAGCATAGATTAATTAGATTATATGACGATTATTATAAACGAAGTATAAGAAGTAGGAAGTATTATTTTGAGAATATATCAACAATACCAGATATTCTAAAGTTTGAGGTAGTAGATGCTATAAGCAATAAGGTCATTGGAACCCTAGATCAAGAGTTTGTAGGAGATTATGGAGAGAAGGGTAACGTATTTGTATTGAAAGGATCTCAGTGGAGAATATTAGCAGTAGATGATACAAAGTTAAGAGTTACAGTAGAACCTATCAAGGGTGCAGCAATAAACGTTCCATACTGGGTAGGCGAGATGATCCCAGTAGATTACAAGACAGCACAATTGGTAGGAAGGTTAAGGAATGATAGCATAAATGGAGTAATACCAAACGATCATACTATAGTCATAGAATCTCTTAAACATGAGAATACAATCGTGATACATGCATCATTTGGAAATAAAGTAAATAATACAATTGCATCGTTATTATCTACGATAATATCATCAAAGATAGGTTATTTGGTTGAGGCTAGAGCAGATGCATATAGGATAGCATTGACATCTAATGCAAGGATATTTGAGAGACATATAATGGATTGCTTGAAAGATGATTATGAGCTAGAACCTATAATAATTGCATCTTTAACAAATACACATAACCTAAATTGGAGAGTTTGGCTAGTAGCAAAAAGGTTTGGTCTGATAGATAGAAAGGCTGTATATGATAAGAAGAGTGCTAGGCTATTATATGATAGATACTCTAAGACTTTGATAGTTAAAGAAGCTATAAGGGAATTGTTACATGATAAGTATGATATTACCAATACAAAACATGTATTGGATAAGATTAGAAATAATAGCATAAGATTGGTCTGGTTAGAAGTTGATAATTTTTCAGAGTCAGCAAAATCTATAATAGATCATACAAGCAAGTTTGCATCCATGCCAGCAAATATAGAGCAAGGTGTTATAGAACTCGTTAAGGAAAGGTTAGAGAAAAGTAAGCATAGATTGATATGCATAAGGTGTGCAGAGTGGGAAAGGATAATTGAGAGTAAAGATGCTCCAGATGTATTAAGATGCTCATTATGCAAATCTAGGCTTATAACATCAACATATACTAGTGATGATAGGTTAAAAGAGATAATAAGGAAGAGGCTTAAAGGAGTAAAATTAGATGACGAAGAAGAGAAAGAGTTCATGAGAGCATGGAAGCGAGCCTCATTACTCCATAACTTTGGAAGGAAAGCATTGATAGTATTATCAGGCTATGGTGTGGGAGTAGATACAGCTGCTAGAATATTGAGGAATTGTGTAGACGATTCTAATATATACAAGATGATATATGAGGCTGAGAAACAGTATATAACTACAAGAGGATTCTGGAATGACTAAATTGGTTATATCTGAAAAGTATAATGCTGCAAAGAGGATAGCATCTGCATTAGGCAAATATCATACAAAGAAGGTTAATGGAATAAGCATATTTGTAGTTGATGATTATATAATAGCATATGCATCTGGTCACCTCTACAACTTGGCATCTAACAAAAGATCATATCCCATATTCGATCCAACATGGCAGGCTAGAGATAATGCGTATAAGATGATCAATGCTATAAGAGAGTTAGCAGATAAGGCTGAATACTTTATAAATGCATGCGATCTTGATCAAGAAGGTGAGGTTATAGCATACAATATACTAACATTCGCATGTAATGATGCGTATGCAAGATCTTATAGAGCAAAGTTTTCAGCATTAACAAAAGATGAGATCGTAAAAGCATTCTCCAATCTAGAAGAAAGTTACAAGTTCAAAGGTTTAGCAGATGCTGGTATTACAAGACATACTCTAGATTTCATCTACGGAATAAATCTATCAAGAGCATTAATAGATGCTAGTAAAAAGATATTGAGTATAGGTAGAGTTCAAGGACCTACGCTAGCATTCATAATAGATAGAGAGATTGAGATACAGACTCATATTCCTAAGCCATACTGGCTTATAGATGCATTATTATCTAAAGATGGTAACAAGTTTACTGCAAGATACGAATCTATAATATATAATGAAATGGATGCAAAGAGTATAGTAGATAAATGTAAAGATAAAGACGGAGTAGTTAGAGATATTAAAGATGATACTATTTATTTGAAACCTCCTACACCTTTCAATCTATTAGATCTACAGAGAGAAGCTTATAACTATTATAGATTATCACCTTCAAAGACTCTAGCAATTGCTGAAAAGTTGTATCTTAACGCTTTAATATCATATCCTAGAACATCTAGCCAAAGACTTCCAAGGATGAATTATAAGCAGATAATTAAGAGGTTATCTAATATCAGATCGTATTACAATATATCAAGTAAATTGTTAAGTAAAGATAGATTGAAACCTAATAATGGCTTGAAAGACGATCCAGCACATCCAGCAATATACCCAACTGGAGAACTTCCAAAGAGATTGGATAAATTAGAGTATAAGGTTTATGATCTAATAGTAAGAAGATTTCTTGCAACGTTTATGGATCCAGCAGTTATAAGCAAGGTTAAAGCGTTTATAGATATAAATAATTATACATTTATCGCTGAAGGAAGTAGTATATTAGAGAGATCATGGCTAAATATTTATGGTTATTATAATGAGAAATCTCTTCCTCCATTAAGGATTAATGATATAGTAATAAATCTTGGAATAAATTCTAATGAAGAGTTTACGAAACCAAAACCTAGATTTAATTCAAGTAGTTTACTAGTCTTGATGGATAAAGAGAAGATAGGGACAAAGTCAACAAGAGCTATGATAATAGATACTTTGATAAAACGAGGTTATATAACTAATAGATTTGAACCAACTCAACTAGGATTTACAATATTTGAGGTTATAAAAGAGTATATGCCAGATATATTATCTGTAGAACTTACTAGAGAGATGGAAGATAAATTGGAGAAGATAGAAGAAGGCTTGATTAAACCTAGTATGGTTATAAGCGATGCTAGTGAAAGATTGATCAAGGTATTGAATAAATTTATAGATAATAAGGAGATAATAGGCATTAAATTACAAACAATTCTTAACAATAGTTGATTATCTTAGTTATAAAAATCTTGATATTCTATATAATAAAAATATTCTAACTATTAAGAAGATGAAATATATTGACTAATAAAGCATTTAATATACATACTTAACAAAATTACTAATTGATAATATGACCCATTTAGTCAACTTTTAATAATTAATATGTATAAAAGTAAAGAATTAATAATCTTACTTATAAATAATGTTAGTATAATATTCATTGATAAATATTTTGTTCAAATTGAATTTTTATATATTAGAATATAGTAGTGTATTGGGATGGCAAACACTGAAATTGATACGCAGCCTAACGCATCGATCATTACTCATATAAAGAAAAGAGATGGTAGATTAGTAAAATTTGAGCAAAACAAGATTACAAATGCCATATATAAGGCATTAATGGCTACAAATAAGCCAAATTATGAATTAGCAGTAGATCTAACTAGAAAGGTAGTAGATAGATTAAAGAAACATGGTTATGATTCGAAGAATATTCCTAGCGTAGAGGATGTTCAAGATATAGTTGAAACTATATTGATAGAAGAAGGGTTATCGGATACAGCAAAGGCATACATACTCTATAGGCATGAGCGAAGAAGGATTAGAGAAGAGAAGATGAAGATTCTTGAAAAGAGTAGTTTAGATGAGGTTGATAAAAAGCTAGATCTAGATCCATTAAGAGTATTAGCATCTAGATACTTGCTTAGAGATGAGAACGGTAGAATAATTGAGAGTCCAAAGCAGTTGTTCGAGAGAGTTGCCACACTAGTAGCAATACCAGATGTGCTAAGAGATGATAAGATATACTCAAAAGATAAAGTAGAAAGTATAGAAGTAGATATAACTGATTATATAGATAACCTTGATCAATTTGAGAATAGATTTAGCATCGGTTCTTATAAATTGAACAAATGGCATTTTGAATCGATGTTAAGATTGTATAAGCATCTAGCAAAATTAGGGCATATGAAAGTTAGTATAGAAGAATTGATCAAGATGTTAGATGAGAATAAGTTTGAGGAGTATGAGAAGAAGATCAAAGAATATTATGAATTGATGGTTAGTATGAACTTTCTACCAAACTCTCCAACATTAATGAATGCTGGAGCTAGATTAGGACAATTAAGTGCTTGTTTTGTATTAGATATGCAAGATGATATGTATAGTATAATGAAGACAAGCACTGATGCTGCTTTGATATTCAAGTCTGGCGGTGGAGTTGGGATAAATTATTCAAACCTTAGACCAGAAGGAGATATAGTAGCAAGCACGAGCGGAGTAGCATCTGGTCCAGTATCATTCATGAGGATAATAGATACTGTAACCGATGTAGTCAAACAAGGAGGAAAGAGGAGAGGAGCTAATATGGGTATATTGGAAGTATGGCATCCAGATATTGAAAAGTTTATAACAGCAAAGACAACTCCAGGAGTATTAGAAAACTTTAATGTTAGTGTAGGCATATGGGAAGATTTCTGGCAAGCATATAAGAATGGAACAAAGTATCCATTAAAGAATCCTAGAACTGGCAAGATTATGAAATATATAGATGCTAAGCAATTGTTAGATCTGATAGCAATAAGTGCATGGAAGAGTGCTGAACCAGGTGTTATCTTATTAGATAATATAAATAGATACAATGTTATGAAGCGTGTTCAAGGTTTGATCAGATGCACAAATCCTTGTGGTGAGCAAAGTTTGTATCCATATGAATCATGTAATCTAGGAAGCATAAACTTATCAAACCTAGCAAAGAGAAGAGTAGATGGTAATTATGAGTTTGATTGGCAAAAGTATGAACAAGTTATAAGAGTGGCAACTAGATTCTTGGATAATATAATAGATGTTAACAAATATCCTATAGAAGAGATAGATGTTGCTACTAAACTGACTAGAAGGATAGGTTTAGGTGTTATGGGCTTGGCAGATCTATTGTTCAAGTTAAGAATACCATACAATAGCAAAGAAGGTTATGAATTTATGAGCAAACTGGCAGAAGCGTTATCATACTATAGCATGGATGAGAGTGTAGAGTTAGCAAAGAGTAAAGGAGCATTTCCTCTCTATAATGAGAGTGATTATGTCAATGGCAAGATACCCATTGCTGGATACTATGAGGAAGAGCATACATATGATTGGGATGCATTGATAGATAAGATAAAGAGGTATGGTATAAGGAATTCTCAAACTACAACGGTTGCTCCTACTGGAACGATATCCATGATAGCAGATTGTTCTAGTGGTATAGAACCAATCTTTGCTCTAGTATTTGAGAAGAGAGTTACTGTAGGTAGTTTCTTCTATATAAATAGAAGGTTTGAAGAAGCGTTAAAAGAACATGGTTTGTATAAGGATGAGTTATTATCAAAGATAGCAGACAATTATGGAAGTATTAAAGGCTTAGGGTTAGATGAACTAGAACCGATATTTGTAACAGCTATGGATATGCATTGGGCAGATCATATAATGGCACAATCTGTATGGCAGAAATGGATAAGCAATGCTATAGCAAAGACAATAAACATGCCTAATGATGTTACTGCTGATGATGTAAAATGCTCATACTTGTTAGCATATGGCTTAGGATTGAAAGGTGTTACTGTATATAGAGATGGTTCTAGACAGCAACAAGTATTACATGTTACCAGCGATAAAAAGGAGAAAACTTTTGAATTGATCCCAAGTACTTTCGCACTAGAATATATAAAAGATAAAATAAAGGAAGATTTCATCCTTAAAGAGATAGATAGAGCATTAAAGAGTAGAGCGATAGAATATAATACTAGTATTATACGTGTAGAAGAGGAAGATAATACATGCCCAGTTTGTAAAGGTAGAGTAATATTCAATGAAGGATGTAACCTATGTATAGAATGTGGCTGGAGTAGTTGTGTCTCAGGTTAAAACTCCAAATTTTTATTAAGTATCAATGCTAATAATGCACTTCTAACCTCTTTCCCATATTTTATCTGCCTAAAGTATACAGCTCTTGGATCATCATCAACCTCATACTTGATCTCATCAACTCTTGGCAAAGGATGCATTATAATGGCATCTTCTTTTGCATTCTTCAAAATCTGTTTATCTATAGCATAACTGCCTTTTACTTTATTATACTCTTGCTCATCTGGGAACCTCTCTTTCTGTATTCTTGTAACATATATAACATCTAAAGCATCTATACATTCTAGAGAGTTATATTCTTCAAACTTATTCTTTAGATCAAACACATACTCTTCTCTTATTCTCAACTCTTTTGGAGATATTAGATATATATTAACATCATATTTATCAAGTGCGTATAATAACGAATATACTGTTCTTGCATACTTTAGATCTCCAACTATACCAATATTCAAACCATCTATCTTCTTCTTCTCTTTAAGTATTGTATAAAGATCTAACATAGCTTGAGTAGGATGCTCTTCCATGCCACTCCCAGCATTTATCAATGGATGTTCTGCAACCTCAGCAGCAAATCTAGCCGAACCATCTAGAGGATGTCTTATTACTATAACATCAGCATATGAATCTAGAACTCTAATAGTATCTTTTATGCTTTCACCTTTCTCTATTGAAGATACTCTAACATCTGCTATACCTATAGATGTTCCTCCTATAGAAGCCATCGCAGCTTCAAATCCTAACCTAGTTCTTGTGCTAGGTTCAAAGAACGCATAGCCTAAGATCTTACCTTTTGCCAACTCTTTAGAATCTAACTTGTCTGTATAATTGAATAACAGATCTAATTCCTCCCTACTAAAATCACGTATTGATATCACATCTCTATTATAGAACGGATTCATATCAATGGTATAATCATAACCATATTTTATACTATGTTTATGATTTATTAATAAGGCATGCATCATTTATCTCATGTCTGAAGAACAACTGTTAGTTAGAAGGATAAAGGATGGCACAGTTATAGATCATATAGATAGTGGTAAAGCACTTATAGTATTAAAAGCATTGAATATAACTGGTAACGAAGGTAATGTTATAACTATAGCTATGAACGTTCCAAGCGATAAATTGGGCAAGAAGGACATAATCAAGGTTGAGAATAGATTCTTAGAGCCAGAAGAGACTAACAAGCTTGCATTATTCGCTCCACATGCATCGATAAATATAATATCAAATTATAAAGTTAAGGAGAAGAGGAATGTAGAACTACCAGACAAGTTTATAGATATTATAAAATGTGTAAATCCTAACTGCATAACTAATAGTGGAGAGAATATCTCAAGCGTTATAGAGGTTATAGATAAACATGAAAGACGGTTGAGATGCAGATACTGTAGAAGGCTTATTAACGTCTCGGAACTTTTATATCAGATCTGATCAATAAGATGGATATGTTCAAGAATATAGATCCAGAGTTATTATACAAGATGATATATATCAGTCTATTACTTGCACTAATCTTAGCTCTTCCAGGAGTATTGGTATTACTAGCAATATATTATAGCACTGACAATCTTATACTTGCAGCAGTAATAGGTTTCTCTATACATTTTGTAACACTTGCGTTCTCTCCTAGGATAAGCAAGGCATTGATAAAGTTCTTTGGTTAGTCGTTACCCTCTAGTTAATATTATTTGCTCTTTAAGTAAAGAATCTTTTATAAACCTGCTTTAATCAATAGATGATGCAAGAGGTGTATAATGGAGTTGAGTTATGATTACAAAAATACTAAATCAAGTAAGAAGGCAAAGACTATATTCTCTGTATTAGCAAGCGCAAATAGAGTTGATATATTAAAGATCCTTAACTCTAAAGGACCATTAACATATTCAGAACTTAAAGAGTATGCTGGCTTCAAGTCTAAGAAAGAGAGTGGAAAGTTTGCTTATCATCTAAGAAAGTTAACAAGACAGTCATTAATAGCATTGAATAGAGGAGAGAAGAAGTATACCATAACAAATCTAGGTAAACTCGTATTAAATCTAGTTAGACAGATCGAAGAAAGATCTCTAGTTGAAAGCGGGAAGATATACATAAGAACTACTAAAAGATTCCAAGAGTTTAATACTCAAAGAGTTATGCAATTATTGATAAGAGATGCTGGAGTATCTCCAGAAATAGCAAATAAGATAGCAGAAGAAGTAGAATCAAAGATATTCAAATTAAACTTATCATATTTAACTGAACCAATCTTGCTAGAGATAATAAACAATACATTGTTAGAGCATGGCTATGAAGAGTATAGAGAGAGGCTTTCTAGAGTAGGCATGGCAGCATCAGAACTATCCAAATTCTTTAGATATAATATCAACGATTTAATGTATAGATTAACAAATAGCATATTAGAAGAGTATATGCTCTTCTCATACATCCCTAAAGATATCGCAGATCAGCATATCGAAGGAAATATAAATATTCCAAGTGGTTTAAATGCTATAACATATGATACTCTCTTCATAGATGTTACTAGCATTGATAATTATAAAGATCCTTATTCATTACTACAGCTATCTAGTTTAATAAAAGAAGCGTCTAAAGAGGTTGTATTTACTAATATAGAGTTCGATCTTACTAGTGATGAGATAGCAAGATTGTTTGATATATTAACATATAATACAAATGCATTACTATCATTTGTAGTTAAAGATGGTAAAGAGAATGTGTTAGAAGGTTATAAACAGTATCTAGATAATAAAGAGATACCTAAGATTGGTTTGATATTAAAACCAGAGGATAGCATAGAAGAGATATTAGAGTTAGGCGGTTTGATATCTATTGGTAACGGGGATAGAAGTATTTATGGTGTTAAGAGATATAATAGTATGGAAGCTGTAGTTCATTCAATATCTATAAACCTTCCAAGATTAGCTTATGAATCAAACAACGATGAGATGTATTTCAGAGCCAAACTAGCTATGATGTTAGATCCAGCATTAGAGGCTATAAAGATAAAGCATGAATTCATTGCTAATACTAGAATGTTAAATAAAGATCTCAATGCTATAAGATACTCTATAAACCTAATAGATCCATATACAGCAATTAACAAGATACTTGCGTATGAGAATTATCATGAAGTACTAGAGAAAACGATCAATACTGTTAATAACATACTTTCTGAGAAGGAAGATAATTTTAGAGTATCTATAATCCATGATAATTGCATATCTAGATTCCTAGTATTAGATCTTGAGAGATATGGTAAGAATAAAAGTATCGAGAGTTATAATGAAGGTATTATAATAGATGATCTCAATACTATCAAGCATTATGCTAAGATAGATGCATTATTAGATGGTTCGAGTATATTTGTAGATCTAGATGCAACAAACGCTAGTATAACCGAAGTATCAAGAATGCTGGATCATTTCATCCCAATGATAAAGATCTATGCTTGTAATAAATGTAAGAGGAAAGGTAGATATGATTTCTGTAAATTATGTAATGCGAATGCTTCTCTATTAAGCATATTTACTTAACATTTATACTGTAAATATCAACCCTCCTATTTCTTAGCAATGGTAGTTTTTCTCTTATATCATTTAGATAGTTTATATCAAGATCGGCTATACCTAAACCTTCTTCATCTCCCATATCTAATATTATATCTCCAAAAGGATCTATTATCATGCTCCTTCCTATGTATATATTACCTACTTGATCTGGCGCTACTATATAACAACCATTCTCTATAGCTCTAGCTCTTAGCATTACTTGCCAATGTTCAACTTTCTTATCACCAGCAACCCATGCTGATGGAACTATCAATACATTAGCACCATTTAATACAATCATTCTAGCAAGTTCTGGAAATCTTAAATCATAGCATATCATCATGCCTATCTTCTCTTCATTAACCTTGATCAGTTCTGGAAGTTTATCTCCAGCAATGAGTTTTTCTGACTCTTTGAATCCTAATGCATCATATAGATGCAACTTTCTATAAACTGATATAACTTTATCTTTTATGAATACTGCAGTATCATATACTCTTGGTTTAAGATTACTTTTTTCATAAATAGTAGCAATTACTGCTATTTTATATCTCTTAGATGCTTCTACTAACGAAGATACAAACTCCCCATCTATACTTTCAGCAAGACTGTATAACTCTTCAACAGTTTGAGAATTAGGAGAATAAGCCATCAAAAATTCTGGAAATGCTATTAATTCAGCATTTTTCTTAGAAGCTTCCTCTATATACTCTAAAGCAAGTTTTAAATTCTCTTCTTTATCTGTGGATGATCTAACCTGTGCTACCGCTACTCTCATGCTATAAGTTTATACATTAAATAATAAAAAGATAAAGGATTATTACTCCAATTTATTTCCTGCTATGTACCAATTCTCTTTAGGTGTATCTTGATATACAACTATAACATGTTCTTTCTTAGAACCCAATACTCTATTTACAGCATCTGTTATCTCTTTTGCTAACTCTTCCTTCTGCTCTGGTGTTCTTCCAGGCCATAGGGATATAGTTATTAACGGCATATGGAGCATTACCAATCCTACTATATGTACTTAATCTAATAGTAATTATAGAAAATTATTGTTTTTATAATTATTATAGAAAAGTTTTTCAATCTAATATATATGTGAAAATAGTAGTTTATTATCAAATATATTAGCATTTCCTCTTAATAAAATAAAATTTTTAATGTAATTATTATAAATTTTACCAAAGATAATATCTGATTATAGCTAAGAAAAGCAAGATTATTATAAGAAAAACTTTCTAAGCGATAAGTTAATTTATAATAAAGTATAAGGGTATTGTTATGAGCGGAGATGTGGAAGATAAAGACAAGTTTGATGAATATCTAACTGAGAGTGATTATGTATTATTATATAGAGAGTTAGAGTCTAGATTAGAGAGTTTAGAAGAGATAGTTGCTAGACTTAGTAAAGAAGTAGCTATTATTAAGAAAGCTGTAAGGAATGATATAGCAAGATACGAGATCAATCGTATAAAACAAGGTTATGATATAAACTCTATACTGGATGATTAATCTTCCCTTACTTTTCCTAGTAACTTCTCGATCAACGAATCTCCATATTTCCATTTACGCATATAACATCTCTCTTGGTATTGACATTCGATACATTCTTCACTAGGTTCTATTATTGGAATCTTTTGCTCCTTTAGTAATGTGTTGAGTATTCTGATCCTTCTTATTAATTCATTGAATACTCTATTATCTCTACTTAATGAGAATTCTATAGTATTACCAACTCCATCTGTATAAATCAAAACGCCATTATCTATGTTAAATATGCATAGATTAGCATTCAAGTATAAGAGATCTTTTGGGAGAGGTTCTTTAGGAAGTTCATTACTAACCATTATATTGAATAATACTCCATCTATTATAGCATCTGCATAGCCTACTATAGTAATATTATCTATAGCAAACTCTTTCCTTTTTGTCCTCATCGAGTTTGTTAACACTTTATGTAATCTTACCTTCTTAGACTCTCTACTTGGTTCTATTCTATTATAATAAGATCTTCTTAAGCAGCCTATACATTCATCTATACTTATCTTATTAGGATCATCAAACTTTTCTATCTGTTCAAACTTTTCGTCTATAGCCTTATTTATTATATCTCTCCAGCTGCTCTCACCAAGCATAGTTATAATCTGTATAGTTGGTAAATAACCTTTACGTAAGGTTTATTTTAATTCCTTCTTATTATCTATGCATGAGAGTAGAAAAGAAGAAAGCAAAGCATGTATCTATTATCTTCTTTGGTGTTGGGGCATGGGGAACTGCTATGAGTTTATTTCTTAACAATTCCTTCTTACTCTTCCTAGCTGGCATTAATATAGCTTTAGGAGTACTATTCGTTTTTCTATATAAGAAACCAGAAGATAAAAGATCTAGAAGATAGTATCATAAATTTTATAATATTTATAATTTATTATAAATTTTGATAATCAATAGATTAATAAATGATTATCACTATATCTACTTATGGCTGAGGCATCGGTAGCACATATAGGAGCTATGATAGTGATATTTGCCATATGCGTAGGTATATGGTTTGCAGTTCGTGCATCAAGGCCTAAAAGCGAAGAGGCAAAAGCTTCAACATAATTAATTTTTTATTTTTAATAAAAATATGGATGATGAAGAGTTTACTCCTCTACATATGCTCGTTCTCCATGCTGTGCTATATCTAAGCCTACTTCCTCTTCTCTTGGAGTTACTCTTATTCCTCCTGGCCATACTAGATCCATTACCTTGAATATCAGTAATGATAAGCCAAATGCATATGCTATACTAACAGCCGCACCTAATGTATTGATTCCTATTTGCGCTATATTTCCTTCCCAACCTCCAGCAACTCCTCCTATATGCTCATTAGCAAGTACTCCAGTCAGGATTGCTCCTACTGTACCTCCAGTTCCGTGTACTCCCCATACATCTAGTGCATCGTCCCATCTTCTCTTGTTCTTGAATACTACTGCGCCATAACATATCATTGCTGCTGAGAAGCCAATTATCATAGCTCCCATTGGGCCTACAAATCCTGCTGCTGGAGTTATTCCTACTAACCCAGCTACTGCACCAGATGCTGCACCTACTACACTAGGTCTTCCAGTATGAGCCCAGCTCATAAGCATCCATGTTACTGCTGCCGTACCAGTTGCTATATTTGTTACATTCCAAGCGCTAGCTGCTATACCATTTGCCGCTAACGCACTTCCAGCATTGAATCCAAACCAACCAAACCAGAGTAATGCTGCTCCTAATACAACCATTGGTATATTATGAGGTTCCATTGGGACTTTACCCAGACCTAACCTTCTTCCTAAGACTAATGCTCCAGCTAAAGCTGACCAACCTGATGTTATATGCACGACAGTACCTCCAGCAAAGTCTAATGCTCCTATATCTCCTAAGAATCCACCACCCCATACCCAGTGAGCTACTGGATCGTATACTACAGTAGCCCATATTACCATGAATATTACAAACGCACTAAACTTTATCCTATCAACTAAACCTCCTACTATTAGCGATGGCGTTATTATTGCGAATGTCAATTGGAAGAACATGAATGTCTGATGAGATATACTAGACCATTCACCATCTTCATAACTTCCTAATGGTGCATCATGAGATACTCCGTTAAGGAATATGTATGAAAAGTCTCCTACGAAATTATGCATACCATCTTTTGGTGGTCCAAATGCTAAACTATATCCATATAATGTCCATTGCATAGTAATTATGCCCATACATATGAATACCATCATTATTGTAGAGTTAACACTCTTCCTTCTTGCTAAACCTGCATAAAAGAATGCCACTCCGGGTGTCATTAACAATACTAGTGCTGATGATACCAGCATCCATGCCATATCTCCAGTATCAGTAGGACAAGGATTGCCTTCTGGATCTCTACATTCATAAGGGTTCTGATCTGGTTCTATAAATGGAGGCAAACTACCATTCTCATTTGGTTCGACTTCTCTACCATGTGCTCCAAATGCTAGATCTGCTACAGATATACTAATTATCAATGCTGCTAATACTGCTAGTGTTGTAGTCTTCTTTACATCCATTAACCAAATGATTATCATTTGACTATAAAAATATTTTGTTTTTTGATTACTATTTGATTATTAAATGATTAGCAACAGCTAAGTAAATTAATATACATACAAAGCTTATAATTAAGAGAAATATCTAATAATTTCATCAAAAATACAAATAAGAAAAATATTGTATGAAAGTTAAGCTAGTTCATATGACTTTTCTCCATGTAGCGCTACATCTTCTCCTATCTCTTCTTGTTCTGGTGTTAGTCTTATTGGCGTTACTGCATTGATTATCCTTAGTATTACGTATGTAGCAGCAAATCCAAATGCGGCTCCAACTGCAGTACCAACTGCTTGCGGTCCTACTAGATCTGCAGAACCATATGCCAAACCAGCAACTCCTCCTATTGCTGGAGATGCAAATATGGCTACACTCATTGTACCCCAGACACAAGTCATTCCATGTATCGCTATGACATCACATACATCATCTACCTTTAACCTATCCTTGAAGAACCATACTCCTGCATAGAATACCACGCCAGCAATCAAACCTATGACAAGCCCAGCCCATGGTTCGATAAATCCTGATGCAGGTGTTACTGCTGCTAAACCAGCTATGGGTCCGTTTGCTCCTAAACTAGCACTAGGTTTCTTTGTAACTGCCCAACCAGTAAATATAGTCGATAAGCCTGCTCCAGCAGCTGCTAGATTAGTTGCTACTACTGCAGCTACTGCGGTCTCATTAGCAGCTAATGCACTTCCTCCATTAAATCCGTTCCAGCCAAACCAGAGCAAGAACAATGCTAAGAATTGGTATGTTACATTATGACCGCTCATTATTGTTGGAGTGCCGAATCCTAACCTTCTTCCTAATACTAGTGCCGACGCTAATGAACCAAATGCTGCTGACAAGTGTACTACAATACCTCCAGCAAAGTCTAATGTTCCTAGTTCAGCTAACCAACCACCACCCCATACCCAATTTGCTAATGGAGCATACACTAGAACCATCCATATGGGTATAAAGACTAGCCATGGACCAAACCTCATCCTTTCTGCAAGACCACCAGTAATCAATGCTATAGTAATGGCTCCAAACAATCCTTGGTAAAGGAAGAATAGATATCCTGGTATTGTATGTCCCTCAAACAATGGTTCAGTTGTGACATTCATCAACGCTATATAATCTAAGCCTCCTATCCAGCCATTTGTAGTTCCAAACGCTACTGTAAATCCTAGTATGAACCATGCTATAAGCCCTAGTACTACAGAGAACAATACTTTCATTATTATCCCCGATGCATTCTTTGCCCTGATCAATCCAGCTTCTAGAAATCCTACTCCACCTATCATCAGAAATACCAGTCCTGCCGATACTATTATCCATGCTGTATCTCCCGAATCTATAGGCATATAATTGTGTAAAAGCCATACTTTTTAAATTTTATGGTTTATAAGTTAATTCTTATCTATGATAAACCTCTTTGCTAAGGTATATTATTATCTTTAACAACAAATTAGCAAATAATTATTAATTGATAATCATGTGATTAGCGTCTAAGCATAATACTTTAATATAACTCAACTGATTAGATTGACTCGTAATATTTTTGTAATAGAATGCTATATACTCTCTATGCCAAAGAAGATAGAAGCTATAGTACGATTAGAAAGGATGCAGCATGTTAAAGATAGTTTAGTTGATGCGGGCGTGGGCGGAATGACTATATCTCAAGCAACTGGTTGGGGCAAAGAACGTGCTATTCAACATCTCGGTAGAGCTGGCAAGAGTGTTGAAGTTGATCTCTTACCAAAAGCAAAATTTGAGATAATAATAGACGATTCTAAAGTTGATCAGATTGTAAAAACTATAATTCAAGCAGCAAAGACCGGTGCTGTTGGTGATGGTATAGTTATAATTAGTGATGTAAATAATTGTATTAACATAAGAACTGAAACAGAACTAGAGCTGTAAAATAATTAAAAATTTATTTTTTATTACAACTTGCGATTCTCCATTATCGCATTGTGTTTAATCTCATCCTCTAGTATAGGGAGGTATGATACTATACAGAAGTTTATAAAATCACTATAAGATCTTATTCTATACTCTGATCTCAATATATCTTTATGTATATCATAGAACTTCTCAGCCCTTACCATTGTATATTTCTGTAATGGTACCAATCTGCTTCTTTTAGGGATGTTTTTGTCTTCAGTTTTAGGAGTAACCTCTAGTTCTTTCTTACTCTCAAAAGTTCTAGCATCTATTATCTCATTTAGATCTGAAACGAAGATCTTGCCATGCTCATCTGCATATCTAGCAATCATATTTATTATCCTATGAGCATCTTTATCACTGGTTATAAGTTCTATTTTGCTTAGGAATAAGCCTTTCTTGTTACCAATAGTTTCACCAGAAATTATAGCACCACCACTAATATCATGTTTGCTTAAGCTATATACATTCATATTCTCTAGTATACTTCTAACCTCAGGATATGCTTCTGTTCTAATTATAGCTTCTATTCTTTTCATATTATTATTGATAACTTATTGGTTATATATGTATTATCATTTATTCTAAGATATTGGATTTATAGCTATATTATATAAAATATAATTAATGTACATTCTATGTTTTAGATGCTTCTATTCTACGTTTTGTAATCTAAAAATTATCTGAATTTATAATTGTTGCATTGAATTTTATAATTAGAGCTCCAATTTATAATCTATATTAATATTTGGATCTATATAGATAGAAGTTATAGCAAAGAGTTATATACAAATTTTTCCATTATTTCTATATTAAAATTGAAAAAGGGCTTTACAATAAGCATTAATAGTAAGATAATTGCTCTAAGTTTACTTCTTTCACTAGGTACATTAATTATAATAACATCATTAAGTTTCTCTACAGCTAATGAGTTATTGAGGAAGCGAGCTGAAGATCAGTTGCTTAGTGAAGCAACTGGCAGAGGGGCTGCAATAAGATCATTAATAACACTAAGGATAGAACAGATAAGATTCTTAGGAGAAGATGAGGCAATTAAAGACATTCTAAAAGATTTGCATAATAATCAGATAGATAACCATCGCTCATTATTCTTAGCAGAAGTTGAACCATTTATTAATATATTAGGCGCTTCGTTAGAGATAGATAATATTAAACTTCTTGATAATAATGCTAACATATTGTTATCTACAGATTCTATTGAAGAAGGTAAAAGATTTACTATCGATAAAGTTGAGAAAGCTTTTCTTACATTCGCTCCAGTAAATGGTGAGAGAAAAGCTATAGTTGCAGTACCAGTATTAGACGATGGAAGATCTATAGGATCTGTAATTGCTACTTTAGGAGTTAGTGATTTTGATGAGATTCTGCTTAATAGAAAGGGATTAGGGGATACAGGAGAGGTGTATATGGTTAACGAAGATAAGATGCTTATCTCAGAATCCAGGTTTATAGAGAATGCAGCATTTAGGACAGTAGTAGATACCTTACCAGTTAGAGAATGTTTTGATAAGGGTATAGAGATAAGCGGGAGAATATATCCAGATTATCGAGGAGTACCAATATTCGGTTCTTCCTACTGTGCTAGAGATCTAGGTTTTGTGCTTCTTGCTGAGATAGATGAAGCAGAGTTATTTGCTCCTATTACAGAACTTAGAGATGCCACTTTGATGACAGCATTAATAATCAGTGCAGTTGTTACAATGATTGCATTATTCATATCAATGAGCATTACAAAACCATTGAAAGAGTTAGAGCACGCAGCAAGTAGAATATCAGAAGGTGATTTTACATATAAAGTAAATGTAAAATCAAATGATGAGATAGGACAATTAGCTAGGCAATTCGATCGTATGAGAAGGAGCATATTAGAAACTAACATGAACTTGAACAGATTAGTAAAAGAGAGAACAAAAGAGTTAACAGATATAACTACAGCATTAGATACAACGGCTATAGTATCTATAACAGATAAAGAAGGAAGGATAATGAAAGTAAATAAAAAGTTTGTAGAGATATCAAAGTATAGCGAAGAAGAATTGTTAGGCAAGACTCATAGTGTATTAAAATCTGGCTATCATGATCCTAAATTCTTTGAAGATATGTGGAAGACAATAAGCAGTGGTAAGATATGGGAAGGTGAGATAAAGAATAGAGCAAAGGATGGAACTTATTACTGGGTAAAAGCTACCATAGTTCCGTTCTTAGACGAGAATGGTAAACCGAAACAGTATATATCAATACAACACGATATTACCGAACTTAAGAGGATAGAAGAACAATTACAAGAAGCATTAGAGAGGAATAAGGCAAGCGCTAAGATAATAAAAGAGCAGTTAGAAGAGTTGGAAAAGGTTAACATAGAACTTAGAAGAAAAGATAAATTAAAGGATGAGTTCTTAAGTATGGCTTCACATGAATTGAAGACACCATTAACACCAATAATAGGATGGTGTAGTGCATTAAAGTCTAATATGCTTGGCAAGTTATCAGATGAACAGAGAGCTGCTATAGATACTATAGAATCAAATGCTGTAAAGTTAGAAAAGTTGATCAGCGATATGTTAGATGTGCAGAAATTAGAGTTAGATGAGATGAAGTTCAATATTGGTGAAGTAGATATAGATAAATTGTTAGAGAATATAAAGAGAGATTTTGAGTTAATGATGAAAGAAAAAGGAATAACTTTTATAATTACTGCAGATAAAGGCTTGAAATTAAGATCTGATGGAAGCAGGATATCTCAAGTATTATCTGCACTTCTCTATAATGCGGTAGATTTTGTACCAGCAAATACTGGAAGGATAGAGGTTATAGTTAAAGATAAAGGAGAAAATATAGAGTTTTGTGTAAAAGATAACGGACCAGGCATTCCTAAAGATAAACAACGTTTCTTATTCAAGAAATTTTATCAGATAGATACATCTTTGACAAGAAAACATGGAGGAACTGGATTAGGTTTAGCAATAAGTAAAGGAATAGTTACAAAATTAGGAGGTGATATATGGGTCGAAACAGAAGAAGGCAAAGGGTCTAGTTTTTATTTCAGTTTGCCGAAGGGGTATAAGTATGAAGATATTAGTAATAGATGATAATAAAGATATAACAGACTTGCTAACTAAGGTTCTTAGCATAGCTGGTCATGATGTAAAAGCATCAAATGATGGAAGGGAAGGTTTAGAACTTATAATGAATGACAAATTTGATATAGTATTTTTGGATATAGCTATGCCTGACTTTTCTGGTTTAGATCTCATAGAAAAGTTGATAGAGAATAACAAGATCAATTCTAGTAAGATAGTATTATTTACAGCATCGTCTATAACTGACGATGAGGTAAACAAACTTGTTGAACGTGGAGTACATTCATGCATAAGAAAACCAGTAAGAATGGAAACATTATTTGCTAAAATAAATGAGATAGCACAAGAGGCTGGTATATAAGTAGGTGCTAAGATGAATGATAATAAATTAGAACCAGATGCTCATAGGAAGAGAGAAGAGCAACAGTTAGAATTCCTTTTGGAATTCCTTTCATATAGCAAGAATTATTGCGTATGTATTGTAGATATGGTAGGCTCTACTAAAGCAGTTATGAAACTTGATGGTAATCAAGTAATGATGTATTATAGTATATTCTTGAATATGATGGCTAACATAGCAAAGAGTTTCAATGCAGTAGTAGTTAAGAACATAGGAGATAGTCTATTATTCTATTTTCCAAAAACTGAAGATGAAGATACTGATGCTTTTAAAGAAGCGTTCGAATGCTGCTTAACGATGCTTGATAAACGAGGTGAGGTTAATATGCTCATGAATAAAGAAGGTTTGCCAGAAGTAAGTTATAGAATAAGTTCGGAATATGGTTCTGTAGTAGTTGCAAAGATGTCAACCTCATCTGTTAACGATATATTTGGTTCTACAGTAAACATATGTTCTAAGATAAATTCTATAGCAAAACCTAATAGTTTTATTATAGGACAAGAACTTTATAATAGAACTAGATCATTTAACGAGTATATATTTACCGAGATCAAAGATGCTAGATTGATGAAAGATTACCATGTATACTTGATAACAAGAAGGTGATCATCCAACTATTACCTCTATACTCTTCTTTTTTGTTAAAACCTCTCTTCCATCTATATCACTCCATACAAATACTGTTATTTTATACTCTCCTTTTTCTTGTGGTATCCATGAGTTTGCTACACTAACCTTCTCATTTGGCGATAAAACTCCTTTATTGTATGATATAGAATTTGCTACACCTTCCTTCTCTACCTTTACTATATATACAAATGGTTGAGTCTTGTTCTGCAAATTTATAATATCAGTCTGTATCAATACTATCTGGTTTGGCTTTATACTTTTTATCTCAATACCAAATTCATTATTTAATTTTATATTAGTTATATTTACCTTATTTAATGATGCCTTATTTACATGATTATCATTATCTGATACTGATAACATGTATATGCTGATGATTATTATACTAATTCCTATAGCTACCATTATATCTGTCTTATGCAAGTTATAACAACTATAATTAATTCTGATTTTAACCTTTCTTGCTAATATTAACCTCTACTATATCTCCTACTTTTGGCATTCCCATCCTTTCATATATCTGCCTTGTTACTGTTATACTCATCTGTATTGGAGATATAGTCACTGCTTGTTTAGGCATAGTAGGAGCAAGCATAGCTGGGAGTACTTTCTTCATCATTGCCTTACTATCCTCATCTAAACCTTCAATGCTATCTATCCTCTGTTTTATGATCTCTGCTTGATCTACAGCCTCAGTTCTTATCTCTTGATGTAAATTTAGTGTTAACAATCTACCTTGATCCATTATGCTTTTAACTACGAACTCTAAACTTGTCATAGGATCACTCTTTGACTACAATAACATCTATATGATTCATTGAGCATGGAGGACCATCAATGAGCCATGAATATTCTGGCGAAGGGCATATCTTGCCATTTGGATACATCTTCATACACTTCACTTTTGTTCCTTTAGGAATCTTCGACTTTTCTTCATTATTACATACTGGACATTTATCATTATCATCACTAAGATAGATATGCTTAGGATTACCATTGCACATAACCCATCTACCTAGAGGATGCTTATTCTCACATCTAGGCTCATCTATTCTTAGATATATATAGTTCACATGAGTCTTACATTCTGGGCAATCTACCATACTATCATACACACTTTACAATAATATATACTTGTTACTCCATACCTAGCAACAGGTCTATCTCTTCTCCAGGTTTACCAGTCAATTGCACCAATGATATCATATATCCATCTGGGTCTTCTATTATTGCATGCTTGCCAAAACTCTCCTCTTTTGGTTCTTTTACAAACTTTACACCTTTTTCATGTAATATTTTACTAGTCTCATCCATATCCATAACCATAAATCCAATCAATATACCTACTTTAGAGGTCATCTTACTCTTCAATTTCTCATTTATTGGATGTAAAGCTAGTTTAGTTCCTTTCATAAAGAACTCAGTCCAATCTGAAGATTGACTCTTTAATGGTAAACCTAATACATTTTTATAAAAGTCTATAGACTTTTGCATATCAGATACCAATAAGATTATAGCATCTATCTTTCTGAACATGATAAGTAGCATACTTTAGACCGATTTAAAAGTTTATTGCTAACATATCTAATAGAGCATATAAGCTTATCTTTTGATAATCTTTTAGTTTTCGCATATTCATAGGTTTATATATACCTATATTCTAAAATCAAAAAGTAAACTTTTTATTTTTTACTAGAAATATTAAATTTTCATTATATACATTTTTATTACCTAATTTAAATATAAAAATAGTTAATTATATATGCTAGGTATAAGTAGAATTATGCAATGAAGAAGATAGAGGCAGTTATACCAACTGAGAAGGTTAGTATAGTTAATGAAGAGTTAAAGAAGGTAGGAATAGGAGGTTTAATAGTAGATGAGGTTAAAGGTAGGGGAGCTGGCAAACGTGCTCCAGTGGCAGTTGCTAGAGGAACATCATACTACGTTCCAGAATTCCATTCAAGAACTATGCTAATAACAGTTGTAGATGATTCCTTGGTTGATAAAGTTGTAGATGCGATAATCAGCGTTACTAGCACTGGCTCTCCTGGAGATGGTAAGATCTTCATATACAATGTAGAGGATGCAATAGATATAGGAACAAGGAAGAGAGGTAAAGAAGCTATCTAGCATTCAATTTTTTATATTCTTGCTTTTGCTCTAATCTTGAAGAATTTCTTTGTTTCTCCAAACGTTAACGTTGGAGAACTAGCACTCCTTATGACTATTGGTAGATCATTAACTACCTTTCCTATAACAAAACAATGTCTTTGGGGTAACGTTCTAACTATGGACTTTATTGTATCTGTATCAGCTAATGATATCTTGCTTATCCTTTCTAGATCAGCATCGCTAGTAAAGTTAAATAAGAAGATGTTATCTACTTGTCTATATATACATTCATCTATAGCATCTGGTTGATTCGTTATAAATGTAGTAAAGATACCAAAATGTCTCATCCTAGTTACTATATCTTCCCAATATGTATCTCTAAGATATAGATGGGCCTCTTCAGCAAACAAGAATATTGGAGGTATCTTGTTACCTTCTAACAATTCTACCAATTTGCTAAGTATTATCTCTACAGTCATCCTCCTTATAACTGGACTGACTTTACCCATGCCTATTACTATAGCAGCGCCTTCACTCTTACTTCTAACTATATCCTCGAACTTTATACTTTTATCTTCATTATCTGTGAATAATCTAGAACCAATTATAGTATGCAATCTAGATAGCATAGCATCTCTTATCAACTCATTAATATTCCATGTTGTTATAGCCTTACTTAATGATGCTAAGGTTAGATTAGAGGCATTTGCTAATGAATCCCAGATCCTAGAGAATTCACGCATAGAAGCTGCTGGCATATCCAATGCATATTTAAGCATGCTTGAAACTGATGCTTTGCCTATATAATCTAAAGTAAATCTTAGATCTTTTCCAGCCTCTAGAACGATAACTTTTTTATTTATACTACTAGCCTTACCATCTCTATTCCAACCTAACCCTATATACTCATTGTTAAGATCTAATATTATTACATATGCTCCATGTTCAACCAAACCCTTTACTAATATCTTAGCTAAATGTGACTTGCCACTCTCTTTCTTGCCAGTTATTATATTCAATCTACCATCGAGATCTTCTGCATATATATTCAATTGCTCATTATTCTTAGTATAACCTATTGTTATTGGCAAGATACCATCTCTTTTTAATAAATTATCTACTTCAGATACATTCAACTTTTTTACAGTAGAGTCAACTCTAGATGGCAGATAAGATATTGAAGTATGGAATGTATTATTAATTATAGCACCTCTTATCTTACACCTTAGCAATCTAGCATCTCTTATTATCCTAGATATATCACTAACATTCAATGGATCTATCCTATTCTCTATGCTAGATAATCTTATGATCTCATCCTTTATCATATCATCAACTACAGATTCTGTATTCAGATAAGATTCATCATACATCTGTATTAATAATGCTTTATCACTGTTATCATTAACCATCAGATAATCTCCTTTCTCTACATGATCTTCCTTTAATGCTAATAAGATCAGATCATTACCTTCTTTACCTATAACCTTCATCATCTAACACCTATCTTACCAAGTAATACTTTTCTAGCATCGCAACCATCTATCTCATTAAGATTAAATCTTGATGAGATTATTCCTATAGTTGCTAATACCTCGGTCTTTGTAAATACTGATAGGTGATGTGCTAACCTAAGAGTCTCTGGGTAACCATTATGTAACGAATCATTTGATAATAATAATGATAATACTTGCTCTATATTATTAATTATATCTGCTCTTAATACTAAACCATTTTTGCTTAATCTAATAAGTAATTGTTCTCCTATTAGATTGCTAATATATGATCTTAATATATGCGATATATTCAGATAGCAAGGTTTGTTATGATTATTTAAAGATGATATCAACCTTTCAACCAATTTTAACCTAGAAACCTTGCTTATCCCAACTAATATATTCTCATTAGCATTACAATTATCTACTATCTTAGTTAGATGATTTATATTATCTTCAAATAACGATACCTTAAGAGAACCATCTACTAATATTATTGTATTACTTAAACTCTCTGCAAGTTTGTTCTGTAATGCTCGCTCAACCTTGATCCTTATCATACGCTTAACTATGCTATGATCCAATAATGCTAATTTGTTTATATTTTGATAAGATTCATTTATGTATAGTAATGTAGGTCCGATCTTGAAGTGCATGATAGATTTTTTGTTATACGCTATAGCTATACCAGATTTAGCAGCATAAATTGAACCATTAGGTGTATCTGCTATAAATATAGCGCTAGAGTCTACCGCAGCTATTTGAGATGCTTTATCACTAGCATCTATATCTTTAATATTCGCATTACATAAATTATTCCATCCATTTAATGGAGTTAATGTCTCATTTGGATCAAATAAGACTTGACTTCCTTCCAATCCATTGAACGAATCTCTTCTATTATTCAATGCATCTTCAATACATTTGGCAAGTTCTTGCATATCAAGATCGGGAAGATTTAATTGTGTGTTCATGTTGATCAATATGAGAGAAGATGAGCCATATAAATGTTGCACAACATGATCAATATGAACAACAAAGTAAAGGCAAAGTTGTTACTGTAAAGTTGAAGAGAGGAGATTGGGAAGTTGAGATAACATGTAGAGAAGATAATGTTAAGCAAGTAGTTGAGAGTGTTTTATCTGGTATGAACAATAAGATAGAGAAGGTTGAAAGTAAGCATATAGAGAAGAGAGGACATGCTACTTGTAAAGGTTTGATCGAAGAGTTATGGAAAGAGAACTGGTTTGTTGAAGAGCATACATTATCTGAGGTTCATGAAGAGTTGAAGAGAAGAGGATACAATTATGATAAGACAGCGGTATCGCATGCATTAACAGATCTTGTTAGAGAAGGTATATTGAGTAGAGTAGGAACTATGAGAGCTTATAGATATATACAGAAGAGGCCTAGTTCATAACTTTTTATCATGCTTTAATAACTCCTCAGCTAACCAATGTATGCCATATGTAGTTATTCCATATTTGATACCATTACTAGATATCTTATCTACTACTCTCATCTTGACTAACTCACTAAGTCTAGAGCTTATAGTCTTTGGTTTAAGATTGGTTAACTTTTGTAATTCATTACTTGATAATTTATCATCATCAATTCTATCTAAGAGCTTAGCTATCCTATATGCTACAAGGTATAATGCTATTATATGTCTATCTGGGATCTTCTTCTTAACTATTACATTAGGACCTTCTGGTGTTAATTTTATATAATCGCTAAATATATCGATCATCTCTGGCAGAGAATAATCTAACGAGATCTTATCTGCTAGATCTAAGTTTGGAACTTGTTTTGCTAGAAATCTATATAACGATTCTAATACAGCATCTGGCTTACCTTTAAACTCTACAGTAGTATCTTTGTAACTTATTATAGCATGAACCTCATCCATCAATTTCACCATTATTTAGTAATTGAATGCTAGCAGTATATAGATACTCATTGTTATCTCCTTTAAACCTTCTAAGTTTTCCATTCTGAGTTAAACGCATAAGAGTTACTGCTATAGATTGTTTTGGATACATTAAACCATATGACTCTAATACATTCTTAACATCTGATAACCTTCTAGCATTTCTGCCCCAATCATCTTTGAATAATTTCAAGATAACATCACTTAAAGAGTCACTCTTCTCTATAGTTATGTTTGGAATATTAGAATTGATATCCATCTTTTTGTCATCCATCTTTGCCATAACTTTAGGAATAAATTCGATTGCATTATCCATAACTTCTATAGGAGCCTCAACTTCTATCTCATTTGATCCCATCTTAATCCTGATCTTTATGTTACTCAATATCTTGAATTATGATCATATATTTATAAAACTTTACTTATATTCTGAGATCTTTTGTTTGATAATCATGCTTACCTTCTTCCCATCAACCTTTCCTCTTAGTTGGCTCATGGCTTTGCCCATAAGCATACTGAATGCATGCTCACCTTTCTCTTTTATTATGCTAATATTATCATTGATTATATCATCTATGATCTTCTCAACCTCTTCCTCATCTACCTTCTTTATATCTAACAGTTTTATTGCTTCATCTACACTAACCTTCTTGCTCATTATAGTCTCTAGTATTTTGTCTATAACCTCTTTTGCTATCTCTCCTCTATCTAACCTTCTAAATATATCTACAAGTATCTCATCATTTAATATTCTAGTATCATAACCTTCTCTCTCTAAACTAACTATCGTTTCTGTTAATGTAGATGCTATTAATGTATTAGGAACATTCTTACAAACCTCTGCTATATCTTCAAATAGATTCAGATATTCAGAATCGAATACCTTTTCAGCCAATACCTTATTGATATTATACTTTTTACTTAACTCATCGATATATTCATCCCATTGTTTTGGAATGTATTTCTTTAAAGAATTTAACATATCTTTGCTTATAACTACTGGTGGTATATCTGTCTCTGGATACATTCTAGCAGCACCAGGTCTTGGTCTACTATATACAGTCTTTCCATCACTTGTTGCCGCTCTTGTTTCTGCTGGTACTCCTTTTAATGCTTCATTTAATCTCTCAATTATTGCATTTATTGAATAATTAACATTCTCTTCATTTCCAGCAAGTATTATTATCCCATCTTCATCTCTAGCATCTAACACTTCTTTAACATTTACTAGATCTTCCTCAGTTATACCATATGCAGGGAGTTCATCCGAATGAAATATTCCTCCTAAACCATAAAACCTTACCAACTCTCCTAACTCTCTTCCTAACCTTATACCTTCATATGGTTCAAATCCTAAAATGCCAGAAATATTATCAATTTTAATAGCTTTTACAACACCATTTACTAAAGCCTTCTTGATCACTTTTGATCCCGAATTCTTGAATATATTGCTAACATCAGCAACTTTGTAATTTATACTATCTATCCTCTCCTTCAATTTGTTAGCAATTATTAACAATCCATGCTGTCTTTTCATCTCATATTCTATAACACGCTTCAATTGATCCAGCTTTTGAACTCCTTTAACCTCTATTACATTACCTCCTTTAATAGATATATTCACATCTTGTCTTATAGTTCCTAAACCTCTAGCAACCCTTTTGCTGGCTCTTAATAGCCTTCCTAACTTTAATGCCAAATCTGCTATCTCTTCTGGTCTCTTTGTTACTGGTGCTAATGATATCTCAATTAATGGCACCCCTAGCCTATCTAAAGCATAACTCTTAATCTTCTCATTCTCGTCAATTATTCTAGCAGCATCTTCTTCTAATGATATAGTTTGTATCTTAACACCATCTATTTCTCCTCCTATAGCTATAAGCATCGTTCTCTGAAAACCAGTAGTATTTGATCCATCAATGACTATCTTACGCATTACATGAACCTCATCAACTATATCTGCACTCAATGCTAGAGATAATATCAATGCTGTCTCTAAAGCTTCTTGGTTTAGATCATGTGGAGGTTCTTCATCAGCCTCAACTAAGCATGAGTTAAAATTGCTAGCAAGGTATCTTATCATCCTACCTTTCTTGAATTCAAATATTGCTGCTGGATCGTATTCTCCTAACTCACTTTGTGTTGGTCTTAACCTTCTAAAGAATTCATGCTCATGCTCTTCAACCTCTATAGGCTTACAGTTACAGAATAATTTATTTCTAGTAGCGAGTTGTTGGTGTATCTCTAATCCTACCTTCAATCCAATAGCTTCTGGATCCATATTCTCATCCTATAATAGATCTCTCGTTCATCTCTCTGCTAATATTCTCAAGCATAATATCTTTAACTTGATCATGATCGTAATTTGCTAATGCCCATGACAATTTTGTAAATGCAGTTTCTGCTAACATATCTTCAAGAGGAATAACTCCTAACCTTAAGAGATCTCTGCCAGTCTCATATACAGTCATTCTAACCCTACCTTCTATGCATTGTGATGTCATGCATATTATAACATTCTTATTTATAGCATCTTCTATAGCATTGAATAATGTTTTCCCAACATGCCCTAAACCAGTGCCTTCTATTACTATACCTTTACTATCATCTGCTAGATATTTTATGATATTAGCATCCATACTTGGATAATATTTAAGTAAAGATACTTTTGCAAATGATGGTTTGATATATTCTCTAACTTCGCCTCTTTTAGGAAGAGATCTATCGTTATAGATTATCTCTCTACCATCTTTAACATATGCTATAGGCTTTATACCAATAGATCTAAAAGCATCTCTTCTACTTGTATGACATTTTCTAACTCTTGTACCTAGATGAATAGATATAAGGTTATCACTCAGATTATCATGCATTGCTACAAATACACCAGTAAGATCTGTCTTTGATGCAAATAAAGTAGCAGCAATGAGATTGGTAGCAGCGTCTGATGATGGTCTATCAGAAGACCTCTGAGCTCCTACTAATACTATAGGTATGTTGATCTTTAATGCGAATGATAAAGCTGATGCTGTATAATGCATTGTATCTGTTCCGTGAGTTATTATTATACCATCGTAATCTCTCTTCTCATAAACCTTTTCTGCAATTGCTTTCCAATGTTCATATGTTAGATTCTCACTATATTCATTAAATAATACTTCTGGCTCTATGTTTGCTATATTACTTAACTCTGGAACTGCATTATACAACTCCTCAGCAGATAGTATGGCTTTAACTCCTCCAGTCCTATAATCTATCTTACTTGCTATCGTTCCTCCAGTACTTATCATAGCTATTCTAGGAAGATCTCCTCTAACTTTATGTTCAATCTTTCTAGCACTTTTCATAACTTTAGACTCTAGCACTTCTATAGAATTGATCTTATCTATATCTATACCAACATTATATCCATTAGATAGTTTTATAACAATATGTTTATCATCAGCAAACTCATATCTAGGCATCAATATGCCTTCGAAACTCTTATCATCTAACTTTATCTTAACCTGATCTCCAACCTTAGCATTACATCTATCTAATAGCTCTAATGCCTTTCCTCTATAACCTTGCATGTAATCCTCTCCTATTTATACTCATTAAAGTATTGCTATTCATAGGGTGAGAATAATGCTTATATTTTATAAGCATAACCGAGCTTATTTTATACAAGTTATACATAATAAGCTTGCATGAGACGGGTTAGGATAATAGATAGTGTAGATAAGGAGATCTTGAGGATAATAGCTAAACATCCAAAGATAAATCAAGTAGAATTGGCTAGTAAGATGGGCTTGACTCAGCCAGCAATATCATTAAGGTTAAGAAAGTTGAGGAAGATGAACGTTCTTAATGATGAGAATGTAATAATAGATCCTAGCATTCTAGGCATAAGGTTGCTTAGTATAGATATTCATGCTAAAAATAATAGTCATATGATAGAGAAAGCAAGAAGATGTCCTATGGTAATACATTGTTATGCCATGGAAGGCAATACATTATCATTAGTAGCAATGGGAGAGAATAAACAATTCCTAAACTGTATGGTTAGTAAGCATATAGAATCTGATGCAGTTGAGGTTAATGCTAGGAATATAATTGAGAGTATAAAAGGTATTAATACAACAGTAGATCTTGATCAGAGATTAGAAGAGCCGCCTTGTGGAGATCCACCTTGTACAGAATGTGAATATTACATAGATAATGGAGGAGAGTGTGTAGGCTGTCCATTAACTATACACTACAAAGGCTCATTATGGAATGGAGTATAACTATATTTTTTGTCAACGCTATATAGTAAACTAGTCAAAGAATACTAACATAATCCCAAATTAATATAGTATGAGATGCTAAAGATATGGTAAGAGTAGAAGTAGAGATCCCCGATGGTGCAGTAAGGTTCTTACAAGCAATGCAGATACTATGGCAGTTACCTCAAGATTGGGCTAAGCATTACATGTCTAATGCTATACTAAAGGCTATTGAGAATGATGCGGATGGATTTCTAGATAAAGAGAGGTTGAAGGAGTTATATGGCATAGGTAGGATGGACTCTCAAGAATTACCAACAAATAGAGAGGTAGTTACTACCTAAATCTTTTTTATCCTCCAGTTAGTCTAGTAAACTTGTTTATCTTCTTAATATTAGATACATAATCTATATTGCTTAATGCTATTATGGCCGATTCTCTAACCTCTTTATCCTTATCATTTAATGCTTTCTCTAAAGTTTTTCTACCTTCTTCAGATCCTATGACTCCTATAGCTATAGCCGCTTCATGCCTAACAAACATACTAGGATCGTTCTCAACAGCTTTTGCTAGAGCATCTAAACCTTTCTTAAAACCCATCTGACCTAGAGAGAATGCTGCTTCATGCCTAACCAATTCATTAGGATCGTTTAATAATACATAACTGATATCATCTATAACATCTTCATCACCTATATCTGCTAATATGCATACTGCTCTTGTTCTAACTACAAAATCCTCATGCCTAATCATCTTCTTAAAATATGCTATATCACGCTTATCATATGCATCTTCCATCTCAGCAAATATAGCTAGTCTATCCAATGCAAATATGATAAATAATAAGTGATATTTTATCTTTATTTAATATACAGCAAGTTAATATAGACATATGAGCTTCAAAAACTTTATAACTTAATTACTTCTAACCAAATGTGTCATGGTAGTTGAAGTAGTAAAGTCTGGGGATGGTTGGTTAATAAAATGTAGCGATTCGGGCAATAGAGGGGCTGGTCCCGCTCGTGCTAGAGGTGTTGGAATTATGATGTATCCTAAAGATGTTGGAGATTTTATAATGGCTATAGATAAGGCTTCAGCCGGTTTGTCATATGCCTTTACTAGAAGTGATGGGGCAGTTATTAGAGCTTACCCTAGCGAAACCAAACCTGGAAGTATAGTTATAGAGAGGAGCGGGGGTAATTGGATAAGATTGGATGCTAATGATGCAGCAGAACTAAGATTGGCATTAACTAGACTATAGAAATATCATAATTTTTTGTTATAAAATTATCTAATCTTTATTATCTTTATTACAGCATTCTCCTCTAGGTATCCTATGTCCATGCGGGCATCTTTCTGGGTGATTTAATAATGAGCATAATGCATCTGTAAACCTTTTATTCATATGGTGTTCTATGCCACAAACCATCTCTTCATCTATATCTATCTTTAGAGCATTCTTCATCATAACCTCTAATAACCTACTGTTCCTTACCATCTGCCTTCCTATATCTTCTCCCTTCTCTGTAAGTTCAGCTGTTCCTTTCTTGTATATAACTAAACCCATATCATTAAGCTTCTTCAACATCTGAACTACGCTAGGCTGTGTTACATTCAATACTCTAGCTATAGAACTAACCTTTGCTTGCTCATTCATATCCTTTAACCACCAGATAGCTTTAAGATACATCTCTATATGCTCAGATTCAGCAGTTCCTACGAATAATACCTCTTTCTCTCCTTTCTCCATCATATCTCTCTATTAACAATTATAAACTATTAAGTTTTATTCTTTAGCATCTTGCCAGAGATATTGGAAGTACTCCTTTGCAAACCTAGCCAAACCTATATGCTCAGCCCATATAGCCAATGCTTCACTAGCATTATTATCTCCTGCTAACAATATTATAACTTCTTTAGAATCGCTTATAACTCCTCCACCAAACATACTATCTTTAAGCCTAACCTCACTAACCCTAGATAACGCTTTTATGATATCTTTAGATGTATTCTCTGCGGCTAAAACATATATCTTTACACCCTTTTCATATAACATTCTTAGTAAAGGCTGTAATGGTTTTGCTAATTCTTCAGCTGCTGCTGGGAATGCTATCAATAACTCTTCTCTACTATTCTCGATAATCTCCTTTACTCTAGCTAATATATTAAAGACTCCTCTTATAACCCAGATCTCTGGTTTCTCTTTTACACCAGTTTTCTCATATAAACTCTTCAATTCATTTAATACAATACTTTCATTCTCTTTCAACTCATTCTCAAGTCTTAACCTAGTTGCTTCTAATGCAGTAGTTGGGGATTTAGGATAAAATTTTGTAGGTCTTGAACCATCTGTTTCAATCCAACCTTTCTCTTCTAATTTGTCCAAAACTTCATAGATCTTGCTATAAGGAACATTAGATTTATTGCTTAACTCTTGAGCTGTTAAAGCTCCTTCATTAAGTAATGTAACATATGCTTTGATCTCATAGCCAGTAAGTCCTAAATTTTCCATAGCCTTTTTTGCTTTCTCACTTAACATACATTCTTTTATAGTTTGACGGTATTTATTCTCTATCTTGACTATGTATAAATTCGATCTAATAATTAGATCTTTATAATCTATTTATTAGTCTAGACTAATATCGCTAGAGTTATAGTATAACCAAGCAATACACTATTAAAAGTTGGATAATATTTATATTCTATTATGAGATCACCATCTTGATAGCGATGGAATTAATCCATATTGCAAGCAATGTTAGCAAAAAGAAAGGTAAGAAACAGACTATAAGGTATACTCAAAGTATATGCCCAGATTGTAACATGATATTAGACGCTGAGATATTTGAGAGAGATGGAAAGGTATACATGAGCAAGGTTTGTCCAACTCATGGAGAGTGTGAAGAACTATACTATGGTTCTTATGAGATGTATCAAAAGTTTAGTGCTTATTGGAGAGATGGAAAAGGGATGGAAGCTCCAAATGTTATGATAGATAAATGCTCATGTCCAATGAACTGTGGTTTATGCACAAACCATCTTAGCCATTCTGGTTTATCAAACATGATAGTAACAAATAGGTGCGATCTAACATGCTGGTATTGCTTCTTCTATGTAAAGAAGGGCTTGGAAGGTGCATATCTATACGAACCCTCATTAGAACAGATAAGAGCTATGGCAAAAACCTTAAAGGCTGAGAGACCAATTCCTGGCAATTCATTACAGATAACTGGAGGAGAGCCGATGCTTAGAGAGGATATAGTTGATGTTATAAAGACCATAAGAGAAGAAGGTATAGAGCATGTGCAAATGAATACTAATGGTATAAGGTTAGCTATGGATCCAGATCTAATGAGGCAAGTTAGAGAGGCTGGAGTTAACAATCTATATCTATCGTTCGATGGAGTTACTCCTAGAACAAATCCAAAGAATCATTGGGAAGTTCCATATGTTCTAGAGAATGCTAGAAAGACTGGCATGACTATAGTCTTTGTACCAACAGTAATAAAATCTATAAATGATCATGAGCTAGGAGATATAATAAGATATGCTCAGAAGAATATAGATGTGGTTCATGGAGTAAACTTCCAACCAGTATCCTTGACAGGAAGGATGACAAAGAAGGAGAGAGAAAAGTATAGGATAACCATACCAGATTGTATAAAGAGGATTGAAGAGCAGACAAATGGAGAGATACCAGAAGATGCATGGTTCCCAGTACCAAGTTGTATGCCATTAACTGATGTAATTGAAGCATTTAGTAAGAGACCAAAGTATGAATTGAGCATACACTTTGCATGTGGAGCGGGAACTTATGTATTTGAGGATGCTGAGACTAGGAAGTTGGTGCCATTAACTGCATTTGTAGATATAAAAGGATTACTAGAATACTTTGAAGAAAAGGCAGAGGAGATAAGATCTGGTAAGAATAGATATGCAACTATGTTGGATGTTGTTAGGAAACTGAACTCATTCGTAGATAAGAAGAAGCAGCCAAAAGGCTTGGATCTAGCAAAGATGTTTGCTAGTATATTGATAAAGAGGAACTTTGATGCTGTAGGTTCATGGCATGTTAGAAGTTTGTTCCTAGGCATGATGCACTTCCAAGATAAATATAATGAAGACCTTGAGAGATTGCAGAGATGTGATATTCATTATCTAACACCAGATTTGAGAATAATACCATTCTGTGCTTTCAATGTTATACCAGAGTGGTATAGAGATAGAATACAGAAGAAGTATGGTATCGAGGTTGAGGAATGGGAGAGAGCAAATAATACTAAACTAGAGGCAGGATTGTATAGAGGAACATTGAGAAGAGGAATGAATATGAATCCAGCATCTTGCGCATTAAGCGAGATGCATAGACAAGCAGAGTTATCACAGGGCATAAACGGCGTCTAATCTTTATTATTTTATAGTTAAAAATTATGTGTATAAATTAATCGAAATCGAATATATCATCCCAGAAGCGTCTCTTTTTCTTTTTGTATTTATAATAATCATCGTCATACTCTTTCATATGATATCTTCTCTCATAATCATCATATTCTCTTTCTATACTAGCTGATCTCTCTATAATCTTATCTAATTCTCCTCTATCAAGCCAAACTCCTCTACATTTGGGACAATAATCTATCTCAACTCCTTGTCTATCCGCTATCATTAGGTCTACATTACAGACTGGGCACTTCATATTAGAATATGAAGCATAATAATATTTATTCTTTTAAAATACTTTACAATTTTATTCATTGATAAAATCTAGAACTAATCTATTGAATAATCTAGGTTTTTCATAATGTGCCCTATGCCCAACTCCTTCTAATAATATCAATCTACAATTCTTCATATCTATGAATGGTTTACAGTATCTAACTGGTATTATGCTATCTTCTTTACCCCAGATAACCATAGTTAATGATTTAATTCTATCTAATCTATCATACAATCTAGGAGCTTTAGAGCTATGCTCTAATGCTGAATAGAAAGCATATTTTGCATTATCCATCTTTATATAATCATACATATAATCTATATACTCTTCATCATCACTCATCAATCTCTTCTTGAGATCTTCTTTATCTTTTGCATCGAATATGCTAGCATATAGATGCAGATCTTTACTACCTCTAAAGCTGTAAGGTGTTATTCCAGCTGGACTTACAAGAACAAGTTTATCAACTAACTTTGGATACCTAATAGCAAATTCTGCAGCTATCTGTCCTCCTAATGATGAACCTAAGATGCTAGTATTATCTATAGATAATTTATCTAGGAATGCATGTATCAATCTAGTAAACATGCTAATGCTATACCTTATTCTTGGTTTATCACTATAGCCAAAGCCTAATAGATCTAATGCTATGATATGAAGATCTTTAGACAATTCTTTATTATGCTTAAAGCTATCTAAGGAACCTCCTAAACCATGTATTAATAATAAATTGTTGCCATCTCCTTCTTCATGATACCTTACTTTATATCCTAATATATCAATGTATTGCATACAATACAATTAAAAAAAGTTTGTAATAAAGTTATTGTAATGCTATCTATAGCTGTTATAGAACCAGAATATGAGATCAATCTAGGATATATTGCTAGGGTAATGAAGAACTTTGGTTTGGAAGAGTTGTTGCTAATTAATCCTAAATGTGATATAAGTAAAGCTAGGATATATGCTACTCACGGTTCTGATATACTAGATAATGCCAAGGTTGTTAGTAAAGATTATTTGAAGAATTATGATCAATTGATAGGAACTACAGCAATAAAGGCTAGTTCTAGGATGAATATAATTAGAGATGCAATAAGTCCAGAAGATGCGGTTATAAGCAAGAATGCATGCTTAATACTAGGCAGAGAGTCTACTGGACTAACTAATGATGAATTAGCGTTATGCGATCTAATAATAACAATTAATGCTGGCAAATATAATACATTAAACATATCACATGCATTAGCTATAATATTATATGAATTAACAAAGAAGAAAGATGCTAATGTAAATAGTGCTAGCAGAGAAGAGATCGAACTATTATTAAATTATGTATTGATGTTAGCAAAGAAAGCAGGAATAAAGGAACATAAGCATAAGCATATAGAACATTCATTAAAAAGATTACTAGGCAGAGCACTTCCAACATCAAGAGAAGTCAAGTTATTGGTTATATTATTAAGAAAGGCTATCCTTGCAATTGAACGTAAAAAGCAAGATCTTGGTTCATAAAAATAGATATATTATAATATAGTAAATAAACAAATACTTTATTAATAGAGATGTAGAATATATTATTCATGTGCTCTATCATAGCCTATAAAGGTAATAATAAAGCTTCAAGTATTATAGTAGATGCATTAAGGAAGATGGAGTATAGAGGCTATGATAGTGTTGGTATAGCAACTCTAGCGGATAATAATATTCTAGTTAAGAAAGGTATAGGAAAGGTAGACGAAGTTAACGCTAAATTAAATCTAGCAAGTTTAGATGGTAATATTGGCATAGGACATACAAGGTGGGCTACTCATGGTGCAGTTACAGATTATAATGCGCATCCTCACAAAGCTTGTAATGATATAGCTATAGTCCATAATGGTAAGATTGATAATTATCAGCAGTTAAGAGAATTGTTAAAAGATCATAAATTTAATAGCCAGACAGATAGTGAAGTTATTGCTCATTTGTTAGAAGAGAATTTAAAACATAAAGCTCTTAAAGAAGCAGTAATAGATACTTGTAAAGCATTAAAAGGTTCTTATGCATTTGTTGCAATGATCAATGATAAGATAGTAGGAGCTAGAAGAGACGAGCCATTGATAATTGGTATAAGTAATAATGAGTATTATTTATCGAGTGATATACTAGCATTTATTGAATATACAGATAATGCCATATTCTTAGATAATAATGAGATAGTAATAATTGATGATAAATTGAGCATATATGATATTAATGGCAATAATATTAAGAAGGATGTAACACAGATAGCATGGGAGTTTGCTGATATAAATAAAGGCAAATACGCTCATTACACTCTTAAAGAGATACACGAACAATTAGATACAATACCTAGAGTATTCAATTATAATTATAATTTAGATGATTTCATTAATGCTATAAAAGATGCCAATAAACTAACAATAGTTGCTAGCGGTTCGAGTTATAATGCATCATTGTTAGCAAAGATGTTGTTTAAGGTTAATTGTGAAGTTATAATAGCTAGCGAATGTAAATATTATAAAGATATGCTTGACGATACAGTATTAGCTGTATCACAATCTGGAGAGACTAGAGATGTGTTAAGAGCTGTAAACTATGCTAAAGAGAATAATGCAAAGATATTATCAATAGTTAATGTTAAAACATCATCATTAGCAAGAATAAGCGATATATCATTAAGCCTTAACTGTGGACCAGAGATTGGAGTAGCTGCTACTAAAAGTTTTACTGCACAATTAGCATTATTCTATAGGATAGCAGATGCTATTAATAATAAAGATTATACTTATAAGATAACTGATGCAGTAAAACAAGCATTATCTATAAAGTTAGATGATATTATTGATGATATTAAAGATAAGAATGATATATATCTTTTAGGAAGATCAATACATTATCCAATAGCATTAGAAGGGGCATTGAAGATTAAAGAGCTAGCATATATACATGCTGAAGGCATGCCAGCTGGAGAGTTTAGACATGGGCCATTAGCATTGGTTGATAAGAATACAGTAGTAATAATGATAAATCCTAGTGATCAAACGTTTGATGATACATATAGTAATTTAAAAGAGATCAAGGCTAGAGAGGCTAAGATAATAGGCATATCTGATAAAGAGTTAGATTATGATTATAGCATAAAATTGCCAAAAGTAGATGATAGATTATATCCTTTAATAGAAGTAATACCTTTACAATTACTAGCATATAATCTAGCATTAAAGAAGAATTATAATCCTGATTATCCTAGAAACCTAGCAAAATCAGTTACTGTAGATTAATCTTCATCTTTGAAATATTTATTTTCTATACTTTTAAGCAATCTTCTAACCTCTTCTATCTCTTCTTTGCTCGCTTTACCTAACTGCATATCAATCAATATCCTAAAAAATTTTGCCATCATTGGATTACTTGTGATTGTCATAGTTGTATCTACTCTTAATTGCGTGGTTCTATGCCAATGTCCTATCAATATAGCTGCTGGGATGTATATTACTATAAAGAATAGCACGAATATCCAAAGTTCTGAGAAGATTGCTTGCAACGTTGGTATTCTTTCTATCAATAATCTATAACTAATTAGTATGAAGTTTGAGAATGACATTATGAATACCAAATATATGCTATGGCCTTGTCTAAATTCAAACCATCTTCTTCTAAGCCAATCTTTCTCC
>BPGC01000017.1 GCA_026002835.1 Candidatus Nitrosocaldaceae archaeon
CAATTGTGAACTTATTAACTCTTCTTGCCAATGTGCATTATAAAGTTTACATCGCTTATTATTACAGAACGGATCTCCTGTAAGATGGTATTTTATTATCTGTAGAATTAACCCTTTAAGAATCTCATTTATCTTATAATCATAATCAATAATCCTATCTTTAAATATCTCCTTTATCTTATCTATATCATCTCTTTTCCCTTCCATGATATATTTATAAACCATGAGATAATACTCTTTAGGCTTGGCTGGCGCTTCAACTATTCCAGGTATACTTATGATATCAGGATAACCAAATATTATGCTTCTTAAATGATATCTATAATCATTATTATCAAATGTACATAGATATCTATTAGATAATATTATATGAATGGCATATTCATCTAACAATTCATTTGTTACTAACTGGAACTGATATCCATCATATAATCTATCAACTATTCTAGGCTTCTCTAACAATTGTAACTCTTCTAAGAGATCATCATATGATATCTTTATCTTCTTGAATGGTTTCTTATGATCTAGAACTCTTGTATATGCTATCTTCTCTGCTATTATCTCATTGATATATTGCTTAAAGAACTCATCTTTTATGATAATATCAATACCCGTTAGATCATGTATATATCTTTTAACACCATTAAGGTTCAAGTATGGCAGATCTAACCCATATAGATATATTTTCATAGTTACAATTAAGATATTATTATATATCAAAATATGCTAAGATTAAAATTCATCCTAAACCAATTATCTAATGCGCTGGGCGCAAGGAGCCGGGGATTCTAACCGGAATCTCCTAGCCTGGTAGGGAGCAGGCCTGCTAAGTCTGTGACCCTTGTGGTCGCGCGGGTTCAAATCCCGCCCCCGGCGCTATTACTCTAATTATATTTGTTATACCATTTTCTCTAAAGTATTTATAACATCATAAGCAATATCTAATAATTTATTTAGGCTATCATTATCAATTGCTAGTGGTGGCATTAGCATCATTATATTTGCTAACGGTCTAAGATATGCTCCTCTCTTGAATGCTTCTTCCATTATAACATGATTTATCGCTCGCTTTAGCCTTAGAGGTGTTTTATCGTTAGGATTGATAAGTTCAATACCAACAGCCATCCCTTTATGTCTTATATCTCCTATTATTCTATTATTGAACTCTTTCAATCTATTCTCTATAATCTTACTCTTCTTCCTAACCTCATCTATGAGATTATATTTATCATAAAGTTCAAGATTAGTTAGAGCAGTAGCGCATGCTAATGGATATCCAGTATATGTATGACCATGAAACAATTGCTTATTATCATAATAATCTGCTAGAAATGCATCATATATCTTATTATTAGTCAAAGTAACAGATAATGGAAGATAACCAGCAGTAAGCATCTTACCAAATGTTACTATATCTGGCTTGGAATCTTGTGCAATAAATTCTATCATATTACCTAATCTTCCAAAGCCAGTAGCTATCTCATCTAAGATTAATAATGTATCATATTCTTTACATAACTTGCTTATATTATGCTGATAATTCTTTGGATATATTATTACACCTCCAGCAAGTTGAGCTCCACTCTCCATTATCATACATATAGGATGATCTTTCAACTCTTTCTCTACAGCATCTAAGCAGTAATTGATATAATCTTGATCGCTCATATCTTTATTCTTTCTATACATATATGGAGAGTCTATATGCTTAACATCGAATAATAATTGTTTATAATTGCTAAAGAATTGTTCAACATAGCCTACTGACATTGAGCCTATTGTATCTCCATGATAACCATTCTTTAATGCAATTATCTTATCCCTTTTTTCACCTATATTCTTCCAGTATTGCACTGCCATCTTTATGGCAACTTCTACAGCACTAGAGCCATCATTAGCATAAAATACCTTATCCATTCCTGTAAGGTTAGACAATCGTTCTGCTAGTAGTATAGCTTTATCGTTTGATAATCCAAATAGTGATGAATGAGTTATATTATCAGCCTGTTCCTTTATAGTATTAATTATCTCTACTCTATTATGCCCCCAGACATTACACCACATACTAGCAACACCATCGATGTATCTATTCCCTTCTATATCTATAAGATGAAACCCTTCAGCTCTATCGATAATTCTAATCTTTCTATCTAACATCTCTTGCATCTGAGTATAAGGATGCCACAGATGTTTTTTGTCAATCGCTTCTAGATTCATAATATATCTTACCATTCTAAAAATTGTATATTATCTATATCTTAACGATATGTCATCGCTTTTACTCTGTTTCATCTCTTTTTTCCATTGTTTATAATGCTCTGAGCATAGATATACCCTTCTAGAACCTGATACTTCTAATCCTCCCTGTCTTGCTTTACCAGCATCCAATGATCTTATAGCATTGTTCGAACAACCTTCAACGCTACATGAAACACCTTTGCTAACTCTGCCCATATTATATGTATCATACTCTAGGCTATAAATACTTCCTTTACTATAGCTCTATATGCTCAATAGGATTAGGAGTAAGATCGAGCCCATGATGAATACTCTAGGCTTGAAATTAGCATCTACTGGTATATCTCCAAACGCTTGGACTATAATTGGCTTCTTCATATCAGCATTATCTGGTATAATATATGCTATGCAAGGTTTAATAGAATATGCTATAATTTATGGAGGAATGATACTCATCATATCAGGTTTTACAGATATGATAGATGGGGCTGTAGCTAGAGCAACTAAACAGGTATCAAGAAAAGGAGCATTCTTGGATTCTACATTAGATAGAGTATCTGAAGTTATAATATATGCTGGTATACTATATGCTAATATATCTAATAGTTTGTTTGTATTGCTAGCTATAACTTTGTCATTGTTAGTAAGTTATGCAAGAGCTAGGGCTGAGTCCTTAGGAATAGAACTGAAAGGTGTAGGTATAGGAGAGAGAGCTGAGAGATTGCTTATATTAGCAATAACTAGTATATTAGCAGGCTTAGCAGATATGGAGATCATGGATTATGGATTAATAATAATAATTATCATCGCTACTATAACATTCATTCAAAGAGTTATAATCATAATAAATAAATTATCTTAATGGTTCAGACTTTCTTCTCTCACTTTCAGATCTAACTTTTACTACTCCATAGAATACTGCACATGATACACAATAATACTTTATTATAGTTGGGCTAGCTATATAAGCTCCGCTAGATCTCAGCTCTTTAGCTAATGTAGGTTCAACCAAACTTAACCTAGAGGTTACCTTTTTGGCTTTATCTCTAGGTACCCACCTACCACAGTTACTGCATTGAACTAAGCTAGAATGTCCTTTACCACCTTTAGCTCTACCTCTACTTGTCCTCTTCTTTGGCATAAAGGATTAACACATTAATCTGTTTTAAGTGTTATGTTTATAGTATGTATAATCCTTAATAAACAAGGATTGAAAGTAGCAATAACTGGATTTGAAACACATGATGGAGCTATAAGTAATCTAAAGAATAAACTAACAATGCTTGGAATAGATGCTAAGATCATTAAAGATGCTAAGGATATGAGTAATGTAGATTTTGTATTAGTACTAGGAGGAGATAAAGGCATACTCCATTACTTTCATAAGATAGATACAGATTCTCCTCCTGTAGTTGGTATCTATGAGTCAGATTCTACTGGATTCTTAGCACAGATAGATGCTAGAGAGATCAAAGATGCAATAAATAGGTTGAAGAGAGGAGATTATGATATAGATGAGGTTACTAGGATAGCAGTAAAGATAGATGGAAGAGAGGTAGAACCAGCATTGAATGATGTAGCAATATTCCCTTCTAGAAGTGCTATCCTAATGGAGCATAAGTTAAGGATAAACGGTGAAGATATATGGCATGATAATAGTGATGGAATAGTTATAGCAACCCCTATAGGTTCTACTGCTTACTCGATGTCAGCTGGAGGACCTATGGTATTACGAGGCTCAAAGGTATTCGTGATAGTATCTATAAACTCTATAGATGTAACAAGAAGGCCATTGATTGTATCAGATGATAGCAATATAGAGATAGATGATATAATAAGCAGATACCATTGTGAAGTTATTCTTGATGGTGATAAAAGGATTAGAGTTAAGAAGAAAGTTACATGCTTCAAACATGAACATCCAGCAAAGCTAATAAAATTCGCTAATCAAACTGTATCGTTAATTGCTAAGAAGGTAAAATTAGCAGAGGATATGCTTGGCATGCCTCCAAGCGCAAAGTTGGTATTAAAGATATTAGAGTATGAAGGACCTATGAGCCAAAGAGATCTAGCAGATAGAACCATGTTACCAGAGAGAACTGTAAGATTGGCATTAAGCCATCTATTGAATAAAGGATACGTTAAGAAGAGAGTATCACTTAGAGATGCTAGACAAAGGATATATGAATTAAAATTATAAGGACTCTAATTTATCTATCAACTCTTTCAGTTTCTGTTTCATCTCATCTATAGTTTTTTCTAAAACTTCTCTTCTAGCCTTCTCTTTCTCTAACTCTTTCTCCATCTCTTCCAATCTAGTCTTGAATTGGTTTACATTAATTAGATCCTCTAGATGCAATTTAACTCCTTCTTTCACAAATTTGTTATAAGTATCTATAACTATCTGCCCAGCTTTTGTCTTACCTTGTAAATGATTCCTTATAGTAGCAGTTGTCCTTCCTAATTCGTCAGCAATCTCAGATACAGTCATCTTTGCCTTTTCTCTCGCTAAAGCGGCAGCTGCTACTGCTAAACTATCTATCCATGTAACTCTCTCTTTAGGATCTCTTAACGCTTCTAATACATCTTCTCTAAATATGCTATTTATCAATAAAGTATATTCTAGTTTATGTATCTCTTCTCTTCCTGTTGGAGATAATGATATATCACTCAACCTCTACAACACCTCTCTTAATAGATATAACCTTCTCAGGTTTTATAACGATTCCTTCATTAGTGATATCAAATGGATGCCTCTTCATTGAATGAGATGTGCCTCTCATCTTCCATACTATTATACTTCTTAGCAACTCTCCTTCAACCTCATCTAGATCTAACCTAACTATCCCATCAGCAGCATGTTCTACTCCAGGCCCTCCAAAGCCTCTCTCAGTAACACTAACTTGTGATATTAGGAATGATGTGCAACCTAATCCAGACAATACCTTCTTCAATTGTAGAACCATGTTCCTAGCAAGCATAGGTTTTGTTATATATAGAGTTGTAACTGAATCTATAACAACCCTATTAGCATTTACATCTTTAATAGCATCTTTAATAACATCTATCATTGCATTAAAATCATCTGGAGCTTTTACTACATACTTTTCTCTCTTGGCAGCTTCACCTATTCCAGCAGTAAACGCATCTACTAGAGCGAATTTACCATTCTTTTCATATTTTGATACATTCCAACCAAACTGCTCCATAGACACCCTAACTTGGACTGGATGTTCTTCCAATGCTACTATAACTCCACTCTCTCCATTTGCTAGTCCATTATAGATGTATTGGTAGCCAAAGATAGATTTCCCAGTTCCAGGACCCCCAGATAATAACACAACATTTCTTTTAGGAAGTCCTCCATGTAATATATCATCAAATCCTGGAATCCCAGTTAATATTCTTTCCATATGCCTATAATTGCTAATTATTATATAAATACTTAATCTAGTCATAGAAACTTTTCTTACAAAGTACTTTTATGATCGCTAATTATTATATATGGTATGAGAGAGGCAAAGATAGCAACCGCGTTCCTAGAACATAATGGTTCGATTCTAATTCTAAAAAGAAGCAAGAATGTTAAAACTATGAAAGGAAAATGGGCTGGTATATCTGGTTATATTGAGAATGAGAGTCCTTTGGATGCAGCTATAAGAGAGATTAAAGAGGAGACTGGTATTGATAAAGATAAACTAAGGTTGTTAGCAAAAGGTGATACAATCGATGTTATAGACTATGAAAATAATACAATATGGAAGGTTCATCCTTTCCTCTTCTATACTTATGATACAAATATAAGGTTAGAGAAGGAGCATGATAAATATAAGTGGATAAAACCAGAAGAGATAATAAACTATGATACAGTTCCTAAATTAAAAGAAGCTTTGTATAGTTGTCTTGAACATCTAAAAGAAGATATCCACAAGTAATTATTATTAATACCAAAAAATTGATATTGTATTGGCATACGATATCAAACATGAGGAAGGTAATAATTCTAGGAGCTGCTGGAAGAGACTTTCATAACTTTAATGTATATTTTAGAGATAATAAAGAGTATAAAGTAATTGCTTTTACAGCAGCACAGATACCATTTATAGCAGATAGAGTATATCCTAAAGAACTTGCTGGAAAGTTTTATCCTAATGGAATTCCTATATATGATGAAGATAAATTAGAGGAATTGATCAATGATTATAATGTAGATGAGGTTGTATTTGCTTACAGTGATGTTAGTTATAACCATCTAATGCACTTAGCAAGCAGAGCCATAGCTGCAAGAGCATCATTTAGACTATTAGGATTAAAAGATACTCAATTAGTTGCTAGCAAACCTGTTATATCTGTAACAGCTACTAGAACTGGAGCTGGTAAGAGCAGCATATCTAGAGTGATAGCAAATATAGCAAAAGAGTACAAGGATATAGCAGTAATAAGACATCCTATGCCTTATCTAACATTTGATCCAATACAAATATTTACTAGCATTGAAGATCTCGATAAATATCAATTAACGTTAGAAGAGGAGGAAGAGTATATCAATCATATAAGAGATGGTAATACTGTATATGCTGGAGTAGATTATAAAGTTATACTAGATGAGGTAGAGAAGAAGCATGATCTAATAATATGGGATGGAGGGAATAACGATTTCCCATTCATAAAGCCAGATCTTAATATAACTGTAGTAGATCCATTAAGAGCGGAAGATTCAATAAATTATTATCCTAGCGAGATCAACTTGAGAATGGCTGACATTATCATAATAAATAAGGTTAATACAGCAAGTAATAAAGATGTAGATAAAAGTATCAAAATAGCAAAAAGTTTGAATAAAGATGCAAAAATATTCAAGGTAGGCTCTTATCCTATAATAGATGAGTCTATAAAAGGTAAGAGAGTAATTATAATTGATGATGCTCCTACTATAACTCATGGAGAAGTAAAAGAGAGTATTGCAAGTAAATTGGCTAGGGATTTAGGATGTGAGATAATAGATCCAAGACCATATGCTAAAGGAAGCATTAAAGAAGTTTATGAAAAGTATAACATTAGCAATGTATTACCAACATCTGGTTATAGTTATAAACAGTTACAAGATTTAGAAGATACTATAAATTCTATAGAAGCGGATCTAATAATAGCAGCAACTCCAGCAGATCTATCAAGAAGGATGAAGATCGATAAACCTATAGTAAAGGTTGAGTTTAGGATAGAAGGTTATGACTATGAGCAATTTGTAGATTATATTAGAAGATGGCTCAAAAAGTTATAATAGTGTTTAAACAAATGATAAGTAAGCGGTCGTCGTCTAGTTTGGTCTAGGACACTGGCCTTCCAAGCCCGTGACCCGGGTTCAAATCCCGGCGACCGCACCACGTCTTCTGCCTCATTTTTACAATTTACAACGTTATTAGCACTGATCTTTGTTATTTCATTGCTAGAATTGTCATTTATATCGTTAGGAAATTCCCTAACGCCTTATGTCTTTGTATTAGAGGCAATCCAAGATAATAATACTCTTTTAACTTATACCATAAAGTAATCTTCTCTCATAATATTTAGATACTTCAAGCCTTTTACTCAAATACTCCCTTTCTTGCTTAGCATAGAATAGATAAGAATGAGAAAGCTGTTAACCTTTCGGTTAAGAATGGAGAATAATGAGAATATTAGATGGATTTAATCAGACCGTAATTATATTAAGTGGGCCGGGTATTTTTCAGACAGACGGTGTATGAAACCTATGAATAGAGTAAAACATCCTATATTTTTATTGATTTATTATTTAATAACTTATAGCAAGGATTTAATATCAAAACATCCTTTATTAAAATATGAGTAGATAATCTGAACTTGAAGAGATAAAGAAGATAGATGAGAATTCTAGAGTTATTATTAAAGATTCTTAGCAGAAAAGGTATTATAAATAAAGAGGTAGATGAGATAGAATAGTTAATGAATCTATCACAAGAATCTCTTAAATTCTTAGAAGATGAACCAGATATATACAGTATTAAAAATATCAAGAGGTATAGATGAAAGGTAAGATAGTATTAATATCATTCCCCTTTACAGATCTTACTAATTACAAGCTTAGCATTAGTTATACATGAAGGAGATAAAGATGTTATAGTTGCATTTATATCATCAAGGATACCTAATACATTATCTGAATATTAGATAGTTATTAGATCATCCAGAGTTTAATCTAACTGGTCTAAAGGTAGATTCTTATTAAACTAGATAAAATTGCTACTGTATTGAAAGATCTAGTATATGTAGAGATAGGAGAATTATGGCCAACAATTAGTGAAGAGAAAACTAGAAAGTTAGATAAATTGTTCAAATTATGATAATTCTGCTTTGCTAGATGAGAAGAAAATAAGATGTATTAAAAGCTTAGTATGAAGCTAGTAAATCATATTAAGGAAATCTAGTAATACAAATGCTGAAGATTGGATAATAAAGGAGGTAGAGATCTATTATCATTCTCCTAAGCAATTGCATGAAATGAAGTTTTGAGACTAGTCTCAGATTGCAGATTATGTAATTTCTCATAACTCTCTAGAATGAACTAATTTTAGAAAAGAGTAAACTAATGGAATATATGGTCATACATAAATCTGAGTATTATCTAAACTCATTTTTGATGAATTTGGACAGCTCTATGATAATATTGTTAGGTGCTCAGAATGTATAGAATATGCAAAGCTTAGTTATAATGTTCTAAAACAAACATATCAAGAACCATTCCAAATAGATGATGAGGTATTACTAGAAGATCCTATTGGAGATAGACAAAAGTATATAATTCTGCTACAAAATCCAGGTATTCCTAAAGATAAAAATAAATACAAACTAGAATTGAATGTAATTAAACATATAGACAAGGATTATAGAAGGTATGTATACCCTTTTGGTTTGATTGGTATAGAGTTCTAGAGAGAGTTATGGTTAAAGAGCTTAAATTAGTGAAAGGCGATTTTAATGTTATTAACTTCTTCTGTGTTTAATGTAATACATGTAATATATGATGCATAAACAGTTAAAATATTTTTATTAATGAAGATATGTTTGGGGAACATTTATCAAAAGAACCATATGAACATTGTTTAAAGCATCTTAAGGAAGAGATAGAAGTAGCTAAACCAAGACTGTTATTATGTATGAGCAGCATAGGTTGGGTTGCACTCAAATAGCTTGATATAATTTCTAATGTAACAAGTTTCAAAGATAGTATAAAAGAGTATCTAGATCTAGAAGCAAGAAAGATGATACCGAAGAGCTTAATAAATAAATAAGATAACAAATATGAGTAAAGAGGAGTTGCTAAAGGTTATGGGTATATTCTCATAACCAGCAATAACTTAAACAGATAGTAGTTAATGCAAATGAAGCAGAGGTATTGATAATGAATTATGGTTTCATCTATAAAGCAACATTGCCAAATAAGAAGATAATTTTAGAAAATTCAAAGTGCATGGTTCTAGATACACATAGTTAGCGGGCCCGGGCGGACTCGAACCGCCGACCTACAGCTTAGAAGGCTGCCGCTCTATCCAAGCTGAGCTACGGGCCCTAGATATAAGCAATAATTAAACCCTTAATAAAACATTAACTCTCTAGCATAACAGTAAAGATATTGCTGTGCATATCCAGCATATATTCCAAAGTAATCTCTCATCTTCTTAGATGCGGATTTATATGATTTATCAGTAAGATTGTTTATTGGCAAACCATAATATTTTCTTAAAACCTTTAATATCCAAGTATCTATAGGAAATGCTTCTAGATGTTCTAATGAGAATAACAATACACAATCTGCTACTTTATTTCCAACTCCTTTGATATTCATCAATTCATTTTTAGCCTCTTCATACCTTAGATCTTTCAATCTCTCCAACTCTATTATATTATTAGATATAACATAACTAGCCTCTTTCACATATTTTGCTCTATATCCTAAACCATAACTTGCTAATTCATTTATACTGATATCTGCTAATACTTTAGCCTCTGGGAATAGATTGAATTCATAACCATTCCATTTTATCTTCTTACCAAACTTTAAGAGTGATAAAAGCATCTTTCTAATACGCTTAATGTTTGTATTACTAGAACAGATGAATGATATTAAACATTGAAACGGATCTTGCCTTATTATCCTTAATCCTTGAAATCTCGATATGGCTTCATTGATTATCTCATCTTTATTTATACTATAATTTATCTTATCTATATCATCGTCTAACCTAAAAATATATTTTATATCATTATTATTATATGATTTTCCATTTAAATCATCTGAAATTAGTATAACATCTGAACCGTTTATTATGCACCAATTATCCTCTAATCTATACCATATGAATACTTGACCACTCTCTAATGTTAGTCTTAAATTCATAGAGTTAGGTATTAATTCTACTAAATGTTAAGGTATTGATATGCCTAAACAAGTATTTGATAAAGATGAGATAGTTAGGTTAGCTGATAAAGCTCAAGAGTGTAGAATAGTTAGAAGGAAAGATAAGGTTAAGATAAAGATAAGAAGGTCTAGAATGCTTTACACCTATGTAGCAAACGCTAATGAAGCAGATGAGATTCTTAATAAGATAAATATAGAGAAAGTAGAATTTTAAAATTATTTATTCATTATTAGATAATATTGGCAATTCCTCAATATTATCCACCTCTAATTACTTCAACTATCTTATCGAATACATTACCTCTATTATTATATCTGAACTCTAACTCTTTAAGATAGTATGGGAATAACTCTTTACTAATGCTATGATATCTTAATAATCTCTCTTTAGCATATTGATAATTCTATGCCATTAATGTATACCATTAGCAAATCTTATACTCTTATCTATCCTCTCATGTTTAAAACCATATAATACTAGAGTATCATAACCTTTGTATTTATCAGTATATATTATTGATCCTCTCTTTACCTTCTTAATAGTTTCTCTTAATAGTGTTTCAGCACTAACATCATTAACTATCTCAACCTTTACTTTACCATTCCTCTCTAATATACCAAATACTGGTATCTTATCTATTTATACTTGTAATATATCATCTTTTGAGCAATAATCATATATTTTGCTCCTAATTAATTGGTATATCTTATGTGTAGTATGATAATTGTAACTCTTTACTAGCCTTTAGTACTGGTATCTCTAAAATAACTTTAATATTGCTATGAATTTACTCAACGATATCCTTAATCCATACAATATACTATTCTAATACTCCATTCCTTCTTACATCTATGGCATCTATAGTAATTCCTTCTAAATCTGCCTATATGCTCATTATTACAATATATGCATCTATCAAACCTTTTAAGTATACCTTAACCATTCCTCTGCCTTTTTCTCATCATTTATCTTTTAATTCTATTAGATTCATGTATTGTTATTGGATAGGTGGTATATATTAAGCAATCGCCAAACTTATTATCATAGTAATAACAATCTTCTCTATAATAATCAAAGTTATCATTAGAGTAATTATCATAATAACATTCTATATCATATTAGCATACTCTTCATAATAATGAGCATAAGCATAATCTATCATTAATATTAATATTAATAGCAATACTTTCATCATAATATAAATAAAGAAGGATTTATTCTATTGACTCTAGATATGCTATCTCTTCCTCTTTATAGATTAACCTTCTTATTTGCTTATACTCATCTATACTATTAGGTATCATCCTTCTCTCATTATATAATGTGTTAGGAATAGCATTAGATAAGGATGAGAGATATAAGATGATAGTTGATCCTAGTATAGCATTAGATGCAATAATCATCTATGCTTTCAAATATCATTATAGTATACATGCAGATATAGTTAGAGATGATAAAGAGCATAATGCTATCATGCTTATAATAAAGAATAAGGATAAACAATCAATACATATAAGCAAAAGAGCTAGAATGCTTATTGAACAAACATTATAACATTATCTCTTTATAGATATCATAATCTAGATGCATAATAGGAATTATCTTAATGTAATCCAATATTTATTGTTAACATAACTAACTGCTATTGATTATCTTATATCTATTATTGTTAAGATAAAACCAATGCTTTAATCTATTAACATTTATCAGTAAACCTCTATATAATAACTGATTAACCTCTTGCCATAGTGTATTAGCCTCTTTAGGATTCTTAATGCAGTTGATATAGTGCTATAACTTCAACCTCTATTTATTATCATATTTGCTATATCGTTTACCTCTTCTCTACTAAAATCTTATAATTGTTTATTATTGTTTTTTATTATTAAAGTATTATAATATACTATAAGAGTACTGTGCATAGTACTTAACCTTTCCTTCTCCTACTCCATATATCCTTAAAGCATTAATGAATTCTACTACAAGCTTGCTATTCGCATTACCTATTGCTGATATCATCTCTAACCATCTCTTTGTTACTTTCTTGTAGTTATGGATACTTGAGTCGCCCATGCCAATATATAATAACGGGCCCGGAGGAGCATGTTAATACAGATATAACGAAACCTTAGGGATAGAGTAAAATATCCTTTTATTTTTTATAAATATATTATGTGAATTACTTAATATTCTAACATATACATAATAAAGCAGAATTAGATAACATTTCAATGCTTTAATAATCTAATAAACTCTTCTTTGCTTAAACCAACATCACTTAATATTCCTAATAATGTTCCTTTATCTATAGGATCATGTTTAGGAACTACAGTAAACCTACCATCTTTATGCTGTAGCATTATATGACTGCCTTTCTGTCTAACTGGTTTGAATCCTATTTTATATAATACTTTTAATAATTCTCTCCATCCTATACTAGGAAGGCTCATATGCTAATCTCAACTACCTCTCCTTCATCTTTTATACTATCTTCCATATGCTCAAGTATAAGCTCTATAGCTTCTTTGACATTCTTTAATGCTTCCTCTTTAGTATTACCTTCACTTCTTGCTTGAGGTATCTCTAAGCATTGAGCCAGATACTTCCATTCATCTCCTTGCTTCAATATTATAGTAAACTTTCTCTGCATAATGTATGTTATATTATTGTATATAAAAAACATTCCTATTTATTGCATGAACGAGTTATGACATTCAGAGATTATATATGAAATAGATAAGATGTTATTGGTATCATCAAAGATATCTAATATATTATCTGAATATAAGTAGAGATCATCTAGAGTTTAATCTAACTGGTCTAAAGGTAGATTCTTATCAAACTAGATAAAATTGCTACTGTATTGAAAGATCTAGTATATGTAGAGATAGGAGAATTAGGACCAATACTTAAAGAAGAGATCAATAGAAAGTTAGATAAATTATTTAATTTATAATGATATATTTTTAAAAATCAATAAACTAAATCACTAGTTATATTATAGTAATACATAGAATAAAATTACGTTTTACATAAATTGCATGTAATTTAATATTCTCATGAGCATTTTACTAATCATGTATTATTAAAGATTGGTATTTAATCTAACCAAGTGATAAGATGATCTGAATATATAGGTTGCATAATTAATAATATTTTGCAAGCTCTTCTATATCCTTAAAAGATGCCATTATAGTATTATTTAATCTATATAATAATCTAAATTCAATTAATACTTAAAACCCATGTCTTCTTCCATATTGATCTTTACCTCTTATCATTCTATAATAGTAATTTATCTAGAATTATCTTAAACATCTTGCTTCTTTCTTTCCCGTATATGATTTCAATCCTACCTTAGTTCGATTCTAACTGATATTCTTATATCATCAACTAATCAAGAGTTTAAATTTCAATCCTACTTTAGTTCGATTCTAACGCACAATAACGATGAATTTAGAATCATACTAATATAATTTCAATCCTACTTTAGTTCGATTCTAACAACCTAAAGCGAGCAATTGATAACTATCATACGCCTATTTCAATCCTACTTTAGTTCGATTCTAACATTGCTCTAAAGTTAAAGGCTTGTTCTTTACCAACCATTTCAATCCTACTTTAGTTCGATTCTAACCGTAGAGACAATAGCTAGACTACTTTACCCTTATGATCTATTTCAATCCTACTTTAGTTCGATTCTAACAAAGCAACACAAGTATCATCCTTTACAAATTCAATAATTTCAATCCTACTTTAGTTCGATTCTAACACTAATGTAACTGCTAGGCAGGTAAAGAAACCAACAAATTTCAATCCTACTTTAGTTCGATTCTAACTGTATCTTCAACTATCCTTGATAGCAATTAATAATTTCAATCCTACTTTAGTTCGATTCTAACATCAACCTCCTCCAGCCTTCTCAATGCAATTAGAATTTCAATCCTACTTTAGTTCGATTCTAACTAATCTATACGACTTTCTGCTTAGGTTTATAGAATTTCAATCCTACTTTAGTTCGATTCTAACTATTATTAAAAGTAATAACAACAATTGATTATTCATATTTCAATCCTACTTTAGTTCGATTCTAACATGTCTATTATTCTAATTGTTCCGATAATCCATTAACGATTTCAATCCTACTTTAGTTCGATTCTAACCTTATTTATTTCAGTTTTATCAACTTTAGTTCTTCAATTTCAATCCTACTTTAGTTCGATTCTAACGCTCTATAGCAATAATTCTTGACTGTCTATTTCAATCCTACTTTAGTTCGATTCTAACGCCTTCAGAGATCTATATCATTATCTAGTTGATAATTTCAATCCTACTTTAGTTCGATTCTAACAGAATTTAGCCTAATCTAAGAAAAGCAATTTAGATTATTTCAATCCTACTTTAGTTCGATTCTAACTTTTGCAATAGACCTCAGAGGCTTTACATCAACATCATTTCAATCCTACTTTAGTTCGATTCTAACTGAATAAAATTTATCAAGTTTAATAATTATTTTTAAATTTCAATCCTACTTTAGTTCGATTCTAACTACAATCTAATTGCCTTATTTATAGCATCGACCCTCATTTCAATCCTACTTTAGTTCGATTCTAACACCTTATAGTTATAACTTAAAAATTCTAAGATTTGACATTTCAATCCTACTTTAGTTCGATTCTAACAAAATAGAACTCGAACCAGATGCTGAAGATGAATGCAATTTCAATCCTACTTTAGTTCGATTCTAACAAGCATTATTCAATTGCACTGCACTTGCTTCATCATATTTCAATCCTACTTTAGTTCGATTCTAACTTGCCAGCAATCTGATCTCTCTTAAAGTATTACCTTATTTCAATCCTACTTTAGTTCGATTCTAACTGCTTATAAAACTAATTTCTCCATTCAAGATTATTAATTTCAATCCTACTTTAGTTCGATTCTAACATTTTTGGGTGTTCTATGAAGCATTAAATATATTCCATTTCAATCCTACTTTAGTTCGATTCTAACATGATATATTTTTCTTATTGATTTTATTGTTAACTCATTTCAATCCTACTTTAGTTCGATTCTAACAGTTACGATGATTTTAGCATTTTCTGTATAATTTAAATTTCAATCCTACTTTAGTTCGATTCTAACATAGTTGAGTATGGTGTATGTTATAGATCTGAAGCTATTTCAATCCTACTTTAGTTCGATTCTAACGCTAATTTTTGTTTTTTGTATTAGGTTAACCTAATTATTTCAATCCTACTTTAGTTCGATTCTAACATTAGTAGTTTTGCCTAAACCCATGACCGATATTTTATTTCAATCCTACTTTAGTTCGATTCTAACAAATATACTGCACTTACACCTACTATTACTTTTAGTATTTCAATCCTACTTTAGTTCGATTCTAACAGAGAGGATGGCATAAAGAAGGCATAACATTATACAATTTCAATCCTACTTTAGTTCGATTCTAACTAATGATTTAGCCGTTAGACATTTAAGATGCCTAAATTTCAATCCTACTTTAGTTCGATTCTAACATTTTTGTATCTTAAAACATTTATTTGTTTAAATTTCAATCCTACTTTAGTTCGATTCTAACAATATCTGATCTTTGCTACTTTATACTTTTTAGACAATTTCAATCCTACTTTAGTTCGATTCTAACTCCTAAAAATAATAAAGCATTAAATTTATTATTTTTATTTCAATCCTACTTTAGTTCGATTCTAACAGAGTAGAGTATAATCCTAATAATGCCGAAATATTAGATTTCAATCCTACTTTAGTTCGATTCTAACATTTTTTATTTTTATTTTATATCTCTAATAACATAAATTTCAATCCTACTTTAGTTCGATTCTAACGCCGATAGGGTTAATGAATTCTAATGATAAAAACAAATTTCAATCCTACTTTAGTTCGATTCTAACTTGTATTTCTTTTTGATATACTTGAAAGTTTTCAAAATTTCAATCCTACTTTAGTTCGATTCTAACCCTTATGTACAAAGCCATTATCATCCGCAATTTGTAATTTCAATCCTACTTTAGTTCGATTCTAACGAAGGTATTGGAAGAGCTTGAACCATATATATTGAAATTTCAATCCTACTTTAGTTCGATTCTAACGAGAGTTCATAACTTTCAAAAATTGTGAGATTTATCATTTCAATCCTACTTTAGTTCGATTCTAACAAATATACTGCACTTACACCTACTATTACTTTTAGTATTTCAATCCTACTTTAGTTCGATTCTAACAGAGAGGATGGCATAAAGAAGGCATAACATTATACAATTTCAATCCTACTTTAGTTCGATTCTAACTAATGATTTAGCCGTTAGACATTTAAGATGCCTAAATTTCAATCCTACTTTAGTTCGATTCTAACATTTTTGTATCTTAAAACATTTATTTGTTTAAATTTCAATCCTACTTTAGTTCGATTCTAACAATATCTGATCTTTGCTACTTTATACTTTTTAGACAATTTCAATCCTACTTTAGTTCGATTCTAACTCCTAAAAATAATAAAGCATTAAATTTATTATTTTTATTTCAATCCTACTTTAGTTCGATTCTAACAGAGTAGAGTATAATCCTAATAATGCCGAAATATTAGATTTCAATCCTACTTTAGTTCGATTCTAACATTTTTTATTTTTATTTTATATCTCTAATAACATAAATTTCAATCCTACTTTAGTTCGATTCTAACGCCGATAGGGTTAATGAATTCTAATGATAAAAACAAATTTCAATCCTACTTTAGTTCGATTCTAACTTGTATTTCTTTTTGATATACTTGAAAGTTTTCAAAATTTCAATCCTACTTTAGTTCGATTCTAACCCTTATGTACAAAGCCATTATCATCCGCAATTTGTAATTTCAATCCTACTTTAGTTCGATTCTAACGAAGGTATTGGAAGAGCTTGAACCATATATATTGAAATTTCAATCCTACTTTAGTTCGATTCTAACGAGAGTTCATAACTTTCAAAAATTGTGAGATTTATCATTTCAATCCTACTTTAGTTCGATTCTAACATTAGATTTTATAATATTATCGTTTATTTTTGAGAAATTTCAATCCTACTTTAGTTCGATTCTAACTAAATGTTTACAAGTTCTTAACATACCTAGAGACTCATTTCAATCCTACTTTAGTTCGATTCTAACATTGAATAAACATACAGATGCAGTAGCATATAAATAATTTCAATCCTACTTTAGTTCGATTCTAACTGAATTAAAAGCAGATATTACTAATTACTATGATAAATTTCAATCCTACTTTAGTTCGATTCTAACCCCACTGGCGACTCCTCTCTCCATATAAACCCTTTATATACTAAAGTTCTCCCATGTCAGAGAGGAACCAGTCAACCTTTAATAGTGTATCTTATTTATAAAGGTTGACCTATAATACTTTATGCGAATATTGTTAGAACTTGAACCATATAAAGAGTATGATTACTCTTATCCATACTATTATCATATACAAGGCATGATCTATAATGCTATAAAGGACAGCAAATTAAGTTATATACATAATAAAGATAGCTATAAGTTCTTCTGCTTCTCTAACTTATTTCCATTGAATAGCAACATTAAGAAGTTGATAATATCTTCACCACATAAAGAGTTTATAGATTATTTGTATGAGGTATTTGAAAATAGAAAGATACTAAAGATAGGAAGCATGAACTTTAAAGTATCTAGAATAAAAAAGTTTAAGGTTAGAGTTAAGAAGAGGGTTAAACTTGTAACTGCTACACCTATAATAATAAGGATACCAAGAGATAAGTATGAAGAGTATGGTATAAAGCCAAAACATGATTATGATTATCTGTATTGGAGGAAAGAGTATCCATTAAACCTTTTCATAGAGCAATTGAGAGATAATGCTATAAAGAAGTATAAAGAGTTCAAGAAGAGAGATATAGATAATTCATTCAACATAAAATATCTAAACTTTAAGAAGCAGGTATCTATCAGATTGAAGATACATGATAGTGAGCATATAGTAATAGGAACTTTATGGGAGTTCTTTATAGATAACACTCCATTAGATCTATTAAGGTTCATTATAGATACTGGTTTAGGAGAAAGGAATTCTTTAGGGTTTGGGTTTGTAAATATAGTTTAAGACATCTTAAAAGCATTTACATTAACTCTACCACTACCTTTACTCTTATGCCCACCCAACTCCTTGATATTTTTTATACAAGGAATCAAAATTTTATCTATTAAATAACATCTCCTATTCTCAAGATCATTCTCTTTATTCTTCCATTTATCAAGCCATATATCAATTGGTGCATTATTTATTTTTCTAGGTTCTCCAAATACAAACTTCTTATCATTCTTAATTATCTCTATAAACCCTTCAAATCTAGTACTCCATTTAACTTGTTCTGTATCTGCTTTAGAAGCTTTGGCTGCTATATTAGTATTCCTATCAATCCTTATTATAGTATGATCTATTATAGGATCATTAGATATACATTTGAGATTATATATCCTTAAGAAACCCATCATACTTTGAGAGCCCATGAAATAACATACTGGGCATATGCCTAGCTTATTATTATTAGACTTAGGTAAAACAACCTCTTTTTGCTCTATATTTATGAAACAGTTCCCTACAAGATTACCTTTTCTAAATTGTCTTCTATATTTACCTAATAAATCCATTTCAGCACTAGTTGGTTCTGATGCTGGTATGCATGGTCTTAAAATATCTTTATTATTATTATCTATACCAAAATCTTTTGCTAAAGTATCCAAGTTCTCTATAAAGAACCATTCCAATTGGTATCTTAATGCTCCTTTAAAACTTGTAGCTGGTATTATTGGTATTGTATCTACCTTTGCTACTGGTTGATCCTTCTCACTTAGAGGATCTTTTGGGGCTCCTAGATGTAAGAAACTATTATACTCATTATCTACAACTACTTCTATTTTAAGTCTATCTCTTTCTATATCTATTGTTTTTAATTGGCTCATCTAACAACCCCCAATAATTTACTAACGTATTTAACTTCCTTATAAAGTATGCTATTACAGATCTTGGGATATTACATTTACGCATCTCTATATAATACATTAATACTTTTCTTAAAGCATTCTTCTTATCTGGATTATCTTCTCTATCTATTTTGTCCTGAAAATATGCTTTTACTACATCATCTGTATAGCGTTCTATGATAACACCAATCTCATTCATATTAGGTAGATTGTGATATACTAAACCGAACCAACCAAGGTTATCTAAAAGCTCTTTAAGTAATGTCTGTCTATTATCATAAGCCTTCTTTAATGAGTTATATCTAAATAATAATGATTCAGATTCTTTTTTGTAATAATAATTACGAACTTTTTTATACCTTTCATCTATAAGACTAATAAACTCGTCTCTCTTACCATTTTTTACAAGTTCTCTTAATCTAGACCATGTATCACTATCTATTAACGGTTCCAGATTATGAGGAGTAGCGAATATATCTCTGTCATTAAGAATTTTCCTTAATATATCTTGAAGTCTATTCATAGTCATAATAGGACTCCTTCCTTACTAATATATTTGGCGCTATCACTATACTGCCTTCAAACAACGCTCTAACATATTTCCCAGTCAGTCTATCCTTATCAATATCTGGTTTGAATAGATAGCCGTAATTTGCTGCTAAGACTTTTATACAAAAGTCTTCGGCCTCCTCTTCTAATACTCTAACCTTTAACTCTCCTTGAACTATATTGCTATCTATATTATCAACATTCTTTATTAAACAATTCCCAAACCCCTTACTCTTCATAGCACCAAGCATGAACTCTTTACCTTTAAGACTATTTATAATATCTTCTTTATCTCGATTATATGGAATATATACATCTGCTTTTATCTTATCTTTCTTTGGTTTTAGATATTGAGTAGTTATAGGTATCTTTGATACCATAGTATACCTATCTGTTATAGAATAGGTAAACTCTGCATATTCATATGTATCTTTATCCAATATACCTACTGCTTTTAGATTTAGATCTAGACCAAAGTTATTGTATAATGCACCTTCTATAGTTGTTGATGGTATAGTATCTATACATGGTCTAAATACTCCTCCCTTTATCCTCTCCCCTATTATTAAAGAGTCTATCTCAAGCTCTAGTTTAAAGAATTTATACATTTTCTTCAACCTCTTTCCTTAGCAATTTATAGAGTGTTAATACCTTCTTTACTGTTAAACCTTTAACACTTGCTATAGCATTATAGGGTTGTTTATACTTATTCCTATTATTGTATATCTCTACCTCTACAAATATATCTGATCCTATATTATCATGTATCTCTACTAGTTTATGCAAGAATGAACTTGGTATACTCTCATCGCTTAATATTCCTAATACCTTCTCTATCTGCTCTTTTGTATATGCTTCATCACCAACATGCCTATGGCTCCTTATATTCAAGAATGATTTATTATCTTTACTATCTAAATACCTCCAATACTCTCTTAATGGATACTTTACACTCTCTACAAACAATGATAGGTTTATTGGACATTCCTCATCATCAACACAATCTGGGAAGTATTCACTGAATAGTTCACAATAAGTAGTAATTACCTTCTTTAATAACTCTGGTGAATATTTGAATACACCTAACTCATAATAACCCTTAATAGGCATAAATATATCATTTTCTTCTTTTATTCTTCTCCAGAATTCTTTAAGCATTAATTTATAATCTTCATTAAAATCAATCTGTAATGCTAGTGGTCTAAACTCTTCTTCTATAACTTTTCTAAGCTCATTTCTCGTTTTTGCTTCAGACACTTTAGATAATACTTTATTGTCTACATATTCCATATATTTCCTTTCTAACCATTCATTGAGTTTATCTTGATTTAGAGAAAACTTAAACCAACATACATCTACACCTTCCTCATCCCATTCTTTACCATATATGGTAAGCGGTTCTCCTTGTTTTCTAATCTCTTTACAATTGTTACAAATATACTCTCTTACATTATCTTTCCATTCTTCATGACCTTTATCTACTTGGCATACATCACATAAATGTCCTTGTATACTCTCTATATCTTTAGTCTTACTTATGATATATTTCTTAAATATAGTACCTCGTTTCCTTAAGTTATCAATTACTTCTTTAGCACCATCGATCTTACCTTCATATGCATCCTTTATTTTCCTTGGTAGATTAGATCTTAATATACCTAGATCTGCATATATGTATTCTATATCTATTTGGAACCCTTTATTCTTAAATTCTTCAACTAGACTTAGCATATCATTTATACATTCTTCGTGACTACCTGCTAGGAATAGAACAAAATAATTATCCATAGCTAAGCATACATTATCTTTACATTTTATCAAATTTACCAATTCATTTCTTAACTTTAATAAGTAGATATCGTTCTTTCTAACAAAAGAGTGTGGAAATGATATGTTACAGAAAGCTAAAGCTGCCTTTATCTTACCTTCTTTAGAAGCATCCTCTCCTTTAGTTCTCTTACTACCTTCAGCATCACCTATCCCATTTACTTCATTTGTATTGTATACTATTTTGTTGTCTCTAATAGAGGTCTTAGAATATAATACCCTGTATATCTTACCAACTAATTCAAGGTGAGTATAGAGTGTAGTTGTATTTCTAGGAGCACTTTGGTCTTCTGGTATAATATGGAGTAGTTCCTTATAATTATTTAAAAAATCTATATGGCATTTACAATTATTAATAGTATCTACCACTTCATTTAAAGATAGCTTCATATTCTCATAGTTAATATTTTCCATTTTATGATTCCATAACTTAATTCTAATCTTATCTTCAATATGTGGTAAACCCCTGTAACGTTGTAATGTTGTTCTACTAATTGAAGCAGCCAAATGATCTGCTAGTATAAGTATAAATAAATTATGTAGATCTATATCATTAATACTAATTCCATCACCATATTTCGCCTTTAGAAAATCATTTAATGTTTCTTTCCATTTATCGAATGGAATCTTAGATAAATCTATTTTATCTTTTACTTTATGATGGAACATACTCCACCATGTTACTGAACCAAGTTTATCTTTACTATTAGGTAAGAATGTGTGGCTATTTAATTTTATTAAGTTATTCTCATTCTTTTCTTTATCTTTTAGAATTTTACCTATATCATGCAATTCAGGTATAAACTCATCATTCATTCATAGTAGAGAGATAACTACATGTTTAAAAACATTATGCTATTATAATATATCTCCTTATTTCATCTAAGGCATCGATTAATATTATAACAAACTTGTATTTAAGATGCTCTATCCCTACATCTTTAATAACAATCTTTATAGTTTTCAGCACATAAAGCATATTTTTAAATTACATTCAGTTTTTATTAATAATTGATGAATAATAAAGAAATCAAAGAATATTGGAAACAAAGATGCAATAAATGTAACTATGAATGGTTTAGTAGAAAACCTAATCCAAAATCATGTCCGAGATGTCATAGTTACTACTGGAAGAGAAGAGTGGTTATTAATGGTGATGAATATGTGGGGTGATCTAACTATATACAATGCTAGAGTAATATTTGAGAAAGAATATCAAAGATATATAGCAAGAATCTATAATTGTAGAAATGCTTATTACGCAGAGATAATTATTAATAACAAAGCATATAGAGAACCAGAACAAGCAGGAGTTTCAAGGGATCATTTAGAGTGTATTTTATCAGCGTTGAGATATAAAGTATTAGCATTAGAAGGTATCGAGATCAATGATGCTAGAATATTTGCAGATTTTAAATTGAGGTGTTAATATGAGTGAAGAAATATCAACCAAGAAAAGTAAGAAGGAAGAGGTAATTGATGCTATTTTAAACGATCCAACTATAAGACTATTTACAAATGGAAGAGAGCAATACATGCTATTATATGACAAAGAACTTTACATCTTAAATAAAGGTTTAGATGATAATATCATATTTAAGATTAGAAAGCTTGCAAGAGAGAGAAGAGGGTTAACATTAACTGATAAAGATCTTAATGATATTATTGAAGAGTTAAATGCTATAGCTTTAGACTATGAAGTAGATTTTAAGCCTAAACAGAGATGCTTCTATAATAAAGATGATTATACATTTTATTATTTTACAGCCGATGAGGATTGGAAGGTAGTAAAAGCTAATGAAGAAGAGATACGTTTTACACAGCAAAGTAAGCCAATGTTCATAAGATCTCAAAATACTTTAAGTTCAGATGTTAATATCATATATATCAACAACGATCATCTAACAACTCTACTTAATAAATTAGGCTATAAAGAGTATTCAAGATATCTTAAGGTAGTAATAACAGCAGGCTTCATAGATTGTATCTCTAAACCTTATCTATTATTTATTGGAGATGAAGGAAGCACAAAATCAACACTAGCAGACCTTATAAAAGAGATTATTGATAATGGAGTAACAAAAAGGGTATCATTAAAGAGGAATATAAGCGAGATAGTATTAGATATTGATGAAAACTATGTAATTGTATTTGATAACATATCAAGGCTAACAAAAGAACAAACAGATTTCTTTTGCATCATGTATGATACTGGAGGTTATACAAAGAGGCAGTTATATACAAATAATAAACAAATAAGGATAGAAGGAAGGAAGTTTATTATATTCACTTCTATAAATGAGCCAACTAAAGAGAAAGACTTTTTGGATAGATCTAGGATCTTAAGGTTTGATAGAAGAAGAAATAATTCTAGATTATCTGAGACTGAGATAAGGAATATGATAAATGCTGTTATAGCAGAGATTAGAGGAGAATGTATATCTGCAATTGCAAAGGCTATACCTTTGATAGATAAGAAACATGAAGATATAGCAAATGAATTAAGAGATAATAACCTAGCAAGTAGAAGTCTAGAATGGCTAATAATATGGTGCGAAGCAATTGCTAGAGTGTATGGCTATGAACCCTTAGAGTTTGCTAAGATGGATAAAGAGATATATGAAAAAGGGAGAGGCATTGAAGATGATCTATTTAAAGAAGTATTGCTCTTATATCTTGAGAAAAATAACAAGATAGAAGGTTATCCTAAAGAGATAAGAGACTTGCTTATTAATAGTCTTAAAGAGCTTGATCTCAATGAAGATAGAAGAATTGAAATTAAAGAATGTCTAGAAGAACTTAATGCAAAGAAGATAGGTAAAAGATTACAGTATATTAAGAGCGATCTTATAGAAAGAGGTTATAAAGTAACTATGAAGCATGATAGAAATGGGAATAGGCATATTATAAGCAAAGAAGAGTGTGAAGTTTGTGAAATTAGATAACGAACTTAATGCTCTTAATGATCATGCTAATCTAAGCACAAATCCTATGCTAAATGATAACATAAAAGCTAGAAATCAAACTTCACACTCTTCACAACTTCACAACAAAATGGAAGATATGCTAGAGGAACAGGACATAACAAAAGTTAGTGAAGAAGAGTTCATAGAGATCGCTAAAACTCTAGAAGATGTTAATTATCCATGCTTAGATTGCAGAGCATTATTTAAGACAAAAGAGATATCAGATAAACATGCTAATTGTCTTATGCATAAAGTTATACGAGTAAGATAACTCATTCATAAAATAATAATGAATTAAACAGAAATCTTTAGCTTGTAATTACTTATATCTATAAGCAAACATTAACATATGATTTCAAACATAATATGATATATGTTATATAGTAAATGTTTAGATCAAATAACTTTACAAGATATATATAACAAATGTAATGTGTTATCTAGCTTGCACATTAATCAAGCTAGAATTTTTATCTATTTTGAGTTGAAATGATACTAATTATCATGATTTATTAAAAATTAATATCTTGATTAGTTAAGATAATCAAGATTTAACTGTATGATAGTTTTAGGCAAGATATAGGTAAAACTTAATTGAAATCTAAATATCAACGCAATTAATTATATAATGATAATTCACTAGCGATATTATATTTAAATAAAGAATAGATGAGATGATCAACGATGAACATCCTCATAAAATGAGGATGGGATACAAGGAGGACAGTATGTATCTACAAAGCCAAAAGACAAAGAATAACTCTATCCCTAAGATTAGCAAGAAGAAGCAATTCTTACAAGATCAAGATGTGGCAAGATGGCATAAATATATGGCAAGGAGTAGCATATCAAACGCAGATACAAGCCTAAGAAGGTTGCGTCTATTCTGTGAGAAGCATAAGATAAAGCCTATGGAATTGGTTGAGTTAGCAAACAAGAATATGAAAGAGCTGAAGTATCTAATAATAGATCATCTAAACTGGATGAATGAGAAAGGGTATTCTAGTGAGTACCAAAGAGGCATATTAAAAGTCATCAAAAATTGGTTAAGGTTCAATGATATTAGTATAGATATACCGTTCAAGCATGGCGATACAAGATTAGCAAAGATACAAAAGCTTCCAGATGAGGATGAATATATCGATATCATCAATAAGGCAGATATGAGAGCTAGAGTAATAATAGCTTTAATCAGCAAAGCTGGGTTAAGGCCACAAGTTATAGGTAATTATGAAGGAACCGATGGTTTAAGGTTAAAAGATATGCCAGATATAAAGATCATTAATGGAAAAGCTATATGTAGAAAGTATCCATGTATGATAAAGGTTAGAGCAGAGTTAAGCAAGAACAATAAACCTTATGTAACATTCCTAAGCAAGCAAGGAGTAAGATATCTATTAACATATCTTAATGATAGATTAAAGAAAGGAGAGGTATTAACAGCTGATAGCCCAATAATAACAAGGGATTATAGATATGAATATATTAGAAGAGATAAGCCATTCATAACTACAATAACTGTATGTAAAGAAGTGAGAGATGTAGTTAATGAATATAAGATAAGACCATATGATCTAAGGCATTGGTTTGCTACTCAATTAGAGATAGCAGTTGCTAAAGGTAAGATAAGCTCTAGCGTTAAAGAAGAGCTCATGGGTCATATATCTGGTATAGAGCATCACTATACATATGCTAAATATAATCTAGTAGAGGATTTGGTTAAAGAATTAAGGGAATCATATTCTAGAACAGAAGAGTTCTTAGATGTAGAGGTTAGCAATAAAGATAATGACGAAGAGATGTTAAGAGAAGAAGCCAAAACCATACTTGAGAGATTTAATAAAGATGAACTGCTAAACTTCCTAGCAAATGCTGGGAAGGGCAACAGTTTAAACAGATAGTTGTAAATGCGAATGAAGCGGAGATATTGATAATGAATTATGGCTTTATCTATAAAGCAACTTTACCAAATAAGAAGGTAGTTTTAGAGTATAGTTCTGATAATAGTGTATATGCGGGCCCGGAGGGCTTCGATCCCTCGATCTAGAGCTCCGCAAGCTCCCGCCATATCCTGACTAGGCCACGGGCCCAATTATTTGCATCTTAACAATGACATATATATTAATAACAATCTAAATTTCCATATGGAAACCATTAGAGATATAATGGTTAAAGATGTTATAACCATTAGTAAAGATAAGACTGCGTATGATGCTGCTATACTAATGAGCAATAACGAGATTGGAAGTGTTATAGTAGTAGAAGATGATAAGATAATTGGCATAGTTACAGAACGAGATCTAGTTAGGAAAGTTTGTGCAAAACTCTTGCCAAGCAATAAGGTATTTATAAAAGATATCATGTCAAAACCAGTTATAACAGGCGAACCAGATCTAGAACCAGAAGCAGCTGTGCAAAGAATGCTTAACAATAAAGTTAGAAGATTGCCTGTAGTTGAGAATGGTAAATTGATAGGAATAGTTACAATAACAGATTTAGCTAAATATTTAAGAACTAGATCGTTAATAGAGAAGATATTTGAATAATTACTCTTCCTCTTCTTTCACAACCTCTTTCTTGTATGCTATACCTAGCCATATAGGAGTTATTATGGTAGTTATTGCAACCATCAATATAACTCCAGTATACAATCCTCCAGATATTATTCCAGAACTTGCTCCTATACCAGCAACGATCAATCCTACCTCTCCTCTAGATATCATACCTATCCCTACTCTCATAGATCTTTTCTTATCTTTAAGGAATAGAAATGATGGTAAGCCACAACCTATTAACTTGCTTATTATTGCTATTGCTACTAATATACCTCCTAGCATTAATACATTAAGATTTACACTTGTAAGATCTACTTGCGCACCAATAATTGTGAAGAATAATGGAGCAAATATGAACTCTAACTTTGCTACATACTCTTCCAATCTCTTGACTATATTTGTAGTAGTTAGAGCCATGCCAGCAGCAAATGCTCCTACTATTGGAGATAACCCAGCTATAGTAGCAACTGCAGCCATGCCAAAGAACGATGCGGTTGCTATAGCCTCAATGCTACCTTCAACCTTCCATAGATTGACTCTAGACACCAACCTTGGGAGAACTAAAATACCAAATATCAACAAACCAGCAAATATTCCTAGAACTTTTAGTATCAAAAATATTACATCTGTTAATTCTACATTAACGCCAGTTTGGACCATAGATGTTACTACTGACAAAGTTGCTAATGCCAATATATCATCAACTATAGCTGCTCCTAGGATCAATCTCGCTTCTGGAGTTCTTAACTTGCCAAACTGATTTAGTACTTGAATAGATATAGCTATACTAGTTGCTGTTAATGCGGTTCCTACTAGTAATGATTCTAATGCCTCAAAACCTAACGCTGTAAATATGAAATAACCCATGAAGAATGGCACTATAACTCCTAAACTACCTACTGTAAACGAGGCTGCTCCTCCTTTTAAAAATTCTCTAGGAGTTATCTCCATACCAGCAATAAATAATATAACAATAGCACCAATCTCTCCAATTATTTTAACTGATTCGTTTAACTCAATTAGATGTTCACCATTAAATATAAACAGACTACCCAGAGCGAACGGTCCTACTATTATACCTGCTACTAACTCTCCTAATACTATAGGAATCTTTATCCTATGAAATGCTTCTGCTAATAGTTTAGCAGCAAATAAGAATATACATATCGTAACGATAGTAGTAATAAATTCACCTGCCATATCATGAATTAAAATATACAGAATATAAACTTAAATCTCGAACTTAGTTAATTATTGAATTATTACTTTATATATATAACGTATAATTGATAAAAGACATTAGTATCAGATATCATAATGTTAAAAATTGTTATTCTTTTATACTTAATAACATTCTGTAGAGGTATAGATCGGATACTCTTCACCACTTTCTTGTAATTTATAACTGCCTTCTAATCTAAATAATTCTTTATATTTATCTTCCAAATTCTTATATACATCATCACCAATTACTATCTGGTTTGGTTTAGCCTTGCTCATTATTTTTGCTGCTCTACTTATAACATGACCCAAAAGATCTGGTTCTGAACCTAATACAATTATCTGATTATAACCAGCATCTACAGATATTCTAGCCTTTATCTTAGGCAAGTTCTTCTGAAATAATACATAATTTATAGCTCTTTCTAATATTACTCTCATATTATAAGCGCATAATATTGCATTCTTACAAGAACTTGATATATCTGGGTTTGGAGGGAAGAATGCTATAACTGCATCTCCTGCATACTTTAATACATACCCTCCATACTTTGATATGATTATAGACATCTCTTGGCAAAAGGTTCTTACCAATTTTGCAACTTCTTCAGCAGACATCATTGCTGTTAATGCAGTAGAACCTACTAGATCTATGTATAGTATAACAAATACATCCTTCTTATTACTATTCTTAAGAAGGTATGAATGTGCTAAATGTATAAGGAAGATCTGCGCATATGTATCGTTATCAAGATACTTACTCTCTAGGTTAATAACTACTCTTCTTTGGCTATTCATTATATCTTCTGTATCTAACTCCTCTTTGCAAGTTGGTCTTACTTCATCTATCAACGCTTGAAATGCATTCTCTGGTATGAATACCTTAGCAATTTTATCATAGTAACCTTTAACGCCTCCTATTCTCTGTTCTTCAAACCTATCTGTGTCTATCTCGATACTCAATTATTTTTAATTATAAAAATACATAAATAAATCTAATCATATTTTGCTCCATCTATTGTTAATGTATCTATATACTTGCATCTTCTCATCTATTATATTATCTATTACCCATCTGTAGATATCTGTATTGAATCTATAAGTTATGCTCTTTATATTATCTATCTGAACATACTTCAATTGTAATATAACATTATCAACTTGATACTCGATAGTATCTAATGCTTTATTAAGTATCCTATCAGAATCTGTAAGTAGTGAAAATTCTACATCTGGATTGCCTTTAAAGCAAAGAGTTAATTTAAATTTTTTATTTCCTCTCCTCCACTTTATATTCTTGAGTATTATTTTAAGATCTTCCCATCTATCTAGACCAAGATTCTTGAAGATTTGTGTATTATATGCTATAGGTATCTCTAGATGTATTTTGCTAACATATTCATCTGTAAGATCTTCTTGAACCTCATTAACATTGAAATCCTCGAACATCTTGAACAATGTTTCTGACTCTGCTTGAGATAACCCAGCATGTATTAATGTTATCAATCTAATTATATTAATAATAAAATGTATTATAAGGATTTAGTAGAATGGCCATAATGGTACCAATGCTAGTATCCTAAGGAGACCCCACAATCCTAATGCTGAACCAGCTATAGCAGCTGGGATCCATGGTATTGGTATTAACTTTCCTCTTAACCTTATCTTATGATCCTCTAGTATATTAGATACATATTCATTCAGTTTAGCATGCCATATCTTGTAATCTACTCCATGCTTCTTTAACAAGTTTGCTAACTCGTATAATATGGGTGCTCTCTCGCTTACTAGATGTTGTATATAACTCCTAGATATCTCTACTTCTCCATGAATAGCTATCAAACCATCTTTAACTTCCAATATTCTGACATGCATCTCCCATGTCCTTGTAAGCATCTTTGTAAATCCATTTCCTATCTGTGAGGGCCATTTATTCTCACAAAACTTTAACCTATGAAACCCTTCTTTCTTTAATATATTTACTATATCATCTACATTGCTTTTAACTACTATATATAGAGCATCTTTCTCCAAATCTTCATTCTTTATCATATCCATAAATCCTTGCATTAGGCTAACCTTCTTAGGATATGATATCAAATAGTCTCCCATATCTCTAATCTAAAAAATTCCAATATTAAAACGCTATTGTCAAGTATAATTTATTATCCTCTTAAGCCTCTTATGTATATACATTTATCATAATCTATGGCAAGATCTGTCCATGTAAAGTCTTCATCACTCCATTCAACCTTGAGATCTCTAACTATAACAATAGGAATGCTTTCATCACTCTCTCCCATTAGCAAGTTTGCTGCTGTTGCTATACTATCAGCAATTGCATGCATTGTAACCCTTAGATTATTACCAAATAGATCTTTTTTGCCTCTAAGATCTATTACAGGCTTAAAACCAGATACTCCTATAGCAATACCTATCGTACCTTTTCTAGAAGGCATAAGCCTACTATCTGTAATTACTACTCCTACATTTATTCCATATCTATCCTTGAACTTTATTCTTAATTCTTTAGCAACATTGAAAGGTTCTTTTGGATGAGTTATTATATATCCATCCATTATATTAGACTTGTCTACACCTGCATTTGGTGCAATAACTCCATCTTTTACTGCTAATAGAAAACCTTCTATACCTCCAATAATAGCGTCTGATTCTCTAATTACAATCTCAGCAATCTTAGCATTTAATGAATATTTGTTTGCTAATTCTTCAGCATCCTTGGATGGAATTATATCGTCAAGTTTGATGACAGAACCTTGGCTCATAGCAACGAACTTGCTTGATATAACAAGTATATCATCATCAATTATATCTTGACCATTCTTAACTATATTATCAATTATTGTAGTGAATAGATCGAATCTATCCTTGAATAGATCGCTCTTTATGGGTATTAGATGCATAGATAAACTTGCATGAAGGTTAATTTTAATTATAGTATAGATATGTAGGTTGAGATCCAAAATGTATATATTTCCGAATATGGAAAGTATGTAAATAGTAACCCGTGGGCATGGGCTTCCATTATTTTCTTTTTGTGGATAACATTTTTTATTTTAATAGATGTAAAAGATTGGTATGAGAAAGGATAAGAAATACATTATAGACTCGTTAGCATCGATAGTATTCTGGGTACCTTTGTATATAATATTCAATTACTTTGTATTGAATCTGGAGGTATGGCAGATATTAGCAACTGCTGGTTTCTCTGCAATAGTAAACTTCACATTTGGAGGATTATTTGGAAGGTTCTTAGACTGGTGGAGGAAGATATTCAACATATATAAGGACTAGTAACAGATCTTTGTTTAATGATAGAAGGATACGCTACTAAAGAAGGTACTAAGAGGTTTAAAGATAGGTTCAATAATGATAAACATTTCAGGCTTGTTAACGAGCTATATCTAACTAGCATTGGAATGGGTACATATCTAGGAACTACTAGTAAAGAAGAGGATAGAATGATTATCGATGCCATAAAATTATCTGTTAGTAATGGAGCAATCAATGTTATAGATACTGCTATAAATTATAGATCTCAAAAGTCTGAGAGAGCGATAAGAAGAGCAGTTGAAGATATGATTGATAATAACTTGATAAGAAGAGATGAGATATTTATCAGTACAAAGAATGGGTATATTACTGATGATGGAGATCTAGATATGGATATATGGCAATATATTCAGACTAGGTTAATAAACACAGGCATAATAAAGCCAGAAGATATATCTTCTGGTTATCATTGTATGAAGATTAGTTATTTAGAAGATCAATTGGAAAGAAGCAGAAGAAATCTCGGTTTAGAGACAATAGATCTATTATACCTTCATAATGCTATAGAGAGTCAAGTTTATGACGTTGGTAGAGATAGATTTATGCAGATGTTAAAAGATGTATTCGAATTTTATGAAGAGAAGAGGATGGAAGGGAAGATTAGATATTATGGTTTAGCAACATGGAACTGTTTTAGAGTTAAAGAAGATCATATAGAATATCTTAATCTATATGATATTGTAAAGATGGCTGAAAGCATAAAGAAGGATCATGGTTTTAAATTCATACAACTACCATTCAACCTTGCTATGCCAGAAGCATTAACATTAAAGAACCAGCATATAGATAATGAGCAGATGAATATAATAGATGCTGCTGATAGATTAGGTATTGGTATATTTACCAGCGTTCCGTTGATGCAAGGCAAGATATTAGATAGAATACCAGAGTTTGCTAATATAAAGTCAGCAGCATTACGATGCTTGCAATTTGCTAGATCTGCTGGAGTTATCCCATTGGTAGGACAAAAGAGATTAGAGCATGTAAAAGAGAATATAAAGATAGCAGAGATCGAAACCTTAAGCAAGGAAGAGTTCAAGCAGTTATTTGCAACAGATTAAACCCAATCTTTAACTCTTAAAGGATTTATTTATAGATGAATTCTGCTAACCAATAATATGAAACTAATGCATATAGCACTGATAGGAGTAGCAGCAATCCTATTGATAGGATTGGTAACAATAAGATATTTTCCTACTAGCAATGTAGCAATAGATACAAATTCAATAGTGCCAGAATCCAAGATAGTATCTGGAGGAGTTGGGAAAGATGGCATACCTTCAATAGATAATCCAAAGTTCATAACCGTTAGCGAAGCTACATTCTTAAAAGATGAAGATAAAGTTATAGGAGTAAATATCAATGGAGAAGCAAAAGCATATCCTTTAAGCATATTAGTATGGCATGAGATAGTTAATGATGAGATAAATGGTTTACCAATAGCAGTAACTTATTGTCCCTTATGCTTTACAAGCATGGTATTTGAAAGGGTAATAGATGACAATATAGTAGAGTTTGGCGTATCTGGAAAGTTATATAATAACAATCTAGTAATGTATGACAGAACATCAGATACGCTATGGAGTCAAGGTTTAGGAATAGGCATCTCTGGTAAATATGTAGGCTATGAGTTGAAGAAAGTGCAATTTGATCTAGCATCATGGAAAGATTGGAAGAATGCATATCCTAATACTCTAGTGTTATCACAAGATACTGGAGCAATAAGACCTTATGGAGTAGATCCATATGGCGATTATTATACAAGAGATGATATATTATTCCCATTAGACCATAGAGATGATAGGCTAAAACCTAAGGAATTGGTTTATGGGATAGATAATAAAGCATATTTGATGGATATATTCAAAGATGATAATATAATAAATGATAGTATAGATGGTAAAGATATAGTTATAATATCTATCAATGGTTTGACAAGGGCATTTGATAGAAGTATAGATGGTAAAACACTAGAGTTCATCTTAGATGATGATACTATAAAAGATAGAGAGAGTAATAGCGTATGGAATATTGAAGGTAATGCTATAGATGGCATAATGAAAGGTAAAAAGCTTGAAAGATTGGTATTAGAACCAAGTTTCTGGTTCTCTTGGGTATCATTCCATAAAGATACAGATATCTATGGAAGATGATCACTTTTTCTTAGCTGCTGATACTATACTAATAACATCTCTATCTTTTAATTGGTAATCAGTTGGTAATCTCAAACCATCTCTAGCATCTATAGCATATAACAAACCTTTTGCTAAATCTGTATGGATCATCTTTGCTAAATCTTCAACTGTACTTCCTGCTGGTAATAGGTAAACATCTGGTAATACATTTCCATCTTTATCTGCTAATTTTGAGACATCTGCTACTGGATATACTGTATTCATCTTCAATAGTTTGAAGACAGCTACATTTATTGCATGTTGCACCCCAGTCCTCATATATTCTCCTAATACATCTCTCCTTATGAAGTTCAATGCCCACTTTTGTTTATCAGTTAACTCTTCTCTCTTTATAACTTCAAACCTCTCATCTCCTGGAACATATCTTATCAATCCTTTATTCTCAGCTCTTCTCAATGTTAGTTCTGCTTCAGCACTAGCTGGTACTATTAGATGCTCCTTATACTCCTCTCTCATCCTCTTAAAGTTCTCAGCTGCTGTTGGAATATCGATCTTATTAGCAACTATTAGAGTTGGTTTTGATATATCCCTTAATGCCCATGCAAATTGTTTCATCTCATCAAAGTCAAATTCATCAAAACTTTTTGTTTCCAACTTGCACTCTTTTAATGCTTTAATTATATGATCTTCTTTAACTCCTATACCAGCAAGGATCTTTGTTAGTGCTTGCTCTAATCTATCTCCAGACTTTATAGCTCTGATTATCTTCTCTCTATTACCTTCGATCAATTTTAGATACCACATTACTAACTCTTCCTCTATATCAGCTATATCTGCTAATGGATCTCCTTCACCAGGATCTGTTATCCTTCCAGCAGCATCTATACTTCCAGATGCATCTACTATATGTAATAAAGCATCAGACTGTGCTGCTACAGATAAGAATTGATTGCCTAAACCTTTACCACTCCATGCGCCTTTTATCAATCCTGGCAGATCTATCAATTCTATAGGAATAAATCTCCATCCATCTACACATGCTGAATTCCTAGGATTGTCTTGAACTCTAAACTCTTTATGAACGCAAAGGCTTATTGCATAAGCAGTTCCAACATTAGGTTTCTTTGTAGTAAATGGATATGTAGATACTTCAGCAAAACTCAATGTAGCAGCATTAAAGAATGTGGTTTTACCAGTATTAGTTTTGCCGATCAGACCAATCCTTATAGTCATAATCTTATCAAGATAAGTTGATTATTTAAAGCTAGTTATATTCCTAACTTTGCTATTTTTATAAAATTTCATAGTATTTATATGTTAAATATATTATAATACACTTATATTAATTCAATATATCAATAATTAATATCAAACTACATAGATTATTTCAAATTATGTACTTGAGCAAAGTATTAAGTGTGTATATCTATTATATATTAGCATGCAAGAGATTAGAAGATATGTAGAGAAGAATAAAGATGATATAATAAGCGATCTTAGAAATCTAGTAAAACATCCTAGTATATCAGCACAGAATGTAGGGATGGAAGAATGCGCTGCTACATTAAACGGAATATTGAGGGATGCTGGTGTAACAAGCAGTATAAAGAAGCCTGAGGATGGAAATCCAATAGTAATTGGAGAGATAAAAGGCAGTTCAGATAAAACCTTATTATTCTATAGCCATTATGATGTACAACCAGTAGAACCAATAGAAGCATGGAGATACAATCCATTCTCTGGAGTTGTTGCTGATGATAAGATACATGGGAGAGGAGCAGCTGACTCTAAAGGTAATGTAGTTGCTATGATAAAAGCAGTAAAATATTATGTAGATACAGTAGGAGAACCTCCAGTAAATATAAAGTTCCTTATAGAAGGAGAGGAAGAGATATCATCTGTAAACCTTCCAAAGTTTGTAGAAGATAATAAAGATAGATTAAAAGCAGATGCAACTGTATGCTTTGATGGCTCGTTGAATCAGAAAGGAGCAGCATCGATATATGCTGGCTTGAAAGGCATGCTATATGTTGAGTTAAGATGCCGAACTGCATCTGTAGATATGCACTCAGGCTTAGCACCAATAGTGCCAAATCCAGCATGGCGATTACTAAAGGCATTACAAACTATAAGGAATGATGCTGGGAAGATTATGATTGATAAATGGTATGATGATGTAAAGGTTCCTACCAAAGAAGATCTAGCATTATTAAGAAAGTTAGATTATGATGAGAAGATGATAATGGTAGAGTATGGAATTAAAGGCTTGATAAATAATGTTAAAGGTAAAACTGCATTGAAGAAGTTATTATTCGATCCAACATGTAATATTGCTGGGATACATGCAGGATATACTGGTCCTGGTTCAAAGACAGTATTACCTAGTATGGCCTATGCCAAACTAGATTTTAGGTTAGTATATGATCAAGATCCAGACAAATTGATAATGCTAATAAGAAAACATCTAGATAAGGAAGGTTTTAAGGATATAGAATTATACAAATTCGGTTCGCTAAAACCATCAAAGACTAGTCCAAAAGCGAAGATAATAAATGCTGCATCGATAGCAGCAAAGGAAACATTTGGATTAGAACCATCAATATTCCCTAACATGTGGGGTTCTGGACCAGACTTTGTATTTACAAAGATATTGCAGCAAGAGTCTATATGGACTGGTTGTTCACCAGCATATGCTAATATACACGCACCTAATGAATTTACTGGAATAAGAAATGTATTAGATGGAGTATGCTATGCAGCGATGATAATGCAAGAGTTTAGCAAACTAGATTAGCGTTTCTTCCTTTTTATCTTAAAGCGAATAGCTTTCTTTACCTTTCTACTATATGCTTTCTGCATATTATTCCTTCTATATTTACGCTCATTGAACATAAAGGCATATTAAACAATACTTTACTTATACTTTATTATGTTAGTAATTATATCTAATGGTGTTATAACATATTCGTCCTCTACTATTAATGATGATGGTGCTTTCTCTTTTAGTAGCATGACTATAGCATCTCTTATGCTAGTATCTTCTCTTATGCTAGTAATCTTATGCATGTCTAATGCATCTATCTTGATATTAGAGATATCTATTCTCTTATTAGAGCCTATTTCGTTCTCCATAATAAATCCTAGTATATCCCTTCCAACAATAGCAGTATAGAATTTATCCTTCTTTATGAATAATCTTCTTATATTATTCTCAAGCATTATCCTTAATGCATCTCTTATACTATAATTCTCATCTATTGTTATTATCTTTGAACCTATTCCTTTTACTGACATATCCATGGGTAATTTCACTATAGCCTTTAATACATCATAGATAGATGCAACTGCTAATATTTCATCATTAGTTATTGGAGCAAATCCTACTTTATTTTTTCTAAAATCGTTCAATAGATCAAGCAATGATGAAGATGGCTTTAGATGATCTTTAGTAGAGTGCATTATATCTTTTGATTGCTTATAAAATGCATCTCTCCCAAATCTATAATATGCTGTTAGTATATGTTTGCTGCCAATTCTTCCTATAGGTTTATTATCATCAATAACAATAACTCCATCAACATAAACTTCTATAGATGGTATCAAACATACAGATGCAAGATATACACTCTCATCTTGGTATACAAAAAAGTATTGTCTATTGAAGATGTTAGGGAAGAGATCTTCAATGCTCAATTCTAATATATTTATCATGATGAATATCCTATAACTCTATCTTTATATATACTGTTAAAATTATAAAGATTATAAAATAGGAAGTGTAGAGAAAGTATGTTTGAAACTCGAGGAAGCAAATGTAATACTTAGGAAGGGAGTGATTAAAGCATATTTTGAACCAGAGTTGATGAAGATAGGTTATAAGAGATCTGATATTAAACATCCTAATATAAATGGCGAAGGTTATACACATAACAATTTCTTGCATATCTACTTTGATCTTTATAGTGGCTCTGATTATCCAGATGGAGATGAATGGTTTATAGTTGAATATCTATTTCCTTATGATATAGCATTACCTGATCATCTGAAAGGCAGAGATTACTTTAGCACTTTATCAATAGATAAAGGTATGTTATATTGGAGACATAGAGAGTTGATACGCTATAAGTATGGAAAGACTAAAAAAATTGAGGAAGCATTCAAGTTTATAATAAGCAAATATGAAGAGTTGAGTAAACTATTGAAAGATGCATCTGTAGTAGATAAGATAGGCGATAGTGTTAATTAACATCTTATATTTTATAAGAATAAAAATACCAAAACTGTAATATATGATAACTTCTTTCTATAAAAAATCAAGATATTAAATATATTATAAATAGATAATAGAGATTTAAGCATAATAATTGTTAAACAATTATATAACATACTGTGATACCTATTAAACATGCCTATCCGTAACGGAAAGGAGTACATAGAGAGTTTAAGAAATAGGAAGGTTAACGTATATCTCTTTGGAGAGAAGGTAGATAATATAGTAGATCATCCCATAATAAGACCATCAATAAATGCAGTTGCTGAGACTTATGATCTAGCAGTAAGAGAACCAGAACTCGCAACTGCTCATTCCTCATTGATAGGAAAGAGAGTAAACAGATTTTTGCATATTACAGAGAGTAGGGATGATCTTGTATTACAGAACAAGATGCAGAGAAAATTGGGACAGTTGACTGGAACATGTTTTCAGAGATGTGTAGGAATGGATGCAATAAATGCATTGTATTCTGTCACCTATGATATAGATGAGAAATATGGCACAAACTATCATCAAAGACTGATCGATTTCATAAAATACATACAAGAAGAGAATTTCGTGATAGGAGGAGCTATGAGCGATCCTAAAGGTGACAGAAGTAAAGGACCATCGGAGCAAGAAGATCCAGATGTATTTGTACATATAGTAGAGAAGAGAAAAGATGGAATAGTAATCAAAGGTGCAAAGGCACATCAGACTGGATGCTTAAATTCACATTGGATAATAGTAATGCCAACTATGCGTTTAACGGAGAGAGATAAGGATTATGCTGTATCTTGTGCTATTCCAGTAGATCATCCAAATCTAACATACATATATGGAAGACAGTCTTGTGATACAAGAGCCTTAGAAGGTGTAGAGTGGGATACTGGTAATCCAAACTATTCTGGACAAGAAGCATTGATAATAATTGATAATGTATTCGTGCCATGGGATAAGGTATTCATGTGTGGAGAGTATGAATTTGCAGCTCCGTTAGTTGAGAGGTTTACTGCATATCATAGAAGGAGTTATGTATGTAAGACTGGAGTTGGCGATGTATTGATAGGAGCAGCAGCTGCTATTGCAGATTATAATGGTGTATCAAACGCTTCTCATATCAAAGACAAATTGGTAGAGATGACTCATCTTAATGAGACTGTATATAGTGCTGGAATAGCATCATCCTTTGAAGGTTATCAAACCAAAGCTGGAAATTGGATAAATGAGGATATGTTAGCGAATGTATGTAAGCATAATCTAACAAGATTTGTGTATGAGATGGCTAGGTTTGCTCAAGATTTGGCAGGAGGGTTGGTAGTAACTCTACCATCTGAGAAAGATATCAAAAATCCAGAGATAGGTCCATTATTAAAGAAGTATCTTAGAGGAAGAAAAGGAGTAGATCCAGAGCATAGATTTAGAATGCTAAGATTGATCGAGAATATGACTCTAGGAAGGAACGCAGTAGCTTATCTATCAGAATCATTGCATGGGGCTGGTTCACCACAAGCACAGAGAATACAGATAGGAAGATCTATGGAACTAGACTTTAAG
>BPGC01000018.1 GCA_026002835.1 Candidatus Nitrosocaldaceae archaeon
TATATTTTTAAAACCTTTATATATAATATACAAAATGCATTATCTGTATATTTCTAGTATGTATATCAACTATAATATAATTATTGGTTAGAGTTAAATACCTAATTTAAGTAATATTTATCGTTGCAAGTAGAGTTAAGAAGAGTTGGGGATTACATAATAAGGAGATGTGAATTAAAGGATATACCATCAGTAATAGAGGTTAATATGAAGAATCTACCAGAACATTATTCAGACTATTTCTTCGAATCTTTGCTTAATGAATTTCCAGAAGGCTTTATAGTGGCTGAACTTGATGATGCCATAGTAGGATATATAATGTGCAAAATAGAGTTTGGTTTCTCTAATTTTAAACGCTTAGGGTTTGTTAAGAAAGGTCATGTTGTATCTATTGCTGTTAATGAAGAGCATAGAGGGAAAGGATTAGGTAAAGCATTGATGGAAGAAGCTATCTCAGCAATGGCATCTAGGAAATGTGATGAAGTTTATTTAGAGGTTAGAGTTAGTAATACTCCTGCTGTAAAATTATATGAGCAGTTAGACTTTATAATAAAGAGTAGGCTTAGAGGATATTATAGAGATGGAGAGGATGCATATCTTATGGCATTAGATCTAAAACCCAATTAGGCTCTGATCATTGATAAAGATGAGTTTTGAAGAGTTTGCTTATACTTGTCATCTAATTAGTACTACAAGTAGCAAGAATGAGAAGGTTAAGATATTGGCTGATTATATTAAAGGATTAGATGATCAAGCATTAAAGATAGCAAGTATATTTCTATCTGGAAGGATATTTCCAAAGGGTTCAGAATTGGATCTAAACCTAGGTTATAAGAACATCTGGGATGTTATAATAAGTATTAGCAATATAAGCAAAGATGTATTAGAGAAAGAGTATCTGAAATATGGAGATCTAGGTAAGGTTGCTGAGTTAGCAGTAAAAGATCTTAAGATAAAACCATTATTTAGTATTAAACTTGAGCTAGAGTATATTTATAATATATTCAGAAAGATGGCTAGTTTGAAAGGTTCTGGATCTATTGAAGAAAAGAAGAAGATGCTAGAAGGTTTGCTTATCAATTCTTCACCGTTAGAAGCTAGATATCTAGTAAAGATTATGCTCAACGAGTTGCGTATAGGTTTGACTGAAGGTTTGGTAGAACAAGCAGTAGCAGTAGCATTTGGTCAGATGCTAGATAAGGTTAGAAGAGGTATATTACTTAGCAGTGATATAGGCTCTGTTGCAATAGCAGCAAGATATGCTAAATTAGATGAGATAAAGATGCAGGTATTGAGACCAGTAAGTTTTATGCTTGCTGATACTATACACGATATATCTGATATAAAAGATAAGATGATTGTAGAATACAAGTATGATGGTATAAGAGCACAACTCCATAAAAGCGATAAGGTTAAGATATTCTCTAGAAGGTTGGAAGATATAACATACTCATTCCCAGAGTTAGTAAACGAAGCTATGGGCTATAATCATGAATTTATTTTGGATGGAGAGATATTAGCATATAAAGATAAACCTTTACACTTTAATGAATTACAGAAGAGGCTTAGAAGCAAGAATGTAAATAGTAATATACCAATAAAATACATAGTATATGATATATTATATCTAGATCAAGATATACTTATAGATAAGAGCCTAATTGAGCGTAAAAAGATATTACATTCATTAGAATTCAAAGAATATTTTATGCATGCGCAATATATAATAACAGATTCTAAAGATGAGATTATAGCAAAGTTTGATGAAAGTAAAAGGTTAGGTCATGAAGGTTTGATGCTTAAAGATCCTTATTCTAATTATCAAGTAGGTAATAGGAACAAGTATTGGTTGAAATTAAAGCAAGAATTGGATACACTAGATGTTGTTATAGTTGCTGCTGAATATGGTCATGGTAAAAGAGCTAGATTATTATCAGATTATACATTTGCTGTTAGAGATGGTGATAAATTAAAGATAATTGGGAAAGCATACTCTGGTTTGACAGATGAGGAGATAATGGAGATGACAGAAAGGCTTAAGAGGCTGATGATAAAAGATGAAGGGTATAGAATAATAGTAAAACCAGAGATAGTATTAGAGGTAGCATTCGATGATATAACTAGAAGCGATAGATATGATAGTAGTTTTGCATTAAGATTCCCTAGAATAAAGAGGATCAGATATGATAAAAGTGTTGATGATATAGATAACATAGATAAAGTTAGAACATTATATAATAGTAAGAGATAATATGATCTTACTCTCTAGCAGATTGTATGAGAGCTATAGGTTTGCTGATATTTCTAGCATCAATAATAGGATTTATAGCATATGCATATCTATTGTTAGCAAGCGAATGGAGTATACTGATCTTGAAATTGACCATTGTAGGATTGATAGGAGTTATAGCAATATTATTTGCATTTATAGGTTTGAATATGGCTTTATCAAGAGAGGAATGATTTATCTATATTAATATCAGCCACTAATTGATAAAATCTAGGACCTACAGCTCTAACCACTCTAACATTATCTATATTATATCTACATTTATTGCTCATCATCTTATCAACCTCTTCTTTACATCTAACAATAGCATCTTGTTTATTGTTAGCATGAAGGTGTGTAAAGTAATGAATTATGCCTTGATCCTTTAATGCTAGTAATGCATCATCTATAAATTCTCTAGCCTCTTCTGGCAGAGGCATCAATACTCTATCTGCAATACCTTTTAATTTATCTCTGATTATTACTCTAGCATCTCCTAGTAATGGAACTACTCTATCTTCAACTTTATTCAATCTTATATTTTCAATTGCATATCTATGAGCCTCTGGATTTAAATCAATACTATAAACTCTACATCTCTTCTTCTTTGCTATTATAATAGAGAAGGTTCCTATTCCAGCAAACATATTTACTATCATCTCTCCATCTCTAACTAACTCTGCAATTCTCAACCTCTCAGTAGATAACCTAGGAGAAAAGTAAGTAGTTTTAACATTAACCTTAAACCTACAACCGTGCTCCTTATAGATAGTTATAGGATCGTCTATCCCAGCAATACATTCTAACTCTCTAATCCTATAAGCATCTTTAACTGCTGAACTTTGCATATAAACAGTTCTAACATGTTTTATGCTATTAAGAACTGCTTCCCCTATGATATGCTTTTTATCGAGTAATTTGTCTGGTATCTTCAAGATAGCTATATCTCCTATTATATCTAATGCTGAATATACTTCTCTTAACTCTTCGTCTTTCAATGTATTCTTCAATGCTTCTTTAAGTAATCGAGGCATTGATAATTCTAGATAAAAAACACTTATTATTATTTATATTGCATTATAATTATTGTCAAAGAAGAGGCTATCTGCAGAGTATACAATGCTTGCGATATTAGAGTATATGTGCATATATGCTAGAGATACTCCTATAAGCAAATATCATATACTCACCAAAGTTAAAGGATTGAGTACTCAAAGACCAGATAGAATATCTAGAATTATGGATACGCTTGAGAGGAATGGATACATAAAGTCTGTAAAGACTCCTAATGCTAAATTTTATCAAGTTACTGAGAAAGGTCTGAAGGTTTATTATAAATGGGCTAAGGACTTTTTAGAATTTGTTAGAAGCCTTAAAGATGTATAATCATTGAATCTTGCTCTTCTCTATAAATAATAATCTATCTATAGCCTTATGTTTAATCTTAATTGGCTCTACTTCATCTGCTATAAGCAATCCTAAACCTACCTTATTATTAGTTATTCTATTATATCTTAACAATTGTTCATAGAATTGATTTACAATACTTTGATCAGCCTTACCATCTACTATCTTTACAATTATAGAACCATAATCATCTAATACATTTTTTAATGTATTCTCAACTCTATTCTTATCGATAAGGATATCAAATTTCATATCATCTATCTTTACATCAATAAATCTACTTATCTCTTTATTATCTATATATCTTTGAATATAAGGATTGATCTCATCAATGCTTTCTGCTATAGCATATAATGCTTCCTCTTTAGTCTTATCTTTCATCAATATGTTTATGCTTGTCTTTAATGAACTATCCTCAAATATATCATGCCATAAGTTCAATATACGTTTTGCTCGAATTATGTATAATAACACTATAGATAATATTCCTAATAATATCAGTAATACTATCGTTATAATTATATCATGTATATAATCAGAGCTCAAGCCTATGATATGTAATACACCTAATACATCTAATATGCTAAATGCTGCTAATGCTATAGTTAAATAAATTATAATTGAGAGATTTTTATAGATTAAAGCTATAACTTTAGCAGCGTCTTTACTATATCTAGTAGCAATTAGAGGAGATTCCTCATCATTATCCATGTAATTATCTATAAGATCACATATATAAATAAGCTATTAACTTTGTTAATAGTCCTAACAATTATGTTATTTCAGTCTTTATTAATTTATCATATTAAATTGATGGTATGAAGAAGAGTATTACGTATATACTCTTAGCATTGATGGTAGCAACGGCAATAGTATATTTCGTAGAAGCCAACGAGGAATATGCTGAAGCATTAGAAGAGCATGAAGAGGAGGAAGAGGAGGAAAAAGCACCAGTTAGCAGAGAGATGCAAGCTATATTCTTTACTGCAACAGGAATAGGATATATAGGAGTTGGAATTTGGATGTTAAAAGGAGGTAAAGCACCATATATAATAGCAGTAATAGGTTCAATAGGCTTGATAATATTATATGCAGCAACTAGAGGAATTATGTATCAAGAGTTAGGAGTAGTAGAGATAGGAGAGTTAGGAGTAATAAGTAAAGTATTGCAAGGAGCAATAATAGGCTTATCAATATATGCATTAAAAGGAAGAGAAGCAGCAGAAGAGGTGATATAGATGAAGATAGCAATATTCTTAATTCTTTTATTACTAATACCTACAGTATCAGTATTTGCAGATGAGGATGAATTTGAAGAAGAGTTAGAAGAAAGCACAGAAGAAAGGAAGATATTTGAAGAAGAAAAGGAGGAAGAAGATGAAGGGGGAGAGCGTAACCTTGGAGGGTTTGCTAATATTGTATTATATGTTACTATAGCCGCAGTTGCTGGAACTGGTGGTTATGTATTATGGAAGATTGCTAAGATGAGAAGGGTGAAACCATGAAATTTATTTATATAATTCCTTTACTATTTCTGATTCCTTTCCCAGCATTCGGTGATGAAGGAGAAGATGCTGTAAAAGCATTAGGATGGGCTGCTATAGGCATTGGTTTTCTAGCAAACGTTCCATTTATAATATATAATAGAGTTAGGAAATTGCCAGTTAAGATGATAGGAACTAATATTGCTAGAGAATTAGCATTGTTATATAAACCAGTATTAAATGCTCATATAGCATTGAATATAATAGGATATATAGCTGGAGCGGTTCATGGTGTGTTGCTAGTAGAGTATCTAGAGCCTATATCATTATCATTAGCGATAGTTATGAGTGTACTAGTTATAAGTGGTTTATTGTTAAGATATACATCTTCAAGGAATCTTAAAGTGTTTAATAGATTGATGCACGGACAAGCATTCTTAGCATTGCTGCTTATAATATTGATAGGACTGCATATAGCAACTGCTGAAGATTAATTATTTGATTAGATAATAATTACCAGATGCTTTCTGTTCTCTATCCAATCTACTATCTAGCTTATTGACTCTAGGTCTATTACTCTCTGGATCTCTCCTAAATGTTATACCTAGATCCTTTAAGAATAGGTTCATACCATCTTGTTTCCTTAATGGTTCCGTAGCTGTTCCTTCCCTTCCTGGCACACCTTGGAATACTATTAATGTATCTGATACAAGATCTATCAATTGTAGATCATGATCTATAATTATAGCAGACTTGCCTTGAGCCCTAACAAATCTATGAATGAATTTTGCTAATGATATTCTATCCTCAACGTCCAAGAATGCAGATGGTTCATCAAACGCATAGATATCTGCCTCTTGTAATAAGCAAGCAACTATAGCTACTTTCTGTAACTCTCCTCCAGATAACGAATTGACATACTTTTCATACAATTTATGAACTTGCATAGGTTTAACTATCTGATCCTCAATGCTAGTTGCTTCAACTGGTTTACCATATGCTAATGTTAGCAATGAACTCACATCATTATCATACTCTTGTGTTAGATATTGAGGCTTATATGCTATCTTTGCCTTTAATGCTATATCTCCTTTATCTGGTTTTATAACTCCAGCAATCATCTTCATAAACGTTGTTTTACCTAAAGCATTTGCTCCAACAACTCCGACAACCTCTCCTTCTCTAACCTTACCGCTCTTTACTTTTAGGCTAAATGACGGATACTCTTTTACCAATTCTGTATACTCTGCTACTGCTACATCTTTGATCATCTCTTCTCTGGTTATTGTATCAAACCTATATGGTCTATCTCTAAATCTTACATTTATTGTTGTTAGGTAACCTTCTAGAAATGAGTTTATTCCTACTCTAGTACTTAAAAGATCTGATACTATACCATACACTCCAGGTTGTCCATATAATATGTAAACGTAATCACTTAGATAATCTAGTAATGCTACATCATGTTCAACTACCATTATACTCTTCCCTTCTTTAGCGAGAGAATGGATGACTTTTGCAACCTCGAGTCTTTGATAAACATCATTGTATGATGATGGCTCATCGAAGAAGTAGAAATCTGCGTCTTTACTAACAGCAATAGCAACAGCAAACCTTTGCAACTCTCCTCCAGATAACTCATCTAATGATTTATCTAACGAATTTACTAATCCTAACCTTTTTACTATATCATCAGCAATGCCTCGTTCATCGTATTTATTGATAAGTTCTCTAGCAATGCCTTTGAATGCTTTAGGTATGAGATTTACCATCTGAGGTTTTATAGATACCTTTATGCTATTATTTGCTAATTTCTCAAAATATGATTTCATCTCACTACTATGAAAATACTCTATAATCTCTTCCCAACTAGGTTCATTGTCATACCTTCCTAGATTTGGTTTTATTATCCCAGATAATATATTAAGTATTGTACTCTTGCCCATTCCATTCCTTCCTAATAAACCTATTACAGTCTCTTTTTTAGGAATTGGAAGATTATATAACCTAAATGAGTTTGGACCATATTGATGTATCTTTTTTTCACCCCATTCTTGAGCAAGATTGACTATAGATATAGCTTCATACGGACACTTCTTTACACATATACCACATCCATTGCATATATCCTCATCTATAACTGCTACAGCTTTACTAAGATCATCACTGCTTAATGTTATACACTTCTCTCCACTCTTGTTTAGTGGGCAGAAAGTTATACATTCTAAATTACATTTTCTAGGTTTACATAACTCTTTATCTATAACTGCAATCCTATGAGTGCTCATGCTATTTTCCTAGATCTTGCTAGATATATTGGTAACGATAATGCAAATAACAATACAAGTAAAACTATTGGAAATTCTGGAACTTTAATAACGCTAATACCATCATCATACACCAGTTCAAATTCATTACTTAAATTCTCAAATGTTAGAGTTGTAATAATACTATCATTAGGTTTGATAGTAAGTTTATCTCCGTCTGCTAAATATATATCATCATTATCTGTTATATAGAAATTGGTACTATCTATAGTTATAAGCTCATCACTCTTATTTGTTATAGAGATATCTAAATTATTATTATACATCTTTAATACTCTAACCTCTAATCTATCATCACTAGCAACCATAGCCTCTCTAACCTCTATATCTATCGATGTGCTTCTATTTGTGCATATGTTTCTATGTTCATCTCTACATTGACTAACTATCTTTATTGTATAATTACCAACTTCTTCTGGCTTGAATGTAAATTTAAAGAAACCATTATCATCACTTCTAATACTGGCAAGATGTTTTTCCATGTTATTAATCAAGAATATATCTAATAATACATTGGATGTAGGATTATCTTGATATTCTACATACCCTTCAATTTCTACTTCGCTGCCAAGATAATAGATAGCATTATTACCAACTATGATAGGTTGAGATATATGCGTAGCATAAGCATTACTAATGAATAATGTTAATACCAATATACCTACAGCTATCTTAAGCATACAAGATCTTAGATTATACGGTATATAATAATTAATAATAAAAATAGGGTTTTTACCTTGCTTTTCTAGCAGAAACTACTCCCCAAGCTACAATACCTATGCCCAGACCTACAATCAATGGTATTGCTGGAACTATCATAGTCTCAGGTGCTTGTGTAGTATGACATACTATGCCTAATGCTTTACCTCTTTCAGTTGGTCCATTGTGATCACATAGAGGTTCTTGTGCATAAGCTGGTAGTATCATTACTGTAACTGCAGCCAACACCAATGTTATTGCCATGACCCCTTTGAGATTCATTTCTCTCCTAATAGGTATAGTAAACAAGTTATATATAACTATGTTGCTTGCAAGTAAACCTTAAATCCTAATTATGAGAGTTAATAACATGCGATATATATACATTGGAGGAGGTATAGCTGCTGTAGCAATAGCTATATTGCTATCTTTTACATTATCAAGCAATGCTGAAGTACTTGAGGTAGATGCCTTTAGAGATCAAGCTGATGTAGTAGGCTTTTATAGAGTTACACTAAAGAATAATAGTGATGAGGATATAACAAATATAGTTGTAGATTTTGGAAATCATGAAGTAAAGATACCAAAACTTGCTGCTAAGCAGTCTATAATAATATCACCAACAGAAGAGGTAACCTCAAATTATATAATAGTTAGAGCAGATCCAGATATATTCATAGAGAAAGAGTTTAGAAGTGCTCCTAGAATGCCTGGTATGATAGGAGGCATGGGCTAAATATTTTTAATTTTTATCAAATTGTTACTCTTTAAAATATTACAATATCATGCATCTATTTAGAATCTTGTGATACTTGATATTGATCAATAATAGTTTGGTATAATAATGGAAAATGAAGAGATGAATTTATGTGTTATTAATAGTTTATACTAGAATTAAAGTTATACATAAAAAGTAAAAAGGAATGGATTTTGTTTAATCCCACTTACTCCACGCTGCAGCCCATCTGTATGTCCAAGTATTCAACTTTGCTCCAAGAGCTGCAATTGGTGGACATATGACTGCACTAATACCTGCTCCTAGTGCTACTGGACTGTTATAGAACTTACCTACCTGTGGCTCAACTGGTGTCATGTATGCTGGTAATGTTGGCCTTGGGTACTTGAATGCGATCTCTAATGGATCTACTATGGTCATGTAGTTGATCATGTTGAATAGTGGGAATGACATTCCTGCTAGTGCTCCGCCTATCAATATTAATGCGTGTTTATTCTTATTTGTAGCCCAATATGCTAGATCGAGTAGCATACAGCTTGGTATGAATGCTGGCCACCTCATAAAGTCATATGGATAACCCAAACCGCCAATCCATGCCCACATAGCTACCCATCCATACACAGTCATGATCAAACCATAATAGGTAGCCGTTCCAGGTACTCCAGTGAATAGCAGGTAATAAACAGCTCCGACTACAGTCATTGTTGACAAACCTAAACTAAAGATTACATATGATGTCCAGCCCCAGTCAGAGTAGAATAGATAGTCTCCAGTGTTGATGACTAGTAGTGTTGAGTTTACTGCAACTACCACTATGAATAGGTAGTGTACTGTACGTCTTATCCAGACCATGCTGTCATATATTGAGAATGTCTAGTATATAAAATTTTATTTCTAAAGTAAGATGGAAGGATCAATGTCAATTACAAAAATTATAACTTAAGTTATAATTAATAAAACATAAAGAAAAAGGTTTTTCGTTATCTTTCTGCTACTGGTTTCTCATGAGCGACTTTCCATATGAATATGAAGCCTACCCAGATGATTACTGATAGTACAGTCAGTGCATACATTCCTGATGTAAATGCATACGCCCAAGGATAGTATGTGAACCCTACCCAGACACCAAATGCCGTAGCAATCCATGATAGGATAGCCCCAATTATGTACAAGCCCTTCATATTCTCTGTACGCCTACCGATCATTCGCTCAATTTCATCCCTAGATGGACCTGTGGACATTGCATTAATTAAGGAATTATGTATTTTTAAGTCTTACGCTTTATCCATTAGTTATTTTAATATATAAGTAATAGCAAGAGATGTGTGATAAGAATTGTCAGTAGATATGGCGGTTAAGATATTAAGCGATAGCGTAGGTAAAGTAGTGTTGATAAAGATGAAGGGAGGAAAAGCTATAAGAGGAACTCTGAAAGGATATGATCAACATATGAATCTATTATTAGAAAATTCACAAGAGTTACTTGATGAAGGAAATACTGTAGATCTAGGAACAATTGTAGTTAGAGGAGATAATGTAGTAATTATCTCACCTCCAACATGAGGTAATGCTACATGAAAGGAACTACCTCTATGGGTAAGTTCACTAGAAAGCATGTGCATATAAGATGTAGAAGGTGTGGAAAGAACTCATACCACCTTAGGAGTAAGAGATGTGCAAGCTGTGGCTTTCCAGATCCAAAATGGAGAAGATACTCCTTCCTTAGGAGAAAATCATGAATGAGATACTGCTAATAATATTAGGATCGTTAGCTGGGATCATTACAGCATTTGCTATAGAGAAGAAACCTAGAGAGAAGATAGAAAAGCCTACCAATTCTAAATTTGTTTATGAGATGATAAAGAAGATAGATGAGTATGAAAAGTTAGGGATTATAAATGAGGAAGAGAAGGAAGAGTTATTATCAGCATATAGAGAAAAGATACCATCTGAACATATTATAATCCAGAAAGTTGATCTAAATCCAATCAAGGATGAGTTGATAAATATTCTTGATCAAAGAATCTCTGAGATCAATACTAAAATAGATGCGCTAGCAAAGATTAGAGAGACTAGAGCAAAACAAGTTAAACCAACTCCTCCTAAAGTTAGTCATATGCCAATAAACATTCCTAGTGCTAAAAACGATGATGTTGAAGATGAAAGGAAAGAGTTGGAAGAGATAAAGAAGAAGATATTCGATACATTATCAAAGTTAGAAGATACAGAAGTATAATTATATGGCTTATTATTAAATATCAAGCATGAAAGCGTTTGTAGATGCTGGCAAATATGTTAGAGATGGTATGATAATAGGCTTAGGTTCAGGGAGTACAATAGCTAAATTACTTGATCTATTGAATCAAAGAATAAAGGATGAGAATTTAAAGATCAAAGTTATACCAACATCATTACAAATAAAATTAAAAGCAGAAGAACTAGGATTAGAGATAGCAGATGATACTCTTATACCAAAGATAGATCTTGTATATGATGGAGCAGATCAGATAGATGATAATTTGAACATGATAAAAGGTGGAGGAGGAGCATTATTAAGAGAGAAGATAGTTATGTATGCATCTAAGAAGAGCATAATATTAGCAGATGATAAGAAATATGTAAGAAAATTGGATTGGAAGGTTCCCATTGAAGTATTGCCATATGCTAGGAGTTATGTTATAAAGAGGCTAGAAAGCATGAATGGAAAGCCTATTATAAGAATGCTTAATAAAGGATACCCATTCATAACAGAGAATGGTAATATCATACTTGATACAGATTTTGGAGTTATAGAAGAACCAGAAGAGCTAGAGCAGAAAGTAAGATCTATTCCAGGAGTAATAGAGATAGGTATATTCGTGAGAAGTGCGAATATATACTATAGGTTGATCGATGATGAAAGGTTCGAGATTAGAGAACAATGATATAGATAGAATGTTATTAACAAGTATAGATAAACTAAGTTTAGAATGTTATATAGAAGTTCATGAAGAGTGTAAAGAGAATAGTTGTAGTTGCATATGCCATCATTAATTTTTATCTTGCTATATATTTTCCATATCCTGCTTTACCTATTATCATTCCATCTTCCATAACAACCTCTCCTCTTACCATAGTTAACACTGGCCAGCCTCTTAATATCATATTATCGTATATAGTATAATCTGAGTATGAATTCAATATATCTGGAGTAACTCTAACCTCTTTATCTAGATCAATTATTGTTAGATCTGCATCGTATCCTATTGCTATGTTACCTTTATTCTTTAGATTGAATATCCTTGCTTGGTTATAACTCGTTATCTTTACCAACTGCTCTAACGTTATTCTATTCTTATTAACTCCTTCACTAAGCATTACTGGTAGTATTGTAGCAACGCCTGGAAAACCAGCTAATGCATTCCATACTGTGTTATCTGCTAATTTATCTTTTAACCTATTTGCTACATGATCTGATCCAATACAATCTATCTGATCATTCTTTAATGCATTCCATAATACTACTTGATCATCCTTGCTTCTTAATGGAGGAACTACCTTTCCTCTTAGATCAAAGTCATATGTATGAGTTAGATAATGAGGACATGTCTCTATATATACTCTAGAAGATCTTTTAGCATCTAATGCTGCTTCTAAACCTTCTCTAGAACCAATATGAGGTAGATAAAGAGTATAATCATCAATACTTTTAAGAAACTCTATAGCTATCCTCTCACTCTTACTAGGTCTTGCATCACTCCATGCTTTTAGATCATTCCTAACGCTTTTTAATTTATTGATACCATTCTTGCATATCTCTGGATCTTCTGCATGAACAATTATCACATCATCCTTTGAATTCCTTATTGTATTTATTATCATCTCTTTATCAGTATCAACCTCTCTTTCTATTATCTGATCATTATAAGGATCCATATCCATATAGATCTTTCCTAATCCTTTCTGCAAATTCATATAAAGTTTAAATGATCTTATGCCTTTACTTCTACAATAGTCCATTTCATCTATCTGTTCTTTTAATAATATAGATGCATGATAAGCATAATCTATTATATGTGTATTAACACTTAGATGTTTCATTAGGTTCTCTTTATATGAACCATAAAGTCTGAACATCCTCATCATGCATGTAACACCTCCAGTTGCTGCAGATCTAGACTCATGCTCAGCTGCTCTCTCTATAGGCTCAAATACTCCATAATGAACGTGAGGATCGATAACTCCTGGAATTATATAACGTTTTTCTGCGTTAATAACCTTATCTGCAACAGGTCTATCATTTGTTATTATAGATATTCTAGAATCTTTAATTCCTATATTCTTCTTTATTATCCCTATATTTGGTATTGCTAATGAACCATTTACTATTAGAGTATCTAGCATTGCTATCATAATATTAGGATATATATTAAAGTCTATCATACTCATCTTATGAGCCTAAAAGATAGATTATACAAAGATGGAATAATAGTGATGCCAGGAGTATATGATGCATTAACTGCAAGGATAGCAGAAGAGATAGGATTTGAGGTTATCTTCCAGTCTGGGTATAGTGTATCAGCAAGTATATTAGGAATGCCAGATTACGGTTTTCTGCATGCTGGTGATACATTAGAACAAGCAAAAAGGATAGTTAATGCTACAGATCTCCCATTAATAGTTGATATAGATACTGGATATGGTAATCCATTAAATGTGTGGAAGATCATAAAAGACCTTGATAATATAGGTGTTGCTGGAGTATTCTTAGAAGATCAAGTATGGCCAAAGAGGTGTGGTCATATGCAAGGCAAACAAGTTATTGAGAGCAAAGAATATGTACAAAAGCTAAAGGCATCTGTAGATGCAAAGAGCGAAGATTTCATAATAGTTGCTAGAACCGATGCTTTAGAACCACTTGGAATAGATGAAGCTATTAGAAGAGGAAGATTGTATAAAGATATAGGTGCAGATGTTATATTTGTAGAAGCTCCTAGAAGTATAGAAGAGATGAGGAAGATATGTTCTTCCATCGATGCTCCATTGGTAGCAAATATGATCGAGGGAGGAAAGACACCATTATTATCAGCAAAAGAGTTGGAAGAGATCGGTTATAAGATTGCAGTATTTCCATTATCAGCATTATTAACATCTGCATATGCAATAAAGAATGTATTCAAAGTATTGAAAGATGATGGTATAACAACTTCATATATGGATAAGATGATCAAATTTGAAGAGTTTAACAGACTTGTAGGGTTAGATGAATATAAAAAACTTGAAGAACGGTATAAACTAACCTCTTAATTGTATATTTTCTAATATATCTAACTCTCTATTTATCTGCTCTGGATCTTCTGGACCATAGCTTATAAGTATTCTATCTCCATCTTTGAATATATATTTATCATAAGCATTATTCTTCTCACTATTAACATAGAACTTTAATGTATTATTTTCATCATTACAATAACTAGTTCCATTATCTAATGTAAGACAATCCCGAGTAAACTCCATCCCTAGTGTCTTAAATAAGAATCCTAGATTAACGTTAGTAGCATGCATATGAACTGTATAGCCATCTCTACTCTCAAAATGTATATAATCTGATTGTATTTGGTACTTTGGCTCTGAAAAGTCTACTACTTGTTTACCATTTACCATAACAAGCATTACTGCATGTTTATGTGTAGAACCTACTGCTCCAAACTGTGCTGTTTCTGGTGGATTTTGCATGTAAGCAAATACACCTACTCCAATTGCAGCTATTACTGCTGCTATTATTCCTATGCCTATATACTGACCTCTAGTCATCCCTTTTTTAGCTTGTTGCTTCTTCTTTGTCATGAAGATTGTATGAATTGATTCTAATTTAAATATATAGCATGGACCGGGCGGGAATTTCTAGCATATGCTATTCGAACCCGCGACCTCTCGCTTGCGAAGCGAGCATTACTACCCCTGAACTACCGGCCCATGTTCTCCTTATTAGCATAACTATATATCAATCGATCTGTTTTGCACCGCAATTAGCACAAAACTTTGCTGTTAATGATAGTTCAATACCACATTCATGACAATACTTTTTTGTTACTTTCTCTTCTTTAAACTCTTTCTTCAGTTCCATACCAGCACCAAAGTATGATGTTATAGCTCCAGTAGGTTTGAACTCTTCATCTATCTTTTCTTCGTAAGGAATATCTCTCTCTTCAATAAATAACATCAACCTAGGAACCTTATGTCTTGGATGCATACCATCTTCATTATGACATTTTTCAGCATCTAACTTACAATCCATCTCTACTATCTCTCCTAACCAATGAGCAAACTTTCTTAGTATTGTATCTGGGGTTGAATAGGTCAGACTATGAGTTGACATGTATTCCTCAGTTGCAGCTTTACTATTGAATACCTTCATACTATCTTTATATTAAATGATGGTATTATCCTTTACTGCTTAGCTCCACATTTAGTACAAAACTTTGCTGTTTCTGGTATCTTTGCATTACATGATTTACATCTACGCTCTTCTTTTTGCTCAACTCTAGGTTTTGTAAATGTTTCATAATCTGGAATAGGCATGGGTTTTGTTCCTTCTTCAACCTTCTCTTCTTTACCTATAGCTTTATCCAATTCTAGCATTACTTTGACTGTAAGAAAGCCTAGTGAAGCGAATAACTTGACAAACTCACCCATTCTAGCAAAGAACTCTCTTTCATCTAACTTGCCTTGTTCAAATAATGCTTGAGCATCTAAGAATGCTTCATACTTACCTTGTACATCATTAAGTAAACTCTTCAACTTCTCTATTAGAGGTCCTCTAGTATTATATCCTAGATTCTCCATAGCATTATTAGGAATTTCAAGTATATATTACTCTTTAAATAAAATGAGATGGTTTATGCATTCTGTAATGAATTCTCTATAAATCTCTTCAATACATCCTTTGATGTAGCTCCTATATGCTGACCTATTATCTTCCCATCCTTGAATAGCAATAGTGTAGGAATACTATAGATCTGATACTTCATAGCTATATCTTGATTCTCATCTACATTAAGTTTAAGGAATTTTATCTTTCCTTCATACTCTTTAGCCAACTCTTCAATAACTGGTGCTACCATTCTACATGGTCCGCACCACTCAGCCCAAAAGTCTACTAGAACTGGTATCTTTGATTTCAATACATCTTCTTCCCATCTACTTGTAGCTGTTGCTTGTACTTCTCCCATGATGATATTGAATGATATTAAACCATATATATGCATACGGTATAACTGTTAAACTTTTAATAAAAGCGGTTATTCTATAACTAATATGAAGAAGGTTAGAGGCTCTGGTGGTTATATAATTGCTGATCTTACAGAAGAAGAAGAGAGTCAAAGATTAGGAGGAGAGTATTTCATAGGTGCTATAGGAAGGATAGATGAAGAAAGGATATCATCGTACCATTGTAATATATGCGATAAAGATTTCGAAGGCGCTCCAATAATAAAGTTTGAGAAACCAAATAGAGATGTGGAAGGTGTTACTCTTACTGAAGAAGGAGAGTATATATGCAGAGAATGTAATTCAATAATAGCAACCTATAAGAAATTTGGAGAAGTAAGTAAGATGATGGAAGAGGTTAAAGATGATAATCAAGAAGATGCAATTCCTCTAAGTAAATTTATAGGAATGGATGTATTTGATGATAAAGCTAGATCTTTAGGCAGAGTAAGTGATATCCGCTTAAAAGGTAACAAACTATTGTTAAGAATAGATGATAAAGATGTAGAATGGGATAAGATAATAGCTATAAATGATATAGTATTAGTTAAAGCACAATCTAATATATGTAGTAAATGCAACTATAAAAATAAGGAAGGAGCAAAGTTTTGTGAAGAATGTGGTGCTCCTCTTTAATTAATAAAATAGAAAATAATAATTTTTATAATTATCTTAAACCTTTTCCATCTCCTTCATGCTTCTTTATATTGAATATCCTGTTTAGATATGATTCTTGTTCTGGAGTTAATTCTCGTTCAGTATCCTCATCTTTAATTCCAGCAAGCCTTTTTGCTAATGCCATCTTAAAGTCTAGTTCCATAGATCTTCCTATCTGTATTCTCTGTGCTTGTGGTGAACCAGCCCCATGCAATGATTCTGATAGATAAGCTACTGCGTTCCTTCCTAGAGTCATATTCTCGATCAATCTTAGCATTCTAAATCTATGCTCTGGATCTACTCCTTTTCTTCCTCTAAGATACTTCTTTAATAATGGACCTATCTCTGGATTTTTGATATCTTTCTCAGATGGTAGAGTTACTACCAACCCTCCTGCCAAATCTTGAGCAAACCTAGCCATCTCATACACAAATCTTGTTAGATTATGCTTACATACATTCGCTAACATATCCTCATTTATCCAATTTCCAGCTTTGGTTTGATAACCTTCAAAGGATGATGCTATTCCAGCACTATATACAGTCTCATTAAGATGAGTCATCTCTACCAATTTGTCTTTGATATGAGAAGCGTTTGATACACCATTATAATCTGCAATAGCAGCTGCTGCTCCTATCAATACATCGCCAACTCCAGTCTTACATACATAACTCCTTCTATGATATGCAGTAAACCTCTCAACTAACGGAGCTGCAAATTCATACTCTCCACACATGAATACCTTATCCCATGGCACGAATACATTATCAATTATTATCAATGCTTCTTGTCCAGAATAGTTTGGATTACCAGTATCCCACTCTACACCTTCTAAGGCTCTTGTATCACAAGACTGTCTTCCATATATGTATGTTAGATTTGGATGATCTACTGGAATAGCACAAGATACAGCATAATCCTTATCTCTCTCCGTTAAACGCATAGTTGGCATTACTATTATCCAATGTGAATTTAAGCATCCAGTCTGATGTGCCTTTGCACCTTTGATTACTATTCCATCTTTTCTCTTCTCTACTATATGTACAAATACATCTGGATCTTCTTGCTCCGATGGTCCTTTACTTCTGTCACCTTTAGGATCGCTCATAGCTCCTCCTATCACGAAATTCTCTTCTTGTATGTATTTTATGAAATCGATCAGTCTTTGATGATAGTTTGTGCCATATTTCTCATCTATATCATAGGTGACAGAATACAATGCATTTATTGCATCCATTCCTACACATCTCTGAAAACATGTTCCAGTCAACTGTCCCAATTTTCTCTGCATCTTGTTCTGTAATACAAGATCATCCCTACTCTCTGTAATATGCAAAAATCTGTTTACTCTCTTTCCTATCAATGAGGAATGAGCAGTTGCGAGTTCTGGTTCTCTTACTGCTAGATCATAAGTCTCAGCAACTGCATTTATTGATGGTCTTATTATGGGATGATCTACTATATTATCTACCTTCTCTCCAAAGAGATATACGTTAACCTTCCTATTTCTTAAACTCTCTATGTACTCCTTTCCGTTACGGATAGGCATGTTTAATAGGTATCACAGTATGTTATATAATTGTTTAACAATTATTATGCTTAAATCTCTATTATCTATTTATAATATATTTAATATCTTGATTTTTTATAGAAAGAAGTTATCATATATTACAGTTTTGGTATTTTTATTCTTATAAAATATAAGATGTTAATTAACACTATCGCCTATCTTATCTACTACAGATGCATCTTTCAATAGTTTACTCAACTCTTCATATTTGCTTATTATAAACTTGAATGCTTCCTCAATTTTTTTAGTCTTTCCATACTTATAGCGTATCAACTCTCTATGTCTCCAATATAACATACCTTTATCTATTGATAAAGTGCTAAAGTAATCTCTGCCTTTCAGATGATCAGGTAATGCTATATCATAAGGAAATAGATATTCAACTATAAACCATTCATCTCCATCTGGATAATCAGAGCCACTATAAAGATCAAAGTAGATATGCAAGAAATTGTTATGTGTATAACCTTCGCCATTTATATTAGGATGTTTAATATCAGATCTCTTATAACCTATCTTCATCAACTCTGGTTCAAAATATGCTTTAATCACTCCCTTCCTAAGTATTACATTTGCTTCCTCGAGTTTCAAACATACTTTCTCTACACTTCCTATTTTATAATCTTTATAATTTTAACAGTATATATAAAGATAGAGTTATAGGATATTCATCATGATAAATATATTAGAATTGAGCATTGAAGATCTCTTCCCTAACATCTTCAATAGACAATACTTTTTTGTATACCAAGATGAGAGTGTATATCTTGCATCTGTATGTTTGATACCATCTATAGAAGTTTATGTTGATGGAGTTATTGTTATTGATGATAATAAACCTATAGGAAGAATTGGCAGCAAACATATACTAACAGCATATTATAGATTTGGGAGAGATGCATTTTATAAGCAATCAAAAGATATAATGCACTCTACTAAAGATCATCTAAAGCCATCTTCATCATTGCTTGATCTATTGAACGATTTTAGAAAAAATAAAGTAGGATTTGCTCCAATAACTAATGATGAAATATTAGCAGTTGCATCTATCTATGATGTATTAAAGGCTATAGTGAAATTACCCATGGATATGTCAGTAAAAGGAATAGGTTCAAAGATAATAACAATAGATGAGAATTATAGTATAAGAGATGCATTAAGGATAATGCTTGAGAATAATATAAGAAGATTATTCATAAAGAAGGATAAATTCTATACTGCTATTGTTGGAAGGGATATACTAGGATTTATTATGGAGAACGAAATAGGCTCTAATAAGAGAATAGATATCTCTAATATCAAGATAGATGCATTAGACATGCATAAGATTACTAGCATAAGAGAAGATACTAGCATAAGAGATGCTATAGTCATGCTACTAAAAGAGAAAGCACCATCATCATTAATAGTAGAGGACGAATATGTTATAACACCATTAGATATAATTACTAACATAATAAAGTATAAGTAAAGTATTGTTTAATATGCCTTTATGTTCAATGAGCGTAAATATAGAAGGAATAATATGCAGAAAGCATATAGTAGAAAGGTAAAGAAAGCTATTCGCTTTAAGATAAAAAGGAAGAAACGCTAATCTAGTTTGCTAAACTCTTGCATTATCATCGCTGCATAGCATACTCCATCTAATACATTTCTTATTCCAGTAAATTCATTAGGTGCGTGTATATTAGCATATGCTGGTGAACAACCAGTCCATATAGACTCTTGCTGCAATATCTTTGTAAATACAAAGTCTGGTCCAGAACCCCACATGTTAGGGAATATTGATGGTTCTAATCCAAATGTTTCCTTTGCTGCTATCGATGCAGCATTTATTATCTTCGCTTTTGGACTAGTCTTTGATGGTTTTAGCGAACCGAATTTGTATAATTCTATATCCTTAAAACCTTCCTTATCTAGATGTTTTCTTATTAGCATTATCAATTTGTCTGGATCTTGATCATATACTAACCTAAAATCTAGTTTGGCATAGGCCATACTAGGTAATACTGTCTTTGAACCAGGACCAGTATATCCTGCATGTATCCCAGCAATATTACATGTTGGATCGAATAATAACTTCTTCAATGCAGTTTTACCTTTAACATTATTTATCAAGCCTTTAATTCCATACTCTACCATTATCATCTTCTCATCATAATCTAACTTTCTTAATAATGCTAGATCTTCTTTGGTAGGAACCTTTACATCATCATACCATTTATCAATCATAATCTTCCCAGCATCATTCCTTATAGTTTGTAATGCCTTTAGTAATCGCCATGCTGGATTTGGCACTATTGGTGCTAAGCCTGAGTGCATATCTACAGATGCAGTTCGGCATCTTAACTCAACATATAGCATGCCTTTCAAGCCAGCATATATCGATGCTGCTCCTTTCTGATTCAACGAGCCATCAAAGCATACAGTTGCATCTGCTTTTAATCTATCTTTATTATCTTCTACAAACTTTGGAAGGTTTACAGATGATATCTCTTCCTCTCCTTCTATAAGGAACTTTATATTTACTGGAGGTTCTCCTACTGTATCTACATAATATTTTACTGCTTTTATCATAGCAACTACATTACCTTTAGAGTCAGCTGCTCCTCTCCCATGTATCTTATCATCAGCAACAACTCCAGAGAATGGATTGTATCTCCATGCTTCTATTGGTTCTACTGGTTGTACATCATAATGGCTATAGAATAATAAGGTTTTATCTGAACTGCCTTTTATCTCTCCAATTACTATTGGATTTCCATCCTCAGGCTTCTTTATACTGCTTGTTACACCAGCATCCCTCAATATTCCGTTTAATGTAGCAGCGCATTCTTCCATCCCTACATTCTGTGCTGATATACTAGGATGTTTTACTAGATTTCTAAGATCGCTTATTATATCATCTTTATTCTTCTCTACATATCTTCTAATCTCTTGCATGCTAATATATAATAGATATACACACTTAATACTTTGCTCAAGTACATAATTTGAAATAATCTATGTAGTTTGATATTAATTATTGATATATTGAATTAATATAAGTGTATTATAATATATTTAACATATAAATACTATGAAATTTTATAAAAATAGCAAAGTTAGGAATATAACTAGCTTTAAATAATCAACTTATCTTGATAAGATTATGACTATAAGGATTGGTCTGATCGGCAAAACTAATACTGGTAAAACCACATTCTTTAATGCTGCTACATTGAGTTTTGCTGAAGTATCTACATATCCATTTACTACAAAGAAACCTAATGTTGGAACTGCTTATGCAATAAGCCTTTGCGTTCATAAAGAGTTTAGAGTTCAAGACAATCCTAGGAATTCAGCATGTGTAGATGGATGGAGATTTATTCCTATAGAATTGATAGATCTGCCAGGATTGATAAAAGGCGCATGGAGTGGTAAAGGTTTAGGCAATCAATTCTTATCTGTAGCAGCACAGTCTGATGCTTTATTACATATAGTAGATGCATCTGGAAGTATAGATGCTGCTGGAAGGATAACAGATCCTGGTGAAGGAGATCCATTAGCAGATATAGCTGATATAGAGGAAGAGTTAGTAATGTGGTATCTAAAATTGATCGAAGGTAATAGAGAGAAGATAATCAGAGCTATAAAGTCTGGAGATAGATTAGAGCAAGCACTAACAAAGATCCTTGCTGGTATAGGAGTTAAAGAAGATCATATAATTAAAGCATTAAAAGAGTGCAAGTTGGAAACAAAAAGTTTTGATGAATTTGACTTTGATGAGATGAAACAATTTGCATGGGCATTAAGGGATATATCAAAACCAACTCTAATAGTTGCTAATAAGATCGATATTCCAACAGCAGCTGAGAACTTTAAGAGGATGAGAGAGGAGTATAAGGAGCATCTAATAGTACCAGCTAGTGCTGAAGCAGAACTAACATTGAGAAGAGCTGAGAATAAAGGATTGATAAGATATGTTCCAGGAGATGAGAGGTTTGAAGTTATAAAGAGAGAAGAGTTAACTGATAAACAAAAGTGGGCATTGAACTTCATAAGGAGAGATGTATTAGGAGAATATATGAGGACTGGGGTGCAACATGCAATAAATGTAGCTGTCTTCAAACTATTGAAGATGAATACAGTATATCCAGTAGCAGATGTCTCAAAATTAGCAGATAAAGATGGAAATGTATTACCAGATGTTTACCTATTACCAGCAGGAAGTACAGTTGAAGATTTAGCAAAGATGATCCATACAGATTTAGCAAAAGGTTTGTTATATGCTATAGATGCTAGAGATGGTTTGAGATTACCAACTGATTACCAATTAAAAGATAGAGATGTTATTAGTATAGTATCAGCAGCTAAGAAAAAGTGATCATCTTCCATAGATATCTGTATCTTTATGGAATGATACCCAAGAGAACCAGAAACTTGGTTCTAATACCAATCTTTCAAGCTTTTTACCTTTCATTATGCCATCTATAGCATTACCTTCAATATTCCATACGCTATTACTCTCTCTATCTTTTATAGTATCATCATCTAAGATGAACTCTAGTGTTTTACCATCTATACTTCTATCAAATGCCCTTGTCAAACCATTGATAGATATTATAACTATATCTTTACCATCTATACTATCATTTATTATATTATCATCTTTGAATATATCCATCAAATATGCTTTATTATCTATCCCATAAACCAATTCCTTAGGTTTTAGCCTATCATCTCTATGGTCTAATGGGAATAATATATCATCTCTTGTATAATAATCGCCATATGGATCTACTCCATAAGGTCTTATTGCTCCAGTATCTTGTGATAACACTAGAGTATTAGGATATGCATTCTTCCAATCTTTCCATGATGCTAGATCAAATTGCACTTTCTTCAACTCATAGCCTACATATTTACCAGAGATGCCTATTCCTAAACCTTGACTCCATAGCGTATCTGATGTTCTGTCATACATTACTAGATTGTTATTATATAACTTTCCAGATACGCCAAACTCTACTATATTGTCATCTATTACCCTTTCAAATACCATGCTTGTAAAGCATAAGGGACAATAAGTTACTGCTATTGGTAAACCATTTATCTCATCATTAACTATCTCATGCCATACTAATATGCTTAAAGGATATGCTTTTGCTTCTCCATTGATATTTACTCCTATAACTTTATCTTCATCTTTTAAGAATGTAGCTTCGCTAACGGTTATGAACTTTGGATTATCTATTGAAGGTATGCCATCTTTCCCAACTCCTCCAGATACTATCTTGGATTCTGGCACTATTGAATTTGTATCTATTGCTACATTGCTAGTAGGAAAATATCTTATTGTTACCAATCCTATCAATAGGATTGCTGCTACTCCTATCAGTGCTATATGCATTAGTTTCATATTATTGGTTAGCAGAATTCATCTATAAATAAATCCTTTAAGAGTTAAAGATTGGGTTTAATCTGTTGCAAATAACTGCTTGAACTCTTCCTTGCTTAAGGTTTCGATCTCTGCTATCTTTATATTCTCTTTTACATGCTCTAATCTCTTTTGTCCTACCAATGGGATAACTCCAGCAGATCTAGCAAATTGCAAGCATCGTAATGCTGCTGACTTTATATTAGCAAACTCTGGTATTCTATCTAATATCTTGCCTTGCATCAACGGAACGCTGGTAAATATACCAATACCTAATCTATCAGCAGCATCTATTATATTCATCTGCTCATTATCTATATGCTGGTTCTTTAATGTTAATGCTTCTGGCATAGCAAGGTTGAATGGTAGTTGTATGAATTTAAAACCATGATCCTTCTTTATGCTTTCAGCCATCTTTACAATATCATATAGATTAAGATATTCTATATGATCTTCTTTAACTCTAAAACAGTTCCATGTTGCTAAACCATAATATCTAATCTTCCCTTCCATCCTCTTCTCTTCATAAAATTCGAATACATCTTTTAACATCTGCATAAATCTATCTCTACCAACGTCATAAACTTGACTCTCTATAGCATTATGAAGGTATAATAGATCTATTGTCTCTAAACCGAGATTTCTTCTGCTTCTTTCCAATTGATCTTCTAAATAACTAATCTTCATACAATGATAACCAGAAGATATATCTTCTGGCTTTATTATGCCTGTGTTTATTAACCTAGTCTGAATATATTGCCATATATCCATATCTAGATCTCCATCATCAGTAATATACCCATTCTTTGTACTGATAAATATCTCATCTCTTCTTATCAAGTTATTATCAATCATATCTTCAACTGCTCTTCTTATCGCTCTCTCAGACTTTTGAGATCTATAATTTATAGCAGTATCTATAACATTGATTGCTCCATTACTAACAGATAATTTTATGGCATCGATAATCATTCTATCCTCTTCTTTACTAGTAGTTCCTAGATATGTACCCATTCCAATGCTAGTTAGATATAGCTCGTTAACAAGCCTGAAATGTTTATCATTATTGAACCTATCTTTAAACCTCTTAGTACCTTCTTTAGTAGCGTATCCTTCTATCATTAAACAAAGATCTGTTACTAGTCCTTATATATGTTGAATATCTTCCTCCACCAGTCTAAGAACCTTCCAAATAATCCTCCAAATGTGAAGTTTACTATTGCAGAGAAACCAGCAGTTGCTAATATCTGCCATACCTCCAGATTCAATACAAAGTAATTGAATATTATATACAAAGGTACCCAGAATACTATCGATGCTAACGAGTCTATAATGTATTTCTTATCCTTTCTCATACCAATCTTTTACATCTATTAAAATAAAAAATGTTATCCACAAAAAGAAAATAATGGAAGCCCATGCCCACGGGTTACTATTTACATACTTTCCATATTCGGAAATATATACATTTTGGATCTCAACCTACATATCTATACTATAATTAAAATTAACCTTCATGCAAGTTTATCTATGCATCTAATACCCATAAAGAGCGATCTATTCAAGGATAGATTCGATCTATTCACTACAATAATTGATAATATAGTTAAGAATGGTCAAGATATAATTGATGATGATATACTTGTTATATCAAGCAAGTTCGTTGCTATGAGCCAAGGTTCTGTCATCAAACTTGACGATATAATTCCATCCAAGGATGCTGAAGAATTAGCAAACAAATATTCATTAAATGCTAAGATTGCTGAGATTGTAATTAGAGAATCAGACGCTATTATTGGAGGTATAGAAGGTTTTCTATTAGCAGTAAAAGATGGAGTTATTGCACCAAATGCAGGTGTAGACAAGTCTAATATAATGGATGGATATATAATAACTCATCCAAAAGAACCTTTCAATGTTGCTAAAGAATTAAGAATAAAGTTCAAGGATAGATATGGAATAAATGTAGGAGTAGTAATTACAGATAGTAGGCTTATGCCTTCTAGAAAAGGTACGATAGGTATTGCTATAGGAGTATCTGGTTTTAAGCCTGTAATAGATCTTAGAGGCAAAAAAGATCTATTTGGTAATAATCTAAGGGTTACAATGCATGCAATTGCTGATAGTATAGCAACAGCAGCAAACTTGCTAATGGGAGAGAGTGATGAAAGCATTCCTATTGTTATAGTTAGAGATCTCAAGGTTGAATGGAGTGATGAAGACTTTACATGGACAGATCTTGCCATAGATTATGATAAATGTATATACATAAGAGGCTTAAGAGGATAATAAATTATACTTGACAATAGCGTTTTAATATTGGAATTTTTTAGATTAGAGATATGGGAGACTATTTGATATCATATCCTAAGAAGGTTAGCCTAATGCAAGGATTTATGGATATGATAAAGAATGAAGATTTGGAGAAAGATGCTCTATATATAGTAGTTAAAAGCAATGTAGATGATATAGTAAATATATTAAAGAAAGAAGGGTTTCATAGGTTAAAGTTTTGTGAGAATAAATGGCCCTCACAGATAGGAAATGGATTTACAAAGATGCTTACAAGGACATGGGAGATGCATGTCAGAATATTGGAAGTTAAAGATGGTTTGATAGCTATTCATGGAGAAGTAGAGATATCTAGGAGTTATATACAACATCTAGTAAGCGAGAGAGCACCCATATTATACGAGTTAGCAAACTTGTTAAAGAAGCATGGAGTAGATTACAAGATATGGCATGCTAAACTGAATGAATATGTATCTAATATACTAGAGGATCATAAGATAAGGTTAAGAGGAAAGTTAATACCAATACCATGGATCCCAGCTGCTATAGCTGGTTCAGCATTAGGATTGTGGGGTCTCCTTAGGATACTAGCATTGGTACCATTATGGCCATTCTACTAAATCCTTATAATACATTTTATTATTAATATAATTAGATTGATAACATTAATACATGCTGGGTTATCTCAAGCAGAGTCAGAAACATTGTTCAAGATGTTCGAGGATTTCAATGTTAATGAGGTTCAAGAAGATCTTACAGATGAATATGTTAGCAAAATACATCTAGAGATACCTATAGCATATAATACACAAATCTTCAAGAATCTTGGTCTAGATAGATGGGAAGATCTTAAAATAATACTCAAGAATATAAAGTGGAGGAGAGGAAATAAAAAATTTAAATTAACTCTTTGCTTTAAAGGCAATCCAGATGTAGAATTTTCACTACTTACAGATTCTGATAGGATACTTAATAAAGCATTAGATACTATCGAGTATCAAGTTGATAATGTTATATTACAATTGAAGTATGTTCAGATAGATAATATAAAGAGCATAACTTATAGATTCAATACAGATATCTACAGATGGGTAATAGATAATATAATAGATGAGAAGATGCAAGTATATAGATACATTAACAATAGATGGAGCAAAATATGATTAGATTTATTTATGTATTTTTATAATTAAAAATAATTGAGTATCGAGATAGACACAGATAGGTTTGAAGAACAGAGAATAGGAGGCGTTAAAGGTTACTATGATAAAATTGCTAAGGTATTCATACCAGAGAATGCATTTCAAGCGTTGATAGATGAAGTAAGACCAACTTGCAAAGAGGAGTTAGATACAGAAGATATAATGAATAGCCAAAGAAGAGTAGTTATTAACCTAGAGAGTAAGTATCTTGATAACGATACATATGCGCAGATCTTCCTTATACATTTAGCACATTCATACCTTCTTAAGAATAGTAATAAGAAGGATGTATTTGTTATACTATACATAGATCTAGTAGGTTCTACTGCATTAACAGCAATGATGTCTGCTGAAGAAGTTGCAAAATTGGTAAGAACCTTTTGCCAAGAGATGTCTATAATCATATCAAAGTATGGAGGGTATGTATTAAAGTATGCAGGAGATGCAGTTATAGCATTCTTCCCTCCAAACCCAGATATATCAAGTTCTTGTAAGAATGCAATATTATGCGCTTATAATATGAGAGTAATATTAGAAAGAGCTATAAATTATGTATTATTTCAGAAGAACTTGCCTAAGATAAAGGCTAGAATATCTGTAGATGCTGGTTATAATCAGATAATTGTATTAGGTTCAGAACCAGATCTTTTGGGTCATGTTATAAGTAGAGCAGCAAAAATAATGAGCAAGGCTAAACCAAACCAGATAGTAATTGGTGATGATGTATATAAGAATTTGGAAGATAAATATAAAGAATTATTTAGATTAGAAGGCAGTTATAAATTACAAGAAAGTGGTGAAGAGTATCCGATCTATACCTCTACAGAATGTTATTAAGTATAAAAGAATAACAATTTTTAACATTATGATATCTGATACTAATGTCTTTTATCAATTATACGTTATATATATAAAGTAATAATTCAATAATTAACTAAGTTCGAGATTTAAGTTTATATTCTGTATATTTTAATTCATGATATGGCAGGTGAATTTATTACTACTATCGTTACGATATGTATATTCTTATTTGCTGCTAAACTATTAGCAGAAGCATTTCATAGGATAAAGATTCCTATAGTATTAGGAGAGTTAGTAGCAGGTATAATAGTAGGACCGTTCGCTCTGGGTAGTCTGTTTATATTTAATGGTGAACATCTAATTGAGTTAAACGAATCAGTTAAAATAATTGGAGAGATTGGTGCTATTGTTATATTATTTATTGCTGGTATGGAGATAACTCCTAGAGAATTTTTAAAAGGAGGAGCAGCCTCGTTTACAGTAGGTAGTTTAGGAGTTATAGTGCCATTCTTCATGGGTTATTTCATATTTACAGCGTTAGGTTTTGAGGCATTAGAATCATTACTAGTAGGAACCGCATTAACAGCAACTAGTATAGCTATATCTATTCAAGTACTAAATCAGTTTGGCAAGTTAAGAACTCCAGAAGCGAGATTGATCCTAGGAGCAGCTATAGTTGATGATATATTGGCATTAGCAACTTTGTCAGTAGTAACATCTATGGTCCAAACTGGCGTTAATGTAGAATTAACAGATGTAATATTTTTGATACTAAAAGTTCTAGGAATATTTGCTGGTTTGTTGATATTTGGTATTTTAGTTCTCCCAAGGTTGGTGTCTAGAGTCAATCTATGGAAGGTTGAAGGTAGCATTGAGGCTATAGCAACCGCATCGTTCTTTGGCATGGCTGCAGTTGCTACTATAGCTGGGTTATCTCCAATAGTAGGAGCATTTGCTGCTGGCATGGCTCTAACTACTACAAATATAGTCAAGAGATTGGAAGAGTATGTAGCAAAGTTAGAGTTCATATTTGCTCCATTATTCTTCACAATTATTGGTGCGCAAGTAGATCTTACAAGTGTAAATCTTAATGTATTAATGCTAGGAGGTATATTAGTAGCAATAGCAATAATAAGCAAGTTAATAGGTTGTGGCTTACCATCATTTCTATTCCTTAAAGATAAGAAAAGATCTATGAGAGTAGGGATAGGTATGATATCTAGAGGAGAGGTAGGATTGATCGTTGCTGGTATAGGAGCAAGTTCTGGAATAATATCTGGAGGATTGTATACTGGAGTTATATTGATGGTTGCAATAACTACCATAATAACTCCTATATGGCTAGGTATAGCATACAAGAAAGAGGTTGTGAAAGAAGAGGAAGAGTAATTATTCAAATATCTTCTCTATTAACGATCTAGTTCTTAAATATTTAGCTAAATCTGTTATTGTAACTATTCCTATCAATTTACCATTCTCAACTACAGGCAATCTTCTAACTTTATTGTTAAGCATTCTTTGCACAGCTGCTTCTGGTTCTAGATCTGGTTCGCCTGTTATAACTGGTTTTGACATGATATCTTTTATAAATACCTTATTGCTTGGCAAGAGTTTTGCACAAACTTTCCTAACTAGATCTCGTTCTGTAACTATGCCAATTATCTTATCATCTTCTACTACTATAACACTTCCAATCTCGTTATTGCTCATTAGTATAGCAGCATCATACGCAGTCTTATCTTTACTAATGGTTATAACATCTTTAACCATTATATCTCTAATGGTTTCCATATGGAAATTTAGATTGTTATTAATATATATGTCATTGTTAAGATGCAAATAATTGGGCCCGTGGCCTAGTCAGGATATGGCGGGAGCTTGCGGAGCTCTAGATCGAGGGATCGAAGCCCTCCGGGCCCGCATATACACTATTATCAGAACTATACTCTAAAACTACCTTCTTATTTGGTAAAGTTGCTTTATAGATAAAGCCATAATTCATTATCAATATCTCCGCTTCATTCGCATTTACAACTATCTGTTTAAACTGTTGCCCTTCCCAGCATTTGCTAGGAAGTTTAGCAGTTCATCTTTATTAAATCTCTCAAGTATGGTTTTGGCTTCTTCTCTTAACATCTCTTCGTCATTATCTTTATTGCTAACCTCTACATCTAAGAACTCTTCTGTTCTAGAATATGATTCCCTTAATTCTTTAACCAAATCCTCTACTAGATTATATTTAGCATATGTATAGTGATGCTCTATACCAGATATATGACCCATGAGCTCTTCTTTAACGCTAGAGCTTATCTTACCTTTAGCAACTGCTATCTCTAATTGAGTAGCAAACCAATGCCTTAGATCATATGGTCTTATCTTATATTCATTAACTACATCTCTCACTTCTTTACATACAGTTATTGTAGTTATGAATGGCTTATCTCTTCTAATATATTCATATCTATAATCCCTTGTTATTATTGGGCTATCAGCTGTTAATACCTCTCCTTTCTTTAATCTATCATTAAGATATGTTAATAGATATCTTACTCCTTGCTTGCTTAGGAATGTTACATAAGGTTTATTGTTCTTGCTTAACTCTGCTCTAACCTTTATCATACATGGATACTTTCTACATATAGCTTTTCCATTAATGATCTTTATATCTGGCATATCTTTTAACCTTAAACCATCGGTTCCTTCATAATTACCTATAACTTGTGGCCTTAACCCAGCTTTGCTGATTAAAGCTATTATTACTCTAGCTCTCATATCTGCCTTATTGATGATATCGATATATTCATCCTCATCTGGAAGCTTTTGTATCTTTGCTAATCTTGTATCGCCATGCTTGAACGGTATATCTATACTAATATCATTGAACCTTAACCAATTTTTGATGACTTTTAATATGCCTCTTTGGTACTCACTAGAATACCCTTTCTCATTCATCCAGTTTAGATGATCTATTATTAGATACTTCAGCTCTTTCATATTCTTGTTTGCTAACTCAACCAATTCCATAGGCTTTATCTTATGCTTCTCACAGAATAGACGCAACCTTCTTAGGCTTGTATCTGCGTTTGATATGCTACTCCTTGCCATATATTTATGCCATCTTGCCACATCTTGATCTTGTAAGAATTGCTTCTTCTTGCTAATCTTAGGGATAGAGTTATTCTTTGTCTTTTGGCTTTGTAGATACATACTGTCCTCCTTGTATCCCATCCTCATTTTATGAGGATGTTCATCGTTGATCATCTCATCTATTCTTTATTTAAATATAATATCGCTAGTGAATTATCATTATATAATTAATTGCGTTGATATTTAGATTTCAATTAAGTTTTACCTATATCTTGCCTAAAACTATCATACAGTTAAATCTTGATTATCTTAACTAATCAAGATATTAATTTTTAATAAATCATGATAATTAGTATCATTTCAACTCAAAATAGATAAAAATTCTAGCTTGATTAATGTGCAAGCTAGATAACACATTACATTTGTTATATATATCTTGTAAAGTTATTTGATCTAAACATTTACTATATAACATATATCATATTATGTTTGAAATCATATGTTAATGTTTGCTTATAGATATAAGTAATTACAAGCTAAAGATTTCTGTTTAATTCATTATTATTTTATGAATGAGTTATCTTACTCGTATAACTTTATGCATAAGACAATTAGCATGTTTATCTGATATCTCTTTTGTCTTAAATAATGCTCTGCAATCTAAGCATGGATAATTAACATCTTCTAGAGTTTTAGCGATCTCTATGAACTCTTCTTCACTAACTTTTGTTATGTCCTGTTCCTCTAGCATATCTTCCATTTTGTTGTGAAGTTGTGAAGAGTGTGAAGTTTGATTTCTAGCTTTTATGTTATCATTTAGCATAGGATTTGTGCTTAGATTAGCATGATCATTAAGAGCATTAAGTTCGTTATCTAATTTCACAAACTTCACACTCTTCTTTGCTTATAATATGCCTATTCCCATTTCTATCATGCTTCATAGTTACTTTATAACCTCTTTCTATAAGATCGCTCTTAATATACTGTAATCTTTTACCTATCTTCTTTGCATTAAGTTCTTCTAGACATTCTTTAATTTCAATTCTTCTATCTTCATTGAGATCAAGCTCTTTAAGACTATTAATAAGCAAGTCTCTTATCTCTTTAGGATAACCTTCTATCTTGTTATTTTTCTCAAGATATAAGAGCAATACTTCTTTAAATAGATCATCTTCAATGCCTCTCCCTTTTTCATATATCTCTTTATCCATCTTAGCAAACTCTAAGGGTTCATAGCCATACACTCTAGCAATTGCTTCGCACCATATTATTAGCCATTCTAGACTTCTACTTGCTAGGTTATTATCTCTTAATTCATTTGCTATATCTTCATGTTTCTTATCTATCAAAGGTATAGCCTTTGCAATTGCAGATATACATTCTCCTCTAATCTCTGCTATAACAGCATTTATCATATTCCTTATCTCAGTCTCAGATAATCTAGAATTATTTCTTCTTCTATCAAACCTTAAGATCCTAGATCTATCCAAAAAGTCTTTCTCTTTAGTTGGCTCATTTATAGAAGTGAATATAATAAACTTCCTTCCTTCTATCCTTATTTGTTTATTATTTGTATATAACTGCCTCTTTGTATAACCTCCAGTATCATACATGATGCAAAAGAAATCTGTTTGTTCTTTTGTTAGCCTTGATATGTTATCAAATACAATTACATAGTTTTCATCAATATCTAATACTATCTCGCTTATATTCCTCTTTAATGATACCCTTTTTGTTACTCCATTATCAATAATCTCTTTTATAAGGTCTGCTAGTGTTGATTTTGTGCTTCCTTCATCTCCAATAAATAATAGATAAGGTTTAGAGATACAATCTATGAAGCCTGCTGTTATTACTACCTTAAGATATCTTGAATACTCTTTATAGCCTAATTTATTAAGTAGAGTTGTTAGATGATCGTTGTTGATATATATGATATTAACATCTGAACTTAAAGTATTTTGAGATCTTATGAACATTGGCTTACTTTGCTGTGTAAAACGTATCTCTTCTTCATTAGCTTTTACTACCTTCCAATCCTCATCGGCTGTAAAATAATAAAATGTATAATCATCTTTATTATAGAAGCATCTCTGTTTAGGCTTAAAATCTACTTCATAGTCTAAAGCTATAGCATTTAACTCTTCAATAATATCATTAAGATCTTTATCAGTTAATGTTAACCCTCTTCTCTCTCTTGCAAGCTTTCTAATCTTAAATATGATATTATCATCTAAACCTTTATTTAAGATGTAAAGTTCTTTGTCATATAATAGCATGTATTGCTCTCTTCCATTTGTAAATAGTCTTATAGTTGGATCGTTTAAAATAGCATCAATTACCTCTTCCTTCTTACTTTTCTTGGTTGATATTTCTTCACTCATATTAACACCTCAATTTAAAATCTGCAAATATTCTAGCATCATTGATCTCGATACCTTCTAATGCTAATACTTTATATCTCAACGCTGATAAAATACACTCTAAATGATCCCTTGAAACTCCTGCTTGTTCTGGTTCTCTATATGCTTTGTTATTAATAATTATCTCTGCGTAATAAGCATTTCTACAATTATAGATTCTTGCTATATATCTTTGATATTCTTTCTCAAATATTACTCTAGCATTGTATATAGTTAGATCACCCCACATATTCATCACCATTAATAACCACTCTTCTCTTCCAGTAGTAACTATGACATCTCGGACATGATTTTGGATTAGGTTTTCTACTAAACCATTCATAGTTACATTTATTGCATCTTTGTTTCCAATATTCTTTGATTTCTTTATTATTCATCAATTATTAATAAAAACTGAATGTAATTTAAAAATATGCTTTATGTGCTGAAAACTATAAAGATTGTTATTAAAGATGTAGGGATAGAGCATCTTAAATACAAGTTTGTTATAATATTAATCGATGCCTTAGATGAAATAAGGAGATATATTATAATAGCATAATGTTTTTAAACATGTAGTTATCTCTCTACTATGAATGAATGATGAGTTTATACCTGAATTGCATGATATAGGTAAAATTCTAAAAGATAAAGAAAAGAATGAGAATAACTTAATAAAATTAAATAGCCACACATTCTTACCTAATAGTAAAGATAAACTTGGTTCAGTAACATGGTGGAGTATGTTCCATCATAAAGTAAAAGATAAAATAGATTTATCTAAGATTCCATTCGATAAATGGAAAGAAACATTAAATGATTTTCTAAAGGCGAAATATGGTGATGGAATTAGTATTAATGATATAGATCTACATAATTTATTTATACTTATACTAGCAGATCATTTGGCTGCTTCAATTAGTAGAACAACATTACAACGTTACAGGGGTTTACCACATATTGAAGATAAGATTAGAATTAAGTTATGGAATCATAAAATGGAAAATATTAACTATGAGAATATGAAGCTATCTTTAAATGAAGTGGTAGATACTATTAATAATTGTAAATGCCATATAGATTTTTTAAATAATTATAAGGAACTACTCCATATTATACCAGAAGACCAAAGTGCTCCTAGAAATACAACTACACTCTATACTCACCTTGAATTAGTTGGTAAGATATACAGGGTATTATATTCTAAGACCTCTATTAGAGACAACAAAATAGTATACAATACAAATGAAGTAAATGGGATAGGTGATGCTGAAGGTAGTAAGAGAACTAAAGGAGAGGATGCTTCTAAAGAAGGTAAGATAAAGGCAGCTTTAGCTTTCTGTAACATATCATTTCCACACTCTTTTGTTAGAAAGAACGATATCTACTTATTAAAGTTAAGAAATGAATTGGTAAATTTGATAAAATGTAAAGATAATGTATGCTTAGCTATGGATAATTATTTTGTTCTATTCCTAGCAGGTAGTCACGAAGAATGTATAAATGATATGCTAAGTCTAGTTGAAGAATTTAAGAATAAAGGGTTCCAAATAGATATAGAATACATATATGCAGATCTAGGTATATTAAGATCTAATCTACCAAGGAAAATAAAGGATGCATATGAAGGTAAGATCGATGGTGCTAAAGAAGTAATTGATAACTTAAGGAAACGAGGTACTATATTTAAGAAATATATCATAAGTAAGACTAAAGATATAGAGAGTATACAAGGACATTTATGTGATGTATGCCAAGTAGATAAAGGTCATGAAGAATGGAAAGATAATGTAAGAGAGTATATTTGTAACAATTGTAAAGAGATTAGAAAACAAGGAGAACCGCTTACCATATATGGTAAAGAATGGGATGAGGAAGGTGTAGATGTATGTTGGTTTAAGTTTTCTCTAAATCAAGATAAACTCAATGAATGGTTAGAAAGGAAATATATGGAATATGTAGACAATAAAGTATTATCTAAAGTGTCTGAAGCAAAAACGAGAAATGAGCTTAGAAAAGTTATAGAAGAAGAGTTTAGACCACTAGCATTACAGATTGATTTTAATGAAGATTATAAATTAATGCTTAAAGAATTCTGGAGAAGAATAAAAGAAGAAAATGATATATTTATGCCTATTAAGGGTTATTATGAGTTAGGTGTATTCAAATATTCACCAGAGTTATTAAAGAAGGTAATTACTACTTATTGTGAACTATTCAGTGAATACTTCCCAGATTGTGTTGATGATGAGGAATGTCCAATAAACCTATCATTGTTTGTAGAGAGTGTAAAGTATCCATTAAGAGAGTATTGGAGGTATTTAGATAGTAAAGATAATAAATCATTCTTGAATATAAGGAGCCATAGGCATGTTGGTGATGAAGCATATACAAAAGAGCAGATAGAGAAGGTATTAGGAATATTAAGCGATGAGAGTATACCAAGTTCATTCTTGCATAAACTAGTAGAGATACATGATAATATAGGATCAGATATATTTGTAGAGGTAGAGATATACAATAATAGGAATAAGTATAAACAACCCTATAATGCTATAGCAAGTGTTAAAGGTTTAACAGTAAAGAAGGTATTAACACTCTATAAATTGCTAAGGAAAGAGGTTGAAGAAAATGTATAAATTCTTTAAACTAGAGCTTGAGATAGACTCTTTAATAATAGGGGAGAGGATAAAGGGAGGAGTATTTAGACCATGTATAGATACTATACCATCAACAACTATAGAAGGTGCATTATACAATAACTTTGGTCTAGATCTAAATCTAAAAGCAGTAGGTATATTGGATAAAGATACATATGAATATGCAGAGTTTACCTATTCTATAACAGATAGGTATACTATGGTATCAAAGATACCTATAACTACTCAATATCTAAAACCAAAGAAAGATAAGATAAAAGCAGATGTATATATTCCATATAATCGAGATAAAGAAGATATTATAAATAGTCTTAAAGGTAAAGAGTTCATGCTTGGTGCTATGAAGAGTAAGGGGTTTGGGAATTGTTTAATAAAGAATGTTGATAATATAGATAGCAATATAGTTCAAGGAGAGTTAAAGGTTAGAGTATTAGAAGAGGAGGCCGAAGACTTTTGTATAAAAGTCTTAGCAGCAAATTACGGCTATCTATTCAAACCAGATATTGATAAGGATAGACTGACTGGGAAATATGTTAGAGCGTTGTTTGAAGGCAGTATAGTGATAGCGCCAAATATATTAGTAAGGAAGGAGTCCTATTATGACTATGAATAGACTTCAAGATATATTAAGGAAAATTCTTAATGACAGAGATATATTCGCTACTCCTCATAATCTGGAACCGTTAATAGATAGTGATACATGGTCTAGATTAAGAGAACTTGTAAAAAATGGTAAGAGAGACGAGTTTATTAGTCTTATAGATGAAAGGTATAAAAAAGTTCGTAATTATTATTACAAAAAAGAATCTGAATCATTATTATTTAGATATAACTCATTAAAGAAGGCTTATGATAATAGACAGACATTACTTAAAGAGCTTTTAGATAACCTTGGTTGGTTCGGTTTAGTATATCACAATCTACCTAATATGAATGAGATTGGTGTTATCATAGAACGCTATACAGATGATGTAGTAAAAGCATATTTTCAGGACAAAATAGATAGAGAAGATAATCCAGATAAGAAGAATGCTTTAAGAAAAGTATTAATGTATTATATAGAGATGCGTAAATGTAATATCCCAAGATCTGTAATAGCATACTTTATAAGGAAGTTAAATACGTTAGTAAATTATTGGGGGTTGTTAGATGAGCCAATTAAAAACAATAGATATAGAAAGAGATAGACTTAAAATAGAAGTAGTTGTAGATAATGAGTATAATAGTTTCTTACATCTAGGAGCCCCAAAAGATCCTCTAAGTGAGAAGGATCAACCAGTAGCAAAGGTAGATACAATACCAATAATACCAGCTACAAGTTTTAAAGGAGCATTAAGATACCAATTGGAATGGTTCTTTATAGAGAACTTGGATACTTTAGCAAAAGATTTTGGTATAGATAATAATAATAAAGATATTTTAAGACCATGCATACCAGCATCAGAACCAACTAGTGCTGAAATGGATTTATTAGGTAAATATAGAAGACAATTTAGAAAAGGTAATCTTGTAGGGAACTGTTTCATAAATATAGAGCAAAAAGAGGTTGTTTTACCTAAGTCTAATAATAATAAGCTAGGCATATGCCCAGTATGTTATTTCATGGGCTCTCAAAGTATGATGGGTTTCTTAAGGATATATAATCTCAAATGTATATCTAATGATCCTATAATAGATCATACTATAATAAGGATTGATAGGAATACTAATATAGCAGCCAAAGCTTCTAAAGCAGATACAGAACAAGTTAAATGGAGTACTAGATTTGAAGGGTTTATAGAGATAATTAAGAATGATAAGAAGTTTGTATTTGGAGAACCTAGAAAAATAAATAATGCACCAATTGATATATGGCTTGATAAATGGAAGAATAAAGAGAATGATCTTGAGAATAGGAGATGTTATTTAATAGATAAAATTTTGATTCCTTGTATAAAAAATATCAAGGAGTTGGGTGGGCATAAGAGTAAAGGTAGTGGTAGAGTTAATGTAAATGCTTTTAAGATGTCTTAAACTATATTTACAAACCCAAACCCTAAAGAATTCCTTTCTCCTAAACCAGTATCTATAATGAACCTTAATAGATCTAATGGAGTGTTATCTATAAAGAACTCCCATAAAGTTCCTATTACTATATGCTCACTATCATGTATCTTCAATCTGATAGATACCTGCTTCTTAAAGTTTAGATATTTTATGTTGAATGAATTATCTATATCTCTCTTCTTGAACTCTTTATACTTCTTTATAGCATTATCTCTCAATTGCTCTATGAAAAGGTTTAATGGATACTCTTTCCTCCAATACAGATAATCATAATCATGTTTTGGCTTTATACCATACTCTTCATACTTATCTCTTGGTATCCTTATTATTATAGGTGTAGCAGTTACAAGTTTAACCCTCTTCTTAACTCTAACCTTAAACTTTTTTATTCTAGATACTTTAAAGTTCATGCTTCCTATCTTTAGTATCTTTCTATTTTCAAATACCTCATACAAATAATCTATAAACTCTTTATGTGGTGAAGATATTATCAACTTCTTAATGTTGCTATTCAATGGAAATAAGTTAGAGAAGCAGAAGAACTTATAGCTATCTTTATTATGTATATAACTTAATTTGCTGTCCTTTATAGCATTATAGATCATGCCTTGTATATGATAATAGTATGGATAAGAGTAATCATACTCTTTATATGGTTCAAGTTCTAACAATATTCGCATAAAGTATTATAGGTCAACCTTTATAAATAAGATACACTATTAAAGGTTGACTGGTTCCTCTCTGACATGGGAGAACTTTAGTATATAAAGGGTTTATATGGAGAGAGGAGTCGCCAGTGGGGTTAGAATCGAACTAAAGTAGGATTGAAATTTATC
>BPGC01000019.1 GCA_026002835.1 Candidatus Nitrosocaldaceae archaeon
GGAGTCTTAGCAATTATTATAAATCTACATAGATATCTCTTTATATCATCTGTTAATAGTATCCTATCTTTATTGCTTATATTCCAATAGATATTGTTTGCTAATAAGAGGTTACTAATACTAATCCTCTCTCATTCTTATTTAATATGTTATCAATAGTATTAGCAACTTTAATTATTGTAGCTCCTCTACCATAGTATAATACTAGCAAATAACAATATATTATTTACTAACACCTGTATCAGCAGATAATATAATATTTCTATACCCCATTCCTTATAGCCTTTTTAGTAAATAGCAAGATTTCTTAATATGAGTTAACAAGCTTTATTACTGATATGATTTAATTGGAATAAATAACATAATGTATCTATGCTAAGAATATTGGTAGATGGTATAGTGCAAGGAATAGGCTTTAGGCCTTTTGTGTATAGAATAGCGGTAGCAAATAATTTGAAAGGATATGTTAGAAATAGGAGCGATGGAAGTGTAGAGATAGTAATAGATGGCAATGATAATTCGATAAAGAGGTTTATAGATGAACTCAAGCATCAAAAACCACAGTTTGCTAAATATAATAAGATAATAATTTCTAGATTTAATGATAAAAAATGCGATAATTTCTCTATAGTTAAAAGTGATTATGCCAATAATGAGATCAACTCTATTATACCCCCTGATCTTGGTATATGCAATAATTGTAAAAAGGAGTTGTTTGATAAACTGGATAGAAGATATGGTTACTTTTTTATAACATGTACAAACTGCGGACCCAGATTTACTATCCTAGAAGATCTCCCTTACGATAGAAATAATACTAGTATGAAAGAGTTTAAGCTTTGCAAAGAATGTAGATGTGAGTATGAAGATATTTCAAATAGAAGATTTCATGCAGAAACTATTGCATGTACAAACTGCGGACCAAAAGTGTATCTTAAGGATAAAAATGGCATAATTAAGACAGAGAATGCAATTGAGGAAGCATCAAAACTTTTAGAAAAAGGCTTTATAGTCGCAATTAAAGGCATAGGAGGTTTTCATCTAGCCGTTAATGCAATAGATCGAGATGCTGTTAAAAGATTAAGAGATGCTAAAGAGCGTGGCAATAAACCATTTGCTATAATGGCTAGAGATATAGAGACTGTTAAAGAATTTGCCTATATTAGTAAAAAAGAAGAGAGATTGCTTAGCTCATATATAAAACCGATAATAATACTTAAGAAGAAGGGTGAGTATAATTTAGCGCCTCTAATATCCGATCTTAATAGTATAGGTGTAATGCTTCCATATACAGGTTTACATTACCTACTATTTAACAATAGATTGAAAACAATAGTTATGACGAGTGCAAATGTTAATGATGAGCCTATAATAAATGATGATAAATATATTGAAAGATTAAAATTTATAGATTATTTTTTGTTTCATAACAGAGAAATAGTCAATAGATGTGATGATTCTGTTATAAAAGTTAATAGAGGGAAAGTATCAATACTAAGAAGATCTAGAGGTTATGTACCTTTACCTATCTTCTTAAAGAAACCATCTAAAAAATCAATACTAGCATTAGGAGCACATCTAAACGTAAGTGTATCATTGCTTATAAACAATAAGATATTTGTATCACAACATATAGGGAATATAGATTCTCTTGAAACTTACAAATATCTTAATTATACAATAGATTGGTTATGCAAACTCACAAAGACTAAACCTGATATAATTGTTCATGACTTACATCCTACTTTACCAACTACTAATTTGGCATACAAATTAGCAGAAAAGTTCGAAGCAAAAACTATAGCTATACAACATCATTATGCACATTTAGCAACGTTACAAGCAGAGAATGATAAAGATATGATAGGAATAATATGTGATGGTTTTGGTTATGGAGAAGATGGTAATGCATGGGGTGGAGAGATTTTTATTGCTAATAAAGATGGTTATAAGAGAGTAGGGCATTTGATGGAACAACCGATGATTGGTGGAGATCTAGCATCTTATTATCCATTAAGAATGATAATTGGTATATTAAATGATATAGATGGCATTGAAGATTATTTATATAATAAATCGTTTACTCTTCCTAATGGTAGAAGAGAATTAGATATTATATTAAAGAATGTAAATAGAGTTAAGATGAAGACAACAAGTACTGGAAGGATATTAGATGCTATATCTTTCTTGCTAGATATAGCATATGAAAGAACATACGAAGGTGAACCAGCATTGAAATTGGAATCTACTGCAATCAATGGTCAAGATATTCTAAACCTAGAACCTAGAATAAAAGATAATATATTAGATACGAAATACCTACTTGAAGAGATATTCTATAATAGACATAAATATAAGAAAAAAGATTTAGCGTATTCTGCACATACGTATATTGCTAAAGGACTTGCTGATATAGCAATTACAAATGCCAAAAAGTATGATATTAAAAATATTGGATTCTCTGGCGGAGTAGCATATAATGAGATAATAACATCTATAATAGCAGAAGAGATAGAGAAGCATAATCTTACTTTAATTTTAAATGAATCTATACCTCCTGGCGATGGAGGGTTATCAATAGGTCAAGCATTTTATGCATCTAATATCCTTGACACAAGAAAACATCTAGCAAACTCTTCTAACAATAATATATAAAAAACAGCTTCATGTATACATCTGCCTAAACTTACAACTCCATGATCTAATAATATCATAATATTACTATCATAAGATGCCTCTCCAACTAATTTTGCTAATGCTTTAGAACCTAGTTGTCTATACTCTAAAACAGCTATATTACCTAATATTTTAGGAAATTCTAACTCTTTAAAACTGAATATACCATTACTTTTCTCTATTAAAAGAGATGCTTGAGCTAAAGCATGAGTATATGGAGAATGGGTATGCGATACAGCGTTGATATCATCTCTAACTTTGTATATCTGTGTATGAAATGGTGTTTCAATAGATGGTCTAAGATCTCCTCCTATTATCTTACCATTTATATCAATCAAAACGAGATCTTTAGCATTTAGGTGAGATCTAGGATAGCCTGAAGGTGTTATCCATATAAGTTCTTTATATCTAAAACTATGATTGCCTCCTCCAACAGATACGTAACCTTTTGAAAATAATGTCTTTACAGATCTTACTAATTCCTCCTTAAGTTTCTCCTCATCCATAAATTTACATCTATCTAACAATACTCCTACCACCAAATTTTATTGCTCTAGCATATCTAGCTCCTAGTGATCTTAACTTCTCTAATGTAATTGGATATCTTATATCTCCTAATGCTTTTGCTATAACTTTTACTCGAGCCCATTCGTCCATTATCTCTAGAAATGCCCTAGATTCATGGACACATGCTCCTAAACCAAATATCTCATCTTTGTAAATTATTATACGAATAGGTCTCAAAGGTTCTCCTATAGCAAGGTTACTTATATTATGTATAGAATTATCAGATGTTATTATTATATCTCCTAATACTAACGTAGCCTCTGCATGAACGGTATCTATTAACCCATCTTTAGTAGCAGCATAGATATATACATTCTTTGCATGAAATATCGAGTTGATATCTGGTCTCTTATTGTATATCGCTTTATGCAATTCTAGATCTTTGCCTTCGAATATAATATTATCATCTCTAGGAAGTTTTGCACTCGCACTATATATAACAAATCCTTTAAGTTTCAAACCTTTTAGACATAGTTTCATCTCTTTAAGTAAAGACTCTTTATCTTTTTGACATAAATTACAGAAACTATTACCTATAAAGAATGCCATTTTATATCCTGCAAATAGAATTTGTTATGCCATGCTCAGCCCAGATCTTACATGTTCCTTCTTGTGATACCATTGTTGGACCTTTTGGAGTTGATGGTGTACATTCTTTCATATATAATGGACATTCTGGAGGATCTGTTAAACCAAGAATTACTTCTCCACACCTTGCGCCACATACAAACTCATCTTTAGGACTCTTCTTCTTTAATGAATAACGTTCATATACATCCAGACTTTTATATTTATCCTTAAATCTAAAACCACATTCTGGTAAAGTTGCAACCCCTCTAAGATACCCCTCATCTAACTCGAAGACTTTATCTAATGTCTTTTGTGCTGTAATATTGCCTGACCATGTAACAGATCTAGTATATTCATTTTCTAATTTGGGCTTATCTTCTCTTATCTGCTTTAATAACATTAGTATACCAAGTAAGAGATCTAATGGTTCAAAACCACAAAAGACTTGAGGTTTTCTTGTTTCTAAAAAGTATCTATAATATGGTTTCATACCAGTTATTGTAGATGAATGTCCAGGATTTATAACTCCATCTATACCTAATAATGAAGATCTTAGAACTGCTCCAGCAATAGGAGGCATATAACGATAAGATATCATAAAACTCAGATTTTCAGGAATGCCATTAAGGATCTCATAAGCTGTAGGAGGTGCAGTAGTATCAAATCCAGCACCAAAGAATATGAAATCTCTTTCTGGTTCTCTTTTAGCTTTAATGATAGCATCATGAACGCTATATACTAATCTTACATCGCTGCCTAAAGATCTTGTATCCATAACACTCAAACCTTTTGAGCCCTTAGCCCTAGACATATCGCCATAAGATAAGATAACTTTACCTTCTAACGCTAGCTCTACTAATGTATCTATATCAGATGCAGGTGTTATACAAACAGGACATCCAGGACCAGCTCTAACTTCTACATTCTCTGGTAATAATGATCTAATACCATAATGTGTCATACTCCATTCATGAGAACCGCATATATGCATAAACAATAACTGTTCTTCAATATATTTAGCATATTCGTGTATCTTCTCAGTTACCTTTTTAGCCAACTGAGGATCTCTAAATTTTTCTAATATCACATATACCACCTTTTGTTCTCAATTCCATAGCTATAGAACCTAAAGGACACTCATCTGCTATAGAACATCGTTCACATTTCCATAATAGATTCTCTTTCCAATATCTTATTGTATTTTCTGCTTCTTCAATATCCAGTATCTGTATAGCATAACCAGCATGAACTAGAACGTAATCTCCAATCTTGGCATTAACCTCTGCTATGTTTATATTACTCCTAATAGTATTAGCTCCAAAATCTATCTTAGCATAATCTCCGTCTATCTCCATAACCTTTCCAGGAAATGCTAAACACATAAACTATTATAACCTATTTAGTTCTTATAAAGATATCCTCAAACTTTCTATGATATCGAACATCTCTTTAAGATGATCTTCTCTACCTTCTATAACTTTCTTGCATAGATATACCAATCTTTCCCATTTATCTATTAGATTATGCTCTTCCATCCATTCTCTTCTCTTCTTCCACCCTTCTTCTAGATACTCTTCGTGAAAATGCTTATCTTCTAATGAAGCATACGCATCTGTCAACTCTTCAAATGCTATTAACAATGCATATGCAGCACTTTTCGTCTTGCTATTTTTAGCCAAATCAACCATCGAATTAGCTAATAATAGATGCCAGTAAGTATCACTCATCTCTGATCTTTATATCGTTATAGTTGCTCTCACTATAAAACATTATTGTATTACAATGTTTTGGTATATCCATCTTATAATTACATATAGAACATACTAGATATTCTTCTTTAATAAAATTACCTTCTAAAACCCATCTCATAGGTTTATTGCAATGAATAGGAACATTTTTACTGAAACCACAGATAGGACAGTAAAGTCTTTTTATATCATTTTCTGACGGTGCTTTGAACATTTTTATCAACATATTCTAGGAACCGGATCGCCTACTGGCTTACTAATAATTCTAGTTCCTCCAACTATAGTCCGCATAGCAACTACATCGAATTGATTAGTAGCTTCTCCTATTATAGAGGCATCTTCACATCCCTCAAAAGATTTTATTGCGTCTAAAATCTTCTCAGCTTTTTCTCGAGTAACAGCTAAGCATATCTTGCCTTCATTACCTATCTCTAATGGATCTAGGCCTAAAAATGAGCATGCCGCTTTAACATTCTCTTTTATAGGTATCTTATCCTCATATATCATAATTCCAATATTTGACTTTTCTGACCATTCATTAAGAAGGTTAGCAATGCCTCCTCTCGTGGGATCTTTTATGCTAACAACCCCTTTTATTCTTAATGCTTCATCTATAACCTTATTTAATGGCATTACATCGGATCTTATATCACTCTCAAATTCGTAACCTTCTCTTGCAGATAATATACTCATTCCATGATCTGCTATACTGCCAGATATTATTATCTTATCACCATCTTTTATATTAGAATCTAGTAGCCATTTAGTTCCTCTATTTATATAACTAATATTATCATCTAAGAATGGATTTCTTATGCCAATGCCAGAGGTATTGATCATTAATTTATCCAACGCACCTTTTTCAACTACCTTCGTATCACCAGTTATTATATCTACATCAGCTTCTTTACATGTCATATCTATACTCTCTAGTATTTTATCCAACTCTTCCAAACTAAATCCTTCCTCTATTATTAGGGCTAATGATAGTGCAATAGGTTTACCACCTATAACTGAGATATCGTTAACAGTTCCAGATATAGCTAGCCTTCCTATATCTCCACCATTAAAAAACAATGGTTTTATTGTATAGGTATCGGTAGATATAACTATATCATTATAAACTCCAGCATCGTCCAACATATTCAATGAAACATCAAACTTTAGATAAGGTTTGATAAACTTCAATATGTGTTCATTAATTAATTTATCTGTAAAACTTCCTCCTGCTCCATGTAATAAAGTTACTTTGTTCATATTCTCATCTTAGATGAATTATTTTGATAATAACAGTTTTGCATCTTCATTTATTATTCTAATACCAATTCCAGCATGTATTATTATATAATCATTAATTTTAGCATTAGGAATAGTTGCTATATTGACTTCTCTAACATGTCCATTAATATCAACTTTAGCTATCGGCATAAGTTCATCATCACTTATACTTATTATCTTTCCAACAAACGCAAAACACATAAGATAGAATTTAATGATATGAAATATTAATCTTCCATTTCTAGTTCTACACTTTCAAGTATTATATCCTGAGCATTTGAATTGATATCTTCAATAACCTCTATCTCTAAACGGGCATTTTCCATAGCCTTACCTTTACTCATTACCGCAAAATATTCTCTAAAATGTTCTGGAGATATATGTGATAATGCTCCTAACTTTATTTTAATACTAATGATCCTTTTTGCATTATTCTCAATAACTATCGTCTCTAATTTGTTTATAAGATCCTTCATAAGCGAGAGCTCGTGCATACCAATAATTATTAGATCATGCTATATTAATCAAATCTTCATATATCTTATTTACATTCTCTTCTATAGATCTTTTAACCTCATCTGATAACCCTTCACCAATGCTAAAATCCTTACCTTCTATACCATAGAATATTATTTTAGGTATCGTATCAAACATTTTTGCAAGTTCAATAACTTCTACTATATTAATTGAATGTGTAGATGTTAAACGTTCAGACTCTTGATTTAGATCTTCTAAATAATATCTGTGTAATTTACCAGGAGTATCTAGCGATTTTATAGCATCTATAAATACCACAAGATCATATTTTGGTAGTAAATCTATTATGTTTAATATATCACCATTACTTTCTACTATATCTATATTCAAAAGATTATGTAACTTTTTTGCTATTATCAATCCAATATAATCATCTCTTCTATATTTATTACCGATTCCTATTATTAACTTCTTCATCTCTCTATCTTAGCCTTTAGAAAATGCGTTGCACATGATATGCAAGGATCATAATTACGAATTGCTTGTTCACATCGCCATATGAGTTTATCATCAGGCAGGTCTATATATTTACTAACATAATGATATAGATCCTCCTCTATGATCTTCTGATTTTGTGATGTAGGTGGTATTATTTTAGCATCTTTGATTATGCCTTTATCATCTATATTGTATCTATGATATAATATCCCACGTGGTGCTTCAGTGCATCCATAGCCCACTCCGTCTCGAGGCTTAACATCTATGAAACATTGCTCTATCATCTTATAATCTTTAGATATTCTAATAGCTTCAGTAAATGCATATAATATCTCTAAACTTCTTACAAGTATACTCTTAAATGGATTATTACAATACTCCAAATCTAATTCCCTTCCTATACTCTTTATAGATGAAGGAAGTCTATCAAAATTAAGATTATAACGTGCCATTGAACCTACAAAATAAGCACCTCTCTCCTTCAACCTAGCATGTAAAGCATTGGAATATTTTACATGCTCTTCTATTATATTATCTTCAAATTCTTCAACTTTAATATCTAATCCTTTATTTGAGGTTATCCTACCTTCATTGAATGGATATTCATCTTCATGTCTTAATGCTACGAATTCATACTCTCTTTCAAAATCTGGAAATTCTAGCCTAGATAACCATTCTATAGATTTCAATATTTCTTCTCTGCCTTTCTCAAGTCTGTTTATAAATTCTGATACTTCTTCCTCTTTAGGAAGTTTGTAGAATCCTCCAACACGAACATTTATTGGATGGACCTCTCTACCTCCTAACAATGATACAAGCTCATTACCGATCTTCTTTATTAACAAACCTCGTTTTACTATATCTGGATGATCTTTTGCCAATTCAATAGCATTTTGATAACCTAAGAAATCTGGAAGATGAAGCATAAATATATGTAGAGCATGACTCTCAATCCATTCTCCACAATAGACTAATCGTCGTAATTCACGCAATTTTCCTCTAACTCTTACATTACATGCATATTCCATGGCATGAACAGAACTCATCTGATATGCAATTGGGCATATACCACATATTCTAGCTGTTATATCTGGTGCTTCTGTAAATCTTCTACCCCTCAAAAACCCTTCAAAGAATCTCGGAGGTTCATATATCTTCAATTTTACATCCTCGACTTTATTATCCTTGATCTTTACATACATAGCTCCTTCTCCTTCAACTCTTGCTAAATAATCCACTTTGAATTTTCTACTCTTTGTCATAATCCACCTCCTTGAATGGTTTAGCATATGCGTTAAAGTTTCTGAATAATCCAATAATGGAATCTTCGTCCATGCCTAACTTCTTAAACACATTCTTTAATGACGATGTATTAGGCTCTTCTTTAGGACCGAAGCAACTATAGCATCCTCTATTATAAGAAGGACACAAAGCATTACACCCAGCATTAGTTACAGGTCCCATGCATGTTTCTCCTTTTGCTACAATTACGCAAACATTACCAGCTCTTTTACACTCTAAACATACACTATATGAGTGTATATTAGGTCTTTTATTATGCAGAAATGAAGTTAATACCTCTAACAGTTGGTATTTATTAACAGGGCAACCATATAATTCAAAATCCACATTTACATGTTCTGATATAGGCGTAGATTTGTCTAATGTATTTATATACTCTGGTTTTGCATAAACTATGCTAATAAACTCTTTAACATCTTTAAAGTTTCTAAGAGCTTGTATACCTCCGCTTGTAGCACATGCTCCTATAGTTACTAGATATTTAGATATCTTTCTAATCTTTTTTATTCTTTTAATGTCATCGCTAGTTGTTATTGAACCCTCTACTAATGATATATCATAAGGTCCTTTAATTATAGCTCTAGATGCTTCCAAGAAGTAAGCTATTTCTATTTTGTCTGCTAGTAATAATAATTCGTCTTCTAGATCTAATAGACTTAATTGGCATCCATCACACGAAGCAAATTTCCATACAGCTAGTTTTGGTTTCATATCAAACCTCCTTTATCTTTAGAAATCTTCCTATCTTGTTATAATTGAAGACTGGACCATCTTTACATATGAATTCTGGACCTAATTGACAATGACCACAGAAACCTATGGCACATTTCATATTCCTCTCCATAGATATGAATATATTGTTAGTATTTATATTCCGTTCTATCAATTCTTTAGCAACAAAATACATCATTATCTCTGGGCCACAGATAAATGCAGATGTATGAAATGGTTCTATATCTATTTTAGGAAGTAGTGTAGTTACTACTCCTACATTACCTGTCCAACCATGCTTAGCTTTATCTACTGTAACCATAACATCTAATTTATCATTCCATTTCTCTAATTCTTTCTTATAGAGTAGATCTTGAGGAGTCTTCGCTCCATAAAGCAATGTTATCTTGCCATATTTTTCTCTGTTTGCTAATAGATAATATATTAATGGTCTTAATGGTGCCAAGCCTAAACCTCCTGCTATTATCAAAATATCATTACCTTTATGATCTTCTATAGGCCATGGATTTCCATAAGGTCCTCTAATGCCTATTATATCATTAGGTTTTAACCTACAGATAGCATTAGTTACATTTCCAACCTTTCTTACTGTATGCATTATAATATCATCTTCATAAGGATTGCTGCTTATAGAGATAGGCACTTCACCTGTCCCAAAGACATAGATCATATTAAATTGTCCAGGAAAAAACCTAAAGTCATCGGTTTCTATTGTTATTGTATATGTATCGTAGGTTTCTTTCTTTATTTTTCTTATCTTAACTAGTTTTGGAATAAATGGATTATACATATTTACATCTCTTCCATCTCTATCAATTGAAATCTTACAGCTTGTAATCGCTTCATAATAACTTCTGCAAATCTTTTCATAAGATAATAGCCTAGTCTACTATCCTCTTCGCATCTCTTCATAACTAGGTTTGCATCAAGTTTAACAACTCTGGATAATTCTAGAGCCCTTGCATCAAAATGCCATTTATATGGTGGAAATAACCATGAGATTCCTAGCACCTCATCTTTACCTAAAGTTTGTATAATTATTCTTCCCCTATGAGCAGTAGACAATTCAAGAGATATCTTACCATGTGTTATTAAATAGAATGAATTGGCATCTTCGCCTTCATGAAATATAAAATCATTTTTATGAAAGATTAGATCCTCTGAATACTCTACTAATGGAGTCAGATCCGCATCTATATCCCTAAATAATGCGTGATTCTTTATCATCTCAACTAGCATCTTCATCCCTCAAAGATCTGATCTCTTCTGTTATATCTATACCTGCTGGGCACCAAGTTATACATCTTCCACAGCCAACACAACCTGAAGTTCCAAACTGATCAAACCAAGACGCTAGTTTATGAGTTATCCAATGCCTATATTTAGTGCTAGTTGATTTCCTTATGCTATTTCCATGGATATAGGTAAATTCGTTAGTAAAACAAGAATCCCATAATCTCCATCTCTCAGCATGCTCTCCTTTAAGATCTATAACATCTTCAACTGTACTACAAAAACATGTTGGACATACCATAGTACAATTGGCACATGCAAGGCATCGTTCAGCAACCTCATCCCAATGCTTACTTTCATAATTATTATATAATAGCTCTTTTATGTTGGTAGTATTCATATGTCTCTTCATATTTCTAGCATTCTTATTTATAAGATTCTCAGCCTTTCTTACTTTTTTCTCATCTGCTTCTTCATGCTCCACTTCGTTTAAGATATCATAACCAAGTTTACTTCCTACCTCTATTACAAAATAATGTTCTGGTTTGAGTATTTCTGTTAATGCTAGATCATAACCATCATTTACTTTTGGGCCTGTATTCATAGATGTGCAAAAGCAACTATTAGCAGATTCTGTACAATTAACTGCAAATATGAATATATTTTCTCTCCTCCTTTTATATATAGGATCTATAAACTCTCCTTCCATGAATACTCTATCCTGTATATGTATAGCATGAATCTCACATGCTCTAACTCCTATAAACGCTAACTTTCTCTCCTCCTCTTTATCTTCAATAATTTTAAAATCCGCACCCTTTCTTTCCATATGGAACAATCTTGTCTTAGGAGGGAATAGATATTTTTTCCACGAATATGGTCCTACTACATAACCAAATAACGCTTTATCTTTTCTTTTTCTTAATCTATATATTCCTTTATCTTGTTCATCTTTAAAACCTATAGGTAGATCGTTAATTGAATTCAATTTATCATAAATTACAGTGGCGTTGTCTATCTTAGGTCCTATTATCTCATACTTTCTTCTAGTTAAAGCGTCAAAGAACTGATAAAAATTATCTGCTTCAACTATAAACTTTTGCATATAGTATATTCCTATATATTCTATTTAAAGTTTAAATAGAAAGGTAGATACTTGTAATCTATGAAATTCCTAGTTATATGGTCATTCATTAGAACTATAAAAATTACTCCAGATCTTATAGATATAATATTTGCTCTTAAGGACTATGCAAAGAAGTTAAAAGAACAAGGTAAGTTAGAGGCTAATTACCATATAGTAGGTAAGCATGGGGGTGCTTGGATATTTAATGTTTTATCTAATGAGGAATTGGAGAATCTTATAGCTGGCATGCCTGTTTATAATCTTGCAGAATATGATATATATCCTTTAACTGAAATGAAGTAATTTGGGTAGCAATGAGAAAATGTTAATGGTGTGTCAACCACATACTCTTCTTGTGTATATTATAAGATAGCAAACATGAATGCAGAAGAGTTGCTATACGCATATGAGGTAGAGATATTAATATAAGAACTAATAAGATAGTTGAGTATGGTTCCACTGGTGTATGGTCGGATCGGAGGAAATATTAGTATTTTGGTCCAAATCTCTAATGCCTTTAACCTTTGACAGTAATAACTACAATGAATATCTTCATATCTTTGTAATTCATGGCTCTAGAAACCATCAATCTCTTAATGATTGCTATCAATAAGATAATCAATCTATATGCATTATAACATATCATTGGCGATTGCTTAATATATACCACCTATCCAATAACAATACATGAATCTAATAGAATTAAAAGATAAATGATGAGAAAAAGGCAGAGGAATGGTTAAGGTATACTTAAAAGGTTTGATAGATGCATATATTGTAATAATGAGCATATAGGCAGATTTAGAAGGAATTACTATAGATGCCATAGATGTAAGAAGGAATGGAGTATTAGAATAGTATATTGTATGGATTAAGGATATCGTTGAGTAAATTCATAGCAATATTAAAGTTATTTTAGAGATACCAGTACTAAAGGCTAGTAAAGAGTTACAATTATCATACTACACATAAGATATACCAATTAATTAGGAGCAAAATATATGATTATTGCTCAAAAGATGATATATTACAAGTATAAATAGATAAGATACCAGTATTTGGTATATTAGAGAGGAATGGTAAAGTAAAGGTTGAGATAGTTAATGATGTTAGTGCTGAAACACTATTAAGAGAAACTATTAAGAAGGTAAAGAGAGGATCAATAATATATACTGATAAATACAAAGGTTATGATACTCTAGTATTATATGGTTTTAAACATGAGAGGATAGATAAGAGTATAAGATTTGCTAATGGTATACATTAATGGCATAGAATTATCAATATGCTAAAGAGAGATTATTAAGATATCATAGCATTAGTAAAGAGTTATTCCCATACTATCTTAAAGAGTTAGAGTTCAGATATAATAATAGAGGTAATGTATTCGATAAGATAGTTGAAGTAATTAGAGGTGGATAATATTGAGGAATTGCCAAATATTTATGATTTTATGCTAGAAGCTAGAAAATTTGTGTTGAATAGATTATTACTAACATGTCTGAAGATCATTAATGAATTACTCTAGAGATAATCAATCTTTGAAGATAAATAAATATTAATACTGGACATTAATACATACTATGAATATATTCAGAGTATACGATAAACTAGATGGCAATTATAGGATATTGGTAGATAGGTTATGGCCTAGAGGTGTTAGCAAAGATAGATCTATGGTTAAAAGATATAGCGCAAGTAATGGATTAAGAAGATGGTTCAATCATAGAGAAGATAGATGGGGAGAGTTTAAAGAACGATATTTTAAAGAGTTAGATAACAAGGAAGATCTTGTAAATATTATTATAGATAAAGCTAGAGATAGTGATATTACATTACTATATAGTGCTAAGAGCAAGTATAACAATGCTATAGCATTAAAAGAGTATATAGAAAATCTTAGTAAGATATAATTACCATTAATAAGCATAAAACTTTATGCATTTACCTAATATATGGGAGTTATGCTCATTTAGTGATGAGATTGTATATGGTAAATTTGATAGAAGCAAGTTTGCTGTTGAGTTACATTCTGTATTAGATAATACTGCTGATGTTATCTATAAAGATCCAAAGATATTCTTAGATAAAACACATCTAACAAACAATATGAAGTATATATTGAAAGAGGTATTATTAAGGATAGCAAGGAATGATGGTAATCCAGTATATGTTATAGATACAGAGTTTGGAGGAGGAAAGACTCATACTCTATTATTGCTTTATCATATATTAAAGAATAGAGAGTTAGGGACCGAATATATAAAATCATACAATATAGATAAAGAGTATAATATATTAGAGGTTCCAGATGCCAAAGTAGTTGCTATAGATTGTAATAAGGTTAGTAAGAAGACATTATGGGGAGAGATAGCAAATTCTATTAATAAATATGAACTATTAAGAGATCTTGATGAGAGAGAAGAGATACCAAAGGATATAACTATACTAAAGCAATTATTTGATAAGCCTACATTATTGTTAATAGATGAATTGCCAGAATATCTATTAAAAGCAGATAGTAGAAAGATAGGTAATGTAACATTAGCAGATCTAACTATAATATTCATACAAGATCTTATCAGAGCTATAGCATCAGTTAACAATTGTATGCTTATAATAACCCTAACAGCCTCTCAAAAATTATATGAAACGTACTCAAAGAGGATGAGGGATAAGATTAAGAGCATAACAGATTTTAGAGTAGATAATATTACTAGTGATCTAAAAGAGTCATTATCTAGACAAGCACAATTCATAGTTCCAGTAAGCAAGGAAGAGGTTTATGATGTTATAGTAAAAAGATTGGTTAAAGATAGAAGGGATTATGAGCAGATAATAGATGCTTATTATAATTATTATAATAGTAAAGGGTTGATATATGAACCAAACTATAGAGATAAGATGGTTAAAGCATACCCATTCCATCCATTCTTGATAGATACATTATATGATAGGGTATCTAGCATAGATAAGTTCAACAAGACTAGAGGCATGCTTAGATTACTAGCATTGGTATTGAATAATATCTATAAGAATAAGCATGAATGCAGATTAGTATCTACTGGAGATATAGATCTAACAGAACCATTAATAAAAGAGGATCTTACAGATAGTATAGATTTTAGTGATTTTAAACCAGTTATAGAGAGTGATTGTATAAGCAAGGCTAAGAAGTTAGATACTAATAAGAGCATAAAGTTAGCAGAGAAGATAGCAAGAACTATCTATATATACTCTCTAATAAGTTCTATAAAGATATCTGGTATAAAGCCTAGTGAATTAAAGTTAGCAGTATGCTATCCAAATATAGATCCAAGCCTTGTAGATGAGGTATTAGAGGAGATAGATAAAGAGTTCTGGTATATAAAGAGGATAGACAGCCAATTCTACTTTACAAAGAAGCCAAACATAAACAAGGTTATCGAAGATCATATGAGAGAGGTTAAAGATAATGAAATTAGAGATGCTATATGTAATACATTAAATGAATTATTGAAGCAGAAGAGTATATTTGATATAAAGATATGGGATAGAAGCGAGTTAAAAGATGATCAAAGTTTAAAACTATTTGTAGTTGATTATAATGATATTAGCAGTAATGAGGAGCATAATAAGAGGTTATTTAATGATATAATAGAGAAGAGTAATGGAAGTATAAGGAGTTATCAGAATACTCTAGTATTATTAGCTCCAGATTATTATGGTATAGATAATCTAAAGTTATCTGCTAAGAGAGTTATTGCATGCAAAAAGGCTATGAAAGATGAGAGGATAAAGTTTGATAAGGATGAAGAGAAGAAGGCAAAATCTAGGCTTGAGGAGTTTAATGCTAGTCTTGAACAAGAATGTATAAACACTTACTCTAAAGTAGTATATCCATACTCTTCTGAGATTAGAATAGATACTATATCATTCTTTGATTCAAAGAAGGGTAATCTTATAGATGCTATAATAGAGTTATTGAAGAGGAAAGGCAAGTTGGTAGAGAGCATAAATCCAGAGGTTATAGCAGATAGAGTAGATAAAGTTCCAGTTGATAGAATATATGAAGAGTTCTTGAGGAATAGGAATGAGAAGTTTATAGCATATCCTGGCAAGATACTAGATGCTATAAGAGATGGAATAGCAAAAGGTATGTTTGGTTATGCTGATAGATTGGAAGAGATAGATGGTAAGTATAAAGCAGTTATTAACAGATATGTTGATATTAATAATTGGAATGGTTGGCTTATAAAGAGAGATCTTATCTATGAAGAGCCTATTATTAAAGATTCAAAGAATGAGACTATTAAATATACTACAACACCTACAATAGAAGTAAAGCAGAAGAATAGATATATTATTAGATTAGAGAGTATAGGTGATGCTATTAAGGCATTACCAATTATAAATATAGTAACTGTAGGCATTAATGCTGATAAGAGATTAATTGCTGAGTTATCAAATGATAATGGAGATATAATAAAGATTGATAGCAGATTAAAGAATGTTGAAGAGATTAAAAGCATACTCAATCAATTAAAGTATAGATATAATGGATCTGCTAGTATAGAGATAATAACAGATGAGGATATAAGTAATGAGTTAGAGAAGCATGAGGTAAGGTATGAGAGAGTTTAGTCATACTCTAACCCTTAGTAAGAGCAAGAAATCTGCTATATTAAGAGTAGAGATAAATGATCAGTATGGTAATAAGATAATAAATCTATCAAGTGTTAGAGGTTGGAGGAGAGATCTAGCAATTAAGCATCTTAGGTTTGATAGCAAGGATTGGAGTCTAGATTCTGCTAGAGCTTATGTCGGTTTAGAGGTATTAAAGGCTTCTAAAGATAGTTATGAAGCAAACAAATTATTAGATATAGTTAAGAACCTTAGTAGTTTAGAGGTACATTTCTGGGCTAGTAAGATGTTAGCAAATCCTAAAGCGAGAAGAGCTTTTAAGATTATGTATAGATGATCATGGTTTAATTATATCTATCCTTTTACCCTCTAATGCTATCTTATTCAGTTTTAATAGTTCTTTATCGAATGTTACTAATCTTCTTATATTAGAGTTTAGATATGATGCTATTATCAATGCATCTCTTCCTCCTAGCATATATTTTACAGCTATCCTCAAACCTAATCTAGTAGTATCATATGTTATAGGTAAGAATAATGTATTATCAATATACTCCATAAGTATATCTGCTATAACTTTAGCATCAATTCTTAGTTTGAATACACATGTATGGTATACTTCATGTATTACAGTAGGATTTATAACATGGATAGAATCTAACAGACCTTTAACTTTATCATGATCTGGATGATTATCTATCAAGAATGCTATTAATACATTGGAATCTATTCCCAGATACTCTTTATCTCTTCTGGTTTTGGCCACTCTTTTACACCTTCAGCCTTTAATATTCCATAGAACTTGCTTATCTTGCTAACTTTGATTATTATCTCTCCATCCTTTGCATATATATCAAACTTATCATCCTTTTTCAGTTTAATAGCATTTATTATCTCTTCTGGTATTGTTATCCTTATCTTATCTTTCATATCTTAATTATTATCTATCATTTAATAAAAGGTTTTTTCTGCTCATAATATTCATTCTTTAACCTTCCCCAACTCTTCCTAGTCTTTATTATGCCTTTCAGTTCTTCAATGATATTCATTATATTACTCTTCCTATCATAATGTTTGATTATATCCTCAACTAACTTCTTGAATGAACTCTTTATTATCTGGAACTCTAACCTTAATTATAATATCTCCCATATAGAATATTCTTGATAATAATATAAAAGGATTCTGAGTGTTTATATACAACTTTACTATCTTCAAATATATGGATAAAGCCTTGATTGAGAAAGGTAGCATTGAATTAGTAGAATTGTTTGATCTTGTTAGTGAAGAAGCTGCAATAGAGAAATTAGGAAATGCTAAACCACCAATAAATCAGATATTATATTGGTGGACTAGGAAGCCTTTAATTGTATCTAGAGCTATAACATTATTGAGTATTCTTCCATATAATACAAATCCGTTCAAGGCTAGATTATTATTAAACCTTGATTCTGATAAGAGAGCATATACTCATAAATTGAATCTATCCTCATTATATGATGAATTATCTATCGATCCTTCTAGCATTAAGGTATTAGATCCATTTGCTGGTGCTGGTAATCTTATATTTGAGGCTAAACAGTTTGGTTTTGATTGTTATGCTAGTGATTATAATCCAGTAGCATATCTGATAGAGAAAGCAGTATTAGAGTATCCTAGCAAGTATCCTAACCTTGCTAGAGATGTTGAGTATTATGCTAATAAAGTCATAGATATGACTAAGAAGGAGTTAGGGCATTTATATCATAGAGATGGTAGGAAAGCATTAGCATATCTATACTCATGGTGTATTCTATGCCCATATTGTAAGCAAAGGATACCATTGATGAACCATTCATACTTTGCTAAAACAGATAAGAAGAAGATAGGTATTAGAGTTAAACCAAACAATAAGGATTTTGTTATTGAATTGATTAATAATATTAGTAAAGAGGAAGGAGAAAAGTTTACTCAGAAAGGAGGAAGAGCAATATGCATAAATTGTAAAAGCAGTATTGATTATGATTATCTAACTAATGATATAGCTAATAGGAAGGATTATGCTATGATAGGAGTTGTTGTTCAAGGATTGAAAGGGAAGGATTATGAGTTGCCTAGTGAGGATGATATTAGAGCATTTAATGAGGCTAAGAAGTTATTAGAAGAGAGATGGAAAGAGTTTGAAGATGAAGGTTTGATACCATTTGAAGAACGTATATTTGAAGAAGAGAGAAAAAACATGCCTAAATACGGAATTAAGTATTGGTATCAGCATTTTAATTATAGACAATTACTATTAATGCTAACATTATTGAGGAATATCAGAAGTGTATGTTCAGATATTAAGGATAAAGAGTATGCTAAAGTAATAGCAGCATATCTAGCGTTTATGTTATGCAAACATATCGATCGTAATTCTATATCAGTAGGCTGGGATGTAACAAATCAACAAATAGCACATGCTCTAACAATGAGGAGTCCTAGAATAATCTATAACTTTGCTGAAACCAATCCATTTGAAGAGACATCTGGATCATTAAAAGGTATGCTAGATAATATAATTAATGCTATAAAATTTGCTAGTAATAAGAGTAATGCTAAAGTATCTCTAGCATCAGTTTTGCATTTACCATATGATAAAGAGTTTGATCTAATCATAACAGATCCTCCATATCTAGATGATGTAGCATATGGAGAGATAAGCGAGTTCTTCTATGTATGGCTATATAGAGCATTAAAGGATTATTATCCAGAATTACCAAATAGAGTTCCATTGGATGAGGATATAGTATTAAGCAAGGGAAGGTTTGGTAATAAAGAGTTAGCATACCAATTCTATAAAAAAGCAATGAAGCAAGCATTCAAGAATATCCATAAGGCATTAAAGGATGATGGTTTAGCAGTAATCTTCTTTGCACATTCAAGCATAAAAGCATGGAACTTATTGCTAGATATATTAAGAGAAGCAAGGTTTCAAGTAACCTCTAGTTATGCTATACATACTGAAAATGAACAGAATGTATTGGCAAGGAACAAAACCTCATTCATGAGCAGTATAGTTATCGCATGTAGAAAGATAAGCAAGGATAGAGAAGCATACCTTGAAGATCTCATACCAGCAATAGAAGATAAGATTGATGAACTATTAAAAGGTATAAAGGCAGATAAACTATTAGCATTACCAATAACAGATCTATTGATAATGATATATGGAGAGGTATTAGAGGTAGCAACAGCTTATACAAAATTGAAGAGCTATAGCAAGGATACAAGCATAACATTTGAGGATATAATAGATAATGCTAGAGATTATATGCTAAGAGCAGTAATAAAGAAGTTGATAGATAGAGATCTAAATATAATAGGAGCAGAGGCAGCATTCTATATAATTGCTAAGGTATTCTTCAATGGCATAATACCAGCAGATGATACATTGCATATAACTAGAACATATAACATAGATGAGAATAGGCTAAAAAGCATAGCAAAGAAAGAGAAAGGAATAACCAAACTGTTATCATTCAAAGATATGAGAATAAAGGAGTTAGAGGACATAGATGCTAATAATATCCATGAGCAGTTGATGTTCATAGAGCAGTTAGCATATAAAGATGGTGCAAGGAAGGTTAAGAGCATAATAAATGCTCCAAACTTTAAGGTTAATGAGTTGAAGAGCATAATAGCATTACTGATAAAGTATTATAATATAAGCAAGAATAAAGGGAGAAAGTTAAGTAAAGATGAGGAGGATGAATATAATATACTATTAGCATTAGCAGATGTATTAGATCTAAAGGTAGATAGTGCTAATAAGAGGTTAGATGATTATGCTTAAAGTAAACTCTAGAGTTAAGACTAGAGATAATAGAGAAGGGATAGTATTAGAGATCAAGGATAGTTTTGTTAAAGTCTTAATAGATAATAAGGATAGTTGGTATCCTATTGATGAGTTAGAGGATATATCCTATAATCTAATAGATAGATTGATAAGGAATGATATAGATGAGCCTATTAACTTTATACTAGCAATAGATGCATATAGATTGTTAACAGAATATAGATTCAATCCATATGTATTGGCATCTAGCACAAAGGTAAAGATCTTTCCACATCAGATAGATGAGGTTACAAAGATTATAGATGATCCTAGAATATTATTGGCAGATGAAGTAGGGTTAGGAAAGACTATAACAACTGCTCTAGTTGCTGATGAACTCAATGCTAGAGGTATAGTTAAGAAGATGTTATTTGTTGTTCCTAAATCTTTAGTATTAAAATGGAGGGATGAGTTGAAGGATAGGTTTGAGTTGGATGCAAAGATAATAGATAGTAGTTATGTAAAGGTAAATGGTAACCCATTCATAGAGAAGGAGTTCTGCTATATAGCATCTATGGACTATCTGAAGCAAGATCATGTATTAGCATTGATAAAAGAGGCTAATAATATAGATATAACAGTAGTAGATGAGGCACATAAACTAGCAAAGGATACTGATAGATACAAGTTAGGTAAAGAGTTGGCAAGCATATCTACATTTATGTTATTATTAACAGCAACTCCTCATAATGGAGATAATGAGGATTATCTTGCTAGGGTTAGATTACTAGATCCATATCTTAATGATATAGAGGCTAGTAGATACTTGCTAATAAGGAATATGAAAGAAGATGTTATAGATCTTGATGGTAAAGAGGTATTTCCAAAGAGAGAGAGCAAGACAGTAGAGATAAGGCTGAGCAATGAAGAACTTGCTATATATGATATGCTAAATGATTATCTGCTAGAGTTAGAGAAATACAGTTATGGAGATAAGAGAGAAGAAGGTGCTACTAGGTTCTTATCAACACTATTTAGGAAGAGAGGCTCCTCATCATTATATGCATTAAGGAGAACATTAGAGAGAAGAGTAGAAAAATTAGGATCTATAGATATTATAACATTTAACAAAGGAGTAAAAGCTATTAAAGAAGGAGAGGAAGAGTTTGATGAAGAAGTATATGAGGAAGGAGAAGAGCATACAATAGGTTATACACCTATAGCAGATAGAGATAAGGAGAAGAGGATTATAAAAGAGATATTGAATGCTATCTATAATTTAGATAAGGATAGCAAGTTAGATGAGTTATTAAGATGGATTAGCAAAATAAAGAGTATAGATAAAGATGCAAAGATAGTTATCTTTACAGAGTATAGGGATACATTAAACTATCTTAAAGAGCATTTAAGTTATAATATAGTTAGTATAGATGGTAGCATGAATATTGAGGATAGGAAAAAAGCTTTAGATGAATTTAAAGAAGAAGCAGAAGTTATGGTTTGTACAGATGCTGCTGGCGAAGGTATAGATATGCAGTTCTGTAATATAATGATAAACTATGATCTTCCATGGAATCCAAATAGATTGGAGCAAAGAATGGGGAGGATACATAGGATTGGACAGAATAGGAATGTATACTATTATAACTTTATACTAGATCCAAGGCATACTATAGATGGCTATATCTTTGATAAGTTATTGAATAAGATAGAGAGCATAAAAGAGGCTATGAAGGATAAGGTATATGATATACTAGGCAGATTGATAAGTGAAGATGATATCGCTAGCATATATGAAGAGTTATTAAAGATACCAAAGGATCAATGGGAAGCAAAGATAAAGAAGATAGATGATCTATTAGAAGAGAGGAAGAGGATAGTTGAAGAGATAAACAGGCTATTATCTGGTTATAGATTGGATAGAAGCAAGTTAGAGGATATGAAGCATATACTTAAGCATGCCGTTGATCATAACGAGGTTAAGAGGTTTGTTAGAGTATTCTTGGAACTTTATGGAGGTAAGATGGAAGAGATAGATAGAGTTAATGAAGAGTATATGATATACATGCCTAGAACATTAGCATATAATACAACTGCTAGCTCTAAAGGTTCATTCTTAAATGATATAGCTATGAGCAAAAACATGCCTTACTTTGCTCTAGGGAGTAATATGATTATGCATATGCTAAAATATGCAGCAAAGCCTAGTGTATCTATCTTTAAACATCCATATCTTAAAGGTTTACTCTTCATATTCTTATTATCAATACATGATGCAAAAGGTAATGCTAGAGATAGCAGATTATTAGCATTATTAGCAGATGATAATATTAAAGAGATAGATCTTAAGAGTATATGGGATTTAAAGCCTATAGATGATTATCAGATAAGCACTAAAGTATTACTAGATAATTATAATCTTGCAAGAGAGTATTCAAATAATAAGATAGATGAGCTATTTGAGAATACTAATAGAAAGATTAGTGCTTTAAAGGATAGAACTAAGAATGCTATAACAAACTATTACTCATCGAAGATAAGTGAGATAAATAATAGGGTTGATGAATATAGAAGAAGGCTTAGAGATGAGCCTTATATGCAAGGTCTGATAAAGAAGAATGAGAATGATAAGATAAAGTTAAAGCAAGAGATGGATAATAGATTAAGAGAGTTGGAGAATAATTACAGATTGTATAAAGTTATAGAGCTTATAGGTATAGCAGAGATTATAGCAGAAGAAGGGTATGATATTAGGAAGCAGATAGATAGAGCTGGCATTGAGAAGGTTTTAGAATATGAGATAAAGAGAGCAAAGACTAAAGAAGAGTTAGAGAGGATAAAGGATGTATCTGATATGCTAGTAGGTTATGATATAGAGTCATTTGATAGAGTTATAGAGGTCAAATCATTCAAGGATACTGGTAAGATAGAATTGACAAGTCATGAGTGGGCTACAGCTTTAAGGTTAAAGGATGAGTATTGGTTATATGTTGTTGAGAATGCATTAGGAGAAGGAAGAATCTATACATTCCAGAATCCTGCAGAGAAGTTTAGAGATAAGGTTAGGATAGAAACGATAGTAGATTATAGATATATAATTGAGGATTGGAAATTGCTATCTAACAACCTCTAATATATCTACTATTAACTTATCCTCTTTATACAATCTACATCTGCATCTAATCTCTTTACCTATCCTTAAATACTCTCTTGGTATATAATCATAATATAATCTAGCATAATACTTATCATCAACTATAACAATAGCATAATCATTATACATTTTATCAATAACTATTGTATGTATCTCATTATCAATATTTAACATAGCTATTGCAGCATCATAACTAGTTTCTCCTATTATCCTTTTAGTGCCATTATCAAATATCAACACCGTATTCTTTACTCCTGCCTCCCAACCCATTGCTGGGTTACCATTAATCTCAAATATTTGGACTAAATTACCTCTCTGAGAATTTGCTTTAAAATCTAGAAATGTTTCTATGCCTTTCTCTATATTTGGATTATCTTTCTCAGCAACAAAGATTATACCATCACGTATAAACTCATCTCTATTTATTGGTCTATAATCAAGTTCAAGTGTGGAAGGAGGAGCATTGGAATATGTATATAGTTCATATCCATCTGGTATATATTTTGGAACTCTGAAACTTTCTATATAATCAGTATTATTCTGATTGTATATGCTCCCTTCCATTGGTAATTTAGCAGATTCTGTATAGGTTAATGAGTATAATGCTATAGTAATACCAGCAATTATTACCATGCTAATAATTATTATATTGCTATTCAACCCCAATTGCCACCTCTATATAACCATTGATCACTAACATCACCTGTACACTCATGTTGTGTAGTAGCATCTACTATTAATTGATTTATTGAATTTCCAGATAATGGATACTCAAAACCTAATGTACTAGGAAGTTCTTTACATTTCTTTAGATTAACTATTGATTGGAAGTATTGGTATTGTGTATCTGTATTTCTCTTCAATTGAAGATCTTTAAAATTACCATATACATTATTAGCATTATTCCCCCATGATGTAGCACCTGCTAGAGTAATTGGGTTACAAGTACTACAATCATAACTTCCTTTTGTTATACCATTTATCTTCCAATAATATGTTGTAGAGGAAGTGTTAGGTGTAACAACCTCTGCTGTATACCAGTTTGTCGGAGAACCTCCTAATATGTAATGCACATTATCATTCAAACCTTCATCAAAATATCCAGTATAATATATAGCCCCATTACCAAAATCTACATGCCCTATACCAATTGACAGCTTTGGATTAGCAGTAGTAAATAGATATATCATTCTATCTACATGATCAGTAGTAGAGCTAGCATATGGATATATTTTGCCTTTTACCCCTAAAATTTCACTGAATGAACCACTAGGTTTTATTGCATGATAACCATATTGTTGTACTGCATAAGATATTGTAGGTATTAACAACAATGCTATAGTTACTATTCCTAGCATCTTTATCATATTATTGTACTGCATTAATCTATTATTCAAAGAACCTATATATATCGAAATTAATATCAATAAGTAACCTTAAATAGTAAAATAAGAATCATATTATCTGTTATAATATTTATAATCAAGATAGTTCTAAACCATAACTATCCCAATTCTCTCTTTTATCTATTCAAATACTCGATCTAAAGACAATAGATAAATATTCTCTATGTATAGTATAATTGATGAAGTTTAGAATATTACTTCATAAAGATGAGGATGGAGTGTATATTGTTGAATGTTTGGATTTACCTGGTTGTATATCTCAAGGCAATACTAGAGAAGAGGCTATTACTAATATAAAAGATGCTATAATAGGCTATATTGAGAGTCTTAAGAAACATAATGAACCATTACCTAATGCTAATGTCTTTACTCCTGTCTTACCATGAGTAGTTATCTCACAATAGTTATCATAGAATCTTACACCTTTTATCTTCATATTTAGCAATTCAGAAGGTCTACTAGCAAACTCATACATAACATATAACAATGCCTTATCTCTAGCTGGATATCTGCTAACCTTTGGTACTTTACTAGTCTCAAGAACTCCTCTTTTGTTAGTAGATCATTAGCCTTTACAACCTCTCTCTTATCTCTCCTCTCATACCTATTAGTGTGTAGATGCTCAACCTCGTAGCAATATTTTATGTTATTACCATCTGCTATCTCTCCATACTTTGCATAATGTATCAATCTTCTCAAAGTTCTGCATGCTATCTTAAGTGCTACCACTCCAATTCTTCTCCATGAATTTACTCATTACAAAGTTAACATCATCTCTGTTCCATTCACTTAATGGCTTATCATTAACCTTTAATACCTCATAAGAGAACTGTGCAAAGTTTATAAGTTTGGCAGTCCCAACTCCATATACTTTCAATACATCTATAAACTTTAATACAGTATCTTTGTTGGCAAAACTATATCCTTTATCCTCTCCAGAAACCTTTTTAGTATTATAACCGTATAGGTCATTGCTAGATTAGGAGGGATTAATACTAATATATAATAATGCGGGATGCGGGATTCGAACCCGCGCTACTGGCTTGGGAAGCCAGTGTCCTAACCACTAGACTAATCCCGCATTATAACAATCCAGCGCTTGATGATTTTCTATATGGACCTCTAGTCCTATGTTTTGCCTTTTCTTTACTATCTTCTCTTTGTAATAGTTCAAACTCTTCATCTTCTAGATATGCTAAACTATATTTCTCATCATATATCTTCTCTATAACATTTGCTAATGCTAGATCCTTCTCACCTAGTTGCTTCTCTCTAGGAAGTGCTATCTTTACATTTATGCTATCTATTGTTATTAATGGATAATGTTTCATTTTCTCAATAATATCTGCTATATCACTGATAAACTCTATAACCTCTCTAAACGATGCAAATTCAAATATTCTCATGATCTTCCCATTGTCATATTTCCATCCTAAACGTCTTACTCTCTCTTCAATGCTCATGTTTTAATTATAGTAATAAACAGTTATTATCTCTAACTCCTTCCTAAAGCAACTACTGGATCTAACCTAGTCGCTTTGAATGCTGGATATAAACCAGCTATTATGCTTAAACCTACAGATAATACCCATACTTCTCCCAATGCTTCGGGATCATAAACAGGTTCTACAACATTGCCTCCAGGAAATATTATTGCAGCTATGTTACCTAATGCATATCCTCCTCCCATGCCTATTGGTATGCCAAAGCTTGCTCCTATTATGCCTATTATTATAGCTTCTGCTAAGAATAGCGATAATATATGATTATTTTGTGCACCAATAGCCTTTAATATTCCAATCTCTCGAGTTCTTTCAACTACAGACGTGTATAATGTTGTTATTATCCCAACGCTAGCAACTATCAAAGCCATTATAGCTATGCCAGATAAGAATGCATTTATGCTTCTATTAAAACTTCTTATTGTATCTAATATAGATCTTGCAGATGATATACCTATATCATTGCCATACAATTTTCTTAATCCTTCTTCTACTACCTCAACTAGATCATCGTCTTTTGCTACAACAACAAACCCATCATACTTTCCTTTCTTACTCATCAATGCATTTCCAGCATCTAGGCTTATAACTATACCATTATCTACAGTAGGATTTCCAGTTAACTCCATGATGGCTTTTACTACGAAACTTTTCCTATTGACTTGAAATTCACCATTCTCATCTACAAACTCATACTTTGCTACTACTGTCTGTCCTAATGTAGCAAATGGTGCATCTTCTCCTGGAGGGTTTGCTATATTTGCTCCTAATACTATAGTACTTCTATCGTTACTTAATACACTACCTTCTACCATCTTTACATTTGGAGCTATAACCAATATCTTTCTAGGATCCATGGATATTACTGCTCCATTAACACTCTTACCTCCAGCCTCTAATGTTACCGAACCTCTAAATGATGGTATCACTTCAGCAACTCCTGGTAACGTTTTGATCTTATTAGCAACAACATCATTAAACGTTATCTTAGGAGCTGGTGGAGGTCCTCCTCCTATGCCATCTTCTTGTTCTCTTACTGCATTTACAAATATCACATTTGGTGCTAACAAATTAAGGTTCTCTTCTGCAGCTGCTAATATGCCATTAGTAAAACCATTTATAGATATCATCAAACCAGCTCCTACTGTTATCATAAGCATGGTTAAGATAGATTTTATCTTCCTCTCTTTTATCGCTTCAATTGCAATATATATAATAGTTGAGATATTCATATCTCTAACTGCTCCTGCCTTCTCTTCCTCATTATATAGATGGATATAGCTGCTATACCTCCTATAGCTGCTATTATATACATAAACGTCTGATTTACTCTAGGACTTTCTTTCTCTTCTCCAACTTCTTGCTGGATTGGTGTAAAGTTTACAGACGATGCTAATATAACCTCATGAGAATTCCTTAGATCATCTTTATAGACCACTCTTATCTGTGCTTCACTGATCTCTCTATTCTCTAACGGTATTGCGAATGGTGTTGGAGAATTAGGATCTAAGTCTCCTATATATTGCGATCCTACTCCATCTACTAACTCTACTGTAGTAAATAATGCTGTATCTGTGCCTTCGTTTAATAGAAAGCCAGATAGATTAGGGATATTGCCTATCATGCTAATGCTTACATCATATATCCTTAAACTTATAATTCCTTGAGCATAAAGGCTTATCTTCCTATTAATATCATATTTTCCTCCATTAGCATCTATGTATGATATGCTTATTGGTAATTCAAAGACATCACCAGAAGCACTTTCTGTAGCAAACAATCTTAGAGTTATCTCTTTTTCTTCATCTGGTTTTATGCTATCTATTAAGAAGTAACCATCACCAATTATCGATAATTCTGGTTTAACTCCTTGTGTAGTTGGATTACTAATTAATACTTCAACATTCCTAGCTTCTTCATATCCATCATTCTTTATCTTGATGATCAATTCCTCATCTTTTAATACTTGGATTATGCTTTTATTACTATCAATTCCTAAATCTATATTATTTGTAGAACCTTCAACCATAAACTCTATGCTCAACTCTTTACTCTTCTTCTCTCCATAAGAATCATAATACTCTATATCTATCTTTAAGGTTTGTATGCTATTTGCTAGATTAGGATTTACGTAAATGCTAGGATTTATCTTTACTATCTGATTAGGTTCTATAGTTCCTAGAGGCAAAGTTTTGCCATCCTTTATAGCTAATGTATTAGATTCAAGATTAGCTGTAGCAGCTGAGATCATCGCACTTCCTTTATTCAGTATATTAATCTCTACTTGATTATTACCAATAGATAGTCTTGGTTCGCTAGCATATGCATCTATTATACTTTTACCAGTTAATCTAAACTGTATATCCATATCTCTAAAATGTAGGCCTTGATCTCTTACTCTGAAATACTCTACATATAATGGTGCATTATACCATCCTATCTTTGCATTCTTTACTTTAACTGGGAATTCTAAATAGATGAGATCTCCAGATTTTATATTAAGATCATATGTATCAAATGCTCTACTGCTACCATCTACTGCTTCTAAACCATTAGGAAGAGTTAACCATCCTCTAAATCCTGCTAACTCAAAATGACCGTTATTTGCTAATATAACTACAAGGTTAGTTATACCATCGTTTGGTGCTACTTCAACCTTATCTATATTATTTTCAATACTTCCAAAATATGCATTTACAAATTTTATCTCTTTGCTACTTTCTCTCTGCTCTCTCTCACATTGAGTATCTTGATCTGGTATATCAAAATCTGGGCATTCTGCTGGATCTCTTGGTTCTGGTATCTGGGCATTTATGCTAGGAATCAATGATAATATTATCAATAACATAAATAATAATCTCAACTATGAACCACCTCCTTCTCAACTTTTCCATCTCTGAATATTATAGATCTATCTGTAGCCTCTGCTAACTCTGGGTTATGCGTAACCATTATTATTGTCCTCTTCTGTTCTTTTACTAACCTCTTCAATAATTTGAATACTTCATCGCCAGTCTTTGTATCCAAATTACCAGTAGGTTCGTCAGCCAATATTATAGCTGGATCATTGATCAATGCTCTTGCTATAGCTACTCTCTGCTGCTGTCCTCCGCTAAGTTCTGTAGGTTTGGCATCGGCTTTATCTTTTATACCTAATAACTCTAATAACTCAATAACCTTCTTATGTCTAACCTTTGCTGGAACATTAGCTATAATTGCTGGAAGTTCTACATTTCTAAATACAGTAATTCTATTTATCAGATTATATGCTTGAAATATAAAACCGATCTTCTTATTCCTAATGATAGATAATCTTTTATCATCTAATCTGAATATATCTATACCATCTATGAAGACTTTACCTTTAGTAGGTCTGGCTAAAGCACCAATAAGATTCAACATGGTAGATTTTCCACTTCCAGAAGGTCCAACTATGGATGTAAACTCACCCCTTCTAACTTTAAGGTTTACATTATCTACAGCAATAACTAGATTAGAGCCAGAACCATAATACTTTGTAAGTTCCTTTGTTTCTAATACAATATCATAAGTAGCATCAATGTTAATGGTATTGTATACTGCCATATGTTTAGAGTTATTATCCTTTCATATATATGTTCTCTATTATTCTCTGATTTAGCATAACAATGAACATTTCAGACATTGAGAATTAAATAATATCAACAAATTTAAGTGATATGATATTTTAGATAAGTAAATGGACAAGATCGATGTTGATATAATTAGGTTATTACTTAATGATAGTAGAGTATCATATAACCAAATAGCAGATAGATTAGGTGTTAGCATAAATACAGTTAGAAGTAGGATAGATAAGATGCTTAAACAAGGGTTGATAAAGTATCATACAATAGTAAATCTTGATAAATTTGGTTATACTCTTATATATATTCTAATAAGATATGATAATTTAGATAAATTAATAGAGAAATTATCTGTTATAGGAAAAGTGATAATGATAGTACAATGCTTAGGAGACACATTCATGATAGGATTGGCTATTAAAGATAAGGATAATCCATTAGAACTAGTAAAAGCATTCATAGAACCATACAACGCTTCAATACTCTTCTTCAAAGAACCAACTAATATAAGATTATCAAAGAATGGTTTGAGGATAATCAAGTATTTGTTGAATAATCCTAGAGTTAAGAGTAAAGATATAGCAGATGCTCTAGATATATCAACAAAGACAGTTAAAAGAGTTATAGATTACTTGCTTAAAAACGGGATTATAGGTTTCTCAATAATAATGAATCCATCTAGATTAGAAAAGTATACTAACTTTGGCTTGATAATAAAGATAAATGATAACACTGCTATAAAGAGAATATATGATATGCTAGAGGAACACTTTTTATTATCTCCTTTGATATATAATAATGTGATAATAACCGTACTATATGGAGAGAGCATGCAAATAATAGACGAGTATTATAGAAAGGTTAAGCAGATAGAAGGGGTTAATAGCGTTGATCTAGTAATACCGTTATCTGTAGAGATTAATACTAATATACTATAGATGATATAAAGTTATTATGGATGCAAAATGTCCTAGATGCGAAAGAATAGCAGTATTAGATGATGATCTAAAGTATGTTAGATGCAAGTGTGGTTATAAAGCAGAGTATGATGATTATATAGAGGATATGAAAGAAAGAGCGTTTGGGTTATTTGATAAGTTTATAGATAGAATATAATTACCAATAAGCACTCTCACTCTCTTTTCCCATATTCTCCTTTACTATCTTTATATAATCTTTAATAGCATCTATGCCTTTGAATATACCTTCTGGAGCAAATACCGCTGGAACTTTAGTAGTGTATCCTCCACAACATCCTTCTGAATCTTTATCTATTTTATAGATAACATATGGTATACCTTCATCTTTAAGTAATTCTTCAGCTATCTTACATTCATTACTATCATCTATCATTAATACAGCTTTTCTCATATCATAACCTATTTATCATAGTTATATTTTTATTCTTATTATTAGGCTAGACTAATAGGAACCTATACTAAATATTTATATATTAGATTTAATATGATAGGTTCCGAAGTTTTAATCATAAACTTTATATTCATCTTTAAAATATTACTTATATATCTTTTCATCAAACCTTAGGAACCTTTATAAGTAATCTTACAGATTATATGTTCCGAGAGCCAATATCCATCAAGGGAACTGTTTAAGGCTCGATGACCCTATTTGATAGGGAGTTTCGTATGATTCCATAAAGGGATGTGGGGAAAAATATAATACGGTAACGTATATCGCATCGGTTGCAATGAATAGAATCCTATAAAGGGAATTGAGAGTATTAGCATATTAAGCTATTATGCTTTACTATATGGTTGCAATGAATAGAATCCTATAAAGGGAATTGAGAGATTATATTCGTCAGTTCATATTTACTAGTATTAGTTGCAATGAATAGAATCCTATAAAGGGAATTGAGAGTCTATCTATGTTATATCTTCATGCTTATATACTTACATCGTTGCAATGAATAGAATCCTATAAAGGGAATTGAGAGATTCTACATCTTTAAGTTATTATCTAATACTATCTAGTTGCAATGAATAGAATCCTATAAAGGGAATTGAGAGTACTTTAAGTCATACTTCTTAGTTATGAATCTACTAGAGTTGCAATGAATAGAATCCTATAAAGGGAATTGAGAGCTTTCAATACATTGTCATTTCATTAGCGTTATAGCTATAGTTGCAATGAATAGAATCCTATAAAGGGAATTGAGAGATATTAGCTAAATGACTAAGCTTATAATATGTAAGTTGCAATGAATAGAATCCTATAAAGGGAATTGAGAGCTATTAACTGATCTAGTATTTATTAATATCTATTAAGTTGCAATGAATAGAATCCTATAAAGGGAATTGAGAGTCTCTCAATTAGACATATTTAAGTATCATTTATTAAGTTGCAATGAATAGAATCCTATAAAGGGAATTGAGAGCTTATAGCAGATACTACCTGTATTGCATTCTGACTTAAGTTGCAATGAATAGAATCCTATAAAGGGAATTGAGAGATCTATAGATTAATGCTAGATTTGTAATAGATTTTGTTGCAATGAATAGAATCCTATAAAGGGAATTGAGAGTCTTTGCAGCTAATGTGCAGTATGATTCTCCATACTAGTTGCAATGAATAGAATCCTATAAAGGGAATTGAGAGTTACATCACTATGCGATATATATAAACTTACATATCTAAGTTGCAATGAATAGAATCCTATAAAGGGAATTGAGAGCGAGCAATATAAGAAGGAGTTAGAAAAGTATGTATGAATA
>BPGC01000020.1 GCA_026002835.1 Candidatus Nitrosocaldaceae archaeon
TGCTTTGTAGACTAATATCTTTATTGATCCTAACAACAAATAATAATGATATTAGCATATAATATAGATGAGAGATTAATAAAAAGGGGAGAGATATTATTATCATTAGATTTTGTTGATAATTATGAGCAAGAGCTAGCACTAGATGAATTAGGAAGACCATATACCAGATTACTAATAGCTATGCACAATTCTTAGCATTAATAAGATATATGTTAGATATATCAGATAATAGAAGGTTTTAGCATTAAATATATTAATACCAGAACTTAAACCAGTAGACTATTCAGAGATAAGGAAGAGGCTCATGAAGATCGATTATAAGAAGTTAGATATAAAGAATGATAATATAAGCATATCATTAGACTCATCTCTAAAGTTCATAAATCATATATGCTAGAAAGCATGGTATAAAGAAGCATTACATAAAGATACATTTTGCTATTAATGTTAAAACTGAGATTATAGATATGAGGATTACTAATGATGATATTCATGAAAGCAGCATTAGATATGTTAAAGGATAATAATATAGATAAGATATATGCTGATGGAGCTTATGATAATATAGCATTATACAAGTTATTAGAGGATAATGGTATAGAGGCTATTATTAAACCTAGAATGAATGCTAGAGATGATAGTATTAGTAATATTAGGAATGAGAATGTTAGATGTATTAAGCAATTAGGATATAAAGAATGGTCTAAGTATATGGTAAGAGATGGATAGTAGAATCAGTATTCTCTACATTTAAGAGATTATTTAATGAGTATTGTTTATCTAATAGTATGAATGGTATAGTTAAAGAGTTAAGAGCAAAGGTATGGATATACAATATGTTAGTTAGGATGGTATAAAAGAGAAAGTATAGATAATGAGATATTGTAATGATAATAATATGTTATAATTGATCCACAAAGCAATATTTTTAATTATAAAGTATGCAGGGGGTGGGATTTGAACCCACGAACCCCTAAGGGACGGGATCACCCATAAGATCTTGAGTCCCGCGCAGTTAACCAGGCTTTGCTACCCCTGCGCTATAAAAATATTCTCTATTTAGGTAATATTAAACTAATCTTAACTTATATAACCGAGATCCTTACTCGGTCTAGGTTGTTGAACTTCGCTCTGCTGTTGCATCTGTTGCTCTAATGCCTTTATTATGGGTTCTGTATCCTTTACTCTCTTTTCTAGATCTTGCATATCTACTTCAATACCAATTATATCTAGCAATGCTTTAAGAACCGCTTGTGATGCACTTGCATCTATTACATACCCAGATGTCTCACCTAATAGACATATACCCTTATTGCCTCTAAGTTTTGCCAAACCTATTATTATTCCATTCATGCCAGTAACACTCCCACTATCCATAACCTCCAAACCTCTTCTCTTCAAGTCGGCAACTAATTCTTTATCAGTAGCAGCTGCATATACCTTTGGTTTATTAACAAATACACCAGTTATATATGCTGCAAGAGTAAATACCATATCTATATCAGACTTTATTATATCAAATATGGTATCTGCTAGTTGATATTCAGCATCTGGTAGTATAGGCTGAGAATCTCCAGTTAGTAGTAATAGATCCTTCTCATCTCTCCTGCAATAGTATAGGCTATTCTTCATCAATTCTATAGTGCCATCGTTCTTTATAACAACTTGTGGAGGTAATGCTGATGAGTATATATCTGCTATTAATTCTGCATCAAGTTCTTGGATTAAATGATCTATTGCTAATTTACCAACATATCCACTTCCAGGAAAACCACATATAAGCAATGCATTCTTCAATTTTGGAATCTCTTTATGATATACAACATGTATATTATTCATCATTGCTCCTTTGTATAATAGGAATTTAAATGTTTAAATGTAGGTTTGTAAACGATCATTTCATTAATGCATATACAAGTGTATCTCAGCAACCTTTAATAATAATTCATAAAGAGATACCTTATGAGTAGTAAGAAAGGCAAGAAGGATAAAGGCGGTGCAGAAAGTAAGAAGCAAGAAAAGGCTAAGCTATCAGTATTTCTTGAAGAAAAGATTGGTATGAAGACTATAGCAAATATGAAAGCAATAACTCCACAAGAACTAGCTAGAAACGCTGGAGTAAAGATATCAGTAGCAAACGTATTCATTAAATCATTAGAGAGTAAAGGTATTGTCAAATGCGTTGGAGGTTACAGCGGTCATAAGGTATATCAATTAGTAAAATCCTAACTTTTTATGATCATAATATCTCCCATAGATGCTTTTTCTAATACTTCTATATTTGATATTACTCTTCCCACAGGATTAAATCCCTTCATACTTACATCTTTCTTAAATATACATATTGCATTATTTGCTACCATGAATGCTATATCTCCTCGTTTAAATGAATCTCGCTGCTTCTCTGCTCCTATAGATAGGTTAGTTACCAAACCAACATATTCATCTTCAACTAATACCCTTCCTTCTAGTGGTAATGCTCTTAGTATAGAGCCAACAGTTAATGGTGCTAGATGTCTTATAAATTCGCATTCACAAGAGCCTTTCCCTCTCAATTCTATAATACCTTTAATCCTAGATACAGAACCAGCTGACATAATCTAATGATTAATATATAGGTATTAATATGCTATTCGCAACGTTTATTTTACTTACTATAGTTTGAGTATATGTTATTGGCATCAGAGGATAGTATCAAGATGGCATCGGATGATAATACTAATGATAATCAGATTGAAGAGAAGAAGAGATCTGTGACTGTTGCTGAAGTAGCAGAGGTTACAGAGTATGTTGAGGTTAAAGAGAGTATAAGAGGAGTTAGTAAAGAAGAGATCGAAGAAGAGATGAGAGAAGTCAAACCTAGAGAAGGAAGGTTAGTTATCATAGGCCCTCCTAAATTGACTCGATTTGAGAGGGCTAGGATAGTAGGAGCTAGAGCATTACAATTATCTTTAGGAGCTCCACCTCTAGTTGTTGTTAGAAGTGATATAAACGATTCAATTAAGCTTGCAGAGTATGAGTTGGAGCAAAAAGCATTACCAATCTCTGTAAGAAGAGTTTTGCCAGATGGCAAGTATCAGAACATACCTATAATATGGCTATTAGATTAAAATTCCATTTTATTTTAAAATATTAGTTATCGTTATTCTTTATGAGAGTGCTTTCGCAAGCCTTGCATGCTTCTTCATCGATATCTTTCTCTAGTGTATGATGAACATCACATATTATATAACTCTGTCTTAAGTAATTGAATAATCCTATATATTTTGCCATCGTTGATGCTCTGAAAGAACTGTTCTTAGCTATTTCATTGGTTATATCATCTATTATCCTTTTAACCTCTGGGATCTCATTCAATTTGTTAACAAGTTGAGTATCACCTCTAGTACCTCGAACATAATTACTTACAGCTGCTTGTGTTACACCTAGTATCTTTGCTATTTTGTCTTCCTTCATGCCATGCTCATTAGCTAACTTTCTTGCTATTATTACCCTTACAGCTGGTATCAACGATCTAGATTCTATCTCTGATGGAAGCAGCATCAATCTAGATACAGATTCAATTTATATAAATATTATCCATGCTTATATAAGCTATATTATTGCATATTCAATAGCTTCTTTAGCCTCTCTATATTGAAATCATGAACGCTTTTCCTAAATTTATCTATAGGAATCTTTTTACTCTTTGCTTTATAAAGATCCAATCCTACTGCTCTTAATTCGCCTAATGAATAACCTCTACCTTCTCTTAACTTCTCCTTTAATCCTAATCTTCTCTTAACTAGAGGTTTCATATATCAACTATCTTCTTGCTTTATTATAAATATTATACTTATCTGGAAAGAGTAGATCTCCTAAATATATCATGTTAACATAAATATTAATGAGAAAGTGTATGAGATTTTATCTTTAACATAATACCAAATATACTTATTATAATAGATGCTATTAATAGTTCGAAGAATGGAAAGTTATAGAAATTATATCCAGTAGCACATATACCTTCTGAAGAGTATAAACAAGTACCTTCTATTGATAATATAAGATGAATTGCTATGGTTAATGATAATATTATCAAGCCTACACTGAATATTATCAAGCCTATCATTTAGTTACCTCTACTCTACTTCTATACTTTATAACATTAGATACACCATTCCTAGCATATACCCCATATACAAGATTGGCATTTGCTACTATCATATCTTTTAGGCTAACAACGATCATCTGACTAACCTTTGATCTCTCTAATAATATCTTTAACAATCTCTCAGTATTCTGTGCATCAAGGTGAGCATCTACCTCATCAAATAGATAGTAAGGTGATGGTTTGAGAGATTGCAATGCTAGAAGGAATGTTATAGCAGCTATAGTCTTCTCTCCTCCAGATAATGAAGTACTCTCCCTTGCTGGTTTGTTAGGAAATTGTATCATTAATGCTAAACCGCTCTCAAATATATTATCTGGATCTTCTATCTCTAACCAAGCAGAACCTAGATTGTCTGTCATAGTAGCAAAGATATGCCTGATATCCTTATCTATCTTCTCAAACGATTCCATGAATATCTTCTTCTTCTCATTATCTATACTTTCTATGAACCTAACGATAGAGTTCCTCTCCTCTTCTAATTGATTCCTTCTCTCTGACATGCCTCTGTAACCTTCTATCAATTGCTTGTAACTCTTATCTGCTAACTGATTGATTGTATTCTTTATACTATCATACTCTTTTGTTAATTCCTTTAAGATTATATCAACTTCGATATCTTTCTCAACCAATTCATTATAACCTAGATTCGTTAACTCTTCTTGCATCTTTGTTTCATTATTGATTAGATCATTAATCTCTTTCTTACTTATCGCTAGATCCTTCTCTATTACTGATAATTGTCTATTATACCTCTTCTCTTCCTCGCTCTTTATCTTTATCTTCTCATCATACTCTTTAAGCAATGTTACTGCATTTGCAGATGTATTAATCATCTCTTGCTCTATATCTCTAGCCTTTTTCAGTTCTTCCTCTACTATCTTTAATTCATTAGAAGCGTTAATTATTATACTTCTTCTATCTCTAGCCTCTTTCTTTAATCTATCCAACTCTTTATTTATATCATCTATCCTCTTCTTTGAGTTATTGAATGATAGGTTGCTCGATGATAGTTGAGTTATAATCTTTCTCTTCTCTTCTTCTATTGCATCAAGTTCATTACTTAATTTAGATTTTGTAGAGTTGATCTCATCTAACTTCTTGATGATCACATATTTATCTATAGCATTCAATTCATTCTTTATCTTCTCAATCTCTTCAGTAAGCATCTTCTCTTTCTCATTAAGATCATTAAGATCATTAACCATATTCTTCCTAGTTGTCATATATTCCTCAACCTTTCTTCTAAGGTTATCGATGTTATTCTTGTATCTGAGAAGCTGTTCTTTCGTTGTATTTATCTGAGCAGTTATATCATTTACAATTGTTTGCATCTCAATACTCTTATTCCTACTTTCCTCTAATCTATTGTCAATACTCTTAAGTTGTTCTTTTTTGAGAGTTACCAATTCATCTAGTTTAGATAAAACATCTTTCAGATCATCTATAGATCTGCTTAATAAGATCATCTTTGTTAAATCCTTCAACTTGTTTGTTTGGCTTAGTTTTATTGATGAAAGGTTCGCTGTGAATACTTCTCCATCTAATGTTACTGCATTATATCCTTTCTCTGCTATCTTTCTAGCCTCAGATGATGAATCTACTATATAAGCATCTAGGATAAAATCTGCTAGTTTCTTATAGTCTGTATAAACAATCTCAGATAGTTTGCCTTTTCTATCAAACTCAAACTTGTTTATAATATCCAATGGTATTACTTTAACTCGTTCCAAATTAGCAATTTTACTTTCCTCAATAATAGTTAAAGCATCGTTTATTGTATTGACAACTATAGCATTTAACCACTCGTTTGCTATAGCTATTATAGCCTTTGTATATTTTCTGTCATACCTTATAAGATCTTTAACTACTCCTAATATCCTAGGATCCTTATCTTTTAGTAACATAGCAATAGAATACTCTTCAGCATTAACATCTTTTGATGCTGACAATCTTGCATCATATTTTGCTGTTATCTTCATAGCATTCTCTAATACATCTAATGCCTCATCTATATATTGAGACAATTTACTCTTCCTCTCCGTTAATCTTTCTATATCGTCTTTTATATTAGATAGATCTTCATCTCTTTTATCCTTTATACCTTCTAATTGCTTCAGATTATCCTCTAGCCTATTTACCTCTTTACTCAAATTTTCGAGTTTAATTGTATTGGAATTTATATTCTCATCTAAAACCTTCAAGCGTTCAGAAATTTCTGCTAATCTGGATTTTATATTAGTATATAACCCTTCTTTATCTCTAAGAGCAGAGTTTAATCTATTCTCTTTGGTGTTTAATTCTGACAACTCTTTATTTAATTGATCTAAATTCTCGTTTAACTTGCTTATATTATTATTTATATTATTCTTCTTTTCATCTAACAATCTTTCTTCTTCTTCAATTCTCTTAATCTCTACTTCCAATCTTGCTATTTTCTGCTTTAACTCTTCCTTCTCTTTGATTAATGATGGTATAGCATTACCAATAACATTTATTCTCTGCTCACTAGCATTCTTTGTAGCCTTTAATTGTTCTAACCTTACTATTAGATTCGAGATCTTTGTATTTATCTCTGCTTTATTCTTGGTGCTTCTATCTACTTCTTGCATTATCTTCGCCCTTTCTCTTTCCAATTCTTCTAATTCCATCCTAACTTTATCGAATTCTTTGCTTAACTCTTCTCCTTCTCTACTCTTCTCTTCTATCAGTTTATTAAGTTCATTTATCCTTGCTCTATATCGTTTTATTGTATTTGATATTCTGATCGCATTTAATCTCTTGATCTCTTTCTCTAGATAATGGAATCGCATCTGATTATTTCTTTCTAACTCTAACTCATCTATCCTCTTCCTTATCTCTCCCATCCTCGCTAATGCTATCTCTAACTTTCTATCAGCCTCGCTTAACTGTTTCATAGCCTCTTCTTTCTTCTTATCAAAATATGATAAACCTATGATATCTTCTAATATCCTTCTCCTCTCTTCAGCATTGAGTTCTGCTATTCGCATAATCATACCTTGCTGAACATTATTCAATTTGTTAGGAGATGCAAATGCTACCTCAAGAAGATCGGTTATTGTAGATTTTGATACATGTTTACCATTTAATAGATATATGCTATCTCCATCTAATGGCATCTCTCTTGTTATAGTTACTGTATTAGAATCAATAGGGATGCCTCTATCGGTATTATCAAAAGTTACACTAACTCTAACTCTCTTACTTCTAGAATCATTAGCATTATCATGTAATAAAGAATGTAATCTATCTACTCTCAATGTTTTTGGACTGTTCTCTCCTAGAGCAAATGCTATAGCATCTAGTATATTGCTTTTACCAGAACCATTAGGACCAGTTATACATACCAAACCTTCCTCCAAATTTATAACTTTATTAGTAAAGCCAAATGATTTAAATCCATATATCTCAACCTTCTTGATATAAACCATCTTTAATAATTATGGATAATAACTATTTAATATTTCTGAATTGTATCAAGTATATGCTTGCTAGCATATTAGATGAGCTTATATGCCCTAAATGCAATTCTAAATTAGAATTAGAGGCAATAAAGAGTATTGGAGAAGAATGCATAGAAGGATTTCTTTATTGTAAATGCAACTCATATCCAATAATAGAAGGAATAGCAATAGTTATGGATGATATATATGGATACTTTGCTAGTAGGAGAAGCATATTAGATCATCTATTGATAAATTCTGGAGGTAAGATGAAAGAGTATTTAATAGATGTCGCTAGATCAATATCTAAAGATTTTAGAACAGATAGATACGAGAAACAAGCATTACAGCTATATAAGCATATAGATATTAACTTCTATAGATGTATTGCAAATAAAATTATAGATCTTAATAGTAATGAATGTTTGGAAGTAGGTTCTGGAACTGGAGTATTAACAAATCTTATTGCTAATAGAATGGAAATTGCAATAGGAGTAGACAGATCATTTAATATGGTTAAGAGATCTAGGAAGAATAAGCATAAAAATGCTGAATTCATAGTAGCAGATATATCATCACTCCCATTTAGAAAGTTTGATACAATTGCAGCATTAAATATAATAGATCTCTTCAAACCAGAACGATTTATAAGATCTGTAAAGAGAATTATTGCTAATAAACTAGTATTAGTAGATCCTTATGATTTTAGAGATGAAAATGGCGATCCAGTAGAGATGTATGATGGTATAAAGATTAGAGGTATATTAGAAGAAGAAGGATTCAAGATTGATGATAATAGCAAAGATGAACAATACATACCATGGTTATTAAGGATCAATAGAAGAGCATATATGATATATTTAACAGATCTTATAATTGCTAGTTTAGTATAACCATGCTTTTATCTTACCTTTTGTATGTTTCTTAACAATATTTAGAACCTCATCTATATCTTTAGTATAAAACCATTTATCATCTATCCTTATAGTAAATTCATCTGCACTTTTTGTAATGAATACAAGTTTATTACTTTCATCTATAATTCGTATGCCTGAATCCAACTCCAACTCTCTTAACTCATTTGCTATATCATCGATCTCCTTCTCCATGCTAGATTTATATGCAAAAATCTGATATAAACTAGCATGAAACTATATAACTCATTATCTAGAAAGTATGAGGAGTTCAAAACAAGCAAACATGTAAAGATGCTTGTTTGTGGACCAACATTATATGATTATATGCATATTGGACATGCTAGATTATTTATAACATTAGATGTCTTTGCAAGATATCTAGCATATTTAGGATATAAGCCATTAGTATTAATAATATTGACTGATATAGATCCAAAGATCTATAGAAAGGCACGGAATGCTAGAATAAATTATAATATATTAATTGGAAAGTATTTATCGGAATTTAAAAGAGATCTAAAGTTATTGAATATGGATCATAATAATATAGCATTTGCATTAGCATCTGATTATGCTAAACATGCTCATGATATAATAATACAATTATTAGATAATGATTATGCTTACTTTAATAAAGGTAATGTATATTTCGATACATCAAAGATAGATGATTATGGTATATTATCTAGATTAAGTAAGGAAGAGTTAGAAACCAAACCGATAGATCTTATAGAAGGCAAGAGAAACATTTATGACTTTCTTATATGGAATGGGAGAGAAGAATTAGATTACAGCATAAATAGCAGTTTATTAGGTAAAGGTTTGCCATGGTGGCATATACAAGACGCTAGTATAGCATTAACTAACTTTGGTTCATACAATTTACATGCTGGTGCTATAGAACTCATCTATCCTCATCACGAGGCACAGAGAGCAGAGCTAAAAGCATTCAATCATGATGTAAAATACTGGTTTCATATAGGTTTGGTAACAATGAATAAGATAAAGATGGGTAAAAGTAAGGATAATGTAATTAGAGTAAGAGATGTATTAACCAAATATGGAACTAATGCTCTTAGACTATACTTATTATCAGAATATTATAGAGATGATATGGAATATGATCCTAATGTATTAGAGAAATTCCATGAGAAGAGCAAAGAGATAAAATTTGGGAATAAAGATATAATCTTAGATAGGTTTGATACAAGAGATATTATTAGTAATATAAATGAGATAAATAAAGATGCAGCAGAAGCAATCTTAGGACTGAGAGTTTGAGTTATGAAGAGATGGAGTATAATGAGAATAGGTTTGTATCATACTTTACTGATAAGTTTGATATAGGATGCGCTACTCTATATGCTAATAAAGTTATGAACGATGATCCCTTCTTTAATAGACTTACAAATATAAGATGTAAAGATCTAGATAAGATGATTTATGATGCAGAGGATATATTTAAGAGCATAAATGTAAAACCATTCATACATTGCATGGAAGAAAGGTTAAGAAGAGTGTTAGAAGAGCATAACTATTATCTATTCGATAAAATATCTGTATTATTATTTGAATCGCCATATGCCATAAAAGGAGTTAAAGGCATTACAATCAATAAAATATCTAGCGATGAACTAGATCTATGGCTTGATGTCTATTGCATAGCATTTGATAGTTTGAAATATAGAGATGAATTGAAAGATAGGTTGATGAATGCTGATCTAGATCTATACATTGCTAAAGTCAAGGATAAAGTTGCTGGATGTATGGCATTACTTGCTACTAAAGAATTACTAGGCTTATACTGCTTAGGAGTATTGCCAGAGTATAGAAGGTTAGGTATTGCTTCATCACTATTAAGATATGGATATGAGCATGCTAATTCGAATGGTTTGATGTTATTCCTACAAACATTTGTTAGTGAGAACCTAATTAGATATTATATAAAACATGGATTTACACAGATGTATATAAAAGATGTATATAGTAAGGATATATAATTATATGTCTGGTGGATATATTTCCCAATGCGGCCTTTCTAGTATGTGAAGTATATTACTAGCATATCTGTCATTTAAAAATTGTATTCTAGTTTTAATATCATCTTTTATCCCATTATAGTTATCTGATTCTATCTCTTCAAATAATAACAAACATATAATATTCAGTATTACTGGAACTTTATTCATCCAATATAGTTCACCATGTTGATGCTCATTTCTCCAATCATTAACTAAATCATACATATTACCAAAACCTTTATTTCTTATCTCATTATTAAATATATCTTCAATCTCTTTCTTTAGGCTAAAAAACGAAGAAGATGGATTTCCGTATTGATCCCTAAGACTAAATAATATCTTCATCTGATTAATTCTGTCTCCATTATTATATGATTTACTACCTAATGTAAATTGTTGAATAACCTTACCATCTTTTGCAACGTATCTAGACACATCTTTCTTTCTACGTAGTAATCCTTCTAATACACTAAATGATAAGGGTGCAGCTATTTCATATTTATTATCTATTATTTGTAATACATGTGAGTTAATTAATTGATGTACTATTTCATAGAAATTTTCTTTTGGTCCTCTAATATCTGGAGATTTTCTTTTAATTAATATCAAATTAACTAGATTGCAAAAAGCGTTAGACCAATCATTATCTGGAATACTTGCATTTAGTGCAACTTGTGCACACCAAGACCAAAATATCTTATGATCTCTATTAATCTGCATTCTTAATGTTTTAGTTAATAATACACATAATTCTAATATCTCACCATATGAAAAGTCTTCTATATTAAAATTATTTCTAAATAGTTGTAGACGTTCACAACCCATCTCATTATCTTCGAATATGGCATTACCAGATCCTAATGGATTACTCTAGAATTACCATTTCGCATTACTACACTATTTCTCCAACAATTAATATATTTATCTACTAATTCTCTAGCTTGTTCGATATCAACCATGTATTAAAGGAATTAATTATTATAATTTAATCATTTCCTAATTCTTCTAATAAGTCCAGCATATAAAAATGGCAATACTATAGTTGCTTCTCCATGTATTGTAACTTGCTTTGCTTTGCTTTTAACCTTACCCCATGATATCGCTTCTCTAACCAACGCACCGCTTAAACTACCATCATATTCATTCGCAGTTGTAATATAGACAGCGTAATCTAGCCCTCCTCTAAACTGATTCCACCAAAGAGTATGATGTTTTGATATTCCTCCTCCAATCATTAATGCTCCAGTCTTTTTGGCATCAAATACAAGATCCGCTAATTTGCTAGCATCCTTCATAAGATCTATATTAAATCCTTTATGTTGTTGAGCATATAGCCATAGTTGATTACCAACTGCACCATCCATTATCCCAGGAACAAATACTGGAATATCGTTCTTATTAGCCCAATATAAGAACGATGATTCATCTAAATGCTTGCCTATAATGCTTGCAATCTGATAAGTTGCTAATGATTCATTAATTCCATTAAGAATGCCTTGCATCTTCTCTTCAATTATCATACCATAACTATCAGATGGAATTAGAATATTCCCTAACCTATGTATATTATCTTCAGCAAGTTTAGTATCATCTAGCCTAAAATCTCCATGATAATAATCCTTAAATGTTCTAGCTATATCATGATCTAATGCTCCACATGTTGTTATTACAGCATCAAACATCTTATTCTTGAGCATATCTCTAATAACTCCTCTTAACCCAGTTGATATTATCGCACCTACAAAAGATATAAACTTTAAACATTGTTCATTCATCATATCATACAATATATCAGAACCTTGAGCCATGCTTTTAGCAGTAAATCCTCCAGCATCAAGCATCTGAGCAAATATCTCTTCTATAGTTGTAGATGGTTCTATCTTTAAATCTTTGACAGGTTCCATGCTATTGATAATTATCAAATATATTAAAAACCATACTATTAATATCCTATTTATCAACCATAGAGCATGAAGTTAGGCATAGTAGCACATACATCAATAGATCATATAATAAACAAGGATCTAGAGGAGATAACAGTAGGAGGTCCAACTTATTATGCTGGGTTAGCTGTAAAACGATCTAATATCGATGCTAAACTTATAACTAAAGTTGGATACGATTTCAAACCATTTCTATCTTATAGCAATGAGTTGGATATAGATAAACAGTATATTATTGATAAAAATACAACAAGATTTATGCTTGTTATAAACGATTATTCTAGAAGATTATTCCTTTTAGCGAGGTGCGAAGATATAACAATCGATGATATAGTTGATATGGATGGATATATAGTAAGTCCTATAATAAATGAGGTTAGCATTGATACATTAAATTATATATCAAAGAATTCAAACTTTACATTTCTCGATCCTCAAGGTTTCGTTAGAGCATTAAGAGGTAAAGAATGCTATATAGAGAGAAGAGATATAAAATTTCAGAATATAACTGCTATTAAGGTTGATGAAGAAGAAGGATTTGCTCTAACTGGTTTGAATGGCATAGATGTTCTCATGGCATTAAATGCTGAGATAGCTATACTTACAAAGAAGGATGGAAGTTTTATGCTATACAAAAATAAAATATATAGTATAAAGTTTGATGCCATAAAACCTATAGATTCTACTGGTGCTGGAGATATATTCATAGGAGTATATGCATCCTCATATATTAAAGATAAAGATGCTATATGGGCATATGCATCAGCTATAGCTGCATCGTTACTTGCATTAAAGAGTAATAAAGTAGGATTGGATAAGATACCATCTATAAAGAATATAGATGAAGAAGCCGAAAAAATTTTAAAACGGATACAAATATGCATATAACCATTAAATATTTGATTAAAATTATACTAAGTTATTTATATATAATATCCATCTAAACCTATAATGAATGATAATTTTATGATGACATAAAATTTATTTTATGCTGAGAATCATAAAGGCGTATGAGCAAAAAAGTCAAGGTTGCTATAGCTGGAGTTGGTAACTGTGCCTCTGCATTGATACAAGGCACAAGATTTTATGATAATGGTAATGATGCGATAGGATTGGCATACTATAATCTTGCTGGAATGAAACCTAGAGATATAGAGTTTGTAGCAGCGTTCGATGTAGCAGATAGCAAAGTCGGCAAAGATCTTAGCGAAGCTATCTTTGCTCATCCTAATAATACAATAAAGATTGCTGATGTAGAGCCGTTAGGAGTTAAAGTTGAGAAAGGAAAGGTATTAGATGGAGTTGGTAAACATCTTAGCGAAGTTGTAAAAATATCTAATGAACAAGCCGTAGATGTAGCGAAAAGACTGAAAGAAACCGATGCTGATGTATTAATAAATTATCTTCCAGTAGGTAGTACTGAAGCAACTAGATATTATGCAGAACAAGCATTAGAAGCTGGAGTAGCGTTTGTTAATGCAATACCAGTCTTTATAGCATCAGAACCGAAATGGCAACAAGCATTTGCTGACAAAGACCTACCAGTAGCGGGAGATGATGTTATGAGTCAATTAGGTGCAACTGTATTACATAAAACTATAGTAAAATTATTAGTTGATAGAGGAGTAAAAGTAGATCAAACATATCAGTTGAATATAGGAGGAGATACAGACTTTTACAATATGCTTGATGAGGAAAGATTGAAAGATAAGAGAGAGAGCAAGGAGAGTGCTGTAAGAGCTATGGTACCATATGAAGTTCCAATGAGGATAGGTCCAAGTGATTACATACCATTCTTGGATAATACCAAGGTTTGCTATATCTATGTTAAAGGAAGGTATTTTGGTAACGTTCCTTTAGAGATCGATGTAAAGTTGAATGTAATAGATGCATATAATAGTGCAGGAGTTATGATAGATGCAGTAAGAGCAACTAAATTAGCATTAGAGAGAGGAGTAAATGGACCGTTGGTTAGTGTATCTGCATACTGTTTTAAACATCCTCCAGAACAGATGCCATATAATGAAGCTAAGAAAGCATTCATGGAATTTGTAGAGAATAAACGTGAACGATAAATATATTATTTTTAGTAATTAATATCAATATTTATTCTATATATGTGATTAATTACATACAAGTCTGATAATACAGATTTATTATATAGGTTTACCGTAACCAAACTCCTCTAAACGGTGAAAATTAACCTTTTTTATTGAAATAACTTTATTATAGTGCTAGTCTAATGCTAATAGATGCAAGAGTTAATAATAGCAAAGTTTGGAGGTAGTACGTTAGGAGTAAACGGTTCTGGTATACCAGTGATAATAGATAGGATTAAGAATTTGAGCAAAGATGATAGAAAGATATTAGCTGTATTCTCTGCTCCATTGACTGAGTATAATAATAAGAAAAGATCTCTAACAGATGTAGCATTATACATAGGAGAGGCTTATGCAGATAATAGATTGGTAGACGTTGAGATCTTAAGAGATGTTTATATAGATATAGCTAAAAAGTATATGAATGATCAATATAGAGAAGAGTTCTTCAATATCCTTGAAGAATTGTATAAGCAAGTATTAATAGCGTTAAAACAAGCGATGGAGTATAAAAGGTTTGTAGATGTAATAAGAGCTAGGGTTCTAGCATATAGTGGAGAAATTGCTATATCTTATGCAATGAAGTATATTCTTAAGAGTAATGGCTTAAAAGTAGATAATGTAAGTATTGATGAATGGCCTATAATAACAGATGATAATTTTGAAGCAGCTAACTTTTTGTATAATGAATCGAAGGAACGATTAGATGGTTTATTAGCATTGATCGATGAGAATGATATAGTTACAATAGGAGGTTTCATAGGAAGAACAATAGATGGTTTAGAGACAACTTATGAAAGAGGAGGTTCTGATAGAACCGCAGCAGATCTAGCAATATTATTGAATGATACTTATGATGTTAGTATTGATCTAGAGAAAGATGGAGCTGTATTAAGTGCAGATCCAAAGATAGTAGATAAGGATCTAGAACATATAGACTATTTATCATATAATGAAGCAATACTTGCTGGGATGTTTGGCATGAAGATATTAGATCCAATAGCAATTAAAGAGATCGAAGAGTTTGATCTAAACATACCAATAGTTATAACAGATATAAACAATCCATCAAAGTATACATTAATAAAGAAAGAATCTAAGGATAGCAAGAACCCATTGAAGATAGTTACTGGCAGAAAGAGTTGTGCAATAGTAAAAGTTAGAAGCGATAACGCATGGCATCTATTAGCATCGTTAAGGAAAGAGAGAAGATATAGTGAATTTGTAATCCTTAGCCCTTATATAGTTGATGATACAGATATATCTAGAATATTGTTCTTAGATGGTATATACGTTAGAAGAAATGAGCGTTATATAAAAGCATACGATAAAGATGCAATATTAACATACAATAGAGGTGCTATAACATTGATAGGAGATAATATGGCTAAAATACCTAACATAGCATCTATAGCTAGTAGCACTGTAGGAGAAAATAATATCAATATATTAAACATGGATGCACAAGAAGAAACATCTAGGATATTGATAATAGTTGAGGATAAGAATGAAAATGTAGAAAATGCAATAAGAGCTATACATGCTAAGAGAAAAGGAATTATAACTTTATAATTCCTTTATAAATGGATTACTTCTAAGATTATATTATGTACTTGATTAAATATGAAAATATATTAGTATATTCTTTGGAATAGAAAATTCTAAATATGGTATTATGAAAGTAGATATGTATAACAAGATGTCTAATACACAAGAAGATGAAGAAGGTTTTTTAGCTGGTGGTAGAATAGCAAAATTATCATTTATAACATTAGCTGCTTTAGGCGTTGCAGAAGTTGTAATAGGCTTAATAACAAATAGTATAGTAACATTTGCTGATGGAATAGATTCATTTGGAGATGCTGCTATATCTTTGATAGTATGGTTAGGTTTGCTTATAGCCAAAAGGAAACCAGATTCTCGATTTGGATTCGGTTATTATAAAGTTGAGAGCTTTGCTGCTTTACTAGCAGCTGTAGGTATGGTAGTAATGGGCTCATTTATAACATATCAAGCCATACAAAATCTATTACATCCTCATGATATAGAACATCCAGAGATTGCTGTTATAGTATTATCTATAGCAGCTAGCATCTCTGGCTATAGAGCTTACCAGATGCATAAGATAGCAAAGAGATACAATCTATTATCGTTAAGCACAGACGCAAAGAACTCTATAAAAGATAGCTCTGCTTCAGTAATAGGTTTAATAAGCATAATAATATTCATGCAGACTGGATTTATTCAGATGGATGCTATAGGAGCATTAGCTATAGCAGCATTTATCTTCTCAGTATCATATGTAGCAATAAAAGAGTCATCTTTGATATTATTAGATGCTGTCAAAAATCCTAAACTTATTGAAGAGTTAAAGAATTTCATAGAGAAGAGATATAGGTTAAATGTATTAAATATATTACTAAGACCATTAGGACCATATTTGCATGGAGAAGTTCAAGTATTAGTAGAAGGAGATATGACTATAGATGAGTTCGATGATATAGCAGAAGATATAGAGAAGGGTGTAAAGAAAGTATTTCCTAGAATAAAAAAGTTGGTTGTAACCGCTGAACCTAGAGAATACTATGAACAATAAAATTAAAGTTTGTTATTATTGAGAGTAATGGGTCTAAGCAGACAGTTAAGGGATATGTTAGATCAGTTGATCGATGATAAGATAAAAGAGGCTAGAGAGTTCAGATTAACTGCCAATACATTCAAACCATTGATAAATGAAGATGTAGATTTTGCACTAGGAGCAATAGTAGGAGAGATCAATGGCTTATTCCATCACCTCTTCATAGCAATAAATAAGAGAGAGATGGATGATGAAGAGTTAGCAGAAGTTTATCATGTTATTAGAAGTAGAGCATCGGAGATCCATTCAGCACTTTTGAATATTGAATGATCATATATTATACTTCTCCTTGAACTCTTTAACCTTTTCATAGAGTTTATCCCAGTCCCAAAAACCTACATTTTGGCTAGCTAATGCTACTTTCCATTCTCCTTTCCTTAATTCCCATGAGTATAATCTTAACTCTTTCTTATTACTAGTTTCAACTACAACAAGAGCAATCCATCTCTTACCACTCTTATATATTGTATATCCATCTAGAACCTTCTGTTCAAAACCTTCATAACTCTTAACTGGAAATTCTTCCATGTGTATAGTATTATAATCATAGTATATAAATGCTGGATCTAGTATTAATAATTGAATAATAATCAAGAATTATGAATAAAGGATTTTAAAACCCTTTATGCTAAATTATAGCATGCAAACCAGCAAACAGAAACCAATTAGAATACTAGTAGCAAAACTAGGATTGGATGGACATGATAGAGGAGCGTTGGTTTTATGTAGAGCATTTAGAGATGCTGGGATGGAAGTTATCTATTCTGGTTTATTTGCTACTCCAGAACAAGTTGCAAGGATGGCTATAGATGAAGATGTAGACGCAGTTGCTATGAGTTTATTAAACGGTGCTCATCTAACATTATTCCCAAAGGTTGCTAAACTATTGAAAGAGTATGGTAGAGATGATATTGTATTGGTAGGAGGAGGAGTAATACCAGAGAAGGATAAGAAGTTATTAGAAGAGCAAGGAATAACTGGTAATTTTGGACCAGGAACACCATTACAGACTATAATAGATCATATAGTAAATGAGGTTAATAAGAGACGTAAATGACAATATTATTTTCTAGCACTAATGAGAGTAAGGAGTTAGCAAAAAAGTATGGATATAAAGAATGGATGATCTCTAGGTTTATGAATTATATTCCAAATGTAGATGAGTTTCTTAATTCTATGGAGAATTTTAGATATAAATATATAAGATTAAATAGTCTAAAGAGAGATCCTAAATACATTAAAGATCGATTAAGAAATAAAGGCTTTGAATTGAAAGATACTGTAATAGATGAGGTTTACCAAGTTAATAGCATATATCCATTAGGTGCAACTACTGAATATTTGTTAGGTTATTATTACATACAAGATCTAAGTTCATGCATTGCTGTAAAAGCATTAGATCCTAAACCATTTGAAGATAATATAGATATGTGTGCATCTCCAGGTGGAAAGAGCAGTTATATAGCACAGCTCATGAATAATCAAGGTTTGTTAGTTGCTATAGAAGCAAACAAGGATAGATTATCAGCATTGTTATCAAACCTTAGTAGATGTGGAGTTAGTAATGCTACGATATTTAATATGGATGCTACTAATGCTAGTCTATTATCATTAAAGTTTGATAAAGTCATGCTTGATGCTCCATGTTCTTGTGAAGGAGTAATACCAAAAGATATAGAGCGTAGATATAATAGAGAACCAAAAGATATAGAGTATTGTAGTATAATACAGAAAAGATTGTTAGATGAGGCTATAAAGATTGTTAAAGATGATGGGATAATAGTATATTCTACTTGCTCCTTTGCACCCGAAGAGGATGAGGCTATTATAGATTATGCCATTAAACGTTATAATGTCAAGATTGAACCGTTACCATATGGTTCAGAAGGATTAAGCAAGTTTGGTGATCTTGTATTTGATCAGCAAGTTAGGAATGCTAGGAGGTTTTATCCGCATATTCATAATACACTAGGTTTTTTCATCGCAAAGATCAGATTATAGAATATTTTTTATATTCGATTAAAATGTTAAGTTTCTAAATATAATATAATTTTAATTAATAATGCGGGGGGTGGGATTTGAACCCACGAACCCCTGAGGGACGGGATCACCCATCCAGATCTTAAGTCCCGCGCTTCCAATATTCTAGCCTCTTTGGCCAGGCTCGGCGACCCCCGCAGATTCAGCAAATAAATCATATATATACTCGTATATTATTCTTAGGAAGATTAATAAGTTTGGTTATTAAGCAAAAACATGTGCCTCGGTAGCTCAGCCTGGTAGAGCGAGTGCCTTGTAAGCACTAGGTCGCGGGATCGAAGCCCGCCCGAGGCTTGATGCTCTCATATAACTCATACAATTCTAGAAGAATCTTATTAGCATCTGCTCCTTCTTCTATCTCATCCATCCTTGCTTCTAATTCTCTAGTAAACTCTTCAGATACTACTTTCTTATAATTTGTTAATAAGAAATTGTAAACTTTTCTTCCTAACTTCGTTGGTATAAGGAAACCTTTAGAATCTATAGCATACCTTCTATCCAAAATCTTGCTTATTATTATAGAATATGTAGAAGGTCTTCCTATACCTTTATCCTTCATATCTTTAACCAATTCTCCTTGTGTATAAGGATAAATAGTTGGTTTCTTCTTTATAGATGAATATGTAATCTTTACTCTGCTCTTTATCTTATCATATATCCTAATTGGCAAGATTGATGTAAAACCATAATCCTCAATACTAATAGGAAATTCTATTCTAGTATTAAGTTCTATAATATCTGCTATCTGATATCTTATCTTAGCACTCTTCATCTGACTAGCTATAAAACGCTTGAATATTAACGAGTATAACTTTAGATGATTAGGAGTTATATTCTTTATATTTACCTCTCTTATATAATCTAATAAAGCGTTAAGATCTAAAGGTTTAGTAGGTCTAATACATTCATGCGCTCCTTCTTTACTCCAACCTCTAGCATTGAAATTATCGAGAGTTTGTTCAAGGTATCTCTTTGCCAATTCCATACCTTCTTTACTAACTCTAATGCTATCAGTTCTATGGTATGTTATCAACCCTAACTCGAATAGATCTTGTGCTAGTTGCATCGTTTGATTTGCATTGAAATGTAATTGCTTAAATGCTTCATATAATAAAGAATCGGTAGAGAATGGTGGTTTAGGATCTACTTCTCTTACCTCTTCTACCAACTTACAGCTTAACTCCTCTAATCTTAGTTGAGGTTTCTCTTTATAATTAATATTAAATCTAAATCCGTTTTCTAATGTTAATGTTAATACATACTGTTTTGATCTTATATATTGATCATATCTATCTATTATCCATCCTAATACTGGAGTTTGCACTCTGCCAGCTGATAATGTTTTATTATTAAATACATTCCATAATATCTGACTTAACTCAAAACCTAACCATCTATCCTCTATTCTCCTAACCATCTGTGCATCCACTAACCTATCATCGATCGCTTTTTGCTCATCAATAGCTCTTCTTATAGATCTACTTGTAACCTCATGAAACTCTATCCTTTGTATATTATTATTTACAGGCTTGATCATATGCTCTAGATCCCATGCTATCTTCTCTCCTTCTCTGTCTGGATCTGTTCCTAGTAATATTACATCTGATTCGTATGCTAATTCTCTAATTCTTTCTATTCTAGTTATTGCATCATCTATATCATTAGATAAGCATCTAGGACAACTTTTGCTATATATGAATTGGTATGAGCATTTATTACACCTCTTTATAGTTGAGTAGATAGGAATGAAACTTGAATCTTTTACTAATACACCATACTCTCCTCCCTCTTCAACTAGATCTAGTATATGTCCTTTACTAGCAACTATATTTATCAGATAGTTGCCTATAGTTACTTCATAAGAGTTAATTCCTAACCTTCTTCGCTTAGATGGTTTGCCAAATAATCTAGCAATTGTTTCAGCTTTATTTGGAGATTCTACTATAAGTAGAGTCGTTTTAACAAGATCTTTCTTACTGTCTATAATACTTAACTTTCTTCTATCTTCATCTATCTCTTTTAATATTCTAGTTATATCTATCTCTTTTAATTCTTTAAATTGTACATCTTCAAAATACCATTGTAATTGGAACTCTAATGCCTTTAATAATTCTAGATCATCAGCTATTATTATAGATAATCCTTTAGTAACTCCTCCTGCATAGAGTCTAGAGGTTCTCCCAGAGGCTTGAATATATGTTCTCACATCTGACATCTCTATACTATCACTAGTAACTTTCATTGTGGGATTTGCTCTTATAGCATCAAGAAACTCTTTATCGTTGATAATCTGCTTAATAAGTTCTGGAGATTTATCCATATTTTTATATCTTTTTGGTATATATCTTCTAAATATAGTAAAGAATAAGTTTGTGGTATTTGGGTTAAGCTCAGATAACCTAAATCGTATTTTAGGAACTGATGTAAAGATTGTATATCTAATTCTCTCTGGAAGGTTCAAGCCTCTAACTAGCATTCCATAATAAGTAGCAACTCCTACTAGTATATCGATATCTCCATTTCTAAACTTTTCAAATATCTTAGGATTAGCATTACTTGATACATAAGCTTCGGCTTTTATGCCTTTACTCTTTAATAATTCTGCAATTTGTATAGCAGAATCTTCTCCATCATATATACTAACAAAGATTAATCCTCCAGAACCTAGTCTTTTAACCAATCTATCTATCCTTTCATTAGTATATACATCTACAATATTCCTCACATTTGTTATAGATATGCCTATATCAAAACCTAGGAGATGCCTAAAGAGTAAAGGAGCCATTCCTCTAGGTTTGATAGTAGCACTTGATACAATAACTATACCTTTACTTTTATGCTCATCGAACTTTCCAGTTCTTATATCATCTATAGCCTTCTTTATCTCATCTTCCTTATATCCTATCAATCTTAGGACTCTTATTGCATTCTTTGATCTCTTTAGTAATGAATCAGTATCATCTACAAATATAAGATTGAATTTATTGTTAATATCATCAAACCTTCTAGCTAGAAATGATGATGTTGTTATTAATAGATCTGCTTTATTTAATATTTTAATACTTTCTTCTCTCTCTTTAGCTTTCATCTTTGAATGTATTTTAACAATCTTTATCTTTAGATCCAATCTATCTATTATTGACGATGCTATGGAATATGCTTGTTCTACTAATAGATGTGTTGGCATTACTATATAGCTATTCTTGCCTTTTAATGCATTAAATACAGATGCAAATATACCAAAATGTGTTTTGCCTAAACCAGTAGCAGCTATTATAGAGAAACTTTCCTCTCTAAGGAAACGTATAGCCCATTCTTTCTGAGCAGATCTCAATTTAAAACCATATGCTTTTTCAAATAATTCTTCAAACTCTCTGAACGCTTTTGCTTCATTATAGATTTTAGTATAATTCATAAGTTTATTATTCGCTTCAAGATATCTACCTATCTTTATCTGCTTCTCAATTATATCTTCTTCATCAATTATATGCTCAATGCATTTGTCACAAGGCATTGATAACTTTAAACGCTCATCAGTTATCTCGTTACCACAATTAATGCATAAATCCTTGAATATAGATTTCATAGAATAGATTGATTATAGTTTTAAATATATTTATCTAATTCTTTAACTATATTCTTTATACCTTCTTCTCCAATATCTGCAATATAATTACCTAATCTAGGTCCTTTATCGCTTCCTAGAATTATCTTATACAATAGTTTAAAGAACTCTCTTGGCTCGATACCATTGTTCCTTGCTATATTGAATATATTGGATTGTATCTCTTTAGCATCTATCTCTTTAAGGTTTATTAGCATATGCTTAAACTCTCTTAATGCTTCTTTGCTCTTCTCATCTAATGTTAATGCTTCTTTCTCTTTTTCTATGCCAAAATCATCTGCATAATTGATTGCTAATCTTATCTTTGTTAATAGATAATCATCTATCTCTTTGATCATGCCATACTTTTGCAACCTTTTTATTATAAATTCTTCTCTATTCTCCTTTGTCATAGATGCTAGGTTTACTAATAGCATATAAGGTATATGCTTTGAAGGCTTATCTTTAGGTTTTAGATGATTGATATATTCATACAAGCCTTTAAGTTTTATAGCCTTCATCTCATTCTCTTCTTTTATCTTATTGAAATATAGATCCTCTAACCTATCATACTCATCCATCAATCTAGGGATATCTTCTATGCTTATATTTCTAGTTCCAGCTATCCTTTTGTATAATAATAGTAATAATGATTGAGGAGTTCCATATCTTAGCCATACTTGGGGAGTAAATACATTTCCAGCAGACTTGCTTATCTTCTTACCTCCTTTATCTAGGAACATCTCATATCTTACATGTGTTGGATGAGGATAATTCAGTATATTATCTGCAACCCAATCATTAACCTTTACTGAATCTGCGATATCTTTTCCATATGCTTCAAACCTTACATCAAATGCTTTCCATCTAGAAGCAAACTCTACCTTCCAACTCAATTTACCATCATCCTTAGTAATATCTGCTTCTCCTTCATAATTGCATCCTTCTATGAATTTATTACCTATAGTAGCTCCTTTGCATCTATATCTAACTCTCTTCTCATCTTCTAAATACTCATATGCTTCAGCAACATATATCCTCTGACAATTTTTGCATATAGGAAAGTATGGTAATACCTTCTTAAACTTGTCTTGTAAAGTCAATTCTTCAATCTTCTCTCCTATTATCTTGCTATTCTTTAAGATGGTATCTATCTCCTCTTTCATCAGACCTTGTTTATAAGTATCTATGCCTCTCTGAAATCTATATTTTATATCTAGTTTGTCTAAAGCATCTAATAGCATACTACTCATATGCAAACCATAGCTATCATGACAATTGTAAGGATCTGGTATGCTTGAGACTGGTTTAGCTATATAATCATTCAACCATTCTGGTAAGCCATAAGGAACTTTTCTCAATCCATCCATATCATCTGAATATGCAATAAGTTCTGATTTATAGCCTAGATTCTCTAATGCTAGTTTAACTCCATATGCTCTAACAGCATCGCCTAAACTGCCTATATGAGGAATTCCAGATGCTCCTAAGCCACTCTCAACTCTGATTAATTCTAACGATCTTCCTAACTTCTTCTCTCTTTCAATTATCTCATATGCTAGTTTATCTAGCCATGTTCCTTTGCCTATTATCTCTGCTTCCATACTCGTATCTTTGGATAACTTTAATTTATATCATACAATGGATAGGTATTTTATCTAAATCTAGAATATTAGTATTGTATGAGCAAAGATGAATTATTCTCAGAAAGAATGGGATTCAAACCGAAGAAGAGTATTCAATATGATGATATGGATAAAGAGTTAAGAACTGATCTATGGAATATATTTTATATAGGAAGTAGAGCTATGAATATAAGAGATTTTCATATATGTTCAATAATCCTGATATATTGAGTAATGAATTTATAATACGCATCTAAATGATTCTTATTATGATGAAATTAAATCTTTTCTAATAAAAGTTTGGCATAATCATATACATAAACCTTTAGATGAATTAGATATAAATGAATTTAAAATATTCTTAATAAATAATAAATAGTATGAAGTATACGATCTTATAGAATATTCCATTAAGAATTATCCTTTTGAGGATAAGGATAAATACATAAATGCTCTTAATTTAAAACAATTCTGCATATAGAGTAATTGGCTATACAATAAGTTCTACAACTAATAAACATGAGATAGAAAAAGCTCAAAATACTCCTTTGCAACAGTTAATAAACATATAGAAACTGCTCTTAAATATCTATCTGATAAAGAAAACCCAGATTATAGAAATGCTATAAAAGAAGCTATAATAGCTGTTGAATTATTAGCAAAGATAATAAGCAATATGCCAGATGCAACGTTAGCACCAGCACTAGATCAAGCATTTAAAATACTTAAGATCGATAATGAGAAGTTGAAAGAAGCATTCAAGAACTTGTATGGATACACAAATACAGAAGGAGGAATATGACATGGCTCAACTGTTATATCAAATCCAGGAGTTGAAGATGCTAGATTCATAATTATAACTTGTTCAGCATTCATCAATTATCTTATAGAAAAAGCAGAGAAAGCTGGAATAAAACTAAATGAATGATAAAAACTCTAATATATCGCTGATGATCACTAAAAAGATAAACTATCTCAACGTATATTATATATACAAGAAGATATTATAAACAATAATACAGATCTTTAAAAGAATTAAATAGAAGAACTATAGACGAGTTAGAGATATTTAACCATATAAGATCCTTCCAATTTATATCCTAACCTTCTATAATACTCTCTAGTTCCTACAGCACTTATAACCAAGATCTTTTCTAAATTATGAGATAAAGCTATATTCTCTGCCTCTTGCATAAGCATTGAACCATAACCTTTGTGCTGATAACTCTTTGAATCTTTCTCGCCTAATGCTAACGCTCTTCCATAAACATGTAGTTCTCTAACTATACAACATCTATATCCTTTAATCTCATCTCTATGAGCATTATTGCTAGGAATCCTTAACCTTAGAAAACCTAGTAATGCATCATTATCCTCTATAGATATGAAATACTCTTTTCCATTAGATGCATTATACTCTTCTCTAATTATCTTAGGATCGTTAATCTTTGCATTCTTTAAGCCTGCCTCTCTACATCTTATACAATTACATCTTTTACCTTCTCTAGCAAGCTTTGCTAATACTAGCTGTCTAAGATTACCATGTTTAACTCCAGCTATGATCTCTTTACTATCAACTTCTCTCTGCATACGCATGATCCTTATCCATCTAGGAACTCTACTCTTGACTTTTGCTAATAATTCAATCATCTCCTCCTCAGTATATGGTTTATACTTACCTTCTTTATACAATTGATACAATCCAGTCCCTTCAATTACTAATGTAGGATAAAGTTTGAGCATATCTGGTTTAAATCTATCATCATTGAATAATAACATAAAGTCATTATAATCTTGTTCTAACGAAGATCCAGGTAAACCAGGCATCATATGTGCAACTATCTTATAACCAGCATCTCTAGCAATTTGGAATGCTTCTATAACATCATCTAGAGTATGACCTCTATTAACCAATTGATATACTTTATTGCTCAATGATTGAACTCCTATCTCTACCTTAGTTGCTCCATATCTTAGCATAAGATCTATATGCTGTTTTTTACAATAATCTGGCTTTGTCTCTATAGTTAATCCAACATTCCTAGAGTATGCTTGCTCATTATATTGTAGAGCTTCTTCTAATGTATTAGCTTTAAATCCATTCAATGCATCATAACATGATTTTATAAAATATTCTTGGTAATCTCTAGGCATGAATAGGAATGTCCCACCAACTATAACTATCTCAACCTTGCTTATATCATGTCCAAGCTCGTTAAATTTATCGAGTTTAGATTTGACTTGCATATATGGATCGAAATTGTATCTCTGAGCAGCTATACTTGCAGGAGAGGTATTAGTATAGCTATTAGCAGTATTTATCTCAATGCCACCTGGGCAATATATGCATCTTCCATGAGGACAAGGATAAGGCATGGGCATGGCTGATATTACTATAACACCAGATGCAGATCTAGAAGGTCTTACCGTTAATAAATGCCTAACATGTTCATCGTTAACATACTTGAGTATATCACTTCGTTTAGGCAATGAACTTAAAGCATATTTAGATGAAATATTTTTTATTATCTTATTAATAGATCTATCATCCAATTCATGATTCAGCATAGATGCTATCTCTATGCATGCATGAGTATACTTATCCATATGCAACTTTAATAATAAATTAAAATAAAAAGGTTATTAATTATTACACATAAATCTATTGACTATAACCTTTTATTTAAGAAATGCTATCTCATTA
>BPGC01000021.1 GCA_026002835.1 Candidatus Nitrosocaldaceae archaeon
TATATTATTGATCCTCTCTTTACCTTCTTAATAGTTTCTCTTAATAGTGTTTCAGCACTAACATCATTAACTATCTCAACCTTTACTTTACCATTCCTCTCTAATATACCAAATACTGGTATCTTATCTATTTATACTTGTAATATATCATCTTTTGAGCAATAATCATATATTTTGCTCCTAATTAATTGGTATATCTTATGTGTAGTATGATAATTGTAACTCTTTACTAGCCTTTAGTACTGGTATCTCTAAAATAACTTTAATATTGCTATGAATTTACTCAACGATATCCTTAATCCATACAATATACTATTCTAATACTCCATTCCTTCTTACATCTATGGCATCTATAGTAATTCCTTCTAAATCTGCCTATATGCTCATTATTACAATATATGCATCTATCAAACCTTTTAAGTATACCTTAACCATTCCTCTGCCTTTTTCTCATCATTTATCTTTTAATTCTATTAGATTCATGTATTGTTATTGGATAGGTGGTATATATTAAGCAATCGCCAATGATATGTTATAATGCATATAGATTGATTATCTTATTGATAGCAATCATTAAGAGATTGATGGTTTCTAGAGCCATGAATTACAAAGATATGAAGATATTCATTGTAGTTATTACTGTCAAAGGTTAAAGGCATTAGAGATTTGGACCAAAATACTAATATTTCCTCCGATCCGACCATACACCAGTGGAACCATACTCAACTATCTTATTAGTTCTTATATTAATATCTCTACCTCATATGCGTATAGCAACTCTTCTGCATTCATGTTTGCTATCTTATAATATACACAAGAAGAGTATGTGGTTGACACACCATTAACATTTTCTCATTGCTACCCAAATTACTTCATTTCAGTTAAAGGATATATATCATATTCTGCAAGATTATAAACAGGCATGCCAGCTATAAGATTCTCCAATTCCTCATTAGATAAAACATTAAATATCCAAGCACCCCCATGCTTACCTACTATATGGTAATTAGCCTCTAACTTACCTTGTTCTTTTAACTTCTTTGCATAGTCCTTAAGAGCAAATATTATATCTATAAGATCTGGAGTAATTTTTATAGTTCTAATGAATGACCATATAACTAGGAATTTCATAGATTACAAGTATCTACCTTTCTATTTAAACTTTAAATAGAATATATAGGAATATACTATATGCAAAAGTTTATAGTTGAAGCAGATAATTTTTATCAGTTCTTTGACGCTTTAACTAGAAGAAAGTATGAGATAATAGGACCTAAGATAGACAACGCCACTGTAATTTATGATAAATTGAATTCAATTAACGATCTACCTATAGGTTTTAAAGATGAACAAGATAAAGGAATATATAGATTAAGAAAAAGAAAAGATAAAGCGTTATTTGGTTATGTAGTAGGACCATATTCGTGGAAAAAATATCTATTCCCTCCTAAGACAAGATTGTTCCATATGGAAAGAAAGGGTGCGGATTTTAAAATTATTGAAGATAAAGAGGAGGAGAGAAAGTTAGCGTTTATAGGAGTTAGAGCATGTGAGATTCATGCTATACATATACAGGATAGAGTATTCATGGAAGGAGAGTTTATAGATCCTATATATAAAAGGAGGAGAGAAAATATATTCATATTTGCAGTTAATTGTACAGAATCTGCTAATAGTTGCTTTTGCACATCTATGAATACAGGCCCAAAAGTAAATGATGGTTATGATCTAGCATTAACAGAAATACTCAAACCAGAACATTATTTTGTAATAGAGGTAGGAAGTAAACTTGGTTATGATATCTTAAACGAAGTGGAGCATGAAGAAGCAGATGAGAAAAAAGTAAGAAAGGCTGAGAATCTTATAAATAAGAATGCTAGAAATATGAAGAGACATATGAATACTACCAACATAAAAGAGCTATTATATAATAATTATGAAAGTAAGCATTGGGATGAGGTTGCTGAACGATGCCTTGCATGTGCCAATTGTACTATGGTATGTCCAACATGTTTTTGTAGTACAGTTGAAGATGTTATAGATCTTAAAGGAGAGCATGCTGAGAGATGGAGATTATGGGATTCTTGTTTTACTAACGAATTTACCTATATCCATGGAAATAGCATAAGGAAATCAACTAGCACTAAATATAGGCATTGGATAACTCATAAACTAGCGTCTTGGTTTGATCAGTTTGGAACTTCAGGTTGTGTTGGCTGTGGAAGATGTATAACTTGGTGCCCAGCAGGTATAGATATAACAGAAGAGATCAGATCTTTGAGGGATGAAGATGCTAGTTGAGATGATAAAGAATCACGCATTATTTAGGGATATAGATGCGGATCTGACTCCATTAGTAGAGTATTCAGAGGATCTAATCTTTCATAAAAATGATTTTATATTTCATGAAGGCGAAGATGCCAATTCATTCTATTTAATAACACATGGTAAGATATCTCTTGAATTGTCTACTGCTCATAGGGGAAGAATAATTATACAAACTTTAGGTAAAGATGAGGTGCTAGGAATCTCATGGTTATTTCCACCATATAAATGGCATTTTGATGCAAGGGCTCTAGAATTATCCAGAGTTGTTAAACTTGATGCAAACCTAGTTATGAAGAGATGCGAAGAGGATAGTAGACTAGGCTATTATCTTATGAAAAGATTTGCAGAAGTTATTATGAAGCGATTACAAGCTGTAAGATTTCAATTGATAGAGATGGAAGAGATGTAAATATGTATAATCCATTTATTCCAAAACTAGTTAAGATAAGAAAAATAAAGAAAGAAACCTACGATACATATACAATAACAATAGAAACCGATGACTTTAGGTTTTTTCCTGGACAATTTAATATGATCTATGTCTTTGGGACAGGTGAAGTGCCTATCTCTATAAGCAGCAATCCTTATGAAGATGATATTATAATGCATACAGTAAGAAAGGTTGGAAATGTAACTAATGCTATCTGTAGGTTAAAACCTAATGATATAATAGGCATTAGAGGACCTTATGGAAATCCATGGCCTATAGAAGATCATAAAGGTAATGATATTTTGATAATAGCAGGAGGTTTAGGCTTGGCACCATTAAGACCATTAATATATTATCTATTAGCAAACAGAGAAAAATATGGCAAGATAACATTGCTTTATGGAGCGAAGACTCCTCAAGATCTACTCTATAAGAAAGAATTAGAGAAATGGAATGATAAATTAGATGTTATGGTTACAGTAGATAAAGCTAAGCATGGTTGGACAGGTAATGTAGGAGTAGTAACTACACTACTTCCTAAAATAGATATAGAACCATTTCATACATCTGCATTTATCTGTGGCCCAGAGATAATGATGTATTTTGTTGCTAAAGAATTGATAGAACGGAATATAAATACTAACAATATATTCATATCTATGGAGAGGAATATGAAATGTGCCATAGGTTTCTGTGGTCATTGTCAATTAGGTCCAGAATTCATATGTAAAGATGGTCCAGTCTTCAATTATAACAAGATAGGAAGATTTCTAAAGATAAAGGAGGTTTGATATGAAACCAAAACTAGCTGTATGGAAATTTGCTTCGTGTGATGGATGCCAATTAAGTCTATTAGATCTAGAAGACGAATTATTATTACTAGCAGACAAAATAGAAATAGCTTACTTCTTGGAAGCATCTAGAGCTATAATTAAAGGACCTTATGATATATCATTAGTAGAGGGTTCAATAACAACTAGCGATGACATTAAAAGAATAAAAAAGATTAGAAAGATATCTAAATATCTAGTAACTATAGGAGCATGTGCTACAAGCGGAGGTATACAAGCTCTTAGAAACTTTAAAGATGTTAAAGAGTTTATTAGCATAGTTTATGCAAAACCAGAGTATATAAATACATTAGACAAATCTACGCCTATATCAGAACATGTAAATGTGGATTTTGAATTATATGGTTGCCCTGTTAATAAATACCAACTGTTAGAGGTATTAACTTCATTTCTGCATAATAAAAGACCTAATATACACTCATATAGTGTATGTTTAGAGTGTAAAAGAGCTGGTAATGTTTGCGTAATTGTAGCAAAAGGAGAAACATGCATGGGACCTGTAACTAATGCTGGGTGTAATGCTTTGTGTCCTTCTTATAATAGAGGATGCTATAGTTGCTTCGGTCCTAAAGAAGAGCCTAATACATCGTCATTAAAGAATGTGTTTAAGAAGTTAGGCATGGACGAAGATTCCATTATTGGATTATTCAGAAACTTTAACGCATATGCTAAACCATTCAAGGAGGTGGATTATGACAAAGAGTAGAAAATTCAAAGTGGATTATTTAGCAAGAGTTGAAGGAGAAGGAGCTATGTATGTAAAGATCAAGGATAATAAAGTCGAGGATGTAAAATTGAAGATATATGAACCTCCGAGATTCTTTGAAGGGTTTTTGAGGGGTAGAAGATTTACAGAAGCACCAGATATAACAGCTAGAATATGTGGTATATGCCCAATTGCATATCAGATGAGTTCTGTTCATGCCATGGAATATGCATGTAATGTAAGAGTTAGAGGAAAATTGCGTGAATTACGACGATTAGTCTATTGTGGAGAATGGATTGAGAGTCATGCTCTACATATATTTATGCTTCATCTTCCAGATTTCTTAGGTTATCAAAATGCTATTGAATTGGCAAAAGATCATCCAGATATAGTAAAACGAGGTTTGTTAATAAAGAAGATCGGTAATGAGCTTGTATCATTGTTAGGAGGTAGAGAGGTCCATCCAATAAATGTTCGTGTTGGAGGATTCTACAAACTTCCTAAAGAGGAAGAAGTATCAGAATTTATAAACAGACTTGAGAAAGGCAGAGAAGAAATATTGAAATCTATAGAATGGTTATCTAGGCTAGAATTTCCAGATTTTGAAAGAGAGTATGAATTCGTAGCATTAAGACATGAAGATGAATATCCATTCAATGAAGGTAGGATAACCTCAAATAAAGGATTAGATATTAAAGTTGAAGAATTTGAAGATAATATAATAGAAGAGCATGTAAAATATTCCAATGCTTTACATGCTAGGTTGAAGGAGAGAGGTGCTTATTTTGTAGGTTCAATGGCACGTTATAATCTTAATTTTGATAGACTTCCTTCATCTATAAAGAGTATAGGAAGGGAATTAGATTTGGAGTATTGTAATAATCCATTTAAGAGTATACTTGTAAGAAGTTTAGAGATATTATATGCATTTACTGAAGCTATTAGAATATCTAAAGATTATAAGATGATAGAGCAATGTTTCATAGATGTTAAGCCTCGAGACGGAGTGGGCTATGGATGCACTGAAGCACCACGTGGGATATTATATCATAGATACAATATAGATGATAAAGGCATAATCAAAGATGCTAAAATAATACCACCTACATCACAAAATCAGAAGATCATAGAGGAGGATCTATATCATTATGTTAGTAAATATATAGACCTGCCTGATGATAAACTCATATGGCGATGTGAACAAGCAATTCGTAATTATGATCCTTGCATATCATGTGCAACGCATTTTCTAAAGGCTAAGATAGAGAGATGAAGAAGTTAATAATAGGAATCGGTAATAAATATAGAAGAGATGATTATATTGGATTGATAATAGCAAAAAAGTTACATAATCTTTTGAATATAGATATAGTAGAAAGTAATGGTGATATATTAAACATAATAGATTTACTACCAAAATATGATCTTGTGGTATTTATAGATGCTATAAAATCGCTAGATACTCCTGGTAAATTACACAGATATTATTTAGAAGATCTAAATCAAGAGTCTGAACGTTTAACATCTACACATTCAATTAATATAGTAGAAGTTATTGAACTTGCAAAAATGTTTGATACGATACCTAAAATAATATTCTATGGTATAGAAGGTAAGGATTTTAGCATTGGTGAAGGGTTATCAGATGAGGTTAAAAGATCTATAGAAGAGAATGTAAATAAGATATATGAAGATTTGATTAATATAGCATGATCTAATAATTATTGGTATGCACGAGCTCTCGCTTATGAAGGATCTTATAAACAAATTAGAGACGATAGTTATTGAGAATAATGCAAAAAGGATCATTAGTATTAAAATAAAGTTAGGAGCATTATCACATATATCTCCAGAACATTTTAGAGAATATTTTGCGGTAATGAGTAAAGGTAAGGCTATGGAAAATGCCCGTTTAGAGATAGAGGTTATTGAAGATATCAATTCAAATGCTCAGGATATAATACTTGAAAGTGTAGAACTAGAAATGGAAGATTAATATTTCATATCATTAAATTCTATCTTATGTGTTTTGCGTTTGTTGGAAAGATAATAAGTATAAGTGATGATGAACTTATGCCGATAGCTAAAGTTGATATTAATGGACATGTTAGAGAAGTCAATATAGCAACTATTCCTAATGCTAAAATTAATGATTATATAATAATACATGCTGGAATTGGTATTAGAATAATAAATGAAGATGCAAAACTGTTATTATCAAAATAATTCATCTAAGATGAGAATATGAACAAAGTAACTTTATTACATGGAGCAGGAGGAAGTTTTACAGATAAATTAATTAATGAACACATATTGAAGTTTATCAAACCTTATCTAAAGTTTGATGTTTCATTGAATATGTTGGACGATGCTGGAGTTTATAATGATATAGTTATATCTACCGATACCTATACAATAAAACCATTGTTTTTTAATGGTGGAGATATAGGAAGGCTAGCTATATCTGGAACTGTTAACGATATCTCAGTTATAGGTGGTAAACCTATTGCACTATCATTAGCCCTAATAATAGAGGAAGGATTTAGTTTGGAAGAGTTGGATAAAATACTAGAGAGTATAGATATGACATGTAAAGAAGCTGATGTAGATATAATAACTGGTGATACGAAGGTAGTTGAAAAAGGTGCGTTGGATAAATTAATGATCAATACCTCTGGCATTGGCATAAGAAATCCATTCTTAGATGATAATATTAGTTATATAAATAGAGGAACTAAATGGCTACTAGATTCTAATATAAAAGATGGTGATAAGATAATAATATCTGGCAGTATAGCAGATCATGGAATGAGTATATTATCTGCAAGAGAAGGTTACGAATTTGAGAGTGATATAAGATCCGATGTAATGCCATTAAATAAGGTTATAGATGAAGCATTAAGAATAAAAGGGGTTGTTAGCATAAAAGATCCCACGAGAGGAGGCATTGCTAACCTTCTTAATGAATGGTCAGAAAAGTCAAATATTGGAATTATGATATATGAGGATAAGATACCTATAAAAGAGAATGTTAAAGCGGCATGCTCATTTTTAGGCCTAGATCCATTAGAGATAGGTAATGAAGGCAAGATATGCTTAGCTGTTACTCGAGAAAAAGCTGAGAAGATTTTAGACGCAATAAAATCTTTTGAGGGATGTGAAGATGCCTCTATAATAGGAGAAGCTACTAATCAATTCGATGTAGTTGCTATGCGGACTATAGTTGGAGGAACTAGAATTATTAGTAAGCCAGTAGGCGATCCGGTTCCTAGAATATGTTGATAAAAATGTTCAAAGCACCGTCAGAAAATGATATAAAAAGACTTTACTGTCCTATCTGTGGTTTCAGTAAAAATGTTCCTATTCATTGCAATAAACCTATGAGATGGGTTTTAGAAGGTAATTTTATTAAAGAAGAATATCTAGTATGTTCTATATGTAATTATAAGATGGATATACCAAAACATTGTAATACAATAATGTTTTATAGTGAGAGCAACTATAACGATATAAAGATCAGAGATGAGTGATACTTACTGGCATCTATTATTAGCTAATTCGATGGTTGATTTGGCTAAAAATAGCAAGACGAAAAGTGCTGCATATGCATTGTTAATAGCATTTGAAGAGTTGACAGATGCGTATGCTTCATTAGAAGATAAGCATTTTCACGAAGAGTATCTAGAAGAAGGGTGGAAGAAGAGAAGAGAATGGATGGAAGAGCATAATCTAATAGATAAATGGGAAAGATTGGTATATCTATGCAAGAAAGTTATAGAAGGTAGAGAAGATCATCTTAAAGAGATGTTCGATATCATAGAAAGTTTGAGGATATCTTTATAAGAACTAAATAGGTTATAATAGTTTATGTGTTTAGCATTTCCTGGAAAGGTTATGGAGATAGACGGAGATTATGCTAAGATAGATTTTGGAGCTAATACTATTAGGAGTAATATAAACATAGCAGAGGTTAATGCCAAGATTGGAGATTACGTTCTAGTTCATGCTGGTTATGCTATACAGATACTGGATATTGAAGAAGCAGAAAATACAATAAGATATTGGAAAGAGAATCTATTATGGAAATGTGAACGATGTTCTATAGCAGATGAGTGTCCTTTAGGTTCTATAGCTATGGAATTGAGAACAAAAGGTGGTATATGTGATATTAGAAAAATTTAGAGATCCTCAGTTGGCTAAAAAGGTAACTGAGAAGATACACGAATATGCTAAATATATTGAAGAACAGTTATTGTTTATGCATATATGCGGTTCTCATGAATGGAGTATGACACATTATGGTATTAGATCATTATTACCAGAGAATGTAGAAGTTAGAGCTGGTCCTGGATGTCCTGTTTGTATAACACCTGCATCTGATATAGATACATTAGTAGAGCTAGCGTTAGAAGGTAAAGTTATCTTATCTTATGGCGATATGTCTAGGGCTAAGGGCTCAAAAGGTTTGAGTGTTATGGATACAAGATCTTTAGGCAGCGATGTAAGATTAGTATATAGCGTTCATGATGCTATCATTAAAGCTAAAAGAGAACCAGAAAGAGATTTCATATTCTTTGGTGCTGGATTTGATACTACTGCACCTCCTACAGCTTATGAGATCCTTAATGGCATTCCTGAAAATCTGAGTTTTATGATATCTTATCGTTATATGCCTCCTATTGCTGGAGCAGTTCTAAGATCTTCATTATTAGGTATAGATGGAGTTATAAATCCTGGACATTCATCTACAATAACTGGTATGAAACCATATTATAGATACTTTTTAGAAACAAGAAAACCTCAAGTCTTTTGTGGTTTTGAACCATTAGATCTCTTACTTGGTATACTAATGTTATTAAAGCAGATAAGAGAAGATAAGCCCAAATTAGAAAATGAATATACTAGATCTGTTACATGGTCAGGCAATATTACAGCACAAAAGACATTAGATAAAGTCTTCGAGTTAGATGAGGGGTATCTTAGAGGGGTTGCAACTTTACCAGAATGTGGTTTTAGATTTAAGGATAAATATAAAAGTCTGGATGTATATGAACGTTATTCATTAAAGAAGAAGAGTCCTAAAGATGAGTTTGTATGTGGCGCAAGGTGTGGAGAAGTAATTCTTGGTTTAACAGATCCTCCAGAATGTCCATTATATATGAAAGAATGTACACCATCAACTCCAAAAGGTCCAACAATGGTATCACAAGAAGGAACATGTAAGATCTGGGCTGAGCATGGCATAACAAATTCTATTTGCAGGATATAAAATGGCATTCTTTATAGGTAATAGTTTCTGTAATTTATGTCAAAAAGATAAAGAGTCTTTACTTAAAGAGATGAAACTATGTCTAAAAGGTTTGAAACTTAAAGGATTTGTTATATATAGTGCGAGTGCAAAACTTCCTAGAGATGATAATATTATATTCGAAGGCAAAGATCTAGAATTGCATAAAGCGATATACAATAAGAGACCAGATATCAACTCGATATTTCATGCAAAGAATGTATATATCTATGCTGCTACTAAAGATGGGTTAATAGATACCGTTCATGCAGAGGCTACGTTAGTATTAGGAGATATAATAATAACATCTGATAATTCTATACATAATATAAGTAACCTTGCTATAGGAGAACCTTTGAGACCTATTCGTATAATAATTTACAAAGATGAGATATTTGGTTTAGGAGCATGTGTCCATGAATCTAGGGCATTTCTAGAGATAATGGACGAATGGGCTCGAGTAAAAGTTATAGCAAAAGCATTAGGAGATATAAGATATCCAATTACATTAGAGAAGTTAAGATCACTAGGAGCTAGATATGCTAGAGCAATAAAATTTGGTGGTAGGAGTATTGTTAGATAGATGTAAATTTATGGATGAGGAGAAACTTAAGGAGGAATTAGTAAGATCTGTAAAGACATTATTTTCAAAAGGTTACGTATCTGTTGGAGGAGGCAATCATAGTTTTAGATATAAAGAACTTATATGGATAACACCTTCAGGCTATCCTAGATCTCACCTAAATGCTAAAGATCTCGTTTTGATTGATATAAATGGTAAGATAATAGGAGGAGATCTTAGACCATCTATTGAAACACCATTTCATACACAGATATACAAAGTTAGAGATGATATCAACGCTGTATCGCATACCCATTCTCCATATACTCATGCTTTAGCTCAAGCATCTCTTTTAATAGAGAAAAGTAATGGTATATTCAGTTTTAAAGAGTTAGAATTTCCTAAAATATTAGGTAATATAGCTGTTTTAGAGTATAGACAACTAGGTTCTAAAGCATTAGCAAAATTAGTTGGAGAGGCATCTTATGATAGTAATATTATGATATTATTAGATCATGGAGTTGTAAGTTTAGGCAGATGTATACATGAAGCTGTTTTTTATATATTATTGTTAGAAGAGTTTGCTAGATGTTTTCTTGTGTCAAGGATATTAGATGCATAAAATGCTTGACCTATTGATAACCCTCCATCGCCAGGAGGTATAGATTCATTTAAAATTAAAGTAAGATTATGCTTCTCTATCTCTTCTGCTATTATAGATGTTATTATCTCATTATATGCTACTCCGCCAGAGAATCCAATATTTTTAATATCATACTTTTTGGCATTTGTAATTGCTATATCAGCAAGTCCTTTAGCAATATACGTATGTGCAGAATACGCTAAATCTTTTTTCTTATATTTATGTCTATTATAGAATATCTCTTCAAGTAGGTATTTCGTATCTAATATATTATCTTTTATTCTAGGTTCTAGGTTTAGAATATCTTGACCATTGATTGCAGTAGATTCCAATTTCAATGCTGGTTCACCTTCGTATGTTCTTTCATATGCTATATCTAGCAAGAAAGATATAGCATCTAATATCCTTCCAGTACTTGTTGTCTTCATCTTAACTCTATTTACATTCTTTAATATAATATCTAATTCTCTTCTACCATTAGGAAGAGTAAACGATTTATTATATAAATAATCTTCAATGCCATCTATATCATTTAATATACCAATTATCATTCTTAATGGATAATAAGATGCTAGATCTCCACCAATCATCGGTTGTTCCATCAAATGCCCTACTCTCTTATAACCATCTTTATTAGCAATAAAAATCTCTCCACCCCATGCATTACCATCTTCTCCATAACCAAAACCATCACATATTATTCCTATCATATCTTTATCATTCTCTGCTTGTAACGTTGCTAAATGTGCATAATGATGTTGTATAGCTATAGTTTTTGCTTCGAACTTTTCTGCTAATTTGTATGCCAAATTAGTAGTTGGTAAAGTAGGATGTAAGTCATGAACAATTATATCAGGTTTAGTCTTTGTGAGTTTGCATAACCAATCTATTGTATAATTAAGATATTTGTAAGTTTCAAGAGAATCTATATTCCCTATATGTTGTGATACAAATATCTTATTGTTTATAAGCAATGATACACTTACGTTTAGATGTGCTCCTAATGCTAGTATTGATTTTTTAGATGGTTTCTTTAAGAAGATAGGTAAAGGTACATAACCTCTAGATCTTCTTAGTATTGATACTTTCCCTCTATTAACTTTTATAACAGAATCATCACATCTATTGACTATTTCTCTGTTATGAAACAAAAAATAATCTATAAATTTTAATCTTTCAATATATTTATCATCATTTATTATAGGCTCATCATTAACATTTGCACTCGTCATAACTATTGTTTTCAATCTATTGTTAAATAGTAGGTAATGTAAACCTGTATATGGAAGCATTACACCTATACTATTAAGATCGGATATTAGAGGCGCTAAATTATACTCACCCTTCTTCTTAAGTATTATTATCGGTTTTATATATGAGCTAAGCAATCTCTCTTCTTTTTTACTAATATAGGCAAATTCTTTAACAGTCTCTATATCTCTAGCCATTATAGCAAATGGTTTATTGCCACGCTCTTTAGCATCTCTTAATCTTTTAACAGCATCTCGATCTATTGCATTAACGGCTAGATGAAAACCTCCTATGCCTTTAATTGCGACTATAAAGCCTTTTTCTAAAAGTTTTGATGCTTCCTCAATTGCATTCTCTGTCTTAATTATGCCATTTTTATCCTTAAGATACACTTTTGGTCCGCAGTTTGTACATGCAATAGTTTCTGCATGAAATCTTCTATTTGAAATATCTTCATACTCACATCTACATTCTTTGCAAAGCTTAAACTCTTTCATACTAGTATTATTTCTATCGTAAGGGAGATCTTCTAGGATAGTAAATCTGGGTCCGCAGTTTGTACATGTTATAAAAAAGTAACCATATCTTCTATCCAGTTTATCAAACAACTCCTTTTTACAATTATTGCATATACCAAGATCAGGGGGTATAATAGAGTTGATCTCATTATTGGCATAATCACTTTTAACTATAGAGAAATTATCGCATTTTTTATCATTAAATCTAGAAATTATTATCTTATTATATTTAGCAAACTGTGGTTTTTGATGCTTGAGTTCATCTATAAACCTCTTTATCGAATTATCATTGCCATCTATTACTATCTCTACACTTCCATCGCTCCTATTTCTAACATATCCTTTCAAATTATTTGCTACCGCTATTCTATACACAAAAGGCCTAAAGCCTATTCCTTGCACTATACCATCTACCAATATTCTTAGCATAGATACATTATGTTATTTATTCCAATTAAATCATATCAGTAATAAAGCTTGTTAACTCATATTAAGAAATCTTGCTATTTACTAAAAAGGCTATAAGGAATGGGGTATAGAAATATTATATTATCTGCTGATACAGGTGTTAGTAAATAATATATTGTTATTTGCTAGTATTATACTATGGTAGAGGAGCTACAATAATTAAAGTTGCTAATACTATTGATAACATATTAAATAAGAATGAGAGAGGATTAGTATTAGTAACCTCTTATTAGCAAACAATATCTATTGGAATATAAGCAATAAAGATAGGATACTATTAACAGATGATATAAAGAGATATCTATGTAGATTTATAATAATTGCTAAGACTCCATATCTAGATCTATCAGATAAGAGAGTAAAAGAGTAAGGATAGAGATTGAAGGACATGCTATAATGCGTTTAATACAAGGTTCTGGTAGAGGTGTTAGGAATGATAATGATTATTGTATAACTTATGTATTGGATAGCAGTGCTAGAATGTTAGTAAAGAGAAGATACAAGTATATACCAAAATGGTTTAGAGATGCTATGAAACTCTATTTTTATTATTCTATGAATGATGAGTTATATTGTAAAGAAAGAGGTAAAGAAGAGATGTAATTATGAGATACTGCTGATAGAAGAGCAAGCAGATAAATGCTATAATGTTAGAAATGTTAAGAAATGAGCCGAATACATGGTATTAAGCAATTATCAAGCATGTGATTGTATAGCATTTGAGAGGTATAATAACTGTAAGCATTTAGAAGCAGTTAAGCAGTATGAAATGGATAAAGAGTTGTTAGATAAAGGAGAGCATACAGAAGAGTTGATAATGCTAGAATAAACTCATATTTTTATATACGATTATACTAATAATTAAAGATAGTTCTACTATGTATGAATTAGGGATTTGGATCAAAACATTAATATCTCGTATCCCGCACTTAATCGCTAACTTCATATTATACATATATGCAGAATATCTAATATAATGAGTAGATTGAATGTTGCTGTTATGGTTAAATTAGAACCAGATCTTTCTGAGGGTAATGTTAGCTATAATCCCGATGGTACTCTAAACAGATCTAAGACAAAGAATATCCTTGGTCCGCATAGTGCAATAGCATGTAAAGCAGCATTTTATGCTAAAATTAAGCATGATGCTAAGATAAATATATGTACAATGGGTCCTCCTCTTGCTGAAGTTGCATTAAAGCAAGGTATGGAGATATGCTCTGCAGATGAATTACATCTTTATAGCGATAGAATCTTTGCTGGAGCTGATACATTAGCAACCGCAGAGACTATAAAGACTGGTATAGAGAAGATGAGAGATATAGAACTTGTATTTAGTGGGCATAGAGCAGTTGATGGAGAGACTGGGCAGACTGGACCTCAAACTGCATGGAAATTAGGCTTCAATTTTGTAGGTAATGTTATAGATTATAGTATTGATATGGATAGAAGGTTTGTTAAAGTTATTAGAAGGTTAGATCTACAAGGATTATATACTGTAATGGAAGAGTTAGAAGTTCCCCTTCCAGTATTATTAACAATAGATCCTAGTTATAAAGAACATTATACAAAGGTATCTGAGAGATTAAAGTATGTTAGATTGAAGAAAGAAGCGAAGGAGAAGGTTGGGAATTATAAAGATTATCTAAAAGTTTGGGATGCTGAAAGTCTTGGGGTAGATCCTAAAAAGGTAGGTTTAGCTGGTTCTCCAACTATAGTATATAAGGTTGAGAAGATACCTAGAGCTAAAGCAAGAAGAAGTGCTGAAATCCTTACAATAGATGAGAAAGATCAGATAGTTAAGAAGATCTTAGAGGTTGTTAATCCATGAAATATCAGCATCTAGTAGTAGTATTTGAACATGATGATGGTAATCCTTTAAGGATTAGTTACGAGATGTTAGGAGAGGCTAGAAGATTAATGGATTATTATAATAAGAGGTATAATGAGAATGAGAAAGTAATTGCAGTAATATTAGGATATAATATCAAAGAGTTAGCAAGAGAGGCTATTTATCATGGAGCAGATGCTGTTATATATGCTGATCATCCAGAATTGAGGTATGTTAAGAACAATACATATACAAAAGTTATATCTGATATTGTGAGAGATAAAGATGTTATAAAAAGAGCAGCAGATAATACTTCTGATGAATATATAAAGCCTAGGTATATGTTATTTGGAGCGGATAGTATTGGTAGGCATTTATCTGCTACAGTATTAGCAGAGCTAGATTCAGGATTGGCAAGCGATGTGAATAAACTAGTTATAGATGATATAGTATTAAGGCATACTCATAAGACTAAAGGCAGAGAGGAGAAGTATGAACGAACGTTAATCATGTATAGACCAGACTTTTCTGGCTTCTTATGGACTCAGATCTTATGTTTAGATAATAGAGATCCGGAGAATAAGAGAGAGTTCCATCCTCAAGCATGCTCTGTAATACCAAATGTATTTGAGCCTTTAGAGAGAGATGAGAATAGAGAAGGGATAATAATTGAATATAAACCAAAGATTGAAGAGAATGATCTTTTGGTTAATATACTAAATAGGCAGATAATAAAGAGCGAGGTTCCTTTAGAGGAGAAAGATGTTATAGTAGCATTTGGTAGAGGAATAAAAGATGATCCAGAGAATAATATAAGATTGATAGAAGAGTTAGCAAAAGAGTTGAATGCTGAGATAGGTATATCATTACCATTATCAAAACAGCCATATAATGTTAGTAGTAGTCTTAAAAAATATTTTATAGCTGATAGAGTTATTGGCAGTAGTGGTAAGAAGGTTTCTCCAAAGTTGTATATAGCAATAGGGATAAGTGGAGCAGCACAACATATAGTTGGCATGAAAGATGCTGAGTATGTTATAGCAATAAATAGCGATCCAGATGCTCCAATAAAGGATGAGAGTGATCTATTCATCCATGGAAGAATGGAAGATGTATTACCAGTATTGATTGAGGCTATAAGATCTATGAAACAAGAACAGGTGGCTAGATGATGGAAAAGTATGAAGTTACAATAGTTGGAGGAGGATCTGCTGGTTTAGCAGCATTGATGGAGTTATCAAAACTAGGTATACAAGCTATATTGCTAGAATCTGGTAATCCAGTAGGAAGCAAGAGTGTTACAGGAGGCATACTATATTCTAAAGAGTATCCTAATGCTAAGGTTTACAACGTTGACGATGTATATCAGAATTTTGAAGAAGCGCCAGTTGAGAGATTGATAGATGGTTATTATCTAAATGCTGTATCAAGAAATAAGGTATTTACTATAGATCTTACTGAAGCTCATCATTATAGAACAAAGTTTGCTTACTCTGTATTGATGGCTAGATTGAATAGATGGTTTGCTGAACAAGCAGAGGAAGAAGCAATAAAAGAAGGAGGAGGTATAATATCTGGGGTTCATGTTAGAGATGTTAGATGGATCGATGGTAAGACTATAATAGAGACAGATGAATTAGAAGAGTTTGAGACAAAAGCTGTAATAGCAGCAGATGGAGTCAATTCAGAGTTAGCATGGCTTACAAATGCTAGAGATAAGTTTGAGCCAGAAGCATTATATCAAGGAGTAAAGTGTGTTGTAAGATTACCAGAAGATATAATTGATGAAAGGTTCGATGTTAGTAATAATAAAGGGGTAGCTCATCTATTTGCTGGAGATATATCTAAAGGACATAATGGTGGAGGTTTCTTATATACAAATAAAGATACATTATCTCTAGGTTTGGTTTACCATCTAGACTCTTTGATAAAGAATCCTATTGAACCATACAATCTACTTGATAACTTTCTAAAGATACCAATAATATCTAACCTTATAGCTGATGAGGTTCCAGTTCCTAAAGAGTTGCCTAAAGATATTCCTAAAGAAGAAGAGTTAAGGATAAGGTTTACTCTAGCAAGTTTACTAAAAGAGTGGGAAGAGGTTAGATATACATACTATTCAAAGACAGCAAGGAAAAAAGCTATAGAGAACAAGGTTTATGCTAATGAGGAAGAGATAGAGAATAAATTGAATGATGTCAGAAACAAGTTAAAAGAGTATGTTAATTTTATAACAAATTATGTTGAGTTAGAATATTCAACAAAATTGGTACCAGATGGTAAGAGAGCTATGATGGATAAACCATACAAGAATAATGTATTATTCATAGGGGATGCTGCTGGAAAGGGAGTATTTATTGGCACCAGAATAGAAGGAATTAATATTGGCATAGATGATGCTGCTAGAGCTGCTAGAGCTATTGCAAGAGCTAAAGAGAAGAATAATTTTAGCGAAGATTATCTAGGAGGATATTATCAGCAACTGATAAAAGAGAGCCCTTATACGTATGATATCAAGAATATAGATTTTGAGTATATGAGGATATTTGTAAGAGCATGCTCTGGTATACCTACTGATTCATTTAACATATTCTTAAGATTAGCATTCCATCTATTATCTAAAGCATCATTTCAAGGTTTGGCTGAGAGGGTAGCAAGAATGCTGGATCAGAAGACGTTATTAAGGATAATAGAGAGTAATGATGCGTATGTAAAATTACCAATAGAGATAGCAGAAAAGATAGGGAGGGTAGTTAATGCTAATTATGTAATCAAACCTAGAAGTATTGATGAGAGGATTGCTGCACTTGATATAGAGGAGGATCCAGAACCTCATATAAAGATAAAAGAGCAGAATAGATTTGTTAGGAGCATGGTTCATCTATGCCCAACTAAATGTTATATACTAGAGAAGATGGATAGCAAAGAATTGGTTATATTGCAGCATGAAGGATGTATAGAATGTGGAACATGCTCGAAAGAGACTGAATGGAGGCATACTAAAGGAGAAAAGGGTGTAAAGTATGAGTATGGCTAGATGCTCTTGTGGTAAATCTTTAAGGATAGTAGAAGTTTGTTCATGGGATGGATGTAAAAGATTGTATATATGCTTAGGATGTAATAAAGAAGAAGATAAATGCTCATGTAAATTATAATACAAGTTATTTCTATTAAGAAGGTATGAAGGTTAGAGATATCCTAAATGCAATAAAGGAGAATGAGATTAGTATAGATGAGGCTGAGAAATTATTATCATTGCATGCAATAGAACATATAGAAGATATAGCAAAACTGGATATAAATAGAGAGGTTAGAAGAGGAGTTCCAGAGGTTATTTATGCTGAGAATAAATCATTCAATGATATTAGAACAATAGCATTAAAGGTATTAAAGAAGAATGATTATGTCATAATAAGTAGAGTTAAAGATGAAGATCTAAAAAGACTAAAGAATGCTCTGAAAGGTTATAAGATGAAGATAGGAAAGTATAGCAATACAATATTAGCATATAAGAAAGAATTGAGAGAAGAGTATGGTCCGATAGGTATACTAACAGCTGGAACTTCAGATATTGGAGTTGCTGAAGAAGCAGAGTTTGTGCTTAATGCTATGAACTGTAAAGTTGTTAAAGGATATGATGTTGGAGTTGCTGGTATTCATAGATTATTTCCCATACTAAAGGAGATGATTGCTAGTGATGTTGATGCTATAATAGTAATTGCTGGTATGGAAGGAGCTCTAGCATCGGTAGTTGCTTCTCTAGTAGATATACCAGTTATAGGAGTTCCAACTTCAATAGGTTATGGATTCGGCTCAAATGGATATGGAGCGTTAGCATCTATGCTACAAAGCTGCTCTTTTGGATTAGCAGTTATCAATATAGATAATGGTATAGGTGCTGGAGCATTTGCTAGCCTAATAGCAAAAAGAGTAGGAAAGTTCAAATTGAGTTGAGCAGTATCTCTTCATTATTGTATGCTTTTATGAATGCTGGAACATTCTTCTGCTTAGTTGCTTTATAAGAAACGAATAACCATTCTCCAGTTGATAATTCAGTAGTCTTATCTAATATATCATAACTTAATGAGAATGCATCTGCTATAACAAACCTATCATAACTCCTAGGCATAGTGCTAATAAAGTAACTATGCAATTGTTGTAAAGCATTTACATTTAGATGTGCCAACCTTTGAGTTGATAGCCAACAATGGACTCTATACTTTCTTCCTTGTCTTAACAATCCTTCAACAGCTAGATTTGATTGCTCGCTATAATCTTTTATGCTTCTTCTATCTGGAATAAATTCTTGTGCCTCATCTAATATCACTAATACCTTATCTCTAGCATTAGATCTCTTCCTTAACATTAACAAACTATTTATGAACCTTGATACAACTTCTCTAGCCTGATCTGGCTCTGGTATATATGCTATAGTAAGTCTAGGAGCGTTGAAATTGATCATCCTAGCAATACCTTCTGGAGTTATTAGATTATCATTTGCTTGCTCTCTAGGTTTGCTATTTATATATTCGAACAATACATCTAATTGATTTCTTAATCCAGATTTAATATGTAAAGATTTGTAGAATCTTTCTAATAATGATATTATATCTTGCTTCTCATCATCGCTTAACTCTCTTAGATCTTTTCTAGCATCTATACCATTGCTTATTAATTGATTAAACTCTTGTAATGCTAGTTTTGCTTGTATACTACTCTTTTCTGCTAACTCGTGCTTTAACATATCCAATATACTCTGTATGTTTATATCTAACGAATTTGCAAGGTTTATCTCATAAGGAGTGCTATGATCAAAGAACGCTTGTATTTTACGCTTAAATGTATCATAACCTAGTTTATCTTCCAATGTCTCTGGAATTGTTTGTGATGTTAGTAATGTATCTGGATCCTCGAATCTCTCTGTTGAACATATTACTGCTTTATCTAGCATATCAAGCAGGTGTATTATATACTCTCCAGAAATATCGAAGATTATTGTATGCAGATCTGGAACCGTTTTTATAGCATTTCTTAGTAATGATGATGTAAGATTCGATTTTCCAACACCAGTAAAACCGAAGATGCCAGTATGGTATCTTATCATATTACTTATATCGACCTTTAATGGTATATTAAATCCAATAAGATCTCCTATTGCGATGCCATCATCAATGCATAGAAACTTCTCAACAGCTTTACTAGATAATAGATAAGCAGATGCTCCTATCAAAGGAATTAGATTTGTCCTCTCGAACCTTATATTATCATCTATTATCAATTCATAATTAGTTGGAACGGTAACAATATCTATCCATGTCTCATTGCTCTCTTCCCAACTATCATTTATTATACCTAGATATTCCTTCCTTAATACAGTAGGCATACTTACATCCATACCAAGCATCTGATAATGTATAGGTTTTGGAGCTGTAACCTCATATACAAGATATTTTATGCTATTACTTGTTTTTCTCTCTATTATCACAAATGCTGGGTTGTGTAATCTATCTAATACCTCTAGATCAAACTTTAGCTCTAGTATTACTTGCATATTACTTACGCTTATCTCTCCTTCTCTAGATCTTGAAGATCTAGTTACCATCTTGCTCTCTCTAACCTTAGCATTAAATTTGTCCTCTAGATCAATAAGCCATGATGGTATCATCTTCTTCTCTTCTCCTCCTCATATCTCTGGTCTCTAAAAGATTTAGAGATTGATAATACTTTGTTCTTTGCTGCTTCTTTGCTAAGGTATAGATTAGATACACCAGTCAGCATTGAACGCATATGCTTAACATCAAACTTTGCTGCTTTATCTGCTAAATATAATAAATAATTATGTCCATATGCTTCAAATATCTCTTTACTATCAGATGCTGCTAGTATATTTAGATATAGATTATCTATACAACTATCATCCTCAACAAATAACGATAATCTACTTATCTTATTCCATTCTTCAGCCTCTAACTCTATTAATGAATCAGCATCATCTGGATAGAATATCCTATCATATAAGAAGACTGGTGATCTCAATCCTTGATCATGCTTATAAGTTCTCAATTGGAAGTATGATCTTATAAATAACCTTTCTCTGAATATAGCCTTTCTAGCCGCTTTGAACCTTTTATCATAGACTAGAGTTGTAAATGCAGCATCGTATGCTATGCTTCTCCATGGAGTCTTTATAGATTCATTAGTAGCACTAAGCATAGTAAAGAACGATCTATCATTGCTCAATTCTAATCTATCTATACTTAATCTCTTTGATATTACTAGATAAGGTATGACTGCTCTTATAAATTCAGTAGTATTCATATCTTTGATAATTCCTATCATAAATATTCTATTCTTTAGAACTTTACCAATTATATCATAAAGTAAGAATAGGTTCAACGCTGATATATCTACTAAAGATAACCATTTATCATTTAATAATAATGGATACTTATAACTATTAAAGATATTATTGATTATTTTATTAGTCATACTAGATATTCTCTTCCAATAATCTTTTGCATAATCGGTTAATGATAATACTGAATCGGATCTAGCAAGTAGCAAACCTTTGAAATGCTTATCTAACTTCTTTATCTTATCTATATGCTTGTCTATATCATCTATTCTTAATTTTAGTTCTTCAATGCTTTTTTCACCATCTAACAACTCTTTTATTATAGCATACCTAGCATATGAGCCTCTAGGAGGTATATAGATACTAGCATCCCCTAACATATATGCTAATATAATATCAAGCATAGATACTTTACCATATTCTGTATCAATATCAATTAAAGGTGAACTCTTCTTTCTTATAAGCATCTGAACATCTCTAGTTAATGGAGCATATGTTCTTAGCAATGATCTATCTAATAATACCAACTTCAAATCTTTATAATTTGTAATGGCATCTGCTGCTAGTTTGAGTTCGGCCATTGTCATGAATGAATAAGGGATCTTGTCTGATGAATATCTTATGTCAAATTCGTTATCCTCTTCCTCTATCAAGCTACCAATATCCGACTTCCATAATGGAATTGCTGTTGATATCTTTAGATTGCTTCTCCTTATATCATCAAACCTATTAGACTTTAATCTAGCAGTAAATGCTACTGCATTTACATAAAATAGTAACATATCTAATCTTTCTTCATAATCCATAGAACCATCTATGCCTATTGCTTTATATTCATCCAACTCTTTATGACTAACATGCTTTATACATTTCAATAACTCTTTAGTGCTAGATATTGTATTCAATCTATTATTGAATAGATCTAAAAGCATACTAGTCTGTATCTTAAGGTTAGAGGCTAGATCCATCTGATATTATAAATAAAATCACATTAATTAGTCTTTATTCAGTCTTTAATAGATTAGCTTCTATAAGCTGTTGAACTAGGTCTACTACTTCTTTCTCTATATCGCTCCTTGGTAATTTAAGTTTGGTAGCAAATTCGTCTATAAGTTCGTTTAAAGTCTTTGTGCCATCACAAGAGTTCCAGAATGCTGCTAAAGCATCATTTATCATAAAGCCTTGATTAGCGTCATTGTATAATGCTAGTGAGCCATCCTCTTGCTTTACCAACTTACCTTGTTTAATAGGCTTTGCCTTATCTAGATCTATACTAAATCTTAGACTCTTCTGACCGTATATCTTCTCTTTTGCCTCTTCACTCATCCTCTCTGGAGTCCATGGAGGATCCCATACAATCTCTACATTAACATTTCCTAATCCTTTAATATCTTTCAATGCATTCTTTACATCTCTAACTAAAGTATCATGCAATGGGCAACCTTTTGTAGTCATAGTCATCTTTATATTAACATCATTATTCTCATTGATATCTATGCCATATATCAAACCTAGATCTACTACACTTAATGGTATCTCTGGATCCATGCATTTTTTCAAAGCATTCCTAATCTGTTCTTCTGTAACTTGAGTACTCATACTAGAGTTTATAATTATAAAACATAAATACTTTTAGTTAATGATGCCCTGGTAAACTCGATGGAACTCTAAACTCTTTCTTTATATTTATACCTTCAGCAGTTGTAACTATTATATAATCTCTAGATACCTCTTTAGGAGATAATACAATCCTTTCATTTGGTGATAATCTAGGGATCTTCTCTTGATAACTTCCAAAATCTATTGTTATATCTGTAAGATCTTTACTGCCTTTATTCGTTAACACTATCCTATAAAAATTTGCAAGATCTGCTGGATCGTTTATTGCATCTACTTCTAAAGCGTAATCTTCTTTTGGTAGTGTTAATATTATTAGGGATATAGCAATTATTGGCAAAAGCAAGAGTTTGTTATTCATCGTAATTCAATCATATATATCAAATAAATATTTTTACAAGCCGAATAATTTTGCTATAGATCGTTCATATGGCTGCCTTAATACACCTTTCTCTGTTATTATAGCACTAATCAACTCTGGAGGAGTTAGATCAAATGCTGGGTTGAATATCCTAACACCTTTTGGAACTAACCTCTTGCTTCCTACTTTTATAACTTCATCATACTTTCTCTCTTCTATTATAACCTCATCGGGATTGCTTTTAAGATCGAAACTTGATAATGGAGCTGCTACATAGAATGGGATATTATGCTTATCTGCTAATATTGCTAATTGGTATGTGCCTATTTTATTATATACATGTCCAGTTCTTAATACTCTATCAGCACCAACTATAACCTTATCGATCATGCCTCTAGCCATGAGCGAACCTATTGCTGTATCTGGAGCTAAACTTACATCAAATCCATCATGTTTTAATTCAAATGCAGTTAACCTAGCACCTTGCATAACTGGTCTAGTTTCGGTAGCAATAACATTTATCCTCTTACCATGTTCCTTTGCAGCTCTTAACACTCCTAATGCAGTTCCATATGCTACTGTTGCTAATGCTCCAGCATTACAATGTGTCAATACTGTATCGCCATCATCTATCAATAAAGAGCCATTGAAACCTAGTAATTGATTTATCTCTATATCCTCATTAAGCATTTTTAAAGCCTCGTCTAATATACTCTTCTTGATACTTGCTATATCTCTAGCCTCTCTAGCCTTATTCATAACCCGCTCTAAAGCCCAGAATAGGTTTACTGCAGTTGGTCTAGTAGATCTTAAAGTATTGTATGCTAACTCTAGATCTTTAAGCAAAGCATCTCTTGTCTTGCTTTTACTATTGATTGCTGCTAATGCTAATCCTAACGCTGCTGATACTCCAATTGCTGGAGCACCTCTTACAACCATATTCTTTATAGCATCTGCTACCTCTTGATACGTTTTGCATCTTACATACTCTAACTTATTAGGTAACTTTGTCTGGTCTATTAGGATAACACTATTATCCTTCCATTGTACAGTTAATAATTCTAAACTCATTGCTATCTATCATGCTAGCATTATATAAATTAGTTTTTCTCAATCTCATCAACAATCCTCTTCTTCAGATCTTCCATGCTAGATAATACTTTCTTACTATTTGCTTGAAACTCTTCCCTAGCATTTATCAATCTAGGTATGCTTTCTATTATCTCATCTATAGTATCAAAAGTATAACTTAATCTATTAGCAATTAGATATCTATTGATATGGATATCTTTCATATTATATATTATATTTGGTATTCCTAATAATGCTGCTTCACAATTCATAGTTCCTCCAGAGCCTATGAATAACGCAGCATCTTTCAATAGCATTAAGCCATCTATAACATCTTCTAATACATTTATACCTAAATCCTTTATAGCGTTTATCTGATCCTCATATCTTGCTAATGCTATAACATTGTATCTCTCTGCTATTCTATCTAATAATTCTAATGCTATAGATCTTTTGTTATGAAGATAAGCAGCTTTACTCTCTTCCAATCTAAATAAAATAAAATTTTTATTAGAATTTCCGATGGGCTTTATCCATATACTTGGATCTAGCGCTTTATATGGTATCAATTTTTTATTATTTATTCCATATTTAATAAATTCTTCTCTTGGTATAATCCATGGATACATTAATTTATCTACTAATGGTAAGGTTAATTTACATACAGCCTCTGCATGAGGAGAGTCATTAAAGCATAGAATCGGTATCTTTAAACCAAATGCTACTCTACATGCATCTGGGGATGAGAATGTTATCAATTTATCTGGTTTATAATCATTGATGATACTTGCTAGTTTATGTACCCTCTCAGCAGATATTACTAGTTTGTCATATAATGTTAATCCATAATTGCCTATAACCTCTAGATCTAAACCTCTAATCTTTGCTAACTCTATAGTCTCTCTAAATGCTCTCGAGGTGCATAATATCTCATGATCTTTTAACTCATCTATCACAGGTTTGAAAAAGTTTACTTGTTTTGGAGTTAATATATCAAACCATAGTCTCATATGCTCTACCTATGCCTCTTATCTTCAATCTCTTAAACTCTTTATTAGCAAATATTCCTCTTCCATCATATATCATAACATTATCGTTTATGCTAATAATATAATCCTCATCCAACCTTTTATATTCATCATGATCAGTTGCTATGAATAATAGATCTGCATTTCTAATTGCAGTATTTATATCTCTAGTAAATTTAACGTTCTTTGGTATTGATTCTTCTCTAACATAAGGATCATGTAATATTATATCAAAACCATACTCTAAGAATTTATTTATTATATTATAAGATGGTGACAATCTAGCATCTGCTACATTACCTCTAAATGCTAAGCCTAGTATTGCAACTCTCTTCTTGCCATTTAACATGTTTATTGCTTGATCTACACAATACTCTGGCATACTATCGTTAACAATCCTAGAGGAATGTATTATGTTTGCTTCTTCTTTAACCTTACTTGCTACATCTAATACAAATCTTGGATAGATTGGAATGCATATGCCTCCTACTCCTACTCCTGCTCTATGTATATTACAATAAGGCTGAGAGTTAGCAGCATCTCTAACCTCCCAGAAATCTATGCCTAGTTTATCGCATAATCTCGCTAATTCGTTTGCCAATGCTATATTAACATCTCTATAAACACCTTCTAACAATTTCTCTAACTCTGCTGCTTTTATGCTACTCATAACAATTACTCCTTTCTTTGCAATTATCGAGTATAACTCTTTAGCAATAGCCTTGCTATTATTGCCTATACCAGATACTATCGCTGGATAATTCTCTTCTATATCCTTTATTGCTCTACCTATATAGATCCTCTCTGGGTTATATATTAGAGCAAAATCCTCATCTGGCTTTAGACCATTATACTTCAATTTTGGTAATATTATATTCTCAGTGGTTCCAGGAGGCAAACTTGTATTAAAGCATACTATATCATTCTTCTTTAAACCTTTTCCAATACTATCTGCTACCTCTTCTATATCAGAATAGTCTATCGATGAACCATTTGTAACTAATGGGACTGCAACAAACTTTATTCTGCTCTCTTTAGATGCAAGAATACCATCTTTGATTGCTATAAACCTATTCTCTTTAATTGCTTCTGTAAATGCTTCTTTAACTCCGGGTTCATTTGAATTAGGAAATCCATTATTAGCTTCATTAATTATATAATCAGATTTATCTATACCAATAACACTTGCCCCTTTCCTTAACCATACAGCTGCTATAGATGATCCTACTTGTCCTAAT
>BPGC01000022.1 GCA_026002835.1 Candidatus Nitrosocaldaceae archaeon
GTGGGATTTGAACCCACGAACCCCTGAGGGACGGGATCACCCATCCAGATCTTAAGTCCCGCGCTTCCAATATTCTAGCCTCTTTGGCCAGGCTCGGCGACCCCCGCAGATTCAGCAAATAAATCATATATATACTCGTATATTATTCTTAGGAAGATTAATAAGTTTGGTTATTAAGCAAAAACATGTGCCTCGGTAGCTCAGCCTGGTAGAGCGAGTGCCTTGTAAGCACTAGGTCGCGGGATCGAAGCCCGCCCGAGGCTTGATGCTCTCATATAACTCATACAATTCTAGAAGAATCTTATTAGCATCTGCTCCTTCTTCTATCTCATCCATCCTTGCTTCTAATTCTCTAGTAAACTCTTCAGATACTACTTTCTTATAATTTGTTAATAAGAAATTGTAAACTTTTCTTCCTAACTTCGTTGGTATAAGGAAACCTTTAGAATCTATAGCATACCTTCTATCCAAAATCTTGCTTATTATTATAGAATATGTAGAAGGTCTTCCTATACCTTTATCCTTCATATCTTTAACCAATTCTCCTTGTGTATAAGGATAAATAGTTGGTTTCTTCTTTATAGATGAATATGTAATCTTTACTCTGCTCTTTATCTTATCATATATCCTAATTGGCAAGATTGATGTAAAACCATAATCCTCAATACTAATAGGAAATTCTATTCTAGTATTAAGTTCTATAATATCTGCTATCTGATATCTTATCTTAGCACTCTTCATCTGACTAGCTATAAAACGCTTGAATATTAACGAGTATAACTTTAGATGATTAGGAGTTATATTCTTTATATTTACCTCTCTTATATAATCTAATAAAGCGTTAAGATCTAAAGGTTTAGTAGGTCTAATACATTCATGTGCTCCTTCTTTACTCCAACCTCTAGCATTGAAATTATCGAGAGTTTGTTCAAGGTATCTCTTTGCCAATTCCATACCTTCTTTACTAACTCTAATGCTATCAGTTCTATGGTATGTTATCAACCCTAACTCGAATAGATCTTGTGCTAGTTGCATCGTTTGATTTGCATTGAAATGTAATTGCTTAAATGCTTCATATAATAAAGAATCGGTAGAGAATGGTGGTTTAGGATCTACTTCTCTTACCTCTTCTACCAACTTACAGCTTAACTCCTCTAATCTTAGTTGAGGTTTCTCTTTATAATTAATATTAAATCTAAATCCGTTTTCTAATGTTAATGTTAATACATACTGTTTTGATCTTATATATTGATCATATCTATCTATTATCCATCCTAATACTGGAGTTTGCACTCTGCCAGCTGATAATGTTTTATTATTAAATACATTCCATAATATCTGACTTAACTCAAAACCTAACCATCTATCCTCTATTCTCCTAACCATCTGTGCATCCACTAACCTATCATCGATCGCTTTTTGCTCATCAATAGCTCTTCTTATAGATCTACTTGTAACCTCATGAAACTCTATCCTTTGTATATTATTATTTACAGGCTTGATCATATGCTCTAGATCCCATGCTATCTTCTCTCCTTCTCTGTCTGGATCTGTTCCTAGTAATATTACATCTGATTCGTATGCTAATTCTCTAATTCTTTCTATTCTAGTTATTGCATCATCTATATCATTAGATAAGCATCTAGGACAACTTTTGCTATATATGAATTGGTATGAGCATTTATTACACCTCTTTATAGTTGAGTAGATAGGAATGAAACTTGAATCTTTTACTAATACACCATACTCTCCTCCCTCTTCAACTAGATCTAGTATATGTCCTTTACTAGCAACTATATTTATCAGATAGTTGCCTATAGTTACTTCATAAGAGTTAATTCCTAACCTTCTTCGCTTAGATGGTTTGCCAAATAATCTAGCAATTGTTTCAGCTTTATTTGGAGATTCTACTATAAGTAGAGTCGTTTTAACAAGATCTTTCTTACTGTCTATAATGCTTAACTTTCTTCTATCTTCATCTATCTCTTTTAATATTCTAGTTATATCTATCTCTTTTAATTCTTTAAATTGTACATCTTCAAAATACCATTGTAATTGGAACTCTAATGCCTTTAATAATTCTAGATCATCAGCTATTATTATAGATAATCCTTTAGTAACTCCTCCTGCATAGAGTCTAGAGGTTCTCCCAGAGGCTTGAATATATGTTCTCACATCTGACATCTCTATACTATCACTAGTAACTTTCATTGTGGGATTTGCTCTTATAGCATCAAGAAACTCTTTATCGTTGATAATCTGCTTAATAAGTTCTGGAGATTTATCCATATTTTTATATCTTTTTGGTATATATCTTCTAAATATAGTAAAGAATAAGTTTGTGGTATTTGGGTTAAGCTCAGATAACCTAAATCGTATTTTAGGAACTGATGTAAAGATTGTATATCTAATTCTCTCTGGAAGGTTCAAGCCTCTAACTAGCATTCCATAATAAGTAGCAACTCCTACTAGTATATCGATATCTCCATTTCTAAACTTTTCAAATATCTTAGGATTAGCATTACTTGATACATAAGCTTCGGCTTTTATGCCTTTACTCTTTAATAATTCTGCAATTTGTATAGCAGAATCTTCTCCATCATATATACTAACAAAGATTAATCCTCCAGAACCTAGTCTTTTAACCAATCTATCTATCCTTTCATTAGTATATACATCTACAATATTCCTCACATTTGTTATAGATATGCCTATATCAAAACCTAGGAGATGCCTAAAGAGTAAAGGAGCCATTCCTCTAGGTTTGATAGTAGCACTTGATACAATAACTATACCTTTACTTTTATGCTCATCGAACTTTCCAGTTCTTATATCATCTATAGCCTTCTTTATCTCATCTTCCTTATATCCTATCAATCTTAGGACTCTTATTGCATTCTTTGATCTCTTTAGTAATGAATCAGTATCATCTACAAATATAAGATTGAATTTATTGTTAATATCATCAAACCTTCTAGCTAGAAATGATGATGTTGTTATTAATAGATCTGCTTTATTTAATATTTTAATACTTTCTTCTCTCTCTTTAGCTTTCATCTTTGAATGTATTTTAACAATCTTTATCTTTAGATCCAATCTATCTATTATTGACGATGCTATGGAATATGCTTGTTCTACTAATAGATGTGTTGGCATTACTATATAGCTATTCTTGCCTTTTAATGCATTAAATACAGATGCAAATATACCAAAATGTGTTTTGCCTAAACCAGTAGCAGCTATTATAGAGAAACTTTCCTCTCTAAGGAAACGTATAGCCCATTCTTTCTGAGCAGATCTCAATTTAAAACCATATGCTTTTTCAAATAATTCTTCAAACTCTCTGAACGCTTTTGCTTCATTATAGATTTTAGTATAATTCATAAGTTTATTATTCGCTTCAAGATATCTACCTATCTTTATCTGCTTCTCAATTATATCTTCTTCATCAATTATATGCTCAATGCATTTGTCACAAGGCATTGATAACTTTAAACGCTCATCAGTTATCTCGTTACCACAATTAATGCATAAATCCTTGAATATAGATTTCATAGAATAGATTGATTATAGTTTTAAATATATTTATCTAATTCTTTAACTATATTCTTTATACCTTCTTCTCCAATATCTGCAATATAATTACCTAATCTAGGTCCTTTATCGCTTCCTAGAATTATCTTATACAATAGTTTAAAGAACTCTCTTGGCTCGATACCATTGTTCCTTGCTATATTGAATATATTGGATTGTATCTCTTTAGCATCTATCTCTTTAAGGTTTATTAGCATATGCTTAAACTCTCTTAATGCTTCTTTGCTCTTCTCATCTAATGTTAATGCTTCTTTCTCTTTTTCTATGCCAAAATCATCTGCATAATTGATTGCTAATCTTATCTTTGTTAATAGATAATCATCTATCTCTTTGATCATGCCATACTTTTGCAACCTTTTTATTATAAATTCTTCTCTATTCTCCTTTGTCATAGATGCTAGGTTTACTAATAGCATATAAGGTATATGCTTTGAAGGCTTATCTTTAGGTTTTAGATGATTGATATATTCATACAAGCCTTTAAGTTTTATAGCCTTCATCTCATTCTCTTCTTTTATCTTATTGAAATATAGATCCTCTAACCTATCATACTCATCCATCAATCTAGGGATATCTTCTATGCTTATATTTCTAGTTCCAGCTATCCTTTTGTATAATAATAGTAATAATGATTGAGGAGTTCCATATCTTAGCCATACTTGGGGAGTAAATACATTTCCAGCAGACTTGCTTATCTTCTTACCTCCTTTATCTAGGAACATCTCATATCTTACATGTGTTGGATGAGGATAATTCAGTATATTATCTGCAACCCAATCATTAACCTTTACTGAATCTGCGATATCTTTTCCATATGCTTCAAACCTTACATCAAATGCTTTCCATCTAGAAGCAAACTCTACCTTCCAACTCAATTTACCATCATCCTTAGTAATATCTGCTTCTCCTTCATAATTGCATCCTTCTATGAATTTATTACCTATAGTAGCTCCTTTGCATCTATATCTAACTCTCTTCTCATCTTCTAAATACTCATATGCTTCAGCAACATATATCCTCTGACAATTTTTGCATATAGGAAAGTATGGTAATACCTTCTTAAACTTGTCTTGTAAAGTCAATTCTTCAATCTTCTCTCCTATTATCTTGCTATTCTTTAAGATGGTATCTATCTCCTCTTTCATCAGACCTTGTTTATAAGTATCTATGCCTCTCTGAAATCTATATTTTATATCTAGTTTGTCTAAAGCATCTAATAGCATACTACTCATATGCAAACCATAGCTATCATGACAATTGTAAGGATCTGGTATGCTTGAGACTGGTTTAGCTATATAATCATTCAACCATTCTGGTAAACCATAAGGAACTTTTCTCAATCCATCCATATCATCTGAATATGCAATAAGTTCTGATTTATAGCCTAGATTCTCTAATGCTAGTTTAACTCCATATGCTCTAACAGCATCGCCTAAACTGCCTATATGAGGAATTCCAGATGCTCCTAAGCCACTCTCAACTCTGATTAATTCTAACGATCTTCCTAACTTCTTCTCTCTTTCAATTATCTCATATGCTAGTTTATCTAGCCATGTTCCTTTGCCTATTATCTCTGCTTCCATACTCGTATCTTTGGATAACTTTAATTTATATCATACAATGGATAGGTATTTTATCTAAATCTAGAATATTAGTATTGTATGAGCAAAGATGAATTATTCTCAGAAAGAATGGGATTCAAACCGAAGAAGAGTATTCAATATGATGATATGGATAAAGAGTTAAGAACTGATCTATGGAATATATTTTATATAGGAAGTAGAGCTATGAATATAAGAGATTTTCATATATGTTCAATAATCCTGATATATTGAGTAATGAATTTATAATACGCATCTAAATGATTCTTATTATGATGAAATTAAATCTTTTCTAATAAAAGTTTGGCATAATCATATACATAAACCTTTAGATGAATTAGATATAAATGAATTTAAAATATTCTTAATAAATAATAAATAGTATGAAGTATACGATCTTATAGAATATTCCATTAAGAATTATCCTTTTGAGGATAAGGATAAATACATAAATGCTCTTAATTTAAAACAATTCTGCATATAGAGTAATTGGCTATACAATAAGTTCTACAACTAATAAACATGAGATAGAAAAAGCTCAAAATACTCCTTTGCAACAGTTAATAAACATATAGAAACTGCTCTTAAATATCTATCTGATAAAGAAAACCCAGATTATAGAAATGCTATAAAAGAAGCTATAATAGCTGTTGAATTATTAGCAAAGATAATAAGCAATATGCCAGATGCAACGTTAGCACCAGCACTAGATCAAGCATTTAAAATACTTAAGATCGATAATGAGAAGTTGAAAGAAGCATTCAAGAACTTGTATGGATACACAATACAGAAGGAGGAATATGACATGGCTCAACTGTTATATCAAATCCAGGAGTTGAAGATGCTAGATTCATAATTATAACTTGTTCAGCATTCATCAATTATCTTATAGAAAAAGCAGAGAAAGCTGGAATAAAACTAAATGAATGATAAAAACTCTAATATATCGCTGATGATCACTAAAAAGATAAACTATCTCAACGTATATTATATATACAAGAAGATATTATAAACAATAATACAGATCTTTAAAAGAATTAAATAGAAGAACTATAGACGAGTTAGAGATATTTAACCATATAAGATCCTTCCAATTTATATCCTAACCTTCTATAATACTCTCTAGTTCCTACAGCACTTATAACCAAGATCTTTTCTAAATTATGAGATAAAGCTATATTCTCTGCCTCTTGCATAAGCATTGAACCATAACCTTTGTGCTGATAACTCTTTGAATCTTTCTCGCCTAATGCTAACGCTCTTCCATAAACATGTAGTTCTCTAACTATACAACATCTATATCCTTTAATCTCATCTCTATGAGCATTATTGCTAGGAATCCTTAACCTTAGAAAACCTAGTAATGCATCATTATCCTCTATAGATATGAAATACTCTTTTCCATTAGATGCATTATACTCTTCTCTAATTATCTTAGGATCGTTAATCTTTGCATTCTTTAAGCCTGCCTCTCTACATCTTATACAATTACATCTTTTACCTTCTCTAGCAAGCTTTGCTAATACTAGCTGTCTAAGATTACCATGTTTAACTCCAGCTATGATCTCTTTACTATCAACTTCTCTCTGCATACGCATGATCCTTATCCATCTAGGAACTCTACTCTTGACTTTTGCTAATAATTCAATCATCTCCTCCTCAGTATATGGTTTATACTTACCTTCTTTATACAATTGATACAATCCAGTCCCTTCAATTACTAATGTAGGATAAAGTTTGAGCATATCTGGTTTAAATCTATCATCATTGAATAATAACATAAAGTCATTATAATCTTGTTCTAACGAAGATCCAGGTAAACCAGGCATCATATGTGCAACTATCTTATAACCAGCATCTCTAGCAATTTGGAATGCTTCTATAACATCATCTAGAGTATGACCTCTATTAACCAATTGATATACTTTATTGCTCAATGATTGAACTCCTATCTCTACCTTAGTTGCTCCATATCTTAGCATAAGATCTATATGCTGTTTTTTACAATAATCTGGCTTTGTCTCTATAGTTAATCCAACATTCCTAGAGTATGCTTGCTCATTATATTGTAGAGCTTCTTCTAATGTATTAGCTTTAAATCCATTCAATGCATCATAACATGATTTTATAAAATATTCTTGGTAATCTCTAGGCATGAATAGGAATGTCCCACCAACTATAACTATCTCAACCTTGCTTATATCATGTCCAAGCTCGTTAAATTTATCGAGTTTAGATTTGACTTGCATATATGGATCGAAATTGTATCTCTGAGCAGCTATACTTGCAGGAGAGGTATTAGTATAGCTATTAGCAGTATTTATCTCAATGCCACCTGGGCAATATATGCATCTTCCATGAGGACAAGGATAAGGCATGGGCATGGCTGATATTACTATAACACCAGATGCAGATCTAGAAGGTCTTACCGTTAATAAATGCCTAACATGTTCATCGTTAACATACTTGAGTATATCACTTCGTTTAGGCAATGAACTTAAAGCATATTTAGATGAAATATTTTTTATTATCTTATTAATAGATCTATCATCCAATTCATGATTCAGCATAGATGCTATCTCTATGCATGCATGAGTATACTTATCCATATGCAACTTTAATAATAAATTAAAATAAAAAGGTTATTAATTATTACACATAAATCTATTGACTATAACCTTTTATTTAAGAAATGCTATCTCATTATATGCAACTGTTTGTATACATGCTTGAGCAAGATGATCCAAAAAGATGCACAGCTGCAAAACTTAACAAATTTGGAATAGTAAAAAGGGTTAGAAATGTTCCAAGAGCATCTATATTATTGGATCCATTCTCTACTAGCATGTTATCGAAGAACGATAAACCAGTTATTACAGCATTGGATTGCTCATGGAACGATCCTAGCATATTCAAACATAAATTAAAAGGGATAAGAAAGAGATTACCATTATTATTTGCTGGAAATCCAATAAACTACGCAAAACCTAATAAATTGAGTACTGCAGAAGCATTAGCAGCAGCATGTATAATCATGGGATATAAGGAGAAAGGTGAAGAGATAATGAACAAGTTCAAATGGGGTCATACATTCTTAGAATTGAATGAAGAACTGTTTTATTATTATACTAAAGCAGAGGATGAGGAAGATATGAGGAAGATTGAGGAAGAGTATATAACTAGCCTTTATGGTTGAAAACCATCCGCTTTATATACCTTATAGACATAATCTCTATCTCTCCACCTAACTCCTTTCCTTCTAGCATTTAATATTCCTCCTAAGAAACCAAATACTATAATAACAGCACCAATAGGTATTCCTAATGCGTATAATGGATTTAACCTTAGATTAATTGCTTGTACAATGCTCATGCTCAGCATTATGATACATGTTATTATATTTGCCACAAGTAGAATATTTTCAATTATGCCTTGGAATATTATTGAATAGATTAATGAGATGAAGGGATATAAGAAGAGGAAGAATGTTGCCAAGAATATGCCTATTGCAGTAAACTTTGCATTAGCATATAATGGTGCTACTAACCTTCCTAATGCGTTCCATAAAGTGTGAAAATCTCTAGCCCATACAGCATTAAAATATTCTTCAGCTCTTGCCATCATCAATTTATATCCAGCATTCTTTACTTTAGAGCCTAAAGCTCCATCCTCTACTAATTCATCCTTAACTCCTTTATGAGTTCCTACCTTTTCATAAACACTCCTCTTTATTATAAAGAACGAACCAAAAAAGTATCCCAATTTGCTCTTTGGATCATTAACACGCAAAGGAGAGTATCTAGAGTATAATATATTATTTAACAAAGGTAAAGTTATCTTTGTAAATATATCAAAACATTGGATCCTAGGCATTAGTGTTAAAGCATCTAATGCATTAGCAACAAATTTACTTACTGCTAAAGATACTAGATTGGTAGCAAAAGTACTATCGGCATCTGTAAAGAGTAGCAGGTCTGCATCTGATTTAAGATAACCTTGATAACAAGCCCAGTTCTTTCCAGTCCAGCCTTCTGGTTTCTCTCCAGCATGAAGATATACTACTCTATCATCTCTTCTAGCATACTCTTTTATTATATTAGCAGTATTATCAGTACTAGAATCATCTATTGCTATTATCCTAAGATGCTTATAATCTTGCTTCAGTAATGAGTCTAAGCATTTGGCAATGAATCTTTCTTCGTTTCTTGCTGGAAGGATAACATCTACTCTTTCTTTACTCTCAATCATCTTATCAAGTTTAGGAGCATATCTCAATGATTTGCTAACAAATATAGCAAAATATATCCAGATGCCTAATATACCTAAACTTATTGATAATAATACACTACTTATTATACTGGTTATCAATTCCATGTAAGGTGCTTAGTAATTAAATAATTAATTGTTTTCGCATTCTTTGCTTATACGTTCTAAAGCATCATTTGTTCCTTCTTCAATATGCCCTTTAACCATGCCAGCAAACATAGATAACAATCCTTTCAACTTTATATCCCATACAACATCAACTCTAGTTTTACCATCCTCTTCTTTTAATGTTATAATCTTATGTCCTAGCATCGGACCTTCGGTTATCTCAACATCAATCTTACTCTTTGGCTCAATATTTACAATCTCTTTACATTTTGAGTTCTTGAATGCTATGATAACTTCTCTAACTATCTGATTATCCTTAACTTCTAGATTCTTCACAGATTTCGTTCCATGCCAATATTTAGGCTCGTTATCTAGATCACTAATTATACTCCATACTTTATCTAGAGGAGCGTTTATTACTCTACTAACTTCGATCTTTACCATGTTAATGGTTAATATCTTAATGCTTATAAATTATAGTATGATATAGTTTAATGAATAATATGTATGATGTCATAATAGTTGGAGGTGCAGCTGCTGGTTTAACTGCAGCATTATATACATCTAGGCAGAATATGAAGACTTTGGTATTAACAAAAGATATTGGTGGTCAAACATTGTTAACTCCTCATATAGAGAATTATCCAGGATTTGAGAAGATCGGAGGACTTGAACTTATGGAAAAGTTCAAAGCACAAGCTGAAAGGTTTGGTGCAGAGTTCATATATGAAGAGGTTAAGAGCATAAAGAAGGAAGAGAATGGTTTTGAGGTATATACATTTGATAATAGATACGAAGCAGTAACTCTAATTCTAGCATTTGGTAAGACTCCAAGAGATCTAGGAGTTCCAGGAGAAGAGAAGTTTATTGGCAAAGGTGTATCATATTGTGCTGTATGTGATGCACCATTATTTGCAAATAAGAAGGTAGCAATTGCTGGTATAGGAGAACCAGCATTAGACGCAGCATTGATGTTATGTTCTAGGGCATCTAAAGTATATCTATTATATCCAAGCTCTAGAATAATTGCTAATGAAAGTCTTGCTAATACATGCCAAAGGAAAGAGAATATGGAGATAATATTGAATGCTAAAGTTAAAGAGATAAGAGGCAGCAATAAAGTTGAACAAGTTATTTTCGTTGATAAAGAAGGTGAGAAGAGTATAGATGTTGATGGTATATTTATAGAGATGGGTTATGTAGCAAAGACAGATTTTGTTAAGGATTTAGTAGCATTGAATGATAAAGGTGAGATAATAGTAGATAAAGAGCAGAGGACAAGTAAGGAAGGTATATTTGCAGCTGGAGATGTTACAGATACACCTTATAAACAGATAGTAATATCAGCTGGAGATGGAGCAAAGGCTGGATTATCTGCTTATAACTATCTGCAAAGGTTGAGAGGAAAGCCAATAGTAAAAGGTGATTGGAAGAGTATATTGGATGATAAGGATCTTGTATTAAATCTATAATTTTTTATGTGTGTTTATGCTCTTCTAATGCTAGTAATATATGCTCTAGATAATGTTCTTCTGGAAGCGCACCTTCAAATGCTATAGTATCATTAACTACAGTCTTTGGAACTGCCATTACTTGGTATCTATTTGCTAATTGTGGAAATTCTGTAGACTCGATCATATCTGCTCTGATATTATCATTCTCTATTGCAAATTGATGTGCCAGTCTAACTGCTCTAGGACAGTATGGACATGTCAATGTTACAAACACTTGTATATGTATTGGTTTATCTACAGTCTTTAATCTATCTTTACTCTTTTGTGATAATCTGCTAGTTCCTTTAGATACATCTACAATATCTTCTATTAGCGTTCCAAATTCATAACCCGATGGTATACCATAAAACCTTATCCCATAATCCTTCTTGCCTATCAATGCTATTGCTGGAATTTTATCTATCATTAACTCTTTAGCCTTATCTATATCCTTGACAAAATCATAGATCTCTAATTCCAGTTTATCTGATAATGTTACTAACTCTTTTAATAGATCTGTATTATCTTTACAGTAAGCACATTCAAAATCTTGAGTAAATGTTATTATCTTCACTGGTTCCTCAAGGTTAGTAAATATATTCTTGATCTTCTCTTTATGGTTATCTGGTATTATGCCCATGATATGCAATAAGGCTAATAATATTTATTACTTTGGAGTTTGTAAACTTAAATTACATCAGTATATATTAAAGATATGCTGAACTATCTTCAACTAGGAACATGGATAATAATAACCATAATATTTGTTCTAGTTATAGGCTTATTATTAAGATATATCGATGATGAACATGATACATTTAGAGAAGAAAGGTATTAGAGCACTAGCAATAGCAGAGAGTTTTAAGAAGAGTAGAGATAAATCTATCTTAGCTGGTGTAGTTATGAGAAGTGATCTAGTTATTGATGGTATTATATTTGATACAGTAACAGTTAGAGGAGATGATGCTACAAATGCTATAATAAGAATATACAATAATTTAAATAGAGATGATATAAATATGATAATGCTTAACGGTTTAATAATCAGCATGTATAATATAATAGATATAGAAGAAGTTTATAAAAATATCAAAAAACCTATAATAGCTTTAACATTTGAAGAATCAGAAGGTTTAGATGATCATATAAAACGAGCATTCCCATATAATTATAAACGAAAATTAGAAATGTATCATAAATTAGGTAAAAGAGAAGAATTGCTATTAAAGACTGGATATGTTATATATATAAGAAGTAAAGGAATAGATCTCGATGATTCTAGAAGGATAATAAATAAATTCTTATTACAAGGTTCAATACCAGAACCAATTAGAGTGGCAAAACTGATTGCTAGAGCATGCTTAAAGTTCATATCACATGAATTGTAATAAAATATATGCTTTCAATACCTCCATCGTTATGTTTAGAATGTAGAGGTAGCAAATTGCTCTGTGGTTTAGCATATTGTCCAATAATTATTAGATTCAATCTTCCTAATATTGTTATAAATAAGGATATAGAAGGATCCACTCCTCCAAGTGTATTTGTAGGAAGGATAGGCTATCCTAAGGTTAACATAGGTCCATTACTACCTCCTATTAATGAAGATACTAGCATATATGATAAACCTGAGGAATGGAGTAATCTTAGATTAGATGAGATCTTGAGATTCAGATTATCTTTAGTTAGAGGTAGTATGCTATATAATATTGATAAGGCTAGAGATCCAGATAATAAACTCTTGAAATTACAAGAGTTAGCAATCGCAAAAGAGCCAGTAGATGCGGATATGAGGTTAGAGAAGATTAGGAACAAACCATATATTAATGAACATACACCTCCATTCGGTCCATCTGGAAAGTTATTATCATTTAATGCTAGCAATCCTAATGTTGATAAGAGGATAGAGAAAGCGTGGTATGATAAAGATCTAAAAGCAAGTAATGCTATTATCAAATTGTATGATCAAAGAGTACCATTATCTAATATAATAAAGGCATTTAGTATAGGGATGTTAGGAAGTAAGAGGAGATTAGTTCCAACTAGATGGAGTATAACAGCTATAGATGATACAATCTCAGAGATATTAGTTAAAAGGGTGAAAGAACATGCTGCTATTAATGAATATCATGTATATGTTAGGAAAGCATCTATGAATGTATTCGTTGCTATATTGATACCTAATAGATGGCAGTTTGAATGGATAGAAGCATGGTTCCCTAATACTACATGGAATATGCAAACATATGGGGAACCAGAGATCCTTGGAGATTATGAGGGTTATAAGGGAATAGATCATTATGCAAATGTTGGAGGTTGTTACTATTCAGCAAGATTGGCTGCTGCTGAACATCTTAATAACATTAGGAGAGAAGCTAGCATATTGATACTAAGAGAGATCTATCCAGGATTTAATCTACCAATAGGCGTATGGTTTGTTAGAGAGCAATTAAGAGCTATGTTCAATAGCAAGCCAATGATCTTTAATAATCTAGATGATGCGATAAACTATGCTATGAGCAATTTAGCGATACCATTACCTAAATGGAGAGAAAAGAGCAGAATACTTCAGAGTTTTAAGCAGAAGAGGCTTATAGACTATTTATGAAACTATATATGTAATAGAGTAGTTATTAAGTAAGTATGGAGCAGACAACATTAAAGAGTAATGATATCTATATAGCTATAGCATTACTAGCATCTCCAATAATCTATACCTTGATCATAGCACCTGATACTTTTAACATGTCATGGAATGAAGGAAGAGGAGGTTTCTTATTTGCATTAGCATTTATAGTTGCTGAACTTGTTGGTTTGAATTATACTCTTGATAGGAAGAGATTATATATTGCAATACCGATAATAGCATTAACATTTGCATACTTTACAGTATTAGATTATGGATTAAGGGATTATATAAGGAATGGATCTGAAATTTATAATGTCAATCTAGTAGATAGTTGGATATGGATGTGGGATTTTGTAATATTGTCAATATTCATGATTAGTATGCTATTCATACTATTTGGTAAGAGATGGATTAGAATAGCTCCAGCATCTCCAATCTATCTAGTTGGAAGTGCGATAATATTATCATTGGATGCATTCTTCCCATTCGATACTCTAGGACCATTACAATTCATAGTACCATATGTCCTTCAAATAGATGCATGGTTAATAAATACTTTAGATATAGGAAGCGCATATGCAAATAGCAATCTATTATTATTAAATGGTGAGAAAGGCTCAATGGCTTTACAAGTATTCTGGCCATCTGCTGGAGTTCATAGCATGATAATCTACACGCTAGTTATGCTAGCATTCTTATTAAAGATGAATATTCCCTCAAAGAGGAAGGTTATATACTTTGTAATTGGAGCAGTTGGAACATTTGTAGTTAATATGATAAGGATATTCTCTCTATCATTGTTCGTATTAACCATTAGTGCTAATCCTGTAGAGTTTGAAGAGTTTCATTCAGTTGCTGGAGAGATAATGTTCTTACCTTGGTTAGCAGTTTATCTATTCTTAGTTATGCGAAGAGAGAGTAAAAAAGCAAGAGAAGGATTAAGTATTGATAAAACCAAATCGTAGGCTTAGGATTAATACATATAACATAAGAGATGTATTTGAAGGATTAGAGGAGCAAGAGATATTATATGAGGTTTATGACAAAAAAGAATTAAAGGATGTGTTAGATGAATTAAAGGTAAAGATAGTTGATAATGAGCATTATATGCGTGTTGATGATACCGATGGAAGTATAATAATATCTTATAATCATCTATTATATGCTGATGATGTAACTCTTCATCTAGATATAATTCATGAGTTAGTTCATATAAAACAACTACTTGAAGGTAAAGAACTTTATGATGATAATTATAGTTATGTAGATAGAGAGACTGAGGTTGAAGCGTATAGAATTACAGTCAAAGAAGCAAAGAGATTAGGTTTAACAAAGAAAGAGATGCTAGATTATCTAAAAGTTGAATGGATTACAGAGAAAGATCTAATAAAACTTGCAAAGAAGTTGGGTATTTTATAAATACTATTTTGCATGCGTTACTGAGATTACCTTTAATGCTATTCCACAAGCTATAAACGTTACAGCTACAGGCCATAGGACTGGCATGAAATCTGGTAGCATAAGACCCATTACTATAAGTATTATTCCAAAAGCTACAGTACATGCTCCTGCTACAAATACTCCATCAACACCCATGTTATCTGAGATTAAATACTCTGAATATAAATCTATTACTATCTTTCTACAACTGATAAATTATATTATATAACAAAAGTTGAAGGATAATAAAAGATTAGATTTTTAAATAAGATAGATCAATTAAATCTATGAATTCTCAAGAACTATTAGAGCAAGTAAGCAAAGACGATGTAAGGTTTGTTACACTTCAATTCTCAGATCTATTAGGAGTTGTTAAGGAGATCATCATACCAGTAGAGCAACTAGATACAGCATTGAAAAGTGGTATATGGTTTGATGGTTCTTCAATAGAAGGTTTTGCTAGGATACAAGAGAGCGATCTATATTTAAAACCAGATCCAGATACATATTCAGTATTACCATGGCTATCATCTGGAACAAAGACTGCAAGATTATTATGTGATATATATAGGCCAGATGGAAAACCATTTGAAGGAGATCCAAGGCTTGCATTAAAGAGAGTAGTTGAAGAGGCTAAACAATTAGGATTTGAGTATAATGTTGGTCCAGAACCAGAGTTTTATCTATTCAAAGATAATATTATACCAATAGATCAAGTAAGTTATTTTGATCTATCATCACCAAACAATTTTTCAGTAATAAAGGATATAGTAACTGTATTAAAGAGTTTCGGGATATATGTAGAAGCAGCTCATCATGAAGTTGGCTCTGGTCAATATGAAGTAGATTTTGGCTATGCACCAGCTCTAACAACTGCAGATAGACTTGTAACATTAAAGTATACAATCAAGAAGATTGCTCAGTTGCATGAGATGCATGCTACATTCATGGCAAAACCATTGATGAATAAACCTGGATCTGGATTACATGTACATCAAAGTTTGTTCAAAGATGATGAGAATGTATTTTATGATCCTAAAGATAGCTATGGACTATCTAAATTAGCATACAATTTCATAGCTGGACAGATGAAGCATATAAAAGCATTATGTGCAGTTTTATGTCCTACAGTTAACTCTTACAAAAGGTTAGTTATAGGATATGAGGCACCAGTATATGTAACATGGGCAAGCATGAATAGATCAGCACTAATAAGAGTACCTAGATGGTTTGCACAGAAACCTAAATCTGCTAGGATTGAGTTAAGATGTCCAGATCCTACTTGTAATCCATATCTAGCATTTGCTGTTATGCTTAAAGCTGGTTTAGATGGTATTAAGAATAATCTGGAACCGCCAGAACCAGTAGAAGAGAATGTTTACCAATTGGATGAGTTAAGTTTGGTTAAGAAGAATATAGATACTCTACCATCATCTCTATATGAAGCATTAAATGCTATGGAGAAAGATAGTATAATCAAGGAAGCGTTAGGCGACTATCTATTTGATAGATACATTAGCATAAAGAGGAGAGAATGGGATGAATTCAAAGTTCAAGTTACAGAATGGGAGATCAAGAAGTATTTAGATACATATTGATTATTTATAACCTTCTTTTGCTAACCTTTCCCATTTAAATGATGATCTATTTATCCATTGGAATTTTCTCTGTAGAGATGTTGAGTATAGTTTAGTCCAATCTATACCTTCATAATCACACCATGCTTTAAATATTCTGGGATCTATGTAGTTTCTTAACGATGTATTGAGATTATAATCTCTAGTGTTTAATGCTAACTCTATCTGGAACTTTGTCTTCTCTAACCTTTCTTTAATCTTTGCCAACCTTTTCTCTAACCTTTCTTTCTGCTTCTCAGTCTTCGCTTCAGTCTTCTTCAATTCCTCTAATTTCTTCTCTATCTCTTCCAACTTTGCTTTCTTCTTCTCTAAACTATTCTCAAAATTTTTAGGAGGAGCTCTCTTATGGTTACATGTTACTGCTGCTTGTAGATTAGCCATCTTTGCATGGTAGATTTTAGCGTATTCACTTGTTGTTAACTCTTTATCTATAGTTGCTAGATATCTAGTAACAACATCACTAGCTAGATAAGTTCTAAACACCTTTGCTGTCAAACCTTTTACTATCTTACCTAAGAATTGGTTGACATTCCTAGATGTGATATCAGAGAATATCAATTCTCCTTCTTTTTTGTCTTTCATAAACTCTTTAAGATTCTCGTACAATATTCTATTCTCTTTATCTATCTTTATGCTCTTATGCCATCTAACACTATCTTTTCCTAGAAAATCGAACTCTATACTATCTTTATTCAACTTTACATGCTCTACTCTTAATGTAGATGCACCTACTGTATCCGCTTCATCTGGATCTTTTTCATCACCTACTCTCATTGCTAATTTATAGATAAGATAGCATACAGTTGCTATCATCCTCTCTTTCCTATCTTTGCTATGCATAGATTTATAGATCCTTTTAACTACTGTATCTATCTGTTTTCCAAGTTCTCTAGCTTTATCATATTTTGCTTTATCTCTATCTTGTCTTAATTTTGCAGTATCTGATAACCAAACATATTTTTCTTTCTTTGTTAATTTATCGATCCATTTAGCTAACCACATAGATTCATGATCATGAACTATCTCTTTCCATTCTCCCTCTGGAACCGGTGCATCTTCGCTTAGATTTAATACTATATCACTTGCTCTTACTCTAGGTTTCCATTTTCCTCTTAATGGATGCTCGCCTCTTCCCATGAATAATCCAGGAGGTTCAACCATCCAGTTCGCTACTTCAAATTTATTACCGTCTACTTCAGCCCATCCATACATCTCTTTCATCTTTTCTCTAATCTTCTTCCTCTCAGCAGCTAACATCTTCTTCTCTTCTTTACTCATAGACTCTTTTGCTAACTTTTCTTCTTCAACAACTTTATACAATTCACTAAAATCTATATCTTCTATCTTAGCATCTCTAAACTCTTCTGGGAATAATGCTAGAAAATCATTAAGGAAATTTGATATGAATACGGGATCTTTTACATATGGAGTATCTTTCTTTTTAGCCCATGCATATGCCATCTCTTCTTGTTCTGGAGTTAATGTTATCTTTTTATCTTTTATCTTTATACTTAAACCTTTATAATCATATTCTGGAGGGAATGCTACTCCATTATGTATCAATGTATCCCATTTTTTTAATTCATTCTTAGAACTCTCTACTTCTTGGCTTGTCATAGTAACAATATAATTTATCATATACTATATATGAATATTAGTTTATGTTAGTAAAGGATTTATTAATAATTTATCTTGTTATATCTATATGAATATAGTACTGGTATCTGGTTCTAATAGTATATCAAAAAAGATAACTGAGATACTTATAAATAAATATATTGTATATAATATAAATATTAGAAATAAATCTTTGAGAGTTATAGACGCATATATTAGAGATATTTGTAAAAGAGGTAATATAGTAGCATTAATAAATACTGATAATTACAATATATTATCACCTTTTGAAGGATTAGATATGAAAGATATCAAGAAAATATTTGATATAAATCTATTTAATACTATAAAATTAATGAAGTTATTAATACCTATAATGAAGAAACAGAAGTTTGGTAAGATAATAAATATAATCTCAGTAGCAGGAAAGGTTGGTTTTCCTATGGTGTCTGCATATTCTAGTATGCAGTTTGCATTAGAAGGATTATGCGAATCTATAAGATATGAGGTTGAACCATATAACATAAAGATTATACTAGTAGAAGTAGGTGCAGTTAAAGATTATTTCTCTATTAATGTTAAGAAAATAGAGGATGAGCATTATTCAGAGATGATAGAGAAGATGGCAGAAGGATTAAAGATATTATCTGAGCATGGCACAGATCCAGAAGATATAACTAAAATAATAGAACAGATCTTAATAGAAGAAGAACCCGATTTTAGATACATTATAGGAAATGACGCAGCTATGTTACTAGAGGCTAGAAGAAGTATGCATGATAAAGAGTTTGAAAAGTTCATGAAAGAAGAGATCTTACCAGAATGAACATTTTAGACTAAAAGAGATATTTATAACGGTGTTTTATTTATTGGATTATGAGAAAAATAATACTAATGGTATCTGCTATAGTTACTATAGTTACTATAGTTATACTTTTAACATATAGCAAAGCCGATAATAAGATAATTAGAATTGGCTATTTTCCTAATGTTAATCATGCTCAAGCTATATTAGCCATAGAAAATAACTCTTTTAATGAAGCATTGAGAGATGAGGGATATAAGGTAGAATATAAGGTATTTAATGCTGGAACAGAAGCTATTCAATCTTTGATAAGTAAGAGGATAGATGTAGCATATGTAGGTCCAATACCAACCATAATAGGATATGTTAGAAGCGATGGAATGCTAAAAATAATAGCAGGTTCAGCAAGTGGCGGATCATTATTCATAGTTAGAGATGATCTTCCAATAGAAACTCCCTCTGATCTAGCTAATACTAGATTAGCTGCTCCAGATTATGGTAACACTCAAGATATATCATTACGCTCTTATATAATAGAGAATGGGTTAAAACCTAAAGAGTTAGGAGGTAATGTAGAGATATTGTATGTTAGAGGTTCTGAAGCTCTAATATTATTATCTAAGAAAGATATAGATGGTGCATGGGTTGCAGAGCCATGGGCTACTATATTATTGAAAAATACCAATAGTAGGATATTCTTGGACGAACGGGATCTATGGCCAGATAGAAGATTTGCTAGTGCATTATTAGTAGTTAGAGATGATCTAATTGAGAATAAGAATGTTATCAAAAAGATATTAGACGTTCATATAAATACAACTAGATGGTTAAATACGCATAAAGATGATGCAATACCTATAATACAGAGACATATAGAAGATGTTGCAAAACAGAAACTATCCGAAGATATAATAAAAGAATCGTTATCTAGGATAGAGTTTACTTCAGATCCAATGCTCAATTCAATAGAAGAGTTTGCCGAAAGAGCATATAAACTTCATATATTCAATAACATTCCAGACATTACAGAAATTTATTATCAAGCATCTGATAATATAAAGGTGAATGATGATGGCTAAATTAGAACTGAGAAATATAGTAAAATATTATGAGCAGAATAACGGTAGAGTTAAAGCTATATGCAATGTAAACCTTAACGTTGAAGATGGAGAGTTTGTATGTTTAGTAGGACCGTCTGGTTGTGGTAAGAGTACATTATTGAATATAATTGCTGGTTTAGAACAACCAGATGAAGGTGAGATTATACTAGATGGTAGGCCAATATCTGGCACCAGTCCAGATAGACTCATGGTATTCCAAGAAGGGGCTCTATTTCCATGGCTTACTGTAATAGATAATGTAGAATTCGGTTTAAAGATAGCTGGTGTAGAGAAGAAGAAGAGAAGAGAGATAGCTATGCATTATCTAAGTATGATGCAGTTAGAAAAGTTTGCTGATTCTTATATTTATCAATTATCTATAGGTATGAGACAGCGAGTAGCGATTGCTAGAGCATTAGCTATGGATCCAGAGATATTACTTATGGATGAACCTTTCGCTGCCTTAGATGCTCAGACTAGAGATCTGTTATTAGTTGAGTTACAATTATTATGGCAGAAGACTAGGAAGACTATATTGTTTGTAACTCATACAATAGGAGAATCTGTATGTTTAGGTGATAGAGTTATAGTATTTACACACAGACCAGCTACTATAAAGAAGGAGCTTAAGATAGATTATAGAAGACCTCGACTTATGGAAGACCCAAACTTGAACAAATACTCTAGTATGGTATTAGAAGCTTTAAAGAGTGAAGTTATAGCAGCTATGAAGGAAGAGAAGAATGAGTAAGATAATAAGATCATCAATAATAAAAAAACTGATATTCTATGCTATAATAGTTATTATCTGGCATAGCATCTATCTAGCAGATATAGTTCCAGAATTGATATTACCATCTCCATTCCAAGTTGGCGAGAGTTTAGGATTATTAATAATAAATGGAACTTTGCCATATGCTATAGGAACTAGTTTTATAAGATTGCTAATAGGATTTATCATTGCAATAAGTATAGGTTTTGCTTTAGGCTATTATATGGCTAAATATAAAACTGTTTATGATACTTTAGGTTCATTGGTATTAGGTTTACAGTCTATACCTAGCATGGCATGGGTACCAATAGGCTTAATATGGTTTGGAATAAATGATATGGGTATAATATTTGTCATAATTGCTAGTACTATATTCTCAGTAGCAATGTCAACTTATACTGGAATAAAGAATGTTCCTCCTATATATATAAAAGCAGCTACAAATATGGGAGCGAAAGGTTTTACATTATTATATGAAGTTGTTCTACCAGCAGCTCTGCCATACCTAATATCAGGATTGAGACAAGCATGGTCATTCGCTTGGAGAGGCTTAATAAGCGCAGAGATGCTTTTTGCATTATTAGGAGTAGGATTCTTACTTATAGCTGCTAGGAATATATATAATATGGCTCAAGTTATAGCTATAATGCTAGTTATAATGGGTATAGGATTAGCTATGGATAGTCTTATATTCTCTAGAATAGAGAGAAAGATAGCTGCTAGATATGGCATGAGATAATATAAACAGATAAATATGATCAATGTCTTTAAAAATATTCAACTTGAGACTAGATAATAAAGTTGCACTAATAACTGGTGCTACTGGAAGTATAGGAAATAGTATCTCTAGATTATTTGCTAAAGAGGGTGCATCTCTAATATTATTAGGAAGAAATCAGAATAAACTTAAGAGTTTATCTACGGAATTAACATCTAAATACAATATAGAAGTATTTCCAATTAGAACTGATATAACAGATGAAGAAGAGGTTCAAGCTGCGGTTAATTTATCCATAAATAAGTTTGATAGGATAGATATATTAATTAATAATGCTGGTTTTACAAATGATCCAATTGAGTTCCATAAAACTACAGATGATCTATGGCAGCAATTGATAGATACTAACCTTATAGGAACATTTAGAGTTACTAGAGCTGTATTACCATTCATGATGGAGAGGAAATATGGATCTATAGTTAACATATCCTCAGTAGCTGGTATGAGAGCTATGGAGAAAGTCCCATTGGCAGTTTATAATTCAACCAAGGCTGGAGTTATAATGTTTACAAAGAGTATAGCATTAGAATATGCTGAATATAATATAAGATGTAACTGTGTATGCCCAGGAACTGTTAGAAGCAAGTTCTTAGAACCATACTTGGAGGATGAACAAGCAAGGAAGGTATTAAATGCTGCTCAACCTTTAGGAAGAATTGGAGAACCAGATGATGTAACATATGGCATATTATATCTAGCATCTGATGAAGCTAGTTGGGTTACTGGAACTATACTAGTAATTGATGGTGGTTTATCTACAAAATAAATATTATCATAATTTTATTAATATCAATAAGCGGGGGTCGCCAAGCCTGGTCAACGGCGTGAGGCTCAGAATAATTATGAGAAACCTCATCCCTTAGGGGTTCGTGGGTTCAAATCCCACCCCCCGCATTAGATAAATTTTAAATTATTTTTATGTTAGAAATATGATATGTTATATAAACTGTGAAGAGATAAATTTGTTTTACGAGAGTCATAGAGATAAGAGATATCATCTTATTAAAAGGAATGATACATACTATAGACTTGTTGTTGAGAGTTAAAGCTAAATACACGAATATTTATTGGTTTGACATATTTTCTACTAATATATTTATTAATAATAATAATAACGTTAAAGTTATATTATTAAGGCGTATTCGA
>BPGC01000023.1 GCA_026002835.1 Candidatus Nitrosocaldaceae archaeon
TGGTGCGGTCGCCGGGATTTGAACCCGGGTCACGGGCTTGGAAGGCCAGTGTCCTAGACCAAACTAGACGACGACCGCTTACTTATCATTTGTTTAAACACTATTATAACTTTTTGAGCCATCTTCTAATATAATCTACAAATTGCTCATAGTCATAACCTTCTATCCTAAACTCAACCTTTACTATAGGTTTATCGATCTTCATCCTTCTTGATAGATCTGCTGGAGTTGCTGCTATTATTAGATCCGCTTCTATAGAATTTATAGTATCTTCTAAATCTTGTAACTGTTTATAACTATAACCAGATGTTGGTAATACATTGCTAATGTTATACTTTTCATAAACTTCTTTAATGCTTCCTTTAGCATATGGTCTTGGATCTATTATCTCACATCCTAAATCCCTAGCCAATTTACTTGCAATACTCTCTTTTACTTCTCCATGAGTTATAGTAGGAGCATCATCAATTATAATTACTCTCTTACCTTTTATAGACTCATCTATTATAGGATAAGAGCCTACCTTGAATATTTTTGCATCTTTATTCAAACTTTTTGCTATTTTGATACTTTTATCTACATCTTTATTACTTGCTGTATTAACCTTATTTATTATGATAATGTCAGCCATTCTCAAGTTGATCTCGCTAGGATAATAATTTATTGAATCTTCCGCTCTTAATGGATCTACTACAGTTATATTAAGATCTGGCTTTATGAATGGGAAATCGTTATTCCCTCCATCCCATATTATTAGATCATGCTTCTTCTCTACCTCATCTAGTATAACTTTATAATCTACTCCAGCATATACAGTATTACCATCTCTTATATGATTGATATACTCTTCCTCCTCTTCTAACGTTAATTGATATTTATCGAGATCTTCAATGCTAGTAAATATTTGTATTGGATCAAATGTTAGATAAGGCATAGGATGTCTTATTACTGCTATATCCTTGTACTCTTTTGCTATATTTGCTATCACTCTAGATATGCTGCTCTTACCAGCTCCAGTTCTAGTAGCTGTTACAGATATAACAGGTTTGCTAGCAACTAATTGAGTATCTTTTAATCCTAATAGTCTAAATGATGCTCTTGCAGCTATGGCTCTGCTTGCTAAGTGCATTAGATGGTTATAACTAACATCACTGTAAGCAAATACAACCTCATCTACATTATAATCATTGATCAATTCCTCTAATTTATCTTCATCATATATAGGAATTCCATTAGGATAAAACTTTCCAGCAAGTTCTTTAGGATATACTCTATCTGCTATAAATGGTATCTGTGCTGCTGTAAAAGCAATTACTTTATACTCTTTATTATCTCTAAAATATACATTAAAGTTATGAAAGTCTCTTCCAGCAGCTCCTAGAATTATTACCTTCCTCATGTTTGATATCGTATGCCAATACAATATCAATTTTTTGGTATTAATAATAATTACTTGTGGATATCTTCTTTTAGATGTTCAAGACAACTATACAAAGCTTCTTTTAATTTAGGAACTGTATCATAGTTTATTATCTCTTCTGGTTTTATCCACTTATATTTATCATGCTCCTTCTCTAACCTTATATTTGTATCATAAGTATAGAAGAGGAAAGGATGAACCTTCCATATTGTATTATTTTCATAGTCTATAACATCGATTGTATCACCTTTTGCTAACAACCTTAGTTTATCTTTATCAATACCAGTCTCCTCTTTAATCTCTCTTATAGCTGCATCCAAAGGACTCTCATTCTCAATATAACCAGATATACCAGCCCATTTTCCTTTCATAGTTTTAACATTCTTGCTTCTTTTTAGAATTAGAATCGAACCATTATGTTCTAGGAACGCGGTTGCTATCTTTGCCTCTCTCATACCATATATAATAATTAGCGATCATAAAAGTACTTTGTAAGAAAAGTTTCTATGACTAGATTAAGTATTTATATAATAATTAGCAATTATAGGCATATGGAAAGAATATTAACTGGGATTCCAGGATTTGATGATATATTACATGGAGGACTTCCTAAAAGAAATGTTGTGTTATTATCTGGGGGTCCTGGAACTGGGAAATCTATCTTTGGCTACCAATACATCTATAATGGACTAGCAAATGGAGAGAGTGGAGTTATAGTAGCATTGGAAGAACATCCAGTCCAAGTTAGGGTGTCTATGGAGCAGTTTGGTTGGAATGTATCAAAATATGAAAAGAATGGTAAATTCGCTCTAGTAGATGCGTTTACTGCTGGAATAGGTGAAGCTGCCAAGAGAGAAAAGTATGTAGTAAAAGCTCCAGATGATTTTAATGCAATGATAGATGTTATTAAAGATGCTATTAAAGATGTAAATGCTAATAGGGTTGTTATAGATTCAGTTACAACTCTATATATAACAAAACCTATGCTTGCTAGGAACATGGTTCTACAATTGAAGAAGGTATTGTCTGGATTAGGTTGCACATCATTCCTAATATCACAAGTTAGTGTTACTGAGAGAGGCTTTGGAGGGCCTGGAGTAGAACATGCTGCTGATGGGATAGTTAGGTTAGATCTAGATGAGGTTGAAGGAGAGTTGCTAAGAAGTATAATAGTATGGAAGATGAGAGGCACATCTCATTCAATGAAGAGGCATCCATTTGATATCACTAATGAAGGAATCGTTATAAAACCTGAGAAGGTTATATCTATTAAGAGAGGTGTTGTAGAGGTTGAGTGATATATCATTATCTCCAACAGGAAGAGAAGAGATACATAAACTAGAATATACTTTATTGATAAATAGCATATTTAGAGAAGATGTATTAGAAGCGTTAAGAGATCCTAAAGAGAGAGTTACATGGATAGATAGTTTAGCAGTAGCAGCTGCCGCTTTAGCGAGAGAAAAGGCAAAGATGACTGTATCTGAGATTGCTGACGAATTAGGAAGGACAACTGCTACTATAAGGAATCATTTACAAGGTAAGACAAAAGCTGGGCAGATAGTTATAGATACTTATAACAAATTTGTGAAAGAAGGAGTTAAATTGCATCTAGAGGATCTAATTAATGTAAACCAATTCAAGACTAGATTGGAAGAGATGGAGAAAGAGTTAGAGAAAGAGAAGGCTAGAAGAGAAGTTTTAGAAAAAACTATAGATGAGATGAAACAGAAACTGAAAGAGTTGATAGATAAATTAGAGTCCTTATAATTTTAATTCATATATCCTTTGTCTAGCATCTCTAAGTGATACTCTCTTCTTAACGTATCCTTTATTCAATAGATGGCTTAATGCCAATCTTACAGTTCTCTCTGGTAACATGGTTCTATCTGCTAGATCTCTTTGGCTCATAGGTCCTTCATACTCTAATATCTTTAATACCAACTTTGCGCTTGGAGGCATGCCAAGCATATCCTCTGCTAATTTTACCTTCTTAGCAATTAACGATACAGTTTGATTAGCGAATTTTATTAGCTTTGCTGGATGTTCATGTTTGAAGCATGTAACTTTCTTCTTAACTCTAATCCTTTTATCACCATCAAGAATAACTTCACAATGGTATCTGCTTATTATATCATCTATCTCTATATTGCTATCATCTGATACAATCAATGGCCTTCTTGTTACATCTATAGAGTTTATAGATACTATCACGAATACCTTTGAGCCTCGTAATACCATAGGTCCTCCAGCTGACATCGAGTAAGCAGTAGAACCTATAGGGGTTGCTATAACTATTCCATCACTATTATCATGCCATATATCTTCACCGTTTATCCTTAACTTATGCTCCATTAGGATAGCACTTCTAGAAGGGAATATTGCTACATCATTCAATGCTGGTTCTACCTCTCTTCCATCTATCTTTACTGCTATCCTAGTAACCTCATCTATATCATAATCTCCTCTCTTCAACCTATTTATTGCATCTTTGATCTCTCTAGCATCTATCTGTGCTAAGAATCCAGTAGAATCTGACTCATAGATACCAACTACAGGAGGAGAATCTGTATCTATCTTATGAAAGTAATGGAGTATGCCTTTATCTCCTCCTAGTACTAATACAAAATCTACATTACTCATATCCTTAGCATCTTTAATGATCTTAGCATCTATTCCAAGCATTGTTAGTTTATTCTTTAGATTACTTATAGCTCCATCATGTGTTTCAAATCCAGTTATTGCTACTTTCAATCCTTGTTTATTAAGGATTATACATACTATAAACATAACACTTAAAACAGATTAATGTGTTAATCCTTTATGCCAAAGAAGAGGACAAGTAGAGGTAGAGCTAAAGGTGGTAAAGGACATTCTAGCTTAGTTCAATGCAGTAACTGTGGTAGGTGGGTACCTAGAGATAAAGCCAAAAAGGTAACCTCTAGGTTAAGTTTGGTTGAACCTACATTAGCTAAAGAGCTGAGATCTAGCGGAGCTTATATAGCTAGCCCAACTATAATAAAGTATTATTGTGTATCATGTGCAGTATTCTATGGAGTAGTAAAAGTTAGATCTGAAAGTGAGAGAAGAAAGTCTGAACCATTAAGATAATTTATTTATTATGATTATAACTCTTTGAATGAATGTTATAGTAGCGATGATAATTATTATTATTAATCCATAATCCATGATCTCCATATCTGCTAAGCCTGCTAATATACTAGTTATTGCTAATATAAGCAATCTCTCAGCTCTCTCTCCTATACCTACACCTTTCAGTTCTATTCCTAAGGACTCAGCCCTAGCTCTTGCATAACTTACTAACAATGACAAAGTTATAGCTAGCAATACAAACAAACTATTAGATATATTAGCATATAGTATACCAGCATATATTATAACTTCAGATACTCTATCTAATGTAGAATCCAAGAATGCTCCTTTTCTTGATACCTGTTTAGTTGCTCTAGCTACAGCCCCATCTATCATATCTGTAAAACCTGATATGATGAGTATCATTCCTCCATAAATTATAGCATATTCTATTAAACCTTGCATAGCATATATTATACCAGATAATGCTGATATGAAGAAGCCAATTATAGTCCAAGCGTTTGGAGATATACCAGTAGATGCTAATTTCAAGCCTAGAGTATTCATCATGGGCTCGATCTTACTCCTAATCCTATTGAGCATATAGAGCTATAGTAAAGGAAGTATTTATAGCCTAGAGTATGATACATATAATATGGGCAGAGTTAGCAAAGGTGTTTCATGTAGCGTTGAAGGTTGTTCGAACAATGCTATAAGATCATTGGATGCTGGTAAAGCAAGACAGGGAGGATTAGAAGTATCAGGTTCTAGAAGGGTATATCTATGCTCAGAGCATTATAAACAATGGAAAAAAGAGATGAAACAGAGTAAAAGCGATGACATATCGTTAAGATATAGATAATATACAATTTTTAGAATGGTAAGATATATTATGAATCTAGAAGCGATTGACAAAAAACATCTGTGGCATCCTTATACTCAGATGCAAGAGATGTTAGATAGAAAGATTAGAATTATCGATAGAGCTGAAGGGTTTCATCTTATAGATATAGAAGGGAATAGATACATCGATGGTGTTGCTAGTATGTGGTGTAATGTCTGGGGGCATAATAGAGTAGAGATAATTAATACTATAAAGGAACAGGCTGATAATATAACTCATTCATCACTATTTGGATTATCAAACGATAAAGCTATACTACTAGCAGAACGATTGTCTAACCTTACAGGAATGGATAAGGTATTTTATGCTAATGATGGCTCTAGTGCTGTAGAAGTTGCCATAAAGATGGCAGTGCAATACTGGAAGAATATAGGTGAAAAAAGGGATAAGATAATTGCATTAAAGAATGGTTATCATGGAGATACAATAGGCTCAATGTCAGTAGGCTATGTTGAACAATTCTTTAGCAATTATAAACAATTATTATTCGATGTTAAGCATATAGACTCTCCATATATGTATAGAAAGAATAAAGATATGAGCGATCAAGATTATATCAATTACTGCTTAGATGCTGTAGAGAAAGAGTTGAAAGATCATCCTATATGTATGATAATGGAGAGTGGAGCTCAACTTGCTGGAGGTGTAATAATATATCCAAAGAATTATCAGCATAATATAAGCAAGTTATGTAAAGAATATGATACATTATTAATCTTAGATGAGATAGCTACTGGCTTTGGAAGATTAGGTAATATGATAGAATTTATTGCACAAGATTCCAAGCCAGATATAGTAACATTTGGTAAGATGCTTACTGCTGGTTATCTTCCATTATCTGTTACTTTGACTAATAATAAGATATATGATGCATTTCTAGCAGATTATTATGATAATAAGCAATTGTTTCATGGTCATACATATACTGGATATCCATTAGCATGCGCTACTGCTCTAACTAATCTTGAACTTTATGATAAATATAATCTCATAGATGAGGTTAGGAAGAAGAGTAAGATTATAGAGAATAGATTGAAAGAGTTCAATAATAGAATAATAGGAGATATAAGACATAAAGGGATGGCTGTTGGTATTGAACTTATCAATCCTAACGATAAAACACCTCTAAGGCTAAAGCGAGCGATAAATCATGTTATAATGGAAGAAGCATTCAAGAGAGGAGCATATCTTAGACCGTTAGCAAATATAATGATGCTAATGCCACCACTAGCAATTGATAATGATAGCCTAAATAAATTATTAGATATTGCTTATGATGTTATAAATACTTTAGAGAAAATGGTATAACAAATATAATTAGAGTAATAGCGCCGGGGGCGGGATTTGAACCCGCGCGACCACAAGGGTCACAGACTTAGCAGGCCTGCTCCCTACCAGGCTAGGAGATTCCGGTTAGAATCCCCGGCTCCTTGCGCCCAGCGCATTAGATAATTGGTTTAGGATGAATTTTAATCTTAGCATATTTTGATATATAATAATATCTTAATTGTAACTATGAAAATATATCTATATGGGTTAGATCTGCCATACTTGAACCTTAATGGTGTTAAAAGATATATACATGATCTAACGGGTATTGATATTATCATAAAAGATGAGTTCTTTAAGCAATATATCAATGAGATAATAGCAGAGAAGATAGCATATACAAGAGTTCTAGATCATAAGAAACCATTCAAGAAGATAAAGATATCATATGATGATCTCTTAGAAGAGTTACAATTGTTAGAGAAGCCTAGAATAGTTGATAGATTATATGATGGATATCAGTTCCAGTTAGTAACAAATGAATTGTTAGATGAATATGCCATTCATATAATATTATCTAATAGATATCTATGTACATTTGATAATAATGATTATAGATATCATTTAAGAAGCATAATATTTGGTTATCCTGATATCATAAGTATACCTGGAATAGTTGAAGCGCCAGCCAAGCCTAAAGAGTATTATCTCATGGTTTATAAATATATCATGGAAGGGAAAAGAGATGATATAGATAAGATAAAGGAGATATTTAAAGATAGGATTATTGATTATGATTATAAGATAAATGAGATTCTTAAAGGGTTAATTCTACAGATAATAAAATACCATCTTACAGGAGATCCGTTCTGTAATAATAAGCGATGTAAACTTTATAATGCACATTGGCAAGAAGAGTTAATAAGTTCACAATTGAATGGTTATATATGCTCTAATGATATGAAGATATTAAGATCTATTATGATATGAATGGGGTCAGACATTAACTAATTCTTATCATTAATCAAACAGCCGCCACGTCATCATTCCCCTTCTAATGATATTATTTTATCAATCATACTTTTGAATCTATTCCTACTTTCCTCATTAACATATAGTATAACCATACCTTCTAAAGGTTGACCATAAAATATTACAGAATTGTTAGGAGCATATGCTAATGCTACTAAGCCGAATAGATCTTCCTCTCCTTCAACCAATATCCTTACTGGTTCATTATAATTCAAGGCATCCTTAAATGCTTTTACTGCATCATATGTTATACTACCAGCAGGATTCTTACATCTTACTTGATGTTTATATGCTCCAGAAGGTTCCCTAGTAATCCTTCTTTCTTTACCATCAACGATCTGTATATCAGGTATTATATCCATCTTTATCAATCTCTCAGTAGTAGCATCACCAATGCTAATGATTAGATCAGTTATATGCTCTTTTATCTTATCTTTAGTTATTGCTTCATCTCTAATTAATATACCAGCAGGCTTCTTTAATGCTTCTAACTCTTCATTGTTGAGCAAGACTTTCTTGCATCTCGAGTGCAATTACACTAACCCTTCCAGCTACGTTTTTTGCTAATTGGGAAAATGCTTGAGCATAATCTGTATCTTCTAAAGCAACTGGTTTGCCATGGTCGCTATCTTCCATTATCTTTGTATGTAAAGGAATCCTTCCTACTAATGGCGCTCCAAACCTATCAATTATCTTCTGCTCATCAGCTGCTCCAAATACATATGTCTTTTCATTACAATGAGGACATATGAAGTAACTCATATTCTCAACTACACCTATGATTGGTATTCCTAACTTCTTGAACATTAATGCTGCCTTTAATGCTATATTCATTGCTGCATTTTGTGGAGTAGTTACTACAACAACTCCAGTTATAGGTATTGTTTGTGCTAATGTTAATGGCGCATCTCCAGTTCCAGGAGGTAGATCTACGATTAGATAATCCAACTCTCCCCAATTAACATCAGTTAAGAACTGTTTTATTATGCCAGATATGATTGGTCCTCTCCATATTCCTACATTCTGTTCTCCTTGTTGTGGAGCCAAACCCATAGACATTACCTTCATACCATAAACTTCTTGTGGTATAATCTTACCATTCTCATCAGCTGTTAATCCTGGTGCTAAGCCAAGCATCAATGGAACGCTAGGGCCATAGATATCAGCATCTAGTAATCCAACTTTTGCTCCAGTCTTTGCTAATGCTACTGCTAGATTAACAGCTACTGTACTCTTCCCAACTCCTCCCTTACCACTTGCTACAGCTATTACATTCTTTACTCCAGTTAATAGTTCAGACATCTCGACTGCTCTTCCTTCGATAACTCTAGCAGTTACCTTCATATCTAGATCTACACCTAACTCTTTCATCTTATTCCTAACATCTTCTTCAATATCACTATTGAATGGACATGCTGGAGTAGTTAACTCTAATGTGAATTTAACTTTATTACCATCAATAGATAAATCTTTGATCATTCCCATACTAACTATATCTTTCTTCAATTCTGGATCTATAACAGATCTTAATGCGTTCATAACTTCATCTACAGTAACCATTATTGATGAAAAGGATAATTTGGTATTTAAATATTAGTAAAATTAGGTTGGACTAAATATATATCAAAAAATTATTTGATGAATTATTTAAAATAGTCTTAATCACATATATAATTATTTAAGCTTATCATGTAAATGTCTAAATATTTACTGAAACGTCTAATAATATGTTAAAGCACCGATATTTGAAAATTTATAACTATAATTAATTACTGTATAATTTATGGATAATAACTATGATGAAAGGGAATTAGACATGTTGTATGAAATATTATCAGACATGGAAAGACTTGGTTATTTTGAAATAAAAACTACCCCCAAGGAAAGAAAGAAGATTGCTAGATATATTAGAAAAATAATTAAAGAACGTTCTGAGAACGAATTAGTAGAAAAAGGTTCTGGCAGATGGATATGAATAAAGAAGTATTTTATGACGCTACGTTTGAGAGGCTAACAGCTCTAAAATATTACGGGTTGATCTCTCCTACTAAAGCATCTTTAAGTAAATATGGAATAGATTTTCTTAAACAAACAGATAAAGAATACTATTTAACCAAAATTTCATTCATCAAAAAATATAAAAAGACGAGACATCCAGACATATTTATAGAATGTTTTAGACAATTTATAAAATTAACAAGAAAAGAAAGAAATTCTATAAGGAAAGTGGTGGTTGGAATAAGGAAGAAGTCACAAGAACTATTTACTAAAGGTATTACTGATTATACCATTCTTTATGAAACTTATATAACAGATTATGACTTGCAAATCTATGAAAAATTCATTGATAATATATATAAAGCTCTTAAAAAGAAGAGAACGAAGGATCTAATTATGAGAATTTGTGATACAGCATTACGCAATATTATAGTAGGCACTAAAGCACTAATAAATACACCTTTACTAATACTTAAAAGGTTGCTAAAAGAGATCGATGCGATAAATGCTAAGCAATCTAATAATGAAAATAAGGAGAATGTTATAAACAATTTACTTGAAGCACACATAGAAACTATAATTCGTAATAATTTTTCAAGCTATTTTCCTAATTTAGTTATAATAGATAATAATAAACACTATTTAACTAAAAAAGGGAATTATATAGACATATTATGTAGAGAGAAGAATTCTAACTATTATACAGTAATTGAATTAAAGCGAGACATCACGCCGTCATCAGCTCTAATACAATTATTGGATTATATGAATCAGATATCTAGAGAATTTAATACCAATGATGTTAAAGGAATATTACTCTGCCATAAGCTTGATAAAAGAACTAAATCAGCATTAAGTTTGCTAAAACGTAACTGGAAGTATGGGAATAAAATAGTTATAATTGAATTCGAACTAAACATGAAAATGAAAGCATATAAATGAGAGTTATAAAGCAATAAGGAATATATTATATACAATAAAAGGTAGAAGAATTTATTACTCTAAACAACAACTCATCTTCCTAACATCTCTAACAAATGTCTGCGCTGTTAATTTTATACTTTCGCTTATAGTTGGAAATACATGAGTTATATCTATCATATCTTCAAATGTTAGATTATTTCTCATAGCTATTGCTACTTCGGTTATAAATTCAGAAGCATATGGAGCTAGAACTTGCATTCCTAGTATCCTTTTATCTTTCGGATGGATTATCATCTTTGCCAATCCTTCTTCATTCAACAGTTGAGCTTTTGGAACTACATCTAATGATAATATTCTACAAGAGCATGCTCCATATTTGCTCATAACCTCATACTCGCTCATACCTATTCCCGCTACATTTGGATGTGTGAATATTGCCCATGGTATAGTATTGTAATCTATTCTCTTATCATAACCTAAAATATTCATAGCTGCTATAGCTCCCTCTCTAGCAGCTAACGTTTCTAGCATTAGATCTTTCGCTATAACATCTCCAGCAGCATATACTCTAGGATTAGTTGTCTGTAACCTTGAATTAACCTTGATAGATCCATTCTCAGTATCTATACCAGCTTTATCTAACATCAGCCCTTTAGTATTAGCCTTTCTTCCAGTTGCTAAAAGTAATTTATTAGCACTTATCTTCTTCCTGCCTTCTTTGCTCATAACCTCTATCTCAACCTTGGAATTTACTTTATTGATCTTAGCAACTCTACTCCTTAGATGAAATTCCATACCTTCTCTTTCTAATATATTTTGTAAAGCATCTGATATCTCTGGTTCTGCTTGATATGCAATTCTATCCAGTGCTTCTATTATTGATACTTTGCTTCCAAAATGGAGTAATGCTTGTCCTATCTCTAATCCTATTGCGCCTCCTCCTATTATCGCTATAGATTCTGGTAATTCATTAATCTGCCATATTGTATTACTAGTAAGATAGTCTATAGAATCTAATCCTTCAATTGGAGGTATAGATGGACTAGAACCAGTTGCTATTATAATATTATCAGCACTAACATTGAACTTATCTCCATTCTCTATAATCAATTCGTTAGATGATGTAAAGTAACCTTTGCCTTCTATATACTCTACGTTAGGATAGTTAGATAAAACTTTATAGTATTTTTCTTCTCTTAGATTATTAACCAATCCTCTTAGTGAGTTCATTACTTTAGAAAAATCTAACTTTATATCATTAAATATTATACCTTCTAACCTTTTATGCTTAGGATAATAATACTTATGAGATAACTCTAGTAGATATTTAGATGGTATACATCCAACATTTACACATGTTCCTCCTAACGATCCTTTTCCTATCATAAGTATACTAATCTTATCATTAATCTCAGATGCCTTTATAGCTGCTGCGAATGCTGCTGCTCCATTCCCTAAAATAATAAGGTTGTAATGTTTCATTCTTCTTTAACCTCTATCTCTTTTAGAACATCTTCCCATTCTTTCTTTTCTTTCTTGCTTGGTGTACAACACTCGCACATACAATTACTATCCATATTATAGTATTTAAATTATAAAGTTTATAGTTAAATAGTAACTATCATAGAAGATAGGAATGTAGATGTTAAAGAGATATCAAAGATTGTAAAATATACATTCTCTGTAAATCGGTATAGGATATCAGCTATATTATATTCAATATTTTTCATGTTATTTACTGGTATAATTACTATAAGCAATAAACCTATACCAGAGCAAGTTCCAGTCCCATACTTTAATGTGATAACTAGGATCCAGAATCTAGATCGCATAGATTATACTTTCTGGGTAGTTGCATATCCTAATAGATATACTGTATTCTCTATGAATATAGAAGCTATGCTATCATTGTTAGCAATATCATCATTGTTAGCAATAAGTATAGCATTGATGCTTTATAGTAGAAATATATCAAAGCATTATAGGTGTAATTGCCATATGAATAAAAAAGGGTTAGTAGGAATAATCCCAGCAACGTTCTCAGTATTCAGTTGTTGTGGAGGGGGATTAATATTAGCATTATTTGGTCCATCATTATTATTGACATTACAAGGTATTGGCTCTTATCTAACTATAATAGGAATAATAATGCTAGTATCAAATATATTACTCAACAAATAAGATTAAGAATATAGTTAAGCATTAAGGAGATTCTATCCATCCTTCCAAATCTTTGATTATATCAGCAGTAGTTATTATTCCAACCAACTTTTCATCCTTTACAACGGGTAATCTTCTTATCCTATTCTCAGCCATAAGTGTAGCTGCTAACTCTATAGGCATATTAGGCTGAATTGTTACCAATGGCTTTGACATTATATCTTTAATGATTACCTCACTAGCTTTAAGATCTTTTGCGCAAATTCTTTTAACTAGATCACGTTCAGTTACTATTCCTATAGGCTTCTCATCCTTAACTATAACCAATGTTCCAATATCTTTCTCAGCCATGATTTTTGCAGCATCATAAGCGGTTTTATCATCATCTATAGTAATTACATTCTTACTCATAAGTTCATGCACATATGTCATACTTTTCTAAATGCTTATAAACTATATAAACTATTTTATGCTATTATGTGCTGTGTTGAATAACTCATTAACAGAGTACATATCATATATCTCTTAACCATATCCATTACTCATAGATATAAACAAGTTATATGCACTTGCTTTAACCATCAACTCTTTAACCATATTATCCCATCTTACTGATTTAATATACTCTCCAAACATTCTCTTAAATGATGAGAATACAGATTCTGCTATCCATCTCTTACCATAATCATGCTTATGCTTCCATCTAGTATAATCACTCAATTGATCTAATACATGCATATCCCTTATACTATTATTGATTATAGAATTACTTCTTACTCTAATTACTGGTTCTATACCTTTATCTGTTAGATAATTAAAGTTATCATTACTATCATATGCTCCATCAACTATAACCTTATCTATTTTAGCATCTATATTATCTATAAGGTCTTTAAACTTCTTATTATCATGAACATCTTCTCTAGTTATCTCTAATGCTATTATCTTCTTATTTTTGATATCAACAGCTATATGCATCTTTATAAAGCCTCTTCTTACCTTCCATTTCTTATTCATCCATTCTCCTCTATTAGCTACTTTAATACCAGAAGAATCTACTACTATAATAATAGGTTCATTTGTATTGATATTATTATCCATCTTAACATTTAATCTATTAACTCTCCATGCTATGCTAGTATAATCTGGAACCTTAATGTTAGTATAATTGCTTAATGCTCTAATGAAACCTTCTAACTGTCTATATGGTAATAGATATGCATGTATTATTGCTAGTAATGATATGAATGAGTTAGGATATTGATAAGGTTTGCCTTCTTTACCTTTATTCATCTCTTCTAATTCCTTATCCCAATTATTAATGAAATCTAATGATAATAATATCTCTCCTCTTCTTACTAATGCTTCATTATACGATTTCCAATCTCTAGGCATATCATCTTAATTATAATGGTGATCAATATCTTTTATGTTGCTAGTGATCTATCAGTTATTCGACACACTATGTGGTTAATAAATAATGGTGATAAAAAGGGTAGAAAACTTGCAAAAGATACAATAAACAGCATAATTTTGTGGGTAAATAGATTTATAAACTCAGAACTAGATGCTAAGGAGTTTATCTATCAATACAACAATTCAGCTAATACTAGGAATAATATAAGGAAGGCTTTGAAGTATCTATGTAGATATAAGAATATTAAAGAACCAGAGTATCTCAAGATAGAGAGTATAGTTATCAAAGAATTGATAAAAGCACCTAGCAAAGATGAGGTATTAGAGTTTCTAAGCAAGATAAAAGATAGAGAGGTAAGATGTTATTTAGCACTATGTGCAACTCAAGGAATAAGAAGTAGAAGATTATTGCAATTAAGATGGAATGAATTAGATCTAAAAAATGGATGGATAAATATCAATGAGAATGTTAGAACCAAAAAGTATAGACCAAACCCTATACATAGAGATGTAATAAATGCATTAGATAATTTAAGAGATAAACAAAGAGTATTTACCTTCTCAACTCATAAGGTTAGGATAAACATAGCAGATACTAAGATAGATATTGCACCAAGCAATTTAAGAGATTTCTTTTATAATGAGGCAAGGAAGCAAGGAGTTGATAGAGATATACTAGAATGGTTAATGGGGCATAGTTTAGGGATAAAAGCACATTATCTAGCAGATAATATAAAAGAAGAGTATGCAAAGTTTGAGGAAGCGTTTAGATTAAAAGATATAATATGAGGTTCAAATCCCGGCGAGGGAGGTGGGTGGGAGTTATAACAGCTCTAAGAACTCTTCTTTACTTATTTCTGCTTGTTCTAGTATCTTTAATAAAGTACCTTTCTTTATCTCTTTATGTTTTGGAACTGTAGTATAATGACCTTTGTTATCTTCTAAGAATATATGACTGCCCTTTTGCCTTATTGCTTTAAACCCTTTCTTTCTTAATGCTTTAATAACTTCTCTCCAACTTAATACTGGTAGAGACAATCAAACTGTAACCTCTTCCAATTTTGCTCCTCTCTTCTTAGCTTTCTCTTCTAAAACCTCTAATACAAGTTCAATAGCTTCTTTAATATTCTCAATAGCTTCCTCTTTTGTATCTCCTTGACTTATTGCAGATGGTAATTCTAAGCATTGAGCAGAATAACCTTTATCCTCTTTATCTAATATAATAGTAAACTTTCTTCCTCTAACCTTAGCACTCATCTATGCTATAAATAAACAAAACTAAATAATAACTCTTATGATTTCATCATACATTGAGAATAGAGAATATCTTCAAGAGAATAGAGAATAATGAGAATAATATTTTAAATATAGAGAATACCTACTATTTATGGTTAAGAAGGTAACCTTAACCAAAGAGAAGGCTATGGATAGTGGTCTTATCTGATAGACGATGCTTCTGGTAAAGCAGATCAATTCTTCAATATGGTTGATAAGCTTATAGAAGAGAAATTAGTTCCAGAGTTAAGGACAGAAAGGGTTAAGGCATATTCTGGATTGACAAAGAGGGTATTCCTTCCAGCAAAGATGGGTAAGGATTACTTGTTAGTTGAGCAGAAGAATATCGATAATATGAAGATATATGTTAGAGCATTTGTTGCTTGGTATCTTGTAGCAGAGCTGTATGTTTAAAGAATTCTTAGCATCAGTTGAAGGAAAGTTAATATAGTTTGATAGGTACATGTTTAATATATCATTTTAAACCAAACTTAAAACATAATAAATTCTACGCATTAATATTAATGGTGTCATCAGAAGATAAAGATGAAGATAACAAAAGCAAAAACAGAATAAT
>BPGC01000024.1 GCA_026002835.1 Candidatus Nitrosocaldaceae archaeon
AATAAGTAATGCAGAGTAAATACCTAGCAATAATAGCAACAGTAATTGCGGTGTTAATAACACCTAATATTGGTCAAACTGATAATATATCTTATGCAGAACAACAATACGATGCTGAGTATATAGCAAAAGTTTTTAATGAAATAGATCCATTTATTGTTATTGATGAGAAGACTAAATTACTGACATTTGATATGAAGGCAGCATATAATGCAGGTATATCAAAGGAATATATAGATGTAGGTAAGGAGTTCGTTGACATGCAGAATGAAGTAATAACAATTGTCAAGGAAGACCATATTAAATCCAATAAGATAGAGTCTAATAAAATAAAGAAGTTTGAAAAGTTCTTTGAGAGTATTGCAGAAGGCAACAATCAAGCTCAAGAATCTGGCGCTGTGTGTGGCGGAAGTCAGAATAATCCTCATCCTTGTCCACCATGGAATAATTCAGGAATATATAGAAATTCACGAACTGCAATAGTCAATTATCTTTTAAGTATAGGCTTTCATCAAACAGCGTGGTATGCATCATATGGTAATGACGATGATTTTACTAAAGGATGTGATGCATATGGGTGCTCCAGTCCAATATTTCGTACACAAGCTATAATATTTCAATCAGGTAGTTCATGGTCGTATAGAACACAAACACCAGAACCTAATCCAGAGATATTCTCATATACATGGCCAGTATGGTGGTGGGGATCGTATGTACAATGGTGGCATAATAATTATTGCTAAATAAGAAAGGGTTTTACTATGAAATCAAACATATTTTTTATAATTATACTATTCATACTTATAGCATCAGTCTCTATCTATATGCTCATAAAAGAGTATCTTATTGATAGCATACCAGATAAACAATTGCTTAACTATGCAGAAGAACTTGATGAAGTAAAGACATTCTTGAATAGATATCCTAATGCCTATACAATAATAGATAGAAGTGGTTCTTTAGCAATAGATTATAGAGTAGATAGTAATAATGAGTATATAAGGCTTAGAGTAACTATTGATCCATTAACCAATAGAGTAGATGATATATTTGTAGAATGTTATAATAATAAGAGTGAGGTTGTTAGAGATAATATTATTAATTATATCAATACTAAAGAGTGTATACGAAAAGAATAATCAAATATAGCATAATAGAAGTAATTGTATTAATAATAGTCATATACGCTCCTACTATCTATACAGTAATATTAGCGATAATGCAAGTTGGGCCTAGTTATAAGGAATTAGATATGAATATTGAAAAGTATAATATTAAACAAGGATACGGTAATTCATCGTTTACAACTACTAACATAGCAGATTAAAGAACGAATACTTTATACAATAAGAGAAGTTATAGACATTAGGGAACCTATAATATGGTTAGAGAAATGTGGAATACATGAGCATGCATTCATACAAGTAGATATATCGATTAAAGAGGTGTATAAAGGAGATCTAAAAGAAGGAGAGATATATTTACTCTATATGTAGATTCTGTAAAGACAGATTATTCAGATCATCCAAGATTTAAATACAAAGATTCTGTTAAAATGCATATTATATACTATCATATGAAGCTATATACAAAGTAGGAGTAGTTCATATTACTAAAGAAGATCCAGATATATTTAGACAAGGTGATTGACTATCATTATATATTAGTAAATAAAGGTAATACATGATGAAGATAAAGCAATAGAATGATTAATAGATAAAGGATTGAAGAGATATGATAAATGTATATACTGTAATTATGATCATGATAAAGGATAATTGCTATAGATGCCATAAATGTAAATATAAATGGAGTATAAGATAGCATAAAGATACCATTTTGAATGAGATATCAGTATTAAAAGCTGTAAAGAATTGGAATTATAATACATAAGATATTTCAATTAATAAGTAAAATCTATCAATAAAGATATGTATTACAAGGAGAAGCTGATGAAGTATATTTTATGATGAAAAAGGAAAGTATAATATATACAGATAAGTTCAGATCATAATGTTAGCTAAAATTATTTCTTAAAGAGTTAAGATACAATAATAGAGATATGTATTTGAGAAGATGATTAAAGTATTGATGAGTAATAATGGAATAATTACCTATAGTAGGAATAGCAATCATAGCTACATTATTAGCATCTATAGTTATGATAGATCGAGTGTCATATAGTCTTAATAGTTATACATATCATTAGATGAGTTAAAGAAGATAATGTCATCTATCTACCAATAATTTTTTATTGATAATAAATATAATTATTATTATGAGAGATATCGAACTTAAAGAGTTTGAATGGTATTTCAGAGATATAATATTTAGATACTATAATGAGAAAGGTACAGAATTTGAAGAGAATATGCTTGCAGATATAATGCAAACGCATCTAAGATATAGGCATGTTGACAAATCGTATATTGAAGAGTTGATAAGGCATGTTATACCAAATCTATCTATAATAGTAAGAGCAGATAATAAGATAATAATTGATGATGTATTGGAAAGATATCAGTGCAAAGACTGTTTATATTTATCATATATAGCAAGCAGAGAAGAGTTACGATGTTCTAGATGTAACTCAACAAACATTAACAAGTTTGTGTTTAGAAGAAGAGATGAGGTTCAAAGATAAGAATGTATTAATAACTGGAGCATCTAGCGGTATAGGCAGAGAAGTAGCATATCTATTTGCTAAAGAAGGTGCTAATCTTGCATTAGTAGCAAGAAGATTAGATAAATTAGAAGCAATCAAAAATGATCTAGAAGATAGATACAAACAAGAGTTTATTTGCATAAAATGTGATGTAAGCAATAAGGATCAAGTATTCGATATGAGCAAGCAAGTTTTAGATAGATTTAAGCATATTGATGTATTGGTTAATAATGCGGGCTTTGCTATATTTGATAAGGTTATAGATACAAGCATTAAGGATATAGAAGCACAGATACAAACTAACCTTTTAGGTGCAATATACTGTATAAAGGCATTCCTTCCTATAATGCTTGAAAGGAATGAAGGGCATATAGTAAATGTAGCAAGTTTAGCAGCTAGCGTTGCAGTACCAAATCTAGCATCTTATTGTGCATCAAAGTTTGGCTTATTAGGATTTTCACAAGCATTATATCATGAATTGCATAATACAAATGTAGGAGTAACTGTAGTAAGTCCTATAACGGTAAGAACAGATTTCTTCTCTAATGATTCATTTAAAGATGCTAAGATAAACCTTAGATTTGCATTAGATACTAAAACGGTAGCAAAAGCTATACTAAGAGCAGTAAATTCTAAGAGATTAGAGATAACAGTACCGTTCTATGCTAGAGGAGCAGTATGGCTTGTACAAACATTCCCTTATCTGCTAAACCCTATAATAAGAGAAATGTTCATGAATATGAAGAGATGAATAGAGAGAAGGCTATTGGAGTATTATTCATTAGCATAGCAATAGGAATCTTTATACCATCAATCTTATCAATATTTATAGAAGGTATAACAGTAATAATATGGCTAATATCTATAACAATCTCAATACTACTAGCATTTATATTATTTAAAGATCTAAAATATACACTAAAGCATATCTTTTCTAATAGCAGTAAATGGAGTAACAAGATGAAGATCGTAAATGGCATTGCATGGGCTCTGCCTTTCTTATTAGCAACTATATATCCTACTTTCTATCCATATCTAATATTATTAGGTATAGGTTTAGGAAATCTTACAACATACATTATGATAAGATCTATGAACGGATTCACAACTAGAGGACAAGCATTAGTTGGAATAACATCGTTATCATTCTTACCATTAATAGCAATAATATACAATCTGGGATTTGATGCTAGTTATATAATGAGGTTATTGGTAGCAGTAGCATACGGTATTGGAGGAATGGTTAATCTAGCATTTAATTCTCCAAATTAGAGGAAAGTTTATATTTTTATCCAATGAAATATATACATGGATTATGAAAATGAGAGTAGATACTCTCTTGCAAGTTCCATATTTGAGTATATAGCAGAGAATGATATAGTTACTATAGACGAGTTAACAAATCATCTATGCATATCAAAAGATAATACCATGCAAGTAGTTAATCTATTGATCAGATTCGGTTTATTAGAGTATAAGGATACATATAATATAACTATAGCATTATCTAAAGCAGCAAGAATTATACTTGATTAATAGATTAGCAGATCTATGCAGACTAGATTTATCTCAGCAGAGATAGATGTAATAATACATGCTACTGAAGATTATGATAAAATACTTACTATAATTAAAGATATCTTAAAGATAGATATAGAGAAGTTTACTAGCAACAAATTAGAAGGATATTATGGTAATGAAGTCATACTATTAAAGGCTAGATTAAATGCTGAAGATGCTAGAAAGTTAGCTGATATAATATTTAATTCAATAAATATACATGATAAGATACACCTAGCAGATAATCTTGATAAACATATAGATAGAAATTCCTTATTCATTCGCTTAAATAAACAAGAATTGTTCAAGAATAGAATAGTTTTAGGAGATCAAGATGCTATAAAGATAAGGTTTAAGGTTAAAGGCTTTAAGCCTAATGTAGAGTTTGATATACTAAAGCAGTATCTAAGTGAGCAGCATGGTTAGAAGGAAGAAGAGGTATATATTGATCTATAGCAATACAAGGTTAAATAAGGATAAATGTAGAGAGTTAAAGATTAATCTTATTGAAAGAGATCATCCTTATGCTATAATTAGATGTTACCTCTCAGATTTAGATGATGTTAGAGATAGATTAAAGAAAGAAGGTATAGTAACATTGAATATGTCTGGCACTTTAAAAGCGTTGAGAGAGAGGAAGAGGTTGATTATAAATCAATAAATATGCTGTGTTATTATACTTTGATATGATTAATAAATTAAAGGTTAAGAATTTTAAATCTATAAAAGATCTTGAGTTAGATTGTAAAAGGATAAATCTGTTTATAGGCAAACCAAATACTGGTAAATCTAATATACTTGAAATATTAGGTTTATTCTCTTGGTTAAATAGCGAAGTATCGATAGAAGAATATGTAAGATTCAGATATCCATATGACCTATTTTATAGTAGGAATACTGATGAAAGTATACTTATACAGATCGATGATTACTTGTTAAATATGAATTATAATAATGTTCAAGGTTATGTTGAAGTCAGACATAATGATAATTATATATTTAATCTTGGACAGAGTTATTATGGCAAAACTAATGTTGAGAATGTTAAGGAATTTGTTTCATTAAAATTCTATAAATTCAAGAAACTCTCAACTTTTCCAGATACTACTCCAGATTCATTAAAGCATCCTTATGGAGATAATCTATTAACATTATTACTAACAAATAAAGAATTACGATCATATGTTAAAGATATACTAAAAGAGTATAATCTTAGTCTATTGTTAAGACCTATAGAACACGTTATAGAAGTTGAATGGGAAGAGGAAGAAGATGTAAGAATATCTTTGCCATATAATCTAATCTCAGACACATTTCAGAGAGTAATATTTTATCAAACAGCTATAATGACGAACAAAGATGCTATATTAGTATTTGAAGAACCAGAGACTCATGCTTTTCCATATTATACAAAAGAGTTAGCTGAGAGTATAGCATTAGATAATAATCAATACTTTATATCTACTCATAATCCATACTTTCTACTCTCTATATTAGAAAAAGCATCAAAAGATGAAGTGTCTGTATTTATAACATATATGAAAGATCATCAGACTAGAGTCAAATCTTTGAGTAGTAATGATATCAAAGAGATTATGGATTATGGCATAGATATATTCTTTAATATAGAAAGATTTCTAGGAGAAGAGTAATGATCGTAGTGGAATGTAAACCCGATAAAGCATTAATTCAGAAATTATCTAATAGTTCAAAGATAATACATGCACCTAATAAATCAGAAGCAGTGAAATTTATCAATAAGATAGGTAAATTAACAATTATAATAGATGAAGATCCAGATAGTAATCAGCCAAAGATATTAGATTCATTAAATCTTTTAGAAGATAAATCTAGTATAAAGATACTAGGCAATTCTAACTGTATAGTTATAATACTCTCTCCTAGGTTAGAGGAATGGATAATAGAAGCAGCAAAAGAAGCTAATATAGATATGAATAGATATGGGTTAAGTAATGATCCTAATCAGTTACATAGAATTATCAATAGAAGGATAAACAACCTTAAGAGATTGATCTGCGATATAGAGGATAGGAGCAGAAGGATAATTACACTCAAGAAGATACTAAATAGA